>CAXYYO010000046.1:0-23704 GCA_964293305.1 uncultured bacterium | reverse complement strand
AACTATATTTTTGTTGATTTAGATTGGACTATAATGTAATTGGATATGGTATAATAGCCAATTGCCTTTCAAAAAACCGGAAATGGTTTTTTACAACCTACCTGAAAGGCAAAGAAAAACAATAAAATTTCACAAACCTCATCTAAAATTTTTGATATTTTCATTACGTACATTTGCATTAAATTACTACCATGTACGTAGAGCAATTATATACAAACTGCCTAAGTGAGGCAGCCTATTACATAGAAAGCAATGGAGAAGCTGCAATCATAGACCCTCTGAGGGATGTAGAAATTTATATAGAAAAGGCAAAACAGCGTAATGCTACAATCAAATATATTTTTGAAACTCATTTTCATGCAGATTTTGTAAGTGGGCATATTGATTTACATAATGCAACAGGAGCTCCTATAATTTATGGACCTGAAACAAACGCAGGATTTGATATGTATCTTTCTAAAGATGGAGAAAAATTTAATGTTGGAAATCTCCAGATTGAAGTATTACACACACCCGGTCATACGATGGAAAGTACTTGTTACTTATTAAAAGATGAAACAGGAAAAGATTATGCAGTATTTACAGGCGACACATTATTTGTTGGAGATGTGGGACGCCCAGATCTGGCGCAAAAAGCAAATGAAATAACTATGCAGGACCTGGCAGGTTTTATGTATGATAGTTTACAACAAAAAATTATGCCCTTAGCAGACAATGTTATTGTTTACCCTGCTCATGGCCCGGGAAGTAGTTGTGGCAAAAATCTAGGTCCAAATACATTTAGTACAATTGGACATGAAAAAGCTGAAAATTATGCTTTAAAAGCCTCTACAAAACAGGATTTTATACATGCAGTAACAGAAGGACTAGCAGCACCCCCAGAATATTTTCCCATAAATGCACAAATCAATAAAAATGGATATGAAAGCTTAGAATCTGTTTTGCAAAAAGGCCTTACACCGCTTAGTATTGAACAAGTAAAAATGCTTGTTAATCAGCATGAAGTGATTCTATTGGATACCCGTAAAGCATCCATCTTTACACAGGGATATATGCCAGGATCTATTAGCATTGGTTTGGAAGGAAGGTTTGCAGAATGGGCTGGTAGTTTGCTACCCTTTGATAAGTCAATCTTGTTAATTACGGAAGTAGGCATGGAAAAAGAATCTGTTGTTAGGTTAGCTAGGGTTGGGTTTGACAAATTTGCAGGCCATCTTGAAGGCGGATTTGAAACATGGAAAAATAAAGGCGAATCTATCGATATGATTATTGATATCGATGCTTCGGAACTTGCCATGGATATAAAGTTTGATGAAAAATTAATGATATTGGATGTAAGAAAAGAAAATGAGTTTGCAGATGGACATGTTGCTGAAGCAGTAAATGTTCCTCTAAACAGTCTTATAGATCCGGCAGCTTATACAGATATTGAAGATGGAGACAATGTATATGTACACTGTGCAGGTGGTTATAGAAGTGTGATAGCAGCGTCTATGATGAAGCGGCAAGGCATTCATAATATTCGCAATATATTGGGTGGATGGTCAGCCATCAAAGAACAGGAAGGAATTAAAATTCAAAAACTGTAGCTGCATTAAGCTGTATGATTAATCCAAATAAATATCTCATCAATAAAAATTTTATCTTAGCCATTATTTTGGTTTTGGGTGGATTTTTATTTTACAGTCTTATTGAATTCTTTAGTGCATTTTTAGGTGCTATTATTTTTTATGTACTGAGCAAGCCTTTTGTAAATCTGCTTATAAAGAAAAAATGGCCAAAAGGACTCATAGCAGCCTTAGTCATCATGATCAGTTTTTTTATCATATTACTTCCCATCACTGTCATGGTTTCGCTGGTGTTGAACAAAATTTCCGGCATTACAACAAACCCTGAAATTATAATGGGTTTATTAAAAAATATTGACCATCAAATACAACAGAAATATAATATTGAAATACTCAGCGATAAAACACTTAGCAGTTTACAAGAGTACGCTACAACAGCAGTATCCGCCATTGTAAATCAGAGTTTTGGTTTTTTAGCCACTATGGCTATGATGTATTTTTTTCTGTATTTCATGATTACGAACGTAAACAGATTAGAAGCAGGTGCGGTTATTTATTTGCCATTTCGTAGGGATAAAATTTATATGTTTGGAAATGAATTGGTAGCTCAAACATTTGGTAATGCAGTAGGTATTCCTGTAATAGCAGTAGCACAAGGTGTTTGTGGTTATATCGGATATTTAATAGGGGGCGTGCCAGATGCTGCCTTCTGGGGAGTAATCACCGGTTTTGCATCTGTAATACCTCTAGTAGGTACAGGGCTGGCTTATATACCCATTACAATTTCCCTTTTTGTAAATGGAGATACAGGTGCCGGTATTTTTACAGGCCTTTGGAGCCTTATTGTTTTAGGATCTATTGACAATGTAATACGTTTTCTCTTAGCAAAAAAAATGGCCAACGTGCATCCTGTTGTTACTGTACTTGGCGTAATTATAGGTGTAAAATATTTTGGGTTTACCGGTCTCATTTTCGGTCCATTGGTCATCTCCTATTTTATCCTATTACTAAAAATCTACTATTGGGAAAATATGGATTATGTAAATGCAGCAAAAAAATTAAAACGCAAAAAATCTATCCTAAATGTAAATGCATTTAATGGAAGAAAAAAATAATAGCCTAATTATTGCTATCAAATAAGATAGCATTTGAATCATTTGATTTCTTGAAATTACAGAAATAGAAAAACACAGAAAATGTTATAACCTTCGAGTTAACCAAGATTTAATAAGCAAACTGTTGCTTCAATATTTACCTTATTTGAAACAAAATTTTACTCCAAATTATTATTGGTATCAAAACATATTTTAATAGGTTGTTTTTTTTGTCATATTCTTTTTTAAATACTTTCCCTCAATAAATATTTTTATTATTGCAAAAAATAAATATACCATGAGATTTATCCCATTATGCGCATTATTACTAATAGTTCAATCGGCTATTAGCCAGGTTCAAAAAATTAAACCTGTTGAAAATTCAGTATTTGAATTGATTATGAAAACGGCTCCAGCCAAATCTTTTGACAATGTGGCTTTTATTGGAGAGAAAAGGAATGCCCCTGCAAATGAGTCATTACATCTACCCTATAAAAATTATGAAAACCTAACTAAAAAGGATATTTCCGTTCAAAATACCTATGGCCGTTCACTAAAAGCGGCTGGGGCACAAGTTAATGTTCTTGGTGCTTTGCCAGGCCTTGAAAGTGATGGAATAGAACCCAGTGATAACACAATTACTGTGGGCACTAACCATGTAGTACAAATGGTAAACAGTACTTCTACTTCTATGAGAATATGGGATAAGTCGGGCAACTTACTAGCTGGAAACATAAATATTACTTCACTGGTAGGCACTAATTTAGGTGACCCCAATATCATTTACGATTATGAAGCAGACAGATATGTATTTTTGGTAATTGGCGGTGGCTTGTTCAATGCAAATATTACGATATGTATATCTGAGACCAATGACCCATTGGGCAATTGGTTAATATATAAAGTAAGAGGTGGGGGCATAGTATCTGCATCATTTCCTGATTACCCAAAACTTGGTGTATGGGGAAATGCATATATCGTTACCACAAATGCATCAGGTCCATTTATATACGCCATCAATAGAGATTCCATGGTTATGGGTGCTGCCACCACAGCATCAAAGTTATTCAAATTGGCCGATTTTCCAGGCGGTGGTGTACAAACAGCTTCTCCAGTTACTGTAATTGGACAAACTGGCGTAGCTGCAAACTCTCCTGCTGTAATATTAAGACCTTTTGATGCGGCATGGACAGCCAGTACAACTGATATAGATGCATTGGAAGTATATACACTTCAGATTGACTGGGATAATGAAGCAAATAATTCAATTTCAGCACCAATAAAACTTGCTACCGCCAATTATGATTTTCGCTTATGCTCAGAAGATTTCAATGCAAGCACATGTATTCCACAAAAAGGAGTTGGCCAGCAGTTAGATGCTTTGGGTGGTATTATTTATGACAAATCCCAATACAGAAATTTTGGCACTTATGAGTCTATCGTATGTACACATATGACTGATGGCCGCAATAATGGAATAGCCAGTGCAAGATGGTATGAATTAAGACGAAGCGGAGGCGATTGGGAAATTTTCCAACAGGGCACTTATGCACCAGAGGATGGCACCCATCGTTTTCTTTCAGGCATATCTATAAACGATAAGGGCAGTATTGCTTTAGGCTACAATATTTCATCAGCCGATGTTTATCCAGACATTGCCCTTACAGCCAGAAAAAATGATGACCCTTCTGGAATAATGTCTGCTCTTGAAACAACCATGCAGTTTGGTGGAGGAGGCCAAACTTCTTCAAATCGCTATGGTGACTATAATGGTATGGTATGTGATCCTGTAGATGGCAGTTTTTGGTTTACAGCAAACTATACACCTTTTTCCAAAAGTTGGGTTACATCAGTCATCCATTTTGAAGTACAGGATGAAGTTATGCCAATTACATTATTAGATTTTCGTTTATCTGCTTTAGAAAAAACTGTTGCACTTTCTTGGAGTACTTCTCAAGAAATTAATAATGATTATTTTGATATTGAAAGAAGTGCTGATGGTGTAAAGTTTTCTAAAGTAGGCAAGGTAGCTGCCATAGCAACGCCTTCAACTATAAACAATTACACTTTCACAGACAACATTCCCGTAAAAGGGATAGGATATTACCGCCTAAAACAGGTAGATAAGGATGGTAAATATGCTTACTCAAGCTTAAAACAGGTATATTTTAGTGGAACAAAATCATCTACAGTGCTTTATCCAAATCCTGCAAAAAATATAATAAACCTTGAATTTTATGCAGCAAAATCATCTGTCGAAGACTTAACGATAACAAATCTTTCAGGAGTTAAAGTTCAAAGCATAAAAATAAATATTCTTGAGGGTTACAATAAAACAAGTATTCCTTTAAATAGTCAGCTTTCAAATGGACAATACTGGATATATTTTTCTATAGATAATGTAGAACAGAAACTGAGATTATTGGTGCAGCATTAAATACCGAAATTTCAACACCAATCTTCTAGATAAAAATATAAAAGAGGCTGTCAATAAAAGGCAGCCTCTTTTTCGTTTGCAGTTATACTGCAAAAAAAGATTCCAAATTTAATCCGACCAAGACATCGATTTATATTTATATTTTATCAATCGGGCCTTACAAGTAGTTAACCCCAGATTGAATTTCGGCGAGGCCTTATTTCCTTTTTACGTTTTTGAATATCCCATAATTCAGCAGCACTGAATTGCTTTTGGTTTTTTTCAAACCCATTGCGTGCAGTGGTCTGATTTTTACCCGATGATAATCTTTCTGATGATTCTTGTTCTATAATTATGCTAGAACTGTTTTCATTGTTCGTCATACTTTTACATTTAATTGTTCAATAAATAGTTTCGGCAGGCAATTGTTAACCAAGATACACAGAACGTGATAATTGGTAACTCCTATTTGAAGATGATCATTTTCTTTGAGGACGCTGCAAAGATAGTAGCCATTTAAAGGGAAAACAAGGTTTTGCTTTAAATCATTGTTAAAACAATTGAAATAATGTTATAAAAGGAAATAACAATGGATTGCGAGGAAATCTCATTCAGCAGTTATTTGAAATGCTAATATGTCTAAAATTTTGGCGTATAGGTGATGTGGCCTGTAGATACGCCAATTTTCAAACTCTATCAAATTTATGATATAGTGAAGTTTTCTTTTTTCAAAATCATATTTGGCTGTTTCATTCATATTAACCATCACCAACCAGCCATTTTTATCCATAACTTCTTCCAGCCATTCTTCATAATAGTCTTTGTCCCCACTGTGAAAATTTAATACATTTTCAGCAATGAGTATAAAATGATAGATGCCAACTTTCATAAGTTGGTCAGCCACCTCACGTTTTAAAGTCATGATATCATTCTCAATAGCATCATTCCACTCTCCAATTAATTCTATAATACAATAACTTAGTTCGTAGTCTACCATCAAAATTTTAAGGTACAATGTCTTGCTCCCAAATTCATCCCATTGGGGATGTATGAAGTAATTATAGACAGTTTGAGTATATTCAAACTCACTGTACTGCCGCTCATAAAATGGGCTTAGCAAATCTTCCTCAGCAGAATAGATATGCTTCCAGTTGTAATATGGTTCTATTTCATGCAAAATCTATATTGCTAATTGATTTAAAGATTAAATTACGATGTATATCTAACAGTTAACAATAAAATATAGCTTTAGTTTTTTATTAGTAAGAGATCATATTTTATGCTTACGCAATCAAAAAACAAAATTTCATCATTAATTTTTTAAGCACATCATCAAAGGCAAAAAAGAGCTACTTATTGGGTAAACTCTTTTAAAGGCATTCAAATAAATTAAACTGGTTTATCTATTTATTATGCTATTTCAGCCCCATATCTGTGATAATTCCATTGATGCGCTCTCTTAAAAATTGTTCTACTCTTTCATAGGCAGTAGGCTCTGCCAATGAGGTATGCACACTGAAATAAAATTTAATTTTGGGTTCTGTGCCACTAGGTCGAGCAGATATTTTAGACCCATCTTCAAGGATAAACTGTAGTACATTGCTTTTGGGCAATTGTATAGTCCAGGTATCTCCTGTTTGTAGATTTCGGCCAGTTTGCAATTGATAATCTAACAACTGTACCACAGGACTATTGTTTATAAGCTCAGGAGGATTATCCCTATACTGTTGCATCATTTCAGCAATTTCTTGCTGACCACTCATTCCTTTTTTTGTAATGCTGATAAGGTCTTCGAGATAGAAACCATATTGAGCATAAAGTTCAATTAACTTTGAATATAGCGTTTTGCCTTCATTTTTTACAAATGCAGCCATTTCGCAAAGAAATGCGACAGCACTTATTGCATCCTTATCCCTGAGTCTATCTCCTATCATGAGGCCAAAACTTTCTTCACCCCCAATGATATAATTTTCTTTTCCTTCCTTTTCTTTTACGAGCTCAGCAATCCATTTAAATCCAGTAAGTACATTATAGCATGCCAAACCGTTAGCCTTTGCAATACGGTCAATCATTTCCGTAGTTACAATAGTTTTTATAACCATATCATTTGGCTGAGCAATTCCCTTTGCTTTGCGTGCCTCCATCATGTATGCACAAGCCAATACTGCGGTTTGATTTCCGTTCATGAGTATCCATTCGCCTTTATTGTTTTTAATGCCAATACCCACTCTATCAGCATCTGGGTCTGTTCCCAGCAAAATATCAGCGTCAATGCTTTTTGCTTTTTGCAAACCAATACTCATGGTTTCTTTTTCTTCCGGGTTGGGATAGTGAACTGTAGGAAAATTACCATCTGGTGTAGCTTGCTCATCCACAATAGTAACATTTGTAAAACCAAATTGCCTAAGTGTTTCAGGTACTAATGTAATACCTGTGCCATGGATAGGTGTATATACAATTTTTAAATCATGCTGCTTTGCAATAATATCTGGATAAACACTCAATCCCTTAATCATTTCTATATATGCCTTATCCATTTCAGCACCTAAAATATGTATACGGCTTTCACCACCTGTCCATTTTACTTCATCTATACTTTTTATTGATTCTACTTCTGTTATTACATTTTTATCATGAGGTGGCACCAATTGACCACCATCATTCCAGTATGCCTTGTATCCATTGTATTCCTTTGGATTATGACTGGCGGTACAAACTACGCCAGCTTGACAACCTAACTGTCTAATGCTAAAACTCAATTCTGGCGTGGGCCTTAGCGCTTCAAATAGATACACATCAAAGCCATTTGCTGCAAATACAGCAGCTGTTGTTTCAGCAAAAAATCGACTATTGTTTCTATTATCGTGGGCTATGGTAACTTTTACAGGTGAATTCCCATGGGTCTTTTTTAAGTAGTTAGAAAAGCCCTGTGTAGCCATACCCACTGTATATTTATTCATCCTATTTGTACCCACACCCATTAACCCACGCAATCCACCTGTGCCAAACTCTAAGTTTCTATAAAAACTTTCCTCCAATTCGTCGGGTTCATTTTGTTGTAACCTCTTTATCTCATTTTTTGTATTTTCATCATACTGACCCGTTAGCCAGTTTTCAACTTTAGCGGCAATAACTGCATCCATAACTTACTTTTTTTTGCTGCGCAATAATAAACAAATACACCACAGCATTGAATGATAATATCGTTATATTTAAAACAAAATTATTTGACTATTTATTTGATTTTGAGCCTTCGGGTGAATACATCTTTTAAAAGACTTTATGTTTTCATTCTATAATAACTAAATGATACTAAACTTTAATATCAAGTGTGAAGATGGCTTTTCATTTTTTAAACCACGTATTAATCTCCATAATATTCTTCTTCATCATAAGCATAATCTTCATCATAAAAATATGCCCCACTGCGATGTTCCATAATCAGTAGTTTTTTGAGCTCCTTTTCAAATTGTTCCAGAGCAGGATTTTCTTCAACTAGTTTTTTATCAGTATTTGTAGTAAAATCATTGTTACTACTTATAAGGTTTAGGTCTGTAGGCTGAATACCGCTGATACCCATCTGCCAGTCTTCATCATCTTCCATTTTATACCTAAAGAAATAAACCCACCCTTTTATTTGTTTACTCTCCACATACTTTTTCCCAACTAATTCTATCTCTTCAAACTTATCTGCATTTGTACTGTACAATAATGCAGACCTTGCAACCAGTACTTGATCTTTACGCTTAGCAGGGTATAGTTTTTCTAGTTTCTTATCTTCAAGATTTTTTAGTAATTCATATCGGTATTTATCTTTTGCTGCTATGCTATTCCATACGGAATCTGGCACCTGAAAACCGTTTGCAGCCAGCAATACAGCAACTTGAATTTGGGCAGCGGTATCCCTTCCTGTTAGCAATTTTTGATACATTTTAGACAACTGCGGATTTTCCTTGTAAAAAGGAATCAAAAGCCTTGCATATAGGTCTATATCATTATAATTTTGTGAGCCACTACCATAATCGTAAGCATAATCAGCCTCATCTTCATCAGAATCATTTTCATCTTGTATTTCTTTCTCCATCAGCCGCTCTTCGTTATTCTGCTGTTTTTTCATTTCTATTTTAGCATCTATCCAAATTGGGTTGTATTGATCTTTATAATCTGCAGCTTTTATATACCCACTATCTACCAATGTGGCTAATAATTCAAAAATACCTTGCTTATAATCCTGAATACCTGAAAGCTGCATTAACTCTGGAAATAAGGTACGTGCAAGGGGAATACTATCATTCATACTCTCAAAAAAACTAGTATAATCATAGTCATTATTAAATACAGGTGGATCCTGCAATAATAATTTTTTTAAAGCATCAAATGAAGTTGCGGTTTTTAGTCTTACCAATGCTTCAAATACCTCATTTTGAAAATATCCGGTATCTGCGGTTTGATTATATATTGTAACTAATTTTTTTACAACCTCATCGCCACAGCAGGTATCACTGATATAGCCCATTTCATTGATGAAAGAACTCTTCAATCCAAAATAATCTTTCTCCCCATATTTTAAACCTTTGATAAATTTTTCAATTTTTCCAATCCCATCTTTACCATAATAAATATTGCTTAGGGATGCCCTTGCCTTCTTCTGAACAAGTGTATCTGTACTGTATAAATGCGCAAAGAAGGTATCTAATTTTGGTTCAAACACACTAGACTTTTGTTTATTGACAATTGGGGTAAAACTGTTGAATACTTCATTGAGAAATTGATTATTAACCTCATTACTATCTCTAATAGCTATAACACTATAAAGCTTATTTTCACTAAGCAATTTGAGCACTTCATACCTTCGTATAGTATTGGTATCGACCCATACAAGCTTATACCCAACAGAAGTGGGTGTGCGCTGTATATATTCTTTAGAGCGAAGTACCCAATCCTCAGAAAAACTGGCTTCCTCTAATTCATTCTTCCAAAATGTAGCTGAATCTTTTGATTGAAAATAAATAGGAAATTCATTGGTAGAAATTAATAATTCATCGCCAGTACTATCATTGAATATTCTGGTATAACGGTTATCTGCCCAATATACGTCACCTTGTATTTTACTGATATATTCTTTGTCATTAACAATACGTGTTACTAAACTACTTACAAATGAATCCAACTTTGGCAGAGATGATGTTTGTACTGTGTAACCCAACAGTGTATCAGAGAAAAGTTTTGGCTCTCCATACTGCTTGTCCGCAAAGGAGAATGAAGAAAAAAATTGAGTATTAAATAGTGATTTTTTTGTCGCTCTTTCGCCAATTAAAAAATATTGGTTTCCATTGAGTACAGCCATAGTATTCATAAACCCACCCCCCTTTAATGCATAAGTTGATTTTAATGATGGGGCATTTTGAACAAACCCTTTCTGACTGCTTATTTCCTTTTCTATACATTCGGATGTCATAAAACTTTCAGTTATAAGTCTTACATCAAAACTATCTTCTTCTAAAAAATTATAGTTGTATAAATGCTTTTTCCAAACAAAATACCCGTTGCCGGTAGTTTCATCATAAGCTTCATATTCCCATCTGTCATTATCATCTTTTTGCAGAGCATTACAGGTTACATCTGCATTGTGTGGCATATCAATTTTAAATCCACATTGATTATTTGTAAAATTACTCCACCCTTGTATGGCAGCGGGTTTTATATCAATAGAATTAAAGAAACTTGAAGCTTCATCACCTGCTGCATAGTTTCCTATGCCACTCATTTTAAATACAATAATTTCAAATGGTGTTACAATAATTTGATAACGTTGTAAATCGCCCCGTCTTGTTTTATTACTGATATCAAAGCCTGGATAACCATTTGAAACAATCTCCTTTTTTGATAATATTTTTCCTGGAATATTTTCATACAGCAGGCTATCAATTTTATCCATGACATCCAAAGGTTTCTGACCAAGCATTACTCCATGCGTTTTTACACGAGTTATCATATAATATGCCCCATTTTCCATATCGGCATATTGCCATAGCGGGTTTCTAGTTTCAAAACTATTATTCAGTTTGTATAACTTACCTGGTACTTGCACTTTTATAAAACCATCCTCCGTACACTCTTCATGAAAGATTACAGGCACATTCATTTTATCCACCGTTTCCTTCATTGCAGCATCTCTGTCCTGCATAAAAATAGGTCTTAATTTATACCCCTTTTTGCGCAGCAATTCTATTACACCTCTGCTGCCCGGTAAGTGCGCTGCACCTACTCCTGTAAATAAGCTATACATTTTTAAAAGGGAGTCTATAGATGCTACCTGTATTTCATTTCTTTTATAAAGAAAATATTCTGTGTATGCAGGCGAATTATTTTCAAATTGGTTTAGAGAATCTAGTGCATCTAAATCCCCTTTACGATAGGCTTCTTTTATTTTTTTCTGTATATCAAAAGCACTCTCTCCATCAGTATCTTTTGTTTTTACATTCTTCTCTTTTATAGATGCCACATACGCATCAGTGAGTATAATTTGAGTTGTTTTATAATCTTCTACTCCTCCTGCTAACTTACCATATTTGCGGCCGGTTTGATACAGGTATAAATCCAAGTAGGTATCTTCTTCATAATCCTGGTTTGCTGCAAAGCTGCGATAAAGTAAACCGTTTATCTGTTGCGGCTTACTGGTGAGTGCTTCCTCTAAATTTTCATAATAATCATTCAATTGAAATGAATGTTCATTAAGAAAATCACCGGAGTATTGTTGCATATAATATTTACCATAATCCTTTTGAGCTGCATCTATATCCATCATCTCTGACTGCCAATGCTGCGGATTTAATTCCAAAGCAACCATATCAACAGATTGCATAGCTGTGTAGAAAGAATCACTTAAATTAAATGCAAGCTTCATGCTTACGTGCATCGTACCAAAAAGGTAGGAAGGCTTTTTTAAACCATTGCCCGTAATTTCCCAGAATATGCTTGGATATTTTCCCAATGGTTTACCATTTGTTGTTTTTACTTTTTGTGCTTGGGCATTGTTGATGCTAACAATACTAATTAAAAATGCAAGGATTAGGCATTTATACATTTACATTAATTAAGAATGCAATTATAAGTGGCTGCATCTAAATAAAAAATTTACGTATAGGATATAATTTAAGATTTCAAAGCTGCTTGCTACATTTGGTGCACTTTTATGAAATTTATAAAAAATAAAAATACCAACCTATTATTCATTGCCGGAGGCATTATTCTGTCTGTACTTATTTATAATTTTAACCCATTTCATTTAGATTCAGCTGCTTCAAAATCATTGGCTGCAGCTTTTCTTATGATATTCTGGTGGATTTCAGAAGCGCTGCCCATGCCGGTGGTGGCATTAACACCGGTTGTGCTGCATCCGATGCTGGGACTTGGCACCATTGAGGATACAACAAAAGCTTACAGTAATCCGGTTATATTTCTTTTTATGGGTGGCTTTATGCTGGGGCTTGCCATCGAAAAATGGAATTTACATAAAAGAATTGCATTAAACATTGTACAGAGAACAGGTGCAGGTGGCAACAAGATTATTATGGGATTTATCATTGCCACTGCATTTCTAAGTATGTGGCTAAGTAATACTGCAACTACTATGATGATGTTTCCAATAGCCGCAAGTGTAATAGCTGTGGTAAGAGATCATAGTACTCCAACAAAGGGTTATCGGAATTTTGCGGTATCGCTTATGCTGGTTATTGCTTATGCCAGTAATATTGGCGGTATGGCTACGCTTATTGGCACACCACCCAATGTAGCGTTTGCAGCATTTATTGAAAAAAAATATGGCTACAGCATTCAGTTTGTTGATTGGATTAAGCTTTGTTTACCCATGGTTATATTTTTATTGTTTGCACTTTATTTTATGCTTACAAAACTTCTTTTTAAAAATGATATAACGCACAGTGAAGCGGCTCAGAGGTATATAAATAAAGAGCTACAGGCATTAGGGCCCATTACTGGGGCAGAAAAAAAGGTGCTCGCTGTGTTTGTTATCACTGCACTACTATGGATTTTGAAAGATGTATTAAATCCTATATTACCATTTAAATTAGATGATAATATGATTGCAATAATGGGAGCAATAGCATTGTTTGCAGCACCTACGGGCATGGATGAAAATGGAAAAATTACACACTTGCTTTCATGGGCAGATACGAGTAAAATGGCTTGGGGAATTTTACTATTATTTGGTGGAGGTATTGCTTTAGCAGGTTCTCTAGAGCATACAGGTGTAATGGAAAAACTGGGACATACTCTTTCAGCCTATACAAATCAACCAACTTGGCTCCTCATATTTATTGTGGTTACCTTATCCATTTTTCTCAGTGAAGTAATGAGTAATGTAGCACAGGTAATTATACTAGCCCCAGTGCTTGCTGCCTTAGCAGATAATATGGGAGCTGACCCATTACTGCTGGGCATACCTATGACACTTGCAGCAAGTGCAGCATCTATGTTACCAATGGGTACTCCCCCAAATGCAATCGTATTTGGTAGTGGCCATATTAGTCTGCAACAAATGATGAAGGCTGGTTTAGCTCTAAATATTATATGCATATTGCTAATAAGTTTGTTTGGGTCAATTATATTGCCGCATATAATGGATGTATTCAAATGATATCCATTATCTATGGGTATAATCGAATGGGCAATACAAATTCAAATACATTTTTATTCTCGTTGTGGTTTGCAAAGTTTAAAAGGTAACTATACCTCAAGCCAAAACTTATATCCTGTTGATTAAACCATCTGGTATCAAAAAATAATTCTGCCCCAATTGTTTTATAGGATAATAATCTACTGGTACGTTTATTTCTTGCTTTTGTGCTTTCAGCAAATAAGTTTAACCGGGTTCTGTTTAAAAAAAACAATTGCCCAAAACCCCAATCAGTATAAAATAGTGGAAGCTGATAATTCACCCCAAATCTGCTCATACGTGGATAGTCAATAGCATTATAACCTCTGCTAAATGGAAACACATTTGTAAAGAAATAATTTTTTAAAGTATCCCTACGTTGATAGGCAAGGTTAAATGACAGACTATGTGTTTTTAGCAAACCGGGTAAATACACATTGGCAAAAAATGTAAAATTATTGGCAGTTACATTCACGGCATGTCTACTGCGGGCAATAAATGTAAAACCTAATCTAGGTAATACTTGCTGTAATGAGCGCTGCGAAAAAATACTATACTGGAATGTATTACTTGAATAATACACCATTCGATTATTAAAAAATATTTTTGAAAAATCGTCATAACTTCTTTGATTAATATTTGCACTACTGCTCAGCGTTAGGTACTGATATACTTTTCCTTTTGAAAGATTAAGGGGAAGCTGCAATCCAACACCAGCCGCTGTTTCATTCCAACTAATTAAAGTGTCCGGCGCCAATAAAACATTTCTGTTGTATATGTATGATGCAGAAAAATAAGGTTGTAAATAACTGCCCCCATACACGCCGGTGTATGCACCTTGATGATATCCTTCATTGGCATTATACAAATAGCTAAGCTGGCTTTGAAATGTATTCAAAACATTTTCGCCATAAACTGTAAGTGAATATTCTGGCGCATCAACCGTGGGTAAGAGACTATGAAAATTAAATAGGTTTGTTGATTTTCTATATTTGGTAGGAGCACCAGCTTGCTCATGAGAAAGGTCTGTAGCAATATCGTAGTTTGATAATTTAAGATTGCCGGCATATAGCAATTTTAATGTATCCATACCCATATCCAAAGGCAGCCAGTTTGCTTTTGTTTGTAGTAATTTATATCCACCTTCGGTGAATGAGGAAGTAAGTATTGTTTCTCTATTGATAAAGGCAGCCTGGTATCTGCTAAGTGGGCCGGACGATAATAAATATATTTTTCCTGTGGCTATATCAGCAGCACAAATAGCATCCCTACCATTGTAAGTACAAGTATAAGTTACTGTATCTCCTTGTACCATTGGAAATCCTATGATATGATTTGCAAAAGGAATAATATTTTTTTCACTGCCGGTTTCAATATTTATCTGTTGCAGAGCCATATGTCCGGCTGCATTGCGTGCCACAACAATCAATGAAGCGTCATCAGTTGTAAATTTTGGATAGCTATAAATGATGCCATGCTGAGCTGGAATTTTTTTTATAAGCGTTCCATTATTATTTATTAAAATCAAAGACGATTGAGTAAGTTGTTCCATATCTACAGCAACAATTTTACTATCGTGATGTGCTATATCAGGAGAAAAATATTTTGTTTTTGAAATGATTTTTGTTTCTTTCTTAGTATCAATATCTATGGTTTTGATATAGGTATATTCTCTATTTCCCCAGCGCAAGTCGGGTTGCCAGGCGGCATATACAATTTGCCTGTTGTTGTAGGAAAAATATTCATCGGCTGCAATGTCTTTTACAGCTATCTTTTTTTCATAACCGGTCAGGTTATTAAGCACAAACACAGGTATATCCTGCTGTGTTGTTTTATAACTTACAAAAGTATCCGCATGCACAGAATAAGGAAATCGATAATCAACTACTTTATTATTAATCTCAGTCAAAGGAGTTTCTATCCATTTGTCGAAACTGGTATCTTGGTTAATTATTTCCTGCTGCCAAATGGCATTATAATGGGATAATGCTTCAGTAACAAAACCATTATAATCTATATTTTTTACCTTTTTTAAAGATTGCTGCAAAGGATAAAAGCTGTGCAAGCTAGCTGCATCTTTTACAATCGGTGTCCAAAAATCTTCACCATATTTTTCCATTCCATAGAGTAATAATAAATAACCAAGCTGATAATGATCGGGGATATAATTTTTAAAACTGGTGTTTCTTAGTTGCATATAGCTATAAGATTTACCTGCTGCATACAAACTTTTATATCCATTAAAAAAAGATGGTAATCTGCCTCTACCTTGCTTTGTTAGTCTTGTTTCATTATACACTGCATCGCCTTCAAAATACCAGTTTGGAATGGCAGCAGCATTAACGGCGGTGCGTCCATACTCACCTAAAATTACACCAGCAATTTTTGCCGTACCTCTATTAAAAAAATTATATTGCTGCACGTGCCTATATTCATGCACAGACAATAAAGATGACCAGCTTTGCGAACCCAATGAAAACGCATCCTGTGGAGGCATCAAAAAATATTCACTGCGCCACGGGCCAAGACCTACATATCCATTTGAAATAATTCTACCGGGCTGCAAAAGAATCGGGATGGGCTTAAATTTTCCATTCTTTTCAATAGGAAAATCTTGTTGCACTTTGGATACCTCTAGTGCTACTTGCAAAGCAATGCTGTCTATACCTTGAGGAAATATTACTGTTGCTGAATTACTATCAATTTTACTGTATGGAAACCGGGATGGTATCCCACCAAAATTCTGAGCACTAGTGCTCATGTGTAAACAGGAACAAAGCAGAAAAATAAACAATAATACTTTGCCATTAGCAGGGAAAAATACATTCATAATGATGATGTAAAAGTAGGGTTTAGATGTTAAAGGATTATTTTCTCTGACATAGTAAATATTATGGGTTTAAAAAAAATGAATTCTTCAACCTCTCCTTTTTATTTTTACCCAATGAAGAAAGCATTATTGCAATTGCATTTGGCTGTACTACTTTGGGGATTTACTGGTGTGTTTGGTAAACTGATTCATTTAGATGCTGTGCTATTAGTATGGTGGCGTATGTTAATTACAGCTATTAGTTTTTGGGTACTTTTTTTCTTTCAGGGAAAATTACAAAAACCAGCCTGGAAAGACATAGTGCGTATAGCTGGAAATGGAGTAATCCTTGCGCTTCACTGGGTTTGTTTTTATGCAAGTATAAAAATGACTAATATATCTGTTGCACTTACCTGTTTGGCCACTTCCGGCTTATTTAGTGCCTTGGTAGAACCCATATTTTTTAAGAAAAAAATAAACCACATTGAAATAGTTTTTGGAAGTTTGGCTCTTGTGGGAGTGGGTATAATATATTACGCTAATCTCCAATTTTCAAGCGGCATATACATTGGTTTATTAGCAGCTTTACTAACAGTATTTGTATCCATCATCAATAAAAAATTTACAAGTATTTATGAAGCAAATACAATAACAGTATATCAGATGTCTGGAGGATTTGTAGGATTAAGCATTCTGCTGCCTATTTTTTTTAGTCAAGGATTGCCCAAGCAAATTTTACCTGAAACTTTTGACTGGCTATGGCTCCTCATATTATGTTGGATCTGCACCATGCTCACATTTTCTTTATACATCAGGGCATTAAAAAAAGTATCTGCTTTTACAGTAAATCTTACGTTAACCCTTGAGCCTGTATATGGTATTCTACTCGCTTTTATATTGTTTAGAGAAGATAAAATGATGTCCAATTCTTTTTATTTGGGATTGTTTATCATACTCCTTTCTGTATTGCTGGACTTATTCATGAAAATAAGAAAACAGCAAAAAAAAGAAATAGCTAATTTATCAGAGGGAACTTAGCGTATTCAAATTTTTATAAGATGGAAAGGGCATTGGTATTAAATCTTCAAGAGGACGCATTAAAAAATTATAGTGAATAGTCTCAGTATTGGTTGTAAATAATTATTGAACAAGATATATTTGCTCCATGCTAAGTATTCAACTTAATAAGCTGCAGTTTGAAGGTACACATGGTGTATATCCCGAAGAAAAACTTACAGGGGGAAGATTTGAAGCGGATGTAATAGTGCAATTTGAGCCCCGAAGTATTCCAATAAGGTATATGGATGAAACGATTGATTATACTCGTATATATGAAATTGTAAAATCTGTACTTGATGAGCCGGCAGAATTGCTTGAAACCCTTGTTACAGAAAGCGTACACAGACTACTTAGTGCTTACGGAAGTGCAGAATATGTATCCGTTACAATACGTAAACTAAATGCACCAATTGAAGGTTTTAGGGGTGAAGTAGGTGCACAGTTTGAGTGGAAGCGTCATAGTGGAAACAATAGTCGTAGGTAATAAAAATGCTACTATGAAATATATTTTCTTGCTGTTACTCACATTATATCATTATTCGTCCGATGCACAATCTACAAAAGAGCGTTTAGATCAGGCAATTGAAATTGAGAAGAAATTAGACGATGCTCTTTCTTTGGAAGCGTATAAAAATGTACTTGCTATAGATAGTAAAAATCTAATAGCATTGGTAAAGTGTGCAGAATATTGTTCTTCAATAGGTGCTCGTCAAAAATCAACAGTAGCCAAAAAAAACTGGTATTTAGATCTTCTAACTTATGCAAATCTTGCTTTAAATTTATATCCTAATGCCGCCGAAGCAAATTATGCAATGGCACTTTGTGCTGGCAAATTCACAGAAATTGAAACTGAAAATAAAAAAATTCTAGAGTATGTGAGGGAAGTAAAACTATATGGAGATAAAGCATTGGCATCAAATCCAAATGATGCAAAATCAAATTATTTAATGGGAAAATGGCATTTCCAGATGATTACCCTTTCATGGGTAAAAAAGGCAGCAGTTAAAGCATTCTATGGTGGTTTGCCAGAGGCTGAGCTAGATAGTGCCATTAAATATATGGAGAAATGTAGAAGTATCGATAAATACTTTGCATTGAACTATCTAGACCTAGCAAAAGCATATAATCAAAACCGTGAACCCGCCAAGGCAATAGCCATTTTAAAACTTTTACTAAAATTAGCTACACGCTGCTTTGACGATACTGCTATTAAGGAAGAAGGAAAGAATTTGTTAGAAAAATTAAGCTAAAAATACGATTATGGAATTGAAACAATCATTTGAACAGGCTATAGCCAACAGTAAATTATTATCCCAAAAACCAGATAATGAAACATTATTAAAATTATATTCCTTATATAAACAGGGTACTGAAGGAGATAATCAAAGTGAAGAACCTACAAATCCATTCGATTTTGTAGCCAAAGCAAAGTATAATACTTGGCTTGAATTAAAAGGCACTTCAAAAGAAGATGCTATGCAACAATATATTGATTTGATTGCCAAATTGAACAAATAATCGTTTTATAAAACATCCTCCTATTTTTTACGATTATAAAACTGTTCATTGAGGTTGTGTAGCTATCAATAGTGTTTGATCAAATTATATAGAGATAGGAAAAAAATAGCAAGTTTCTCTAAAAAATCTATAACTGTAATTTTCTTTAATCACCCCCAAATTCTACAATTAAGCCTTCACAATATCTTAAATATTAATTCGAATACATATCATAGATGTACAAAAAAAAAATCCCACGATATCGTGGGATTTTTTTCGATATGAGAATTTCTTAATTACCTACTGCGGTTAGATCAATTGTGTTACTACCACCAGTAGCAGGTTGAATATTTTTATTCATACGACTCATTGAAACATTACCTGATTCATTTAAATATTTAATCATGGCATCCATTCTACGGTCTGTAATAGCATATTTATCACTACCAGTTAAGGTAAGTGTACAAACAGGATTTGCATTCAATTGAGCAGCTACACTGTTTAGTAATGATTTTGCACTAGTGCTAAGTGTGGAGCTTCCTTTTGCAAACTGAATACTAGGTAAAGCGCCTACATTACATGTTGGAGCTACAACAATTTGCTTACAGCATTCTGGATCTGGACACTTACCAACACCATTAGCATCTACTGGGAAGCAATGTTTTTGAGTAAGTTTCTCTTGATCTTTGCAATCAGGTACGCCGTCACCATCTGTATCCAATGTAACACCATGAGTGTCTACAGGGCAACCAGCAGGTGTATTTGGTTCTAAATCGAAGTAGTCGCAAACACCATCACCATCACCATCAGCACATGGAGGAGGTACAATATTAAGGTGGCGTGGGCTATTCAACTCGTTGTAAACGTAGTTGTTTGGATTAACCCACCAAAGTGGCTGAATAGCTTTATCAAAGTCGCCTAAGTTTATGTTTAAACGTAAGTGAGTGGCACTCCAGGTATCTTTATTCTGTCCTAATATGATACCATCTAATTCATCAATAAAAGACATAGTCCATTTTTGTTCTATACCTATGTTGATGCGATCAGATAACTTTCTAGAATAACCCATACCGAAACTAAATCCAGCTCCTATTAATTGGTTATCATCAAACTGACCAAAATCATTTGTTCTGTTTTCAGAACTAAATGCTGCATTTGTTTCATATTCACCATCCAAAATATTCTTTGCCGCATCCCTTACATCTTTACGATTATCTCCATTGAATTCAGTACCATTATAGTTATAGATATTGCCATCACCATCAACCACATCTGCATCCACGTCTGCAGACCATCCACTAATACCAGTTAAAAGATACCAATCTGATTTTGGATTACCGCGATAGAAATTTAAATTATTTAAACTTACTAACATTTCTAAAGCGAGACGGTGTGTAGCATTTTTGTAATTTAATATATAAGGAGTGAATTCTTGTTGAGGATTGTTTGGATTTCTTTCACCATATGCATTTTTCCAAGGATTGTAATTATTGGATCTCCCATTATCATAAGGTACATATCTAGTTGTTGTTTCACCATCTAAACCATAGTTTAAGGAACCTTCCCACAACCCTCTTATTGAAATAACATGCCCAACTGCACGACGTAGGGATACTGATCCACCAAAGCCAGGACGTGCCCAAACATCACCTCCAGCTATCCAGCTTAGACCCCCTGAAATACCCAATTCCCACATATTACGAGGTCTTGCGGGATACGGATTTTGATGATTTGAAAATTCAGTGTATTGGGTCATGTGCTTGGATGAAATCTTTGAAGAGTCATACACCCAGTTTGCATCGGTACCCTGAGCCATTGATAGCGTGTACCCAAATACAGCTAAGGTCAGAGATAAAATGGTTTTTTTGCTCACCATAACGTTTTTTTTAGTTTTAATTGTTTTCCTAAAATTTGAAGTAATTGTACAAATATAACAAGTAGGACATAAAATCCAAAATTAAATTTTACAACTATTATATGTTTAATAAATTGATAATATAATGATTAAATTCAAATATATTTCAACTTATTTTGCACAAAGATAGAGGTATCAAATATTATAATGACAAAAAGCACCAAATTAATTGAGCAGAATATAATTGAATTTGAAGCATATTTTAGCCAAGCAGTTAAAAGCAGGGCTGCATTACTAGACCATATTACAAAATATATTGTAAAGCGAAAGGGTAAGCAAATGCGCCCATTATTTGTAATGCTATCTGCCAGACTTGGGGGTGAAATAAACGAGCAGACCTATAGGGCAGCTGCTCTTGTTGAGCTATTGCACACTGCCACTTTGGTGCATGATGATGTGGTAGATGAAGCTGACCAACGGCGTGGTTTCTTTTCAATAAACGCATTATGGAAAAATAAAATAGCAGTATTAGTAGGAGATTACCTGCTATCGAAGGGTTTGTTATTATCCATTAATAATAACGATTTTGAAATTCTCGGTTTATTATCCGAAGCAGTGCAGCAAATGAGTGAAGGTGAATTATTGCAGATGGAGAAATCAAGAAGCCTTAATCTAAATGAAGATGTATATTATGAAATAATTAAAGGGAAGACCGCATCTTTACTATCTGCTGCATGTGCAGCCGGGGCTGCTACTACATTTCAAGACAAATCAGATATTAATAAAATTAAAAAATTTGGGGAATATGTCGGTATGGCATTTCAGCTCAAGGATGATTTATTTGATTATGGTGAAGCAAGTATTGGGAAACCCACCGGTAATGACATTAGAGAAAAAAAAGTTACCCTACCACTTTTATTTACGCTCAATAACTGTGATAAACAACTACGCCGAAAACTAATCTATATCATTAAAAATGAGAACACAGATAAGGAAAAGATTAAAGAAATTACTACTGCTGTTACTGAACAAGGTGGTATTGCCTATGCACAGCAAAAAATGGAATTTTATAGAGATGAGGCAATTCAAATACTCTATCAATTTCCCACCTCTGACACAAGAGATGCTTTGGAAGAGATGGTGAGATACACAACCGACAGAAAATATTAGTGGAAAAAAGATGGACAATATTACCATGGCTGGACGCACATGTGGAGCAGCTGAGAAAAGAGTTGGGTATTCACCCTGCAATTTGTAAGATACTAACCCAGCGTGGACTTTTGTCTTACCATGACACCAAAAATTATTACCGACCTCAGCTAAATCAATTATACAGCCCTTGGCTGATGAAGGATATGCAGCGGGCTGTACAGCGCATACACCAAGCATTTGATGATAATGAAAAAATTCTTGTTTTTGGAGATTACGATGTGGATGGCACCACATCGGTGGCATGTATGTTCATGTTTTTGCAATCGCTTCACTCAAATATTGATTATTATATTCCTCATCGTTACAGAGAAGGGTACGGTGTGAGTAAAATGGGAATTGATTATGCCGCTGACAATGGTTTTTCTTTGATAATTTCCTTGGACTGTGGCATAAAATCGATTGATCTTATTGCGTATGCAAAAACAAAAAATATTGATTTTATAGTTTGTGATCACCACCTGCCAGATGAAGTGCTACCTCCTGCAATTGCTATATTAAATCCAAAACAAAAAGATTGCACTTATCCCTTCAAGGAGCTTTGTGGTTGTGGTGTGGGGCTTAAACTTATACAGGCACTTTGCGAAAGATTTCAATTGCCGGATACACAATGGCAATGTTACTTAGATCTTGTAGCTGTAGCAATAGCTGCGGATATTGTACCCATCATTGATGAAAATAGAATACTTACTTTTTATGGGCTAAAAAAAGTAAACGAAAATCCTGCACAAAGCTTAAAAGCATTATTGTTTTTAGGGGCTCAAAAAGATACCATCCATATTAATAATTTAGTATTTGTAGTAGCCCCTCGTATAAATGCTGCCGGACGTATGGATGATGCACGCAAAGCTGTAGAATTATTTCTTGAAACCGACTATGAACAAGCTTTGGCAAAAGCAGCTTTACTTCAAGCAGACAATACAGAGCGAAAAGAAGCTGATTCAAGTATTACGGAAGAAGCATTATCCATTTTAGATGATCAATCTAAAAACGGTTTTAAACATAGTACAGTACTTTATAAAGATCATTGGCATAAAGGAGTGGTGGGCATTGTGGCCAGTAGGTTAATAGAATCCTATTTTCGACCTACAGTGGTGCTTACAAAAAGTGGAACGATTGCTGCTGGCAGTGCAAGGTCTGTTCCCGGTTTTAATTTATATGAAGCTATACACGCATGTAGAGCACATTTATTGGGGTATGGAGGTCATTTTGCTGCTGCCGGTCTAAGTTTGGAAATAGATAAGATTGATGCATTTGCAACCGCATTTAATGAAGTAGTGGCACAAACAATTCTGCCAGAACTCTTGGTGCCAGAGATAAAAATTGATGCTGTTATTCAATTCAGCGATATTAATTTAAGCTTCTACAACATAATTGCCCAAATGGAACCCTTTGGCCCTGAAAATATGAGGCCCGTTTTTATAACTAAACAGGTAAAAGAGACAGGTTATTGCAGTATCGTAAAAGAAAAACACATTCGATTTGTATGGCAGTAGGATGACATTAGGGTATCAGGGATT
>CAXYYO010000045.1:0-26347 GCA_964293305.1 uncultured bacterium | reverse complement strand
AGGACTATGCAGTTGGCTTTGTTATGAAAAGTGCTGAACAAATATTGATCTGTTGATGGGTTGTATTTTGGTGGAAAAATAGAAAGGTTTTTAAACGTCTAAAATGGTGCAGAAAAGTTTATTTATGCTGTATTTCGGCTATGTTATACAATTCAACAGGATTATCTAGGTTAAACAGACATGAGGCTACAGCCCCTTATATCACTGTTGTCTGAACGACCCAATATTTCAAAACTACCATCCTCGTACACTATGCCTGCATCATCTGTGGCAATAAAACTACAGCTATCAAAATTTGCCAGGTCTATAATATTGATAAGTCCTTTACCAGCTTCGAATACCTGTTTTGGATCATCTTCATTTCTTACAAGCACCCGCATCCAAGGTGGACAGCGATAAAGGCCATTTCCGGCAGAATAAGCTTGGCTTAGTAACTCAGTCATGCCATATTCTGAATGTATAGATTTTAGGCCAAAGTTTGATCTGAGCGAATCGTGGAATTCTGCACGAATCATTTCCTTTTTTCTTCCCTTCATGCCACCTGTTTCCATTACAATTGTATGAGAAAGTGCTTGGGGATGCAATGCAGAAAAATCAAGCAGTGCAAAGGATACACCCAATAAAATTGTTGGCTGACCTTTCAGCTCTTGATGAGTAATTCTTTCATTGAGTTGTTCAAAATCATCTAAAAAAAATCCATTAGAAGTATTTGAAGATTCACGCATTAATTCTGCTGCCATATAAACTAAGGAAGCATTTTTTCTTTCTAAATAGGAAGGCAATAAACAGAGGATACACCAATTACTAGGCTTGCCGTAAAAGATTTCAAATCCCTTTTTAAAACTTTGTTCATATAAATAAATGTCAGGTACAAAATGCCTACTGGTATTAAAACCTGTTGTGCCGCTACTTTCAAAAATAGTATTGCTTTCACTATGGTTCGATTGTACAGTATGGGTTTTAAAAAATGAAACGGGCAGGAAAGGAATATCCGTAATGTTTTGGGGATGCTGCTGTGGAAATACCAAACTACACCAATCCTTATACAGCTGATTTTGCTCAAATTGGTATGCATATATTTGCAATGCTTTTGTTTGCAAGGTTTTATTTGATAGAAAGATTTCGTTAAATATTTTAGGCCTTATCATAAAAGCAAAATGGAATCGTTTACATTTGAATTGTTAATCAGAAATATGCGTGCTAAATTAATTGCAATTGCCTTGTTTTATGCTGTTATTCTTTTGAGTTGCAAAAAAGATGAATTTACAACCCGACCACAATTAGAGTTTATATCAACAAGTTTAACCACATGGTCACCAGGAGAAAATATTACATTTACCCTAAAATTTACGGATAAAGAGGGGGATATTTTTGGCTTTGTGGACCCTATATTGGATACAGCACTTTATGTTCAAAAACTTGTGAGAAATTGTGCTGAAAGTAGTACTGCAAGTTATTATGAATTACCTGATGCACCAGAAGTTGACTTCTCCGAAGGTGAATTATTAATCAGGTATTCCTATTCGCCTGCTTCAGATTATCCGCTTGTAAAAGATCCTGTATGTGATGGCAAAAATGATTCTTGTATTTTTCGTTTTGTACTCAGGGACAGGGCCGGAAATGTAAGCGATACCATCAGCTCCCCTGAAATAGTATTAATAGAAAGATAATCTTAGTTTCCACATTAAAATACCTGCCTTGCTAAAAAAAATAATTTCCCCAATTTTATTTGGTAATTATTTTATTGCAAGCTGCGTTGTTGCCTTATGTGCTGAAACTAATTTTTTATTAGGATACAGTTTTAATGATGCCCTTTTTTATTGTTTAATTTTTTTGGGCACCCAGATTTTTTACACCTCAGCATATATCCAACAGACATCTCCCACCCCTTCAAACAGAAGAGCAACATGGTACTATACAAATAGAAAAATTATTCTTTATCTACAATATTTTTTTTGTGGTCTTTTATTGTTGATAGGCGCCAAATTACTTTATGACTATGGAAATCAACTCGAAAATATTTCTGTGTGGCAATACTTTGTCATTTCTCTTCCCATAGTAGGGGCAATTTTATATTATGGATTGCCGATGGGTGGCTTGCATAAAATGAGCTTGAGATACACAGGCTGGTTTAAGCCATTTGCCATTGGTTTTGTATGGGCATGTGTGGTTACTTTTTATCCACTATTTTTTAAACAGTTAGACTCTTCTGCCTTTCAATTTGAAATTACAAATCAGCTCCAATTTATTTTTGGAAGAAATTTTGTTTTCATCAGTCTGCTTTGTATTCTATTTGATATTAAAGACTATAAGGACGATTACAATATGGAACTAAAGACTTTTGTAGTTCGCTTTGGCAAGCAAAAAACACTTGCATATATCATCACACCATTACTAATACTCAATGGGGTTCTGGATTTTTTTTATACAGATATTTATCAACCTCATTTCTGGTCTTCAGTTATAGCAATAATTCCTTCTTGCTTCATATTCTGGATATCCATATCACTCTTACAACACAAATCCATATTTTTTTATCTGCTAAAAATTGACGGGATGCTTATCATAAAAGCAGCCTGTGATATAATAGGATTTTTAATTTTCAAAAAAATGATTTAATGGCAAAAACAAAGAAAAACAATGCAAAATCACTGATTACTGACAGTTCCATTCAGTTTCTTACTAACTATATTAATAATGCTTCTCCTACAGGCTTTGAAGTGAGTGGTCAGAAACTTTGGTTAGAGTATATCAAGCAATACACAGATACCCAATATACTGATTCGTATGGTACGGCTGTAGCAGTATTAAATCCGGAAGCACCTTTCAAAGTTGTCATTGAAGCACATGCAGATGAAATAAGCTGGTTTGTAAATTATATCAATGACCAAGGGCTTATTTATTTAAAAAGAAATGGTGGCGTAGATCACCAAGTGGCACCAGCAAAAAGAGTTATTATACATGGCGAAAAAGGTCCAGTAAAGGCAGTGTTTGGCTGGCCTGCCATACATACCCGATTGTCCAATCCTGAAATGAAAGAACCTCAACCAAAAGTGGATAATCTATTTTTGGATTGTGGGGGCAGAAGTCGGAAAGAAACAGAGGCTTTGGGTGTGCATATTGGGGCTGTGGTAACCTATGACCAGGGTTTCGAAATAATGGCTTATGATTATTATGTAGGCCGAGCATTTGACAATAGAATAGGTGGTTTTATGATTGCAGAAGTGGCTCGGTTACTAAAAGAAAATAAAAAGAAATTACCATACAGTTTACATATTGTAAATGCTGTGCAAGAGGAAATTGGACTGCGAGGCTCAGAAATGATCGCAAGGCGTATAAAACCTGATATTGCCATCATTACAGACGTAACCCACGACACCCAAACTCCAATGATTAGTAAAATTATAGAAGGTGATATTGCCTGCGGCAAAGGCCCTTCACTTGCTTATGGTCCTGCTGTACACAATAAATTGCTCCAACACGTAAAAGTAGTGGCTGAAAAAAACAAAATACCTGTTCAATGGCGCACCGTAAGCCGAAGTACCGGTACTGATACAGATAGCTTTGCTTATGCCAATGATGGTTGTCCTTCTGTACTCATTTCCATACCATTGAGGTATATGCACACACCTGCAGAAATGCTGCACAAATCAGATATTGAAAATACGATAAAACTGATGTATGAAACATTGCTGACACTCAGTGCAAAAACAAATTTGAGTTATTTATAAATAAATGATACATCGCTGATTAATCAAAAAATCAATGTATGGAGATATGCAAAAAAGATGAATAAAAGAGACATAGTAAAAGTAAAAGACAATTGTAATGTATTAATACTAAGTATTATTTCATTTGCAATATGTATAGCTATTAGTTGCAAAAAACCGGACTCATTTGAATATCGGGAAATGCGTGATTTTAGAATTGACAGTTTAGGTTTTGGCAAAAGCACCATTAAAATGAATCTGGTTTATTTTAATCCAAACAATTTTGGAGTAGATTTAAAACATATTGATTGCGATGTATTTCTTGATAATAAATTTCTTGGTAAATATTTATTAGATACCACTATGCACATCAGCAAAAGAAGTGAATTTGTGGTGCCATCCACCATGCAGGTTGATATGAAAAATTTATTTAGAAACAGCCTGCATGCTTTATTTTCAAAGGAATTGGATATACAGTTAAAAGGTAATACTAAGCTGGGGAAAGGTGGTATCTATATGAATATCCCATTTACTTATCAAACAAAAGTAAATCCTTTTGAAAAGCAATAAATCAGCTTTATTTAACGAGTTAGATATACCAAAATCTTAACAAGAACTTTTAGAAAATGGATTTTCAATCATTGAAGGAATTTATTCCAATGAAATGATGAAAAATATTCTACAAGCTATATATTATGCAGATACTTCAATCCAGTTTATTGAGTTGACTATATAATAAATTATAGTGCATCATCTTGCATTAATGTACGCAAATCTTTTTGAAAAACATTAATTTATAAGTTCCCCATACTTATAAATCAGCATCTTTGCCACTTTCAAAATTTGCACATATAAAACATATTGCAACATGCATATCTGGGGTTATTTGGCTGCAATCCTTATTGGGTTTTCACTTGGCCTTATAGGTGGAGGCGGCTCTATATTAACCATACCCGTGTTGGTATATCTTTTTGGTATCAACCCGGTAGAAGCAACAGGCTATTCGCTATTTATTGTTGGTCTTACCAGTTTATCGGGTGCTATAAAGAATTATTTATCTGGTTTAGTAGATGTAAAAACTGCATTATTATTTAGTGGTATTGCTTCCATTACGGTATTGATTATTCGGCGTTATGTGCTGCATGTTATACCAGAGCAGATTTTTTCTTTCGGTCAAATAGAGGTTACAAAAAGTCTATTGATTATGGTGGTATTTTCAATACTGATGTTTTCCGCCGCATTAAAAATGATACTTGCACCTATACCGGCAAATCCACCCGGCACAGTTTATCATGTTAAACCCATATCGTTGATATCCACTGCTATCGGTATTGGATGTGTAACAGGATTTCTAGGAGCAGGTGGCGGATTTCTGATTATACCTGCATTAATTTTCACTTTTCATTTAGCTGTAAAAAAAGCCATTGCCACTTCACTATTCATCATTGCGCTAAATGCGCTAATAGGTTTTCTTGGAGATCTTTCACATATACAATACGATTGGATGCTGTTGCTAAGTGTAAGCGCTGTGGCCATTACAGGCATGTTTACAGGTATTGCTCTCAATAAAAAAATTGATAGCAGCAGACTTAAAAAAGGGTTTGGTTATTTTGTTATAATAATGGCAGTGTATGTACTGCTAAAGGAGTTGTTAGTTCTTTAAAATATCCCAAGCATAGTTGTCTAAAATATGAACTTCCTTCAAAAAGGAACAAGCGCATAAAATTTAAAATAAACCAAACAACGTGCTGTCAATTTTATGGAGAATTTCACCAAAATCTTCCTCTTTTTCCAGGAAATTATTTTTATCTATATCAATAATCAATACCGGCCCTTCTTTATATCCTTCAATCCACCGATTATATAATTCATTAAGTTTTTTTAGATAATCCAAACGGATATTTTCTTCATATTCTCTGCCTCTCTTCTGTATCTGACCCACTAAAGCGGGAACGGTTGCTTTAAGATAGATCAATAAATCAGGAGGTTGAATCATAGATTGTAAAGTTTGAAAAAACTTAAAGTAGTTATCAAAATCACGCTTACTCATCAAACCCATATCATGAAGATTGGGCGCAAAAATATTTGCATCTTCATAGATGGTTCTATCTTGTATGACCGTTTCTGTTCCGTTTTGAATTTCCTGAAGCTGAGTAAGTCTGCTATTCAAAAAATAAATCTGTAGATTAAAGCTCCAGCGTGGCATATCTTCATAAAAGTCCATGAGATATGGATTGTGATCTACATCTTCAAACTGAGGTATCCATTTGTAATGTTTACTCAGCATTTCTGTAAGTGTGGTTTTGCCTGCACCAATATTACCTGCTACTGCCACATGTTTTGGCTTCTTAATTTTTGACATCGTAGATTCTTTCATTCCCTGCGGGGATGCCGGAAACGCCGAAAATAGTTTTTTTGATTATACTACAAAATTATCTTCCAATTAAATGCTATTTGATATTGCAATCTGGTGAACAATAAACTGCTGAAATTATATTGTTTGTACTACCATTTCTGCCTTCAAAAAAGCATCACTCCACTTTATTAATCTTGCCCGAGCCTGCAATACTCTTGGTTACCACAGCATTTCCTTTGTAATTAATATCTCCCATACCAGCAATATCCACATCAAGTTTTTTGTCAGCAAATACATTTACATCGCCACTGCCGGCTATAGAAATATTTACATTTTCAGACTTCATATTCATACCTTCAAAATTCCCGGAGCCTGCTATATCAATGGATAAATCCCTGGTTTCACCTACTAAATTTATATCACCACTACCCGCAATATCAGCATTTATTTCAGGGGTATTTACCTCCAAAGAAATATTACCACTACCAGCTATATTTAGTTCAAGTTCGCTTGCACCTGAAAATTTGCTTGAGCCTTTTACATCCCCGCTTCCGGCCAAGGATACCAATTCCAATTTTGGTGTTGTTACATATATCTTTAATGGTCTGCTAGTTTGAATATTATAACCTTTTTTCACCCTTATACGAAGCAGTCCATCTGTGTTTTCGGTTATTATATATGGTATCAAATTACTTTCACCTTCAATGCGTACAGAAGGCGTACTGCCCTCAATTATTTCTATATTAAAACTCCCCATTGATTCTATTCTATCAGCACTACTCACACTACGTGTTTCGCTACTTGTATTCCCATTTCCTTTTATCTTTTCACCATTTACATAGCAACCGGATAAAAATATTATTGCTAGCGAAAATTGAAGACACTTGAAAATATTCATTGTTTTGATTTTATGCTAAATTATCAATCAAGACCTTACAACAACAAAATATTTTGAGCAAAGCAATATCAACCACGGAATAGTTAGTTTATATTCAAAAAATATATACGTCCTATTCAATTCTAATTTGAAAGTAAGAAAAAGTCATTTTGATAGTTCAGACAGAAAAATTATTTTTATCGCTTCAAATTACACTATGCGATATTTATTTCTACTCATTTGTTCGGTATTTTCTATATCATCAAAGGCACAAATTGATAGTGCATGGTTGGTAAATAATTATACTAAGCAGGAAGTTTATATTCCTATGCGGGATGGGGTAAAACTCTTCACCACCATTTATGCTCCAAAATCCAATACCGAATTACATCCCTTCTTAATGAAAAGAACGCCCTATTCCTGTGCACCGTATGGGGCAGATAAAATGCCAATCAGGTTTACAGAATCTTATTACAAAAATTATCTGTCTGAAGGGTATATCATGATCATTCAAGATGTGCGTGGCAGATGGATGAGTGAGGGTAATTTTGTGGATGTTCGTCCTTTTAATCCAAACAAACAAGGCAAAGAAATAGATGAAAGCAGCGATACCTATGATACCATTGATTGGCTTATCAAAAACATAAAAGGCAACAATGGAAAAGTGGGTGTATTTGGCATTTCTTATCCAGGATTTTATAGCACTATGGCTGCAGCTTCCAATCATCCTGCACTAGTAGCTGTGAGCCCACAAGCACCTGTTACCAATTGGTTTATAGGCGATGATTTTCATCATAACGGAGCATTCTTTCAAATGGATGGTTTTAATTTTTATTCCTCATTTGGCAAGCCAAGACCACAGCCTACTACCATTGGGCCGTCTTCTTTCAATTACTACACTCAGGACAATTATAAATTCTTTTTAGAAACAGGTAGTTTAAAAGAACTTGGGGGTAAGATGGGAGACAGCATTTTATTTTGGAAGGATCTATATGCCCATCCTAACTATGATGATTGGTGGAAAGCTAGAGATGCCCGCAATGCCACAAAAAATTTAAAACCTGCCATGCTGTGGGTTGGTGGACTCTTTGATGCAGAGGATTGCTGGGGAGCCTGGAATGCTTATAAGGCTGCCGAAACAAATAATGGACAACAAGCTTTTAATAAAATTGTAAATGGACCTTGGTATCATGGTCAATGGGCCAGCACAAATGGTACCCAATTGGGCAATATAAAATTTGGTAGCAATACCAGTACTTTTTATCAGGACAATATAGAAGTGCCCTTCTTCAATTATTTCTTAAAAGGTAAGGGAGATATAAACAAGCTACCAGAAGCAAGTATTTTTGTAACCGGAAGTAATGAATGGAAGCAATTTAAAAATTGGCCCCCGGCAATTTCGGAAAATGCCTCTTTATATCTGCATGAAAATGGAAAAATAAATAAGGTGGCCGATATGAATGACATGAGTTTTTCACAGTATATCAGCGATCCCTCAAAGCCGGTACCTTATGCTGAAAAAGTGCATCATGATAGGACAATCAGTTATATGACAGACGATCAACGTTTTGCATCCCGCAGGCCAGATGTACTGGTTTTTGAAACACCGGTTTTGGATGATGATTATACTGTAGCAGGCCCGATTATGGCGGATCTTTTTGTGTCAATTTCAACAACCGATGCAGATTTTGTAGTAAAAGTGATAGATGTATTTCCTGATGAATTGGCTGCAGATGAAGCTAGATTATATCCATCTAATACAAACGATAATGATGAAGCTCCACTGATGATGAGTGGATACCAAATGCTGGTAAGAGGAGAGATTTTTAGAGGTAGATATCGGAATAGTTTTGAAACTCCTGAAGCTTTCACTCCAAGTAAAATTGAGCACATAAAATTTGAATTACCAGATATTGCGCATTGCTTTAAAAAGGGACATAAATTAATGATTCAGGTGCAGAGCAGTTGGTTTCCGCTTGCAGATAGAAACCCACAGCAATTTGTAAATATTTATGAATGTACAGAAAAAGATTTCATACCAAGCACTATACAATTGCATCATAGCAAAACATATCCGTCAAAGATTATTCTTCCTATATTAAAAAATAAAACCGAATGATAAAGAGGATTTTGAATTTGTAAGAATTTTAATCCAAAAATTTTAAAAAATCATACCAACATATCTTTACATTATAATAAAATCATAAACTGAGCTAAATCTGTGAACCAATAGTGAATAAACTAGCTGATATTAACCTAATAGATGCATTGCTTCAAAACATACAAAGTGGTGTATGGGTATGGAATATTGATACAGGTGAGGAATGGTGGAGTGATAATTATTACAGACTACTGGGTTATGAGCCTGGCGAACTTACACCCTCCTATCATACATTTATTAAAGAACTCCTACATGCGGACGATTTCAAATACTTTACACAAGAAGATGGCAGTCCAATTTTAAGAGGTGTAGCCGAAGTTTCTGAAATGAGGCTGCTTTGCAAAAACAAACAATACAGATGGTTTGAAGCAACAGCCCGCCTTATTTTGGATGAGCAAGGCAAACCCGAAAAAATGATAGGCGCCATTATAGATATTCATGAGAAAAAATTGCAACAAACGGAGTGGCAACAAACTATTGAATTTTTAAATCGGCAGAATCAATTACTCAGTCAATTTGCCTATACCGCTTCGCACAATCTCAGAAGTTATTCCAACAATTTAAAAGAATTAATTTCACTTTATCATGAAATGACAAAAAAAGAAGACCAACAGGAGTGTATTGATAAAGTAGAAGAACTAGCAGAATCATTATCCACTTCGCTATTGCATTTGAATGAAATGCTCAAATATAAAAATTCATTTTCCGCGGATAAAAAAGTGCTCTATTTTGAAGATGTATGCAAATTTGTATTATCCATATTGGAGCCTGCTATATCAAAAAGTCAAGCAAAAATTACTACCAACTTTACTAATACAGACAATATATTTTACATATATGCATCTTTGGAAAGTATTCTATTAAATCTGATCAGCAATGCCATAAAATATAAGCATCCTGAAAGAATCCCTGAAATACATATCAGCACTGTCATGGTGAATGAGAGAACGCAATTAATTATTATTGACAATGGCCAAGGAATTGACTTAGAAAAATATGGTAATCGCATTTTCAAAATGTATCAGACATTTCATGAAAATATAGATGCAAAGGGAATTGGTTTATACCTCATTAAAAATCAAATAGAATCTCTAGGAGGAACTATACGGGTAGAGAGTGAAGTAGGAAAGGGTAGCACATTTACGGTTAGTTTTTAATACCCTTTGTTAGAGATTTTAATAATCCAATTTTAATTTTCGTGCAATCTCCCATCATACAATATTCTGCAATCAATATTAAACGATGAAATCATACAACTAATGTTCTGCCTTACCGAGTATATACTGCATGTAATTAGAAATTTGTTGTACTTAGTTTTTGCAAGATTTGTTATACAAAAATATATATAGTTTTTAGATAGATTGTCGCTATGCGCAACAAATTATTAAAGCAGGTTTTTGGCGTGGTAAAATCTGGCGTACTCTACAATGACAACTACCAAAAAAATATTGCCTAATTTATTTGATTTTTTACACAGTTCGTGTGGTGTGCTGACTTATTTTAGCGAACGGTCAATTCAACTGTTTTTCCTAACCCAAATTCAAGAAGACGGTAAAGTGTCGAAAGTTGTATATCTGTTTTACCATTTTCAATCCTTGAAATAAAACTTTTTTTCGCACCAATTTTATCTGCTAATTGCTCTTGTGTCAAATTTGCAATTCGTCTTTCATCTTTAATCACTTCTCCAATAAGAAAAGCTTTTGCTTTTATTTCAAATTCGGTTCTTTTTGAAGTCCCACGTTTGCCATAACGCTCAGTGAGATGCTCGTCAAGGGATGTGATGTTTTTTTTCTTTGTTGCCATGATAATTTTATTTATTGTCAAAGTATTCGTTCATTAGTTTAACGGCTAATTCAATTTCCCCTTTCGGGCTTTTCTGTGTCTTTTTCTGAAACCCATTAAAAAGCACAATAACTTTCCCTTTGTCAAAGCAGCAGAAAATGCGAAATATATTATTTCCAACTTCAACCCTGATTTCGTAGAGACCTTTTTGTCCTTCCATGTGTTTTAAAAATTTCTCTGGCACACGGTCCGTATGTGTCAATACAAAAAGCACATAATCAATTTTTTCTTTTACTTTCTCGGTTTGCAGCTCGAAAAATTCATGAAAATAATGGTGGTAAAATATTAGTTCTCTTATCTGTTCCATTCAAACAAAGTGTCGGTGCAAAGTTAACTTAAAATGGAACAAGGTGTAAATTAAATTTGTCGACTGGAAATTTAGGGAGTGTCCTTAAAGGTTCTGACTAACGTAAAATTAAGTCATTGTAAATCAATTAGATAAAATACCTAATTCAACATTAGTATTTTTAAATTTAGCGATTTGTTTTTTAATGCTGTTCACTAATCCGTGTTTTCTTTTTCATCAAGAAAGTGATATGGCCATTAAAACTATTCCTTCAAAATATTGATTACTCAATGCCAAAGCAACCAATGCAGCTTGCAAACAATTATATGATCGAATGGTAGCAAATGGAAAAAACAAAAAACTAGCACTTATTGCTGTGTGTAACAAATTATTAAAGCAGGTTTTTGGTGTAGTTAAATCTGGTGTACTGTATCAAGATAACTACCAAAAAAATATTGCCTGATTTATTTGGTTTTTTACACAGTTCGTGTTGTGCGATGCCCTAAGGGAATTCATTTTATTTTGTATAGAGTAATTTACGATTTTAATGTTTGTTGGTTAGAGTTTGCACTGTCGAATATAATAAAATACTGGAATCGTTAGTGGACAGCCAACCATGACCAAAATCAAACTATATCAGTCACATCCACAAAAAAAGCATTGCCGCCTGTTGAAAATTTTAAGGTAGCCCGCACAATGTTATCATCATTTGTTAAATATCCCTGTAAGATGTTTAGTGCTTGCTGGTGGGGTATTTTTTTCTCTAAAACTAACCATGAATAAAACGCATAAATAGAACCATCATTATGATTTAAACCCGAATTAGTTTCAAAAGCAACGGCATGAGCAATAATTCCATCAAAAATTTTATTTGACTGTCTACAATGTTGTACGAAAAAATTATTACCTCCTGTATTTATCAAAAAATGAATTCTATTTTTTTGATTGGAGGATATCCATGTTCTACTATTTTTATTGTATTTGGCGGGGTTTATAAGGTCAGTATCAACTTCCATTAACTGACACCATTTTTGTGAAATACTGAGTTTATTTATCAACTCTTGAATAAATAAAGCTGATGATTTTAATTGTTCTGATGGTGGTATTGTCAGCCAATTAGAACCATATCCCCAAGTGATTTCTTGCCTAGGCAAATCTTCATATGGTGTTTTATTTGGAGTTTTATGAAATGGATCGTTAACATGTTCAATACCAACGTGCGAGCCATTAAGCAAATGTATGTGCTGACACATACTGTGAGCATCATTATGCTGACAAACTTTCCCGTCACGATTAATATGGAATTGTACAGATAGCCCAGATGATACTCCCGTCCAGTTAAATCCGGCAGTTTCGTGTAAAACAATGCCTTTTATGGTATTTATTCTTCCTGGAATGGCATGTGAGCCATATTGTTCCACTCCATCTTGAGCCCAATTGGAAAAAGGTAAATTGGGTATGGGTATTTCCAAATTATCTGAAATGAAAACTGATGGGTTATTGGGAATTGCTTTTTTGTCTCTGATATTTATTGCCTTAAAAATAACAGGTACTTCAATGGAAATATTAGTTGTAATGACTCCATTGCCATTTAAAGCAAGCCGTTCATCAAGTTCCTGTACTTTTTCTTGCTTAACTAATTCAGCAAGGTCTGCATAGGAATCAGATATTTTATTAGCATTTTGTTTTATCGTTTCTGGGCTTGCATACCCAACCAGGCTTTTATTTGCATCTGATAGTTGCTGAACGTTTTTAACTGCATCTACAGAAGAGGGTGAGTTAATATAATTGCTACCTGTCAAATCTTTGCCATATTTCTCTTCTATTTCTTTTGCTTTCTTCACTGCATCATTAAAGTCAATAGACCCATCCCCTAATTTTTTAATCAAATCTGCTGTTTCCTGTCTGCCGCTCATATCCCTGAAAATATTGGGAGTGGCTATTAATTTTAGGGCTTCTGCTAAACCATGGGGGTCGGGTGCAGGGGATGGCGAAACTATATTTACTGTAGAACTCGGAAATGCTGTAGGTTGCACATTTTGCTGAGTGTTTTGGGGCGTTACTGCGTTAACAGGATTAATATCTGGAGCATTAATCGGTATTGGGTGCTCTTCCCATTTCCAGAAACGGGTGTTATCAATTTCCTCTGAAATATTGCAATGACCCAGTTTACCTTCGGCAAATACGCCTCGGGTTGGGATAGATATAAGTTTTTCTGTTTTTGATTTTGACTGCATCGATCTTGTTAAAACCTTTTCAAAATCTTTTGGATCTATATCTTGCATTTCTTTTACTGCCCATTCGTGGCGTGCAGGATCATCGCTCATAATTGCGTCATAAATTTTGTTGAGCTTATCGGCAAGCAATTGGTTTTTTTCTAAGTATGGATATGCTATGTAGCTACCAAAAACTTCTAATGCTAATGGTTCTACATGGTCAATGATAAAACCCGGGCCTTGACCATTATGTTGGTTACTTGGAGCTGAACCCCATCTGTGTGCTTCAAACCATTCAGATGTTGCGTTACTGTCTTTGTTGAGATAGATAACCCGGTTGTAGTGTTCGTTAAACTGTGTTAAGTGTTTTTTTAATTTCAAAATACTATATAGCTCTTCTTCTGTCAGAGTTTTTTCAGGTTTTTGAGTATAGGTTGAAGCTGATTTAGTTTGTGGATATTTGACATTTGTAAATGCATTGGTGCAATCGTTGTAAGGGAAATAAACATCAATATTCGTTTCCGGTATAAGTTCTACTTTGCCTCTAAGATGAAACCCATAGAGAGAAATTTTATCAAGTGATAATTCATCATTATCTCCCAGACGTAGTTCTAATCCTGCAAAATCTTTCCATTGTAATTCAAATTTAGCATCGTTATGATCAATTGCGGTTACTAAAACTCTTACAGTGAAATCTTCGTAATCTAATACTTTAGATTTATTCAGGTTTACATCATTTTGCAAAATTGTTCGAATTCTAAGCTTTGTACCATTTGTGGTATATATAAATCCTGTTAGTGATTCATCAGATTGACCAACTTTTTTAAACTTAGTTCCTGAGCTCAATCCAATCTCATAAAATTGGAATTTAAGGTCACCTTCCCAAAAAGGAACAACTTCATTATCAGAGTTAACATTTAATCCCATTACTTCGTAATGATTTTTTATTTTTATTAATTTCTCAAGTGAATCAATTCCTGCTTTTAAACTTGAATCAATTAAATTCGGTTCTAACAAGTGCCTGTGCAGTAGAATCAAATCATCGGAAAACGGCAATTTCTCAAACGGTAGTAACGCCAAAGGTTTTCTGCTCACCCATTCAGTAACAACTCTAAAATGCCTTAATATTTCATAATACAAAATAGTAAGTGTGTGGCTGTGGTTATAATTTGTAAACGTACGAGTTTGGATATTTTCTTTTTCTTCTTGTTTAGACTGTACCACTACTGTACTATGAAATTCACGAAGGGCGGAGCTTGCCTGAGAAATACTATCACTTATTTTCTGAACATTTTTTGATGCCAGATCCCTGCTTCCTTCAGAGGTAGAATGTGTACCTGTAATATCACCAGTAAGTCCACCACCAACACCACCCACCAAGGCTCCTGCAATTGCGCCAAAGGGCCCGCCGCCCACAGCAAGCCCGGCTAGCGCACCACTTGCAGCACCACTCACAGCTTTACCTGCCGAAAAATCAGTTTTATCAACTCCGCTTCCTCCTCTCTGCATTTCTTTTAATGCAGCAGTTAAGGTTTCGGTGATAGTCCTGTCACGCATTTGATTGTGATACAACTGCTCTTTAAATGAGGTGTCTTCATTTCTTACAGATGAATCTGTTCGTGTCCAGTCAACAATTGCAAGTTTAACTGATTCACCAGGTGCAAGGGGAAGGCTGTATTTTATTTCGCCTAAAGAATGCCCAATTGGAATTAGGGAAACTTTATACTCATCTAAATAGCCAAATTTATAAGTGTCGGGAAAATCAGGATGTCCAGGGGGTACATCGCTCAACCTTACTATCTGGCGAAACCTGAATTCTTGTGTTGCAAAATTTGCAGGAAATAAATTTTCGCAACCATCGGCACCAATTAAAGCAGATGGTAACGCAGCAAAAGAACCTGGAGACATATACCAGTCAGCCAAATCAGGGTTTTGCATTGCAGGTAAATTCAATGCTTTTAAATTGGCTTCAAAAACCGGCTTGTCAATTTCAAGCTTTGCAAGTATTACATCTGGAGTAACTCGTCCTTGCTGCAGCGCATCAATTTTTGCCGCTTCTTTTCCCATCGGATATAAATACACTGCAAACTGCAGGTTATTATACATGGGAAATGGATTTTTAGGAACGTTTTTTAAATTATATGACAAATAACCAACATGGTCGGTGGCCAACATACCTAATGGGTAGGCACCCAAGGTTTCAAATTCAGCTTGTGGTTGGGGTGCAGGTATATTTAATTCGGCGGCAACTTTTTTTACAGTTAAATCAACAATAGCTTTCTTTTTAGCTTTTGTGGCATTGGGTATTGCTTGAATTTCGAAGCTTATCTTTTCAACCAATGATTGGATGAGATTATTCCTTTCTTCATCGCTCAAGCGATTAAAGTACGCAGCAGTAAAATATTTTTCTAATGATTCAACTAGCCAAGTCTTTGATTCTGCATCCTGAAAAAAATCGGAAATAATATTAATGGTATTAGCATCAATTACTTCGGGCTTTCGTTTCCCCAGTACTGCAATTTCTGCATACATAGGCATACGCTTGATAGGATTGTTATTTGTTTTGTCAAAAACAAAAACTGATAGATGCGATTGAGTGATTTGAGTGATAGTATTCATTTTGAGTTATTTTTTTAAATTTTTATTGTTCTCTATTTTTGGTGTCACACTGGGTTTCGCACAACTCAAAAATATACGCAAGTTTTTAACTCACCAAATTTATAAACAATTAATTTTCAAAATACTTTTTGTATTGTTACGTAGTTTTTGAAACTACGTACTCTTCGTATTGTTACCTTCCATTTTTCGCATTATTTTATCAAGGGGGCTTTCTATTTTCCCCAATTCTTTATTACTTACGTGGGTGTAGCGCAGGGTGGTTTTTATATCACTGTGCCCCAAAAGTTCTTGTATATATTTAATATCTGTTCCATTTTCCAAAAGGTGAGTGGCATAGCTGTGGCGCAGGCTGTGAAAGCTGCAATATTTTGGCAATCCTATTTTTTTGAAACTCTGATTAAATAACTCCTGTGCACTTCTTGTGCTATAGTGATTACCCTGCTTTTGCCCCTCAAATAAAAAAAATGCCGGTCTGTATTCCTTTACATAGTCTCTTAATATTTGCAGGGCAGCTTTGGCCAGTGTAGCCATCCTGTCTTTTTTGCCTTTGGCAGCTTCTATGCGTATCTGCATCCGGTCACTGTCTATATCTTCTACTTTCAATTTAACCACCTCGCTTACCCTCAACCCTGCACTATAGGCAGTAAAAAGAATAGCTTTATGTTTCAGATTTTCAGTTTGCATTAATCCTTTCAACACTTTTGCTTCGCTTATTACCCTATGTAAAATATATGCTTTCTTGGGCCTCGGTATCTCCCCAAAAAATTTCTCACGTCTAAGTACCTGTTCGTAATAAAACTTGAGGGCATTCATACGGCTGTGTATGGTGTTTTCAGTAAGTTTAAGCGTGGTATGGCAATACTGTAAATAGTCTTTTACCCTTTGTGTGGTGAGGCTATCGGCTGCGGTGTTTTTTAGCGTGGCAAGAAAAATTGAAAATTCATTGCGGTAAGTTCTTATGGTGCTTGCGCTGTAAGCTTTTAATTGTAGTATTTGAACAAAGCTATTAAGGGCGGCGGTGTTTTCGGCACTCCATTCCGCTATTGGGATTCGGGTATTGGATTTACGGTTGACTGTTTGATGGCCAGGGGTTTGAGGTATATTTCCAGTATCGCGGTTTATTTTGGCTTTAACTTGTGGTTTGCTGACTGTGTTTTCTTGCCTTTGTTCCGTTTCTAATTTGAATTTTTGCCTGTACTCCGGTGTATCTGCCACATACCAGCTTTTCTGGCTCTGGCTCCATTTGGCACTCTTTAATTTTCTTACCCACGCATTTAATTTGTCATCATTTTCAAAGCGTATAAAAATAACGGCCTGCTGCCTATGTGTGCCGGGTTCAAATTGTATATTATATGCCATAGCTGTACTTTTTATTCTATAGTTTTTTTGTCAAGCATTATTAATTCATCAGCTATTACTTCGGTTACATAATGCTTTGCACCGTTTTTGTCCTCATAACTGCGTGTTTTGAGCCTACCTTCTATGAGCACATGGCTGCCTTTATGTAAATATTTTTTTGCCAGATCTGCCAATCCCCTCCAGGCCACAATGGTATGCCACTCTGTGTCAGTGTGGTTTTGTCCATTTTTATCTTTATATTGTTCTGTAGTAGCCAGCTAAAACTTTGCTACCTGTATCTCTTTTTCAAACATCTGGCATGCTGGGTCTTTGCCCAAATGACCGCTGATTATTACTTTATTAATGCTGCGCATGGTTTCCGATCTTGTTCTTGATGAATCAAATATAAATGGTGAAATTGACTGAACATCAATTTAAAGGATTTATGTGATTTGTATGATTTGAGATTGCTTCGTTTTACTCGCAATGAAAGATACTGCTTAATCATTGCCCGTAGGGCTAAATATTCTGAACCTTGATTTGTGGGATTTGAATGATTTGAGAATGCTTCATTTCACGCTCAATATCGGATAGTGCTTCTTCATTGCCCGTAGGGAAAATGACCTAAACTATAAATTTTAAAATTTGGCTTCTATGGTTCGTTTCACCTGTAATGATGGGGTCTGTTTTCACATTCCCCGAAGGGAGAAAACCACCCTCGTATCTACATCTGAAAAATATCGATTTGCCCCACTGAAGGTTTAAAAATATACAACAAAATGTATATACAAAAAATGAATACTAATATATGTTTCCATTTCGCATTTTCTCTACCATGCAAAACCCATAATTTTGGCCCATGTGGGTAATATGCCGAAAGGAATGGCAACAGTTTTTTAGTGGATTGAGCAGTTATGCAGTGGTGGATGTTTTTTTAGTGCTTTGTGGTGTCATATTTTTTGTATTGGCGGTTACCAATTTGCTGGATTTTGGCTATGCAAGTTTAGATAGCTTTTTCTCCCTGGCTCCATTAATTTTATTGTTTCTGGTTCCCGCCATTACCATGCGCAGCCTGTCTGAAGAATATAAATCTGGCACCATAGAAATATTGAAAACACTGCCATTTACAAATCGGCAAATTGTATGGGGCAAGTATGCCGGAGTACTTATTATTCTGCTTACAGCACTACTGCCTACTACTATTTATGCATTTAGCATACAGCAGCTTAGTGCTACGGGAGGTATTGATATGGGGGCCACTATTGGCAGCTATATTGGATTGTATTTACTGGGTGCAGTGTTTGCTGCAGCGGGTATATGTGCAGGTGCTTTTACGCAAAATACGATTGTGGCATTTTGTATGGCTGCCTTACTTTGTGTTATACTTTATATGGGCTTTGAAGCCGTAAGTAAACTGCCTGTTTTTACATCTAAAGGTTGGGATTATTATGTGCAAATGCTGGGTGCAGCATTTCACTACAGACATATCAGCCGTGGAGTGGTAGACATAAGGGACCTCATTTATTTTGCAGGTCTTATTGCCCTTTTTCTCTTCATTACCCAAAAAAAATTAGAAACCATTTAATACAGTGCAGTCTAAGTTTAGATTAAAAAATAATACGATCATTCCACTTGCTATTCTGAGTTTTGCCTTTATTGTTTTCGCTTCGCAATGGATACAAGCCCGGTTTGATTTAACAGCAGAAAAAAGATTTAGTCTGCATGATGCTACCCGCCAAATGCTTGCTGGCATTGATACTCCCATTTATATTACTATACTGCTGGATGGGGATTTGCCGGCAGATTATCAACAGCTAAAGCAAGCCACTACAGATATTCTTTCATCCTTTAAAAATGAAAATCCCTCCAATATTATTGTACAATTTGAAAAGCCGGGTGAGGGACTTCCAGATAGTAGCCGCTTTTATATTTATGATAGCCTACAGCAAATGGGAGTGGCCATGGAGCAGGATATTGATGCTGCTGTGGGTACAGATGCTGCCACACAAAGAATTATTTTTCCAGCCGCTATACTGCACTATGCCAATAAATATCCTGTTGTAATTGACCTGCGTAGCAGTAGAAAAATATTCAGACAATTTAATGTGGTCAATGAAGAACCACAGGAAGATAAGGACGCTACGCTCAATGCAGCAGAAGCACTACTGGAATACAAATTTGCAAATGCTATTGATAAACTTACCACTACTCACACACCCGTCATAGCTTATACCATTGGTAATGGTGAACCCATCGACCTTACTATAAATGATTTAGGAGAAAGCCTGCGCAATCAATATCGGCTGGCTATATATGACCTTACTAAAACATATCCTGACCCACGTGTTATTGATTTGCTGCTGGTAGTAAAACCCATAAAACCTTTTTCTGATGAAGAAAAATTAAAGTTGGATCAATATGTAATGCATGGTGGCAAAATAATTTGGTGTGTAGATAAATTGTATGCCGAAATAGATAGCCTCATGCGTAGCCAGGCAGACTTTGTGGCTTATGATAGAAACCTCAACCTGGATGATTTATTTTTTAAGTATGGAGTGCGTATTCAAAATGATTTGCTACAGGATTTGAATTGCAGTAAGCTGCCGGTGGTAGTAGGCGAAAACCCTGATGGAAGTGCCCGCATGCAGCGCATACCTTGGGCATATTATCCATTTTTGCAAGCACCTGTACCCAATGCCATCAGTAGCAATTTAGACAGGGTATTGAGTATTTTCCCTTCGGGAATGGATAAGATAAATGTACCGGGCTTGTCTCATACCATTTTGCTATCCACAGATACCAATAGCCGCCGTATGAATACACCGGCCATTGTTAGTTTAAACAGCGTAAAAGATGACAATGATTTAGCAGCGTTTAATGCAGCACATATACCGGTGGCTATGCTGGTGGAGGGAAAGTTTGAGAGTTTGTATGCCAACAGGCTTACACCTGCTGTACAGGACTCTGTAAGGAGAAATCTTGGTGCCCCATTTTTAAAAATGGCAGACCAAGCCGGTCAGCAAATATTTTGTAGTGATGCGGATTTGGTAACCAATGTAGTAAGCCCCACCACAGGCCCTTTGGCTATGGGTGAGCTGCCCTTGGAAAACTATCGATTTGCCAATAAAGCATTTTTTCTAAATTGTGTAGATTACTTAGTGAGTAATTCTAAAATATTTGAAACCCGCAACAAAGATTTTACACTACGTGTTTTAAACAAACAAAAAGTGCAGGAGGAAAAAACTATCTGGCAATTCATCAACATCGGCATTCCGCTATTGCTCATATTTATCATTACCTTTTTATTTAAATACAGGCAGCAAAAAAAATTTACTGCTCCACATTATAAATCATGACTACACATCAAATAGTATATATAGTTTTCGGCGTTGTGCTTTCCTTGGCATTGCTGTTTGACCTTGGGCTACTCAACAAGAAAGACAAAGCAGTAAGTACAAAAAATGCACTACAGCAAACCTTTTTTTGGGTGGTACTTGCGCTTGCTTTTTTTGTTTTTATGTGGATACAAGAAGGACAAACCCTTGCCTTGCAATACCTCAGTGCCTACCTTATGGAGTGGAGCCTCAGTATTGATAATATTTTTGTATTCATACTTATTTTTTCGGCATTCAAAGTAGAAGAGAAAAATTCGGGAAGGGTACTGCTTTATGGCATTCTGATGGCCATTCTTTTCAGGGTAATTTTTATAACAGTAGGTGTGGCACTTGTGGAAAAATTTGCATGGATATTATATGGGTTTGGCGCATTTCTGATATACACAGGCTTTAAAATGTTTACTGCTACAGATGATGAGGAGTTCAATCCCAAAGAAAGTAAGGTCTATCATTTTTTGCAGCGTTACCTGCCCTTAGTGCCGCATGATGGTGGTGGCAACCTGGTGGTAAAAGAAAATGGTAAAAAATTTTATACCACTTTATTTGTTGTAGTAATGATGCTGGCTGCCATTGATTTGGTTTTTGCTTTAGATAGCATACCTGCGGTAATGGGCATATCCCGTGATAAATTGGTAATTTATACCTCAAATATTTTTGCTGTACTTGGGCTTCGTTCCTTGTTTTATTTACTAAGGGGTGCTGTAAGTAAGTTTGATTATTTGCAACAGGGCATTGCCATAGTTTTGGTATTTATAGGTATAAAAATGCTTGGAGAACATTGGATAAGTGAATGGATATCAAAAGATATTCAAGTATTCATTTCTCTGGGAGTAATCATGTTATGCATCAGTGGATCAATCTTTTACAGTATTTTTATGAAGAAGAAAGGATTGCCGCCAGATGTGGAGCATCATTAAATAGATTGCTATAAACAAGTGTAACGATATAACATAAAATCATTGTATCAAATACAGGAAATAGGAACAGGGCTGCATACGCAGAATGAATACGCTGATGCTACAGCACTCATCCGTTTTTTATGCGTGGATAGCCGGCGAATAGTATTGGCAGAGCAAACCCTTTTTTTTGCTTTAAAAACCACTCGTAGAGATGGGCATAGTTTTATACCTGAACTATATGCAGCAGGAGTAAAAAATTTTATAGTGCAGCATGGGTTTGATACTGCACCTTATAAAAACGCTAATTTTATTTTTGTGTATAATGTATTGGAAGCACTGCAAACAGTGGCTTCCATACACCGCAAAAAATTTGATTACCCTGTTATAGGCATTACCGGGAGTAATGGAAAAACAATCGTAAAAGAATGGCTGTACCAACTGCTGGGTGCAGACAAAAAAATAATCAGAAGTCCACGTAGTTACAATTCACAAACGGGTGTGCCACTAAGTGTATGGCAAATGGACGCTACTGCTGATATGGCCATTTTTGAGGCAGGCATTTCTGAACCCGGAGAAATGGAAGCACTGGAAAAAATAATCCAACCAAGTATTGGTATCATTACAAATATTGGTACAGCACACGATCATTTTTTTGAACATAAACAGCAGAAGGCAGCAGAAAAAATGAAGTTATTTGCCAATTGCAAAGTACTCATTGCACCTGCGGATGATGTTTATATCGCACCATTATTGTCCAATATAAGCGCAAATAAAATTACTTGGGGTTATGATGAACATGCAGATGTACGCATTGTGCAGATTCAAACATTTGCCTCATACTCCATGCTTCAGCTCATCATTGAAAAGGAAGAAATAGCATTCAAAATTTCCTTTACTGATCAGGCATCCATTAGCAATGTGTTGTGCTGTATTTGTTGTATGGTATCTATGCAAGTGCCTGTTGCTGTAATTGCAGAGCGCATACAATTTTTACATCCTGTAGAAATGCGTATGCAAATAATACCCGCCATCAATGATTGTATATTGCTAAATGATAGTTATAGTTTTGATTTGGCATCATTTGCCATAGCACTAGAGTTTTTAGAGCAACAAGCAGGGCTTCCAAAAACAGTCATACTTTCAGATATACCCCATGCACAGCAGGATGCTTATACACAAGTGCTTCAATTACTAGCTGCAAAAAAAGTAAACAGGTTAATAACAATAGGAAAAGAGTGGGCCAATAAATCGAATGAAATAAACATAGCCACTCATAGCCATTTTGAAGACAGTGTTGGTTTTTTTGAACAGCTATCCAAAAATGATTTTAAGCAAGAGGCAATCCTGTTGAAAGGTGCACGTAGTTTTGGTTTTGAAAAAATTGCAGTTTACTTACAGCGCAAAGTTCATCAAACTGTATTAGAAATAAACCTCACAGCACTTATCCATAATTTGAATGAATACAGAAGGCATTTACAAACTGGCACCAAAATAATGGCCATGGTAAAAGCATCTGGCTATGGTAGTGGTAGTGCAGAAGTAGCATTAGCCTTGCAATATCATAAAACAGATTATTTAGCGGTTGCTTATGCAGATGAAGGAGCAGAACTCCGTAAGGCTGGTATTCGTTTGCCAATTATGGTTATGAATATTGATTCAGCTGCTTTCGCCACTTTAATACAACACAATTTAGAGCCGGAAATATTTTCTTTCTCACTTTATCATGCATTTAATCGTTTTTTGGATGAGCAGGGTTTAATCAATTATCCCGTTCATATAAAAATTGATACGGGTATGCATCGCCTTGGTTTTGCTGAGCAGGAAATTGATGGTTTATGCACAGCATTAGGCAGTAAGAATAACATGTTTATCAAATCTGTTTTTTCGCATTTGGCCAGTGGAGAAGCTGCCGTTGATGATAATTTTACTGCGGAGCAGGCCAAACTTTTTACAGCCGTTTGCAAAAAGATTGAAGAAGTTGTAGGCTACAGTTTCCTAAAGCATATTGCAAATTCAGCAGGTGCAATTAGAAAACCGGATCTCCAGTTTGATATGGTAAGGGTGGGCATTGGTTTGTATGGTATCAATACATCAGGCAGTAAAGCTTTGGCCCTACAGACAGTAGCGAGTTTTAAAACAACTATTGCTCAGTTGCATCATCTCAAAGTGGGCGATACTGTGGGTTATAACCGTAAAGGAAAAATAAATAAGGAGAGCACAATTGCCACGCTAAGGGTTGGCTATGCTGATGGATATCCAAGAATATTGAGTAATGGGATAGGTCATTTTTATATAAAAGGATTTATAGCACCGGTTGTTGGCAATATTGCAATGGATATGCTCATGGTAGATGTATCCCATATACCCGATGTGCAGGAAGGGGATGATGCAGAGGCATTTGGTCATCATATACCTATACAAGAAGTAGCTGCTCAATCTAATACGATTGCTTATGAAATTTTAACTGGAATTGGCCAGCGGGTAAAGCGGGTGTATGTGGAAGAGTAGAAAAAATGAATTACCATTTTTCGTCGTCATGTATTGAATGGTTGGATTGATGCTTACTTTCCTGTTTCGATTTCCATTTCCTAATCTGTCTTTCAATTATCAGGTCTGTTATGAGGATAGCAGTATCCGTATCCTTTTGATTGATTAAAGCCTCTTTCAATTTTTCTTCTGATACATCAATGGTATAAAGAATTTGTATCAATTTACTAAAATCATTTTGTATGAGCTGCTCTATTTGATGCTGTATAATCAATCTTATACCCAGATTATCAGCTGCGGAAAATTGTATTTGCTGCAAGCTGGCCATTAACGCTTCCTCGGTATTCTTATTTTCAGGCTTCATGAAAATATATTTCAGACTCTTTTGGTGTCCATTAAATACTACCCGTTCTTCCACCATCAACAGGTATGCTTACTCCATTAACATAAGATGCCGCAGGAGATGCAAGAAATGCAGCCACATTTGCAATTTCTGCTGCTGTGCCAAATCTTCCGACTGGTATTTCAGCTTGCATTTTTTTTGCTATAACATCCGAACTGCTTTGATTCTTTTCTGCAGTAAGATGGACAATATTTTTTAATCTTTGTGTATCAGTAGCACCGGGTAAAATATTATTTACTGTTATGCCAAAACGTCCCAATTCATTCGCCATTGTTTTTGACCAACTTGCTACCGCACCTCGGATGGTATTTGACACGCCTAAATTATGTAATGGTATTTTTACAGATGTAGAAATGATATTGATAATGCGACCATAACCCGCCTGCTTCATACCCTTTAAAAAAGATTGCACCAATATATGATTACAAATAAGGTGTTGATTAAATGCATTTAAAAAGGCCATATCTGTTGCATCTGTTATTGGCCCTGCTGCCGGGCCTCCTGTATTATTAAGCAATATATGGACAGTATGATTGGCTGCAATATTTTCAGCAGCATGTTTTACAGAGTGGGTATCATTAAAATCTGCAATCATATAAGTATGTAGCTGACCATGTGCGGCCGGCAGGGCATTTACAGCTTCCTTTAACGCTGCTTCGTTTCTAGCTATCAGTACACAGGTAGCTCCTGCATGTGCAAGTTCTGTTGCAATTGCAAAACCAATACCTTGAGTACTGCCACAAACTACAGCCAGTTTTTTTTCTAATGATATATCCATAATTTGAAATGTGGTGTAAAATTAAACAGTCTGAAAATGTTTTAAAAAAAACTTTGCTTTCATTTGTGGCATGAAGCAGATAATTGTAACTGTAATTTTAATACTTAACATTTTTTGTAAGCAGATATCAGCACAAGTAATGGACACATTGAGTTTTCAGCTTGGCCTGATTCCGGTGTCATTTATAAAAAATGTGGTGGATGACACAACCTCGTTTATATATGTGATCAATTTGCATGAGAATGAAAGCACAAGTGTGCAAGCCTTTCAATCAAGCATTTATTCAGCAAAAAGTAGGTTTCTATATCTTCATCAATATGGCAAAAGAAATATTGCCATTTGTTTTGATGGTGTTGACACATTTTACTTTGATCCAAATAGAATTTTTACCACCTCAGGAATTATAAAAACATTGGCTACAAACAGTCATTACACTGATACTGCTGCTTCACAGGCCAAACGTGTAGCAGATTCAATTTTGCAATGGCTCCACCCTGCTAAATGCATTATTGCTTTACACAATAATTCAAATGAAAACTATTCCTTACTCAGTTATAAAAGGAAAGGAGGGAGTGAAAATGATGCTTTGCGTACTTATATGAATCCACAAATGGATACAGATGATTTTATATTTACAAATAATGAAGATTTGTACAAGTGGCTAAAAAAAAACAAAGTAAATGCTGTACTCCAAAACAATAGTGGTGTATCTGATGATGGTTCACTTTCTGTGTATCATAAAAATACAGGTGTGCTTTATATAAATATTGAAGCTGAACATGGCCATATTGTACAACAAAGAAATCTAATAACATTGATTTTTGGTTACTTAATCGAGTCTCATTTCCTCCATTAATCTTTCCCAAAATATTTTGTCTAAAAAAATCTTTACTATCATTAAACAATCTGCTATAATGCAATGTAGCATTGGGTTGTAGCTGGTTCTGTGGTGTGGTGAAACTGTATTGTTTCACGCACCT
>CAXYYO010000044.1:0-27244 GCA_964293305.1 uncultured bacterium | reverse complement strand
GACCGTAATAAAAGGTCCTAAACAATTTGTAATTCCAATCTACCAGCGTACATACAGTTGGTTGTTGCCTCAATGCAATAAACTATTTAATGACATTTTGAAGGTAAGCACAGATGGAGCTGCACAAGGGCATTTTATTGGTTCAGTAGTATATTTTCAAGAAAACATACACACCGTTTCTGATGTGCCTAAACTATTGGTTATTGATGGACAACAGCGTTTAACCACAGTTTCATTATTGATAATTGCTTTATCTGAATTTATAAGGGACAACGATGTTGATATAGATACCAACTTCACCAAATTACAGAATTACTATTTGCTTAATCCCGAAGAAGAAAGCGAATTACGATACAAATTATTGCTTACCAAAAGGGATAAAGAAACTCTAATCAATCTAATAAAAGGCATTGAGCCAGTTGGTGAATACTCTTTACGTTTGGTTGAGAATTACAGATTTTTCAAAGGCAAAATATCAAAAGAAAATGTAAAGGAAGTTTATAATGGAGTGCTAAGATTATTTATTGTTGATGTAGCATTAGAAAAGGACAAAGACAATCCGCAATTGATATTTGAGAGTATGAACTCAACAGGTTTAGACTTATCACAAGCCGACCTGATTAGAAACTATATTTTAATGGGGCAGGATATAAAACTGCAAACCGAGTTGTACGAAAAATATTGGTTTCCAATGGAGCAAAGCTACGGCAATGAATATGCAACAAAGTTTGACTGGTTTATGAGGGATTACCTTTCAGTTAAAACAGGAGCATTACCAAGAATAGACAAGGTTTACGAAGAATTTAAAACCTATGTTCAAAGCAACAAAGCACCAAAAACTATTACCGAAGTTGTACAGGATATTTTCAAATACTCTGGCTACTATGTAAATATGGTTTTGAGGAAAGAAGCAAATACAGATTTGAAGAAATTGTTTACCAATATCCTTAAACTAAAAGTAGATGTATCTTATCCATTCTTTCTTCCAGTTTACAATGATTATGCAACCGAGAAAATTACAATAGAAGATTTTAAAGAAATAATAAAGCTGGTTGAAAACTATGTTTTCCGAAGAGCAATTTGTGGTATTCCAACAAACAGCTTGAACAAAACATTTGCTACATTATACAAGTCCATAAATCCATCACATTACCTGGAGAGTTTAAAAGCAACATTCCAATTGATGGAGAATTACAAACGCTTCCCTAATGATACTGAATTTGAAAAGGAAATAGGTTTGAAAGACGTTTATAATTTCCGTTCCCGAAATTACTTGCTGCATAATTTAGAAAATTACAACAGGAAGGAAATAGTTAATACAGACGATTACACCATAGAACACATAATGCCACAGAACCCAAAATTGAATGCAAAATGGCAAGCAATGTTGGGCGATAATTGGCAAGAAGTACAGAAGAAGTATTTACATACATTGGGTAACTTAACACTTACCGGCTACAATCCTGAATTAAGCGACAACCCTTTTGATATTAAGAAATCAATTGAAGGAGGCTTTGACCATTCACCACTTCGTTTAAATTCATTTATGCAAAAAGTAAATGATTGGAATGAAGAAAAAATACAGGAAAGAGCAGTTGAATTAGCTGCTAAAGCATCTAAAATTTGGGTTGCCCCAAATCTTTCACAAGAGATTTTGGATAAGTACAAACGCAGTGAAGAAAAAGAAGTTAGCGTTTACACTATTGAAAACTATGAGCATTTAAAAGGCGATATGCTTGAAATATACTATGCCTTGAAGAAAAGAGTATTAAACATTGATGCTTCGGTAAAAGAAGAATACAAAAAGCTATACATAGCTTTCAAGTCCAATACCAACTTCGTTGATATTGTACCACAAAAAGCAAGGTTACGTTTGTCATTGAATATTGAGTTTAATCAAATTGATGATCCATTAGGTTTGTGTTTAGATGTAACCGATAAAGGCAGATGGGGAAATGGGGATATTGAAGTAGGCATAAGCAAAATGAGTGAATTGGATAATGTAATGGATTTAATTCAACAGGCTTTTGACATACAAATGGAGGAAACGAACTAACCCCCCGACCCACCGCACAGAAAAGACGGCTTAGTGCTTTGCCACCACACAAGGCAAACGCTTCAAAGCACTCTATGGTATTGCAGTCAGTTTTTAACTGTCATATTTTTTGTGGCTATGCTCCCCAAGCATTTGGCACATTGCCTGTTCCGCTTTGCTCCACAGCCAAAGAGCCAAGCCAACACACAGCATAGCAACAAAAAAACGCTACACTCCAACCACCACCACCGTTCCGCTTATGCCAGTATAAAAACTGCCTGAAGCTAAATAACATAATGTGGCATTATGTGTTCGCTACGCACAGCCTTTTGCCATCGCTTATGCAAGCATCCAACCGCACAGGCTGTCACATAATAACATTATGTTAAATAGCCAATACCATAGCCATTTTGATAAAATGGAAGCCGTCTTTTCTCCCACCGCACAGCCCCCCAAATGCAGCGTAGCAAATTCACGAACACCAATAAAAAAATAGAAAAGCAGTGAGTAAAGCCACACACCCCAACCACCCTTTTCAGCGGTGCAGAAAAAAATAAAGCATTAGTTGTTGATGGCAATGTGCAATAAAAGGTTCATTCATTCCAGTTCCATTTCGTTACAGCGTTTCGCTTCGCTACACTACCTTCCACTACATTACACTTCCATTCATTTCACCATTTATTTTGCACCGCACAGCAAGAGTATTCCCTTATTCCATATTGCAAAACCAACCCTTTGCTTTCCGTGTCTTGGCTTTTGCTTTGCCTACGCTACAATGTTTTTTGTGTTGAAATAATTTACAAAAAACGCTATCACACACAAGCAAAAGCTACAAGCCACTCCAAGCACCTCCGCACTTTTTGCAACATTCCATTCAGTCATACACTTGCTTTTTCCCTACGCTACTAAAGTATGGTATGCTTTATTTTTTCTGCGACATATAGCCCCAATCCAACGCCCTAAAGACATTTCGTTTTTTGAATAGTGTTTTTGATTTAAGCCATTCGGTTTTTATCAGTGGAATTTTTATTGAAATCCTAAATACAGTTTTGAAAAGAGGATAAAAAAATAAAAATAAAAAGTGCAGCAAAATTAGGTGGCTCACACAAGCCCACGCTGATAAAAAAACCAAAAGACTACGGCATAATGAAAGGCAAATAATCTTTTATTTTTTATTGGTATTTGCCTTTCACCCTTCGGGACTTATTCCGTTTCCTTTTGGTTTTTTAGCCCCGCCACCTATCAGAATGCTTTCTTTTTTTTTTCTGTTTTTTTTCTTTGTCAAATTATATATGTGTTGCGGAGCGTAAGCGAAGCACAGCACAGGCAAGGGCAAAAGCAGATACAAACTTTAAAGCAAGTATTATGCACAGTCCAAAAATTCACACATTCAATCCAAAAAATCAAACAAGCGATTTTGATGTTTACATTTTATGCAAAGGTTTAAATAGTGGCAAACCACTTGAAAAGCCTTGCCCCAATTGCTTTGTAATTTCCTGCAAAAATTCAGATGATATGGATTTTTACAAAACCCTTTCTTTCGGCTTGTGGAAAGCAAAGCATTTTCATCAGTTCCTTACTGGTTCAGTTATTCCATTTATCCGCATCAGTGATTTTAAAAGCACCATTAAGGCACAAGCCGAAGCAGTCAGCAAAGATAAATACGCCTTTGTGCAGGATGTCCATAAAGTAAAGCTGATAGAACGAAAAGAAAAACAGATGTACGAAACATTGGCACTCTTAGCCGATGTAAAAAAAGCAATGATGTACAGGCACTTTAAAAGGTAGCCGTATTGGCTGCCATAACCTGGGGAAATGCTTTTGCACCATAAAAAATTTATATGCAAAAATAGCAAGGGGGGCAGACGCACAAAGCCAACACTAAAAAAACCAAAAGACTACGGCATAAACACAAAGCCAACGCACAAGGCTATCATTTATTCCGTTTCCTTTTGGTTTTTTTAACCCCCTTGCTGTGAGAAGCATATAAATTATTTCATTATGCAAAATCATCCACGTATTTCAGCAGGCAGCCAGTTAGGCATTTGTCCTTTTACTCCGCAGGTTCTACATCAGCACTTGCAGCTTTCACCTTTTGCTTATCAGCGTTACATCCGCAGGTCTCGGTTAGCCCATCAGCCAGTTTTTGGCATCAAGGTTTATCAGCTTCCTTGTGGTTGTTTCGTTTGGTGCTATCCATCAGGTGTTCGTGAGCTTTCAGCATTGCCCTTTTAGGGCTTTGCTATTGCTTTAAAACAAGAAGCCCCACCACAAGGGCAGGGCTTCTATTTAACCGATAAGAAAGAAAGCTATTAGGCTAATTCAACAATGTTTAACACGTTGTAAGCACCATTTTTTAACGGGTATTGAATACCGTTTACCTCTTGGAAAAACTCTATTGTCAAGAAATAAAGTTTTGTACCTGCACCTGCTGGAACACCGGCAGGAAGTAAATTGATAGGAGTGTTTGTACCATCAATTGGCAAATTTTGCACAGGGCTGTATTCAATTGCACTTACGTTGTTTACGAAATCCACATCAGCAAACGCAGATTTAAAACTAACGTGAGTTGCACCAGTAGGGTAGTAAATATCATTGATAGGAGTGAATGCAGGAAAAGCAATATCTCCAGTACCAGTGTTTACAGTGAACGGAGCAAATACAACACTACCCAAAGTTGCACTATCATTGAAATCAAAGCCTTTCAATAAGGCTTGTGCCATCGGGTCCGCAATTCCGATACCTACATTCCTTTCACCTCTTGGAGAAGTGGCATCGTAGTTTTTAATCTGTGTCATTATTTGCGTTAAACGACTGGTAACACGGTTGCCACTTGCGTTCATCATCAAATTACGAACAGCATTGCGGAGTAATTTTCCAGCACTTGCAGAGCTTCCAAATTCGCTACCGTTTTCACGGGTACGCTGAAAGTTTGGATCATTGGCTATTCTGTCACCAGATACACCACTTTTTGTTTTCACAAGATGTCCATCCTGTGTTTTGTAGAAGGTAAGGTTATCCAATGTACCTTCTATTTTTAGTAAGCCTTTTAATCTTGCCATTTTGTTATTTATTTAAATTGTTAGTAATTACTTTTTTGTTGCGATACAGCCTTTACAAAACCTGTATCTATTTTTTGCATTATACTTTCTGAATAGCCAGGGCGGACAAACTTTTTCAGCCCCACATTCCCAAAGTCCTTTTCTTTCGCTTGATGCTTTCAGCATCAAATCTTCAAGCCTTGCATCAGTATCAAAATTGATGTAGTGCCAAGCCCAACCATTTGCAATAAGTATTTCATCCAATCTTTGCCCATCCATATATACCATTGCCAATTCTCTACCGTACACATCAGTTTTCAATACTTCAAACCTTACCACTTTGCCAAGTATCAAGGCTTTTACATTGAGCCAAGAGTTAAAACCCCAGTGTTGATTTAGTTCGGGAGCATCAACATTTAATAACCTTATTGTATGCTCCTTTGCAGTCGTTTTAAGAACGTAAGTATCGCCATCCTTAACTTTCATAACCCTTGCTTCTTCTTGCGAAAAAGCGGCTGTAAAAGCCATTAAAAACAAAACCGATACAATTATTTTCTTCATCACGATACAAAACTATAACGCTTTATAAGGCTCCACAAATAACCACTTCCGACATTTCCGTTATTGCCACATTATTCCAACAAACACACTTTTACCACTCACAAAAACATATTATCTTTGCAATGTTTACTTTATACCTGATGTATGGATAGAGTATAAAAAGAGTATTAGTTAAATGAATAGACTGTGTATTTATCCGAAAGACATTCAGATAATCACAGGCAAAAGCGACAGATATGGTAGATACCTTATTAAGAGGATTAAAGAGTACTTCAACAAGCAGCAACACCAAGTTGTTACCGTTGAAGAGTTCTGCCAGTATATGGGCTTACAATTGGAAGCAGTTGTTAGTCAATTAAGATAGTGTAAAAACTTATCTTCGCTTATTGCTTATGATAAGGACAAACACACTCTACACCAAACAACATTTTTTCTTTTCTTTGTGCTGTACTTGCACTTGTTTTAGTGGGTTTTGTTGCCCAGTTGTTGCCCAAATAAATACGCAACCTCTGAAACCCTTTATTGATAGGGCTTTACATTTTAGCTTAACAATTTGTATCGGAAAGTAATTTGATTATTTCCAAAAATTTGCTTTTGTGCAGACGAACAATATGCCCCTCTTAGCTTTATGAAAATCAATTCAATTTCTAAACCAAAAGAAATTAGAAATTTTCAAAAAATCCAATTTAAGAACTCCTAAATATGTAGCGGATATATACTACCTTTTTTGACATATTCTGGATTAAAACTATTTATACCACCTATTTTTATTGGACTTCATTTTGTACTTCACATATTTTAGCCAATATTTGTCAAGACAATATTATTATAATGGCAACACAGTTTGGTGAACGTATTAGAGAACTAAGAACGAAGCAAAATTTGCTTCTGCGGCAGCTTGCTTCCCAGTTGGATGTGGACACTTCTATTATTAGCAAAGTAGAGCGTGGCGACAGGCAATTAAAGAAAGAGCAAATCCCATTATTAGCCCAAATACTCAAAGCTGATGTAGAAGAATTGCAAACCCTTTGGCTTGCCGACCAAGTGTATAATATGGTTCAAGGCGAACCAATGGCAGATGAAGCATTGAAATCAGTAACGAAGCAAATAAAGAAATCGAAATAATGTCAACAAAGTTTTTTACAAACGAAAACGAAAATACGCTATTAAGCAAAATTGAAGGAATATTCAAGCACCGTAATATTCATTTCTTCGATGCTTTGGTAGGGTATTTTAGAGCATCTGGCTACTTCCGTATTAGACCATTTGTAGAGAAAGCAGCAGAAATAAGAATATTGGTTGGTATCAACATTGATAACCTGATTTACGAAGCAAATAAAAGAGGCTTACTATTTATAGAAGACCCAGCAAAAAGTAGAGATGATTTTTTTGAAGAAGTAAAAAAGAATATTCAAGAAGCTGAATATGATAAAGAAGTTGAGGAAGGAATGTTGCAACTGATACAAGATTTAGTTACTGAAAAAATTAAAATAAAAGTTCATCCAAAACAAAACCTACACGCCAAAATCTACATATTCCGAGAAGAGGAAAAGCACAACCACGGATATGGTTCTGTAATTACTGGTTCAAGTAATTTAACTGATAATGGTTTAGAAAGAAATTTTGAATTTAACGTAGAGTTAAGGGATAATACAGATATTGATTTTGCAACCGAAACATTCAATAAACTATGGAATGAAAGTATTGAAATAGGAAAAGAGTTTGTAGATAAATTAAAAAAGGAAACGTACCTCAATGATGAGTTTACACCTTTTGAAGTGTATATGAAGTTTCTTATTGAATACTTTGGAAGGAGCATTGATTTTGACCCAAATTCTATTCAAGATTTACCACACGGGTTTAAAAAATTATCTTATCAAGTAGATGCAGTTGCCGATGGGTTCAATAAAATGATGAAACACCACGGCTTCTTTTTATCTGATGTTGTTGGGTTGGGTAAAACAATAGTAGCTACGCTTATTGCTAAGAAGTTTTTTTATACAAATGGGTTTCCATCATACCTATCAAAAACGCTTATTATTTGTCCACCTGCAATAAAGGAGAATTGGGAAGATACACTCTCAAAATTCGGCTTGCACAATTATAAAATAGTTACATCAGGTAGTTTGCATAAAATAAACAAGCACCACGATTACGATTTAATAATTGTGGATGAAGCTCATAAATTCAGAAGTGATAGTGCAGAGATGTATTTCCATTTACAAAATATATGTAAGTCGCCAACCCGTAAGAAACTAACCAACGATACCTACGAGCAAAAAAGGGTAATGCTTATTTCTGCTACTCCGTTAAACAATAAGCCGGAAGATATTGCAAACCTTGTTTACTTATTTCAAGATGCCAAAAACTCTTCATTAGAGGTAGGCAACTTGCAACACTTTTTTCGAGGACAAATTGATGCCTATAAAAAGCTAAAAACAGAAACCGACATTCAGAAAGTTACTGCTGGTGTTAAAGGCATTTATGAAAAGATAAGAGTAAAAGTTATTGAACCCCTTACAGTTCGTAGAACAAGAACCGACCTTTCCGAAAATGATGAATACGCCAAAGACTTAAAAGAGCAAGGCGTTATTTTTCCTGCGGTAAATAAACCTGAAAAAATATTCTACCAGTTAGATGAGTATTTAGATGCGGTGTACGATAAAACCATTTTGTATTTAAGCCATCCAACCAAAGGACTTACCTACAATCGTTACCAAGCCATCAAATATTTAAAACCTCATAAAAAAGGAAAGTATCAAAAGGCAGATATGATTTCTACCCAGTTGGCTTTCATTATGAAAACAATGTTGGTAAAACGTATCGACAGTAGTTTTTATGCCTTTAAACAATCTTTAAATCGGTTTTCATCTGCTACCAATGCAATGGTGCAGATGTTTGAAAATGATAGAATTTACATTGCTCCTAATTTAGGTGTTAATGATTATATCAATGAAGGTAGAGAGGAAGAGTTAATTGCATTGCTTACCGATTTAGCAGATACTGATCCAACTATTGAAATTTGTAATGCAGATGATTTTGAACCTGGCTTTATTACAGGTTTAAAAAATGACAAAGTTTTATTAGATGAATTAGTGAGTGAATGGTCAAACATTACGCAAGACCCTAAACTGGATATTTTCAAAGAGTATTTAGCTAAAAAGCTATTCGATAAAACGATTAACAAAGAGGAAAAACTAGTAGTGTTTTCAGAATCAAAGGAAACAACAACATACCTATATGAGGAATTAAAGAAAGCCAACTTCGATAAAATATTAGTAGTAGATAGTAAAAACCGTAAAGACAAATTTCCTTTTGTAAAAGCCAACTTCGATGCCAACATTCCTTTAACGGAGCAAAAGGATGATTACAATATGGTTATCAGTACAGAAGTATTGGCAGAGGGTGTAAATATGCACCGTGCCAACATCATTGTAAACTATGATACCCCTTGGAATAGTACCAAATTAATGCAAAGAATTGGTAGGGTAAATCGCATAGGTTCAAAGGCAAGTAATATTCACATCTTTAATTTTTTCCCTACTGCTAAAGTAAACAGCGATATAGAACTGGAGAAAAAAGCCATAATGAAATTACAAGCCTTTCACAGTGCTATGGGTGAGGATAGCCAAATATATAGCCAAGATGAGGTTACAGAAAGTTTTGGTTTGTTTGATAAAACAGTAAACGAAGAGAAAGACGAAAAACTAAGAATCCTTTTAGAGCTTCGTAAATTTAAAAGAGATAATCCCGACTTGTTCAAGCAAATAAAAAATATGCCTACCAGAGCAAGGGTGGGCAGAAAAAGCCCAGTATTGAAAGGTGCTACCATTACTTTTATTCGCAACGAAAAAAGAGATGCTTTTTTATTGGTTAAAGAAAGTGGAGATATTGACGAACTTACTTTTCTGCAAGCAGAAAAAGAGTATTACGCAAAGGTTACAGAAACCGCAATACCGCTTAATGAGCATCACCATACACAGGTAAAAAACGCTATCGGGTTATTTGCAAATAAGTTGGAGGAAGAGAAAAGCAAAGAACGTAAAATTGATACTACACAAGGTCCTAATGAAAAAAGAGCCTTATCATTTTTAGATGCTTTAACCAATATTCAAATTGCTAACCCACAAGAAAAAGAATTATTGCTTAATGCAAAAGCTGCAATTAGAGTAGGCAAGTTTCAAAACCTGCAAAGGGATATTAATAAACTGGCAAAGGCTGTAAAGGCTTCGCCATTAAAACCTGCCATACTTTTAGAAGAAGTAATTAAGGTTTTAAATAAATATCCATTGCAAGCAATGGAAGACGATGGTATGCAAACCATACAACCCATTTTCAATTTAAAAGAATTTAAACCGGAAATCATTATTAGCGAAAGCTTTGATAATTATTAATGGTTAATTGTAAATTAGTAATTGAATGAATGAAAATATAATTAAGAAAAAGAGTTTTGAGTTTGCAATAAGGGTTGTAAAACTGTTTCAGCATTTGCAGGCTGAAAAGAAAGAGTTTGTATTATCAAAACAGCTTTTAAGAAGTGGTACTAGTGTTGGTGCATTGGTTAGAGAAGCAGAACATAGTGAAATCAAAGCCGATTTTATTCATAAGTTGGCAATTGCCCAAAAAGAAATAAACGAAACTATCTATTGGTTGGAGCTACTTAACTCAACCGACTATTTAACACAAAAGGAATTTGAAAGTATAAATAATGATGCAATAGAAATCATTAAATTAATTACATCAATAATTAAAACAACTAAATCAAACATTAACAATTAATAATTAACCATTGATAATTAAACCAGAACTCATACAGCAAATACAAGCCATCATTGCCACGGCAAAGGATAGAGCTATTCGTTCTGTTGATAACGAAAGGGTGCTAATGTATTGGCAAATAGGCAAGGTAATATTTGAAGAAGAGCAACAAGGCAAAGGCAGGGCAGATTATGGAAAATATCTAATCAAATCTATTTCCGAAACTTTTCAGCCTCAATTTGGAACTGGGTTTTCTATTCGTCAATTAGAACGTAATCGCCAGTTTTATCGAACCTTCCCAATTACGACCGCACTGCGGACGCAATTCAGTTGGACACACTATAAAACCCTTATAAGCATTGATAATCAAGATAAAAGAGAATTTTACATTGCCGAAGCCAGCAAAAACAATTGGACGGCAAGGCAGTTGGAACGCCAAGTAAACAGCCAGTTATTTGAACGTCTTTTACTGAGCAACGATGTACAAAGTGTGTTGGCAGTAGCCCGAGAAGAAAAATTGCCTACCGATGCCAAAGAAATAATTAAAGACCCAATGGTATTAGAGTTTTTAGGGCTAAAAAGAGAGGCTGCTTATTATGAGAAAGATTTAGAAGCCGCCATTATTACCCATCTACAAGATTTTATTTTAGAGCTGGGCAATGGCTTTGCTTTTGTAGCAAGGCAAAAACGCATACACATTGATGGTGATGAGTTTTTCATAGACTTAGTTTTCTTTAACCGCTTATTGCAATGCTTTGTAATCATTGAAATAAAAACCACCAAGCTCACCCATCAGGATATTGGGCAATTGCAGATGTATGTGAATTATTATGACCGCTACGAAAAGCAGGAATTTGAAAACCCAACCATTGGTATTTTATTATGTACCGATAAAAATGATGCAGTAGTAAAAATTACATTGCCCGAAAACAATAGCACCATCATAGCCAGTAAATACCAATTGTATTTGCCTACCGAACAGCAATTGATAGAAGAAGTAAAAAAGGAAATAGAAAAGTTGGACAACCAATCTAAAAACGATAATTAATGGATTTTAACTCATTACGATACAATCTTCAACAGCACTACCAACAAAAAAATTGGAAGGAATGGTTGTTGCAATTATTTGGTCAACAAATAAGCATTGAAACCCAAGTTGAAAAAATTGTTGTTCAAAAAGGCAATGCCAAATCGATAGAACGCTTTGCCTCTATTGCATTGGGCGATGATAAAAATATTGCAGTGTTGGATATTAAAACCACTGCCGATATTCAAATTGCAAGAAACAGAGTAGCTTTAAGAAATATAGCTTTCAAACTTATTGACCAAGATAAATACCACGGTTTGTTGGTTTTTTATCATAGTGATGATGATACACAGTTAGACTATCGTTTATCATTTATCAGCAGCCAAACAACCATTGATGAGGATGGTAACTTTACTCAACAAAGCACCAATGCCAAGCGGTATTCTTTCATTTTAGGAGCAAATGAAAGCTGCACTACAGCTACACTACGCTTATTAGAATTAAAAAGCAAATTGCCTTCATTTAGAGCCTTTGAAACACAAAAGGGTATTAGTTTAAAAGACTTAACAGATACATTTTCTGTGGAGGCTTTAAACAATGAGTTTTTCAAAAAGTATAAAGACATTCATTACAAACGCTTTTGGGAATACATTGCCAACAAACCCGAATATGCAGCTTTACTATTAAATACTGAAGAAACAGAATTAACAAAACAACAAAAACCCATTCGTGATTTTGTAAAGAAAATGTTGGGTAGAATTGTATTCCTCCATTTTTTGCAAAAGAAAGGCTGGATGGGAGTGCCAGATAATAATGATAAATTGTTAATGGTTAATGGTTGGAATGGAGGAGATAAACATTTTATGCAAAATCTGTTTGCTCATTTTCCAAAAAAAGAAAACTTTTACAGCCAATGTTTAACCATACTTTTCTTTAAAACTCTAAACACGGACAGAAGAAAAAAGAACGACATTGCCCCAAAAGAATTAATAATTCACAATTAACAATTAAAATCCCTTTTTTAAATGGTGGTTTGTTTGATGATGAATTACCTCAAACCAATGCATTTGATTTTCCAGTTGATTATTTCAAAGACCTGTTTGATTTCTTTAGCCAATACAATTTTACCATTGATGAAAACAGTCCAGAGGAACAAGAAGTAGGCATAGACCCCGAAATGCTGGGGCATATTTTTGAAAACTTGTTGGAGGAAAACAAAGACAAAGGAGCATTTTATACACCAAAGGAAATTGTACATTATATGTGTCAGGAGAGTTTGATACAATATTTGCGTACCCATTTGCCTGAATGTGCAGAAGATGAAAGCCAAGCCACTAAAGCCATTGAAACCTTTATTCGTAAAGACGATATTGGCAACCGTACCGATAAAAAGAATTTTATTGTAACCAATGCCAAACGCATTGAAGCCATTTTGGATAAAGTAAAGATTTGCGACCCTGCCATTGGTTCAGGTGCTTTTCCTATGGGTATGTTGCAAGAAATATTTAAAGCCAAAACTACCCTTGACCTTACGCTGGATAAAGCCCAGGTAAAAAAAGACATCATACGAAATAACATTTATGGAGTGGATTTAGAAAACGGTGCTGTGGACATTGCCCGTTTACGCTTTTGGTTGAGCTTGGTGGTAGATGAAGAAGTACCACAACCTTTGCCGAATTTGGATTATAAAATTATGCAAGGAAACAGCCTGTTAGAACGTTTTGAAGAAATAGATTTAAGTAAGGTACACACCATTACCAGAACCACTAACATTTACGAACCTCAAAAAGATATTTTTGGAAACATTACCAACCCCCAATTAAAACTAACCGATAATACTGTTTTAAGAGACAATGATTTACAAAAATTAATGAATGATTTTTTTATTGAAACCGACCCTGTAAAAAAAGCAGAAAAGAAAGAAAAAGTAAACCAAACCATACACAACCATATTGATTACAACTTAGAGCTTTGGCAAAACGCCTTAACCATACAAATAGCCAATGCACCAAAGTTAACCGACCCGAGTATTAAGCTGGCAACTAAACGCAAAATAGAAAAACTACACAGCGATTTAGAAGCCCTCAACAATACCCGAAAAGCCCTACACGAATTAGAAAATAAAACAGCAAAGCCTTATTTTTTATGGCATCTATTATTTGCCGATGTGTTTGCTGATGGTGGTTTTGATATTGTAATTGGCAACCCTCCTTATATACAATTGCAAAAAATGGGTGAGGATGCCAATAGATTAGAAAGAGCCAATTATAAAACCTTTACCCGTACTGGTGATATTTATTGCTTGTTTTATGAGCAAGGATTTAATTTATTAAAACCAAATGGTGTGCTTACCTACATTACAAGTAATACTTGGATGCGGACTAAGTTTGGTGAATTAATGCGAAACTATTTTAGAGAGCAAACACTAACTATTTCTTTACTAAATTTTGAAGACACTAAGATATTTCAAACGGCTACAGTTGAAACAAATATTATTCTTAGTAAGAATAACCAACAAACAACGCCATTCAAAGCAGTTGCAGTAAAGGCAGATTACAGCTTAGGTACAAATATTTACGAGTATTTTCAAAACAATGCAATTGAAATAAAAGAACCTTCAGATGATGGTTGGATAATATTGAGCAAAGACGATTTTATTATTAAAAATGAAATTGAAAAAAATGGTGTACAATTAAAAAATTGGGATGTTGACTTTTACAGAGGTTTTTTAACAGGCTTTAATGATGCTTTTTTTATTGATGCAGAAAAAAGAGAAGAACTAATCAGAGAAGACCCAAAAAGTGAAGAAATTATCAAAGCATTACTTAGAGGAAGAGAAATAAGAAAGTACGGATTTAGCTTTAATGATAATTATGTGATTTTTACCAGAAGAGGTTTTAAAACAGAAACATATCCTGCTATTACAAATCATCTTGAAAAATTTAGAGAGAGTTTAGAACCGAAACCAGACAATTGGGATAACAATAAAGATGGTGAATGGAAAGGAAGAAAGCCAGGTGATTATACTTGGTATGACTTTCAAGATAATATTGCTTATCATCCAATATTTGGCAAAGAAAAATTAATTTGGTTAGCGATTTCTGATAAGCCAGCTTTTGCTTTAGATAATACAAAAAAGTATGTTACAGCACCTGCTTATATTTTAGCAAGTAATGAAAAACTAAATAAATATTTATTGGTTTTCTTAAACTCAAAGGCGATGGAATGGTATTTAGATAAGGTATCATCCAGTACAGGGCAAGGCACAAACCAATGGAGTAAAATATTTGTTGAGCAATTGCCTATTCCAAAAATTGCAGATGAATTAACTATTCAAAAAATTGAAATCTTAGCAGATTACCTCACATTCTTAAATGACGTAACCCAACCACCAGTAAACAGCTTTACAGATAATGCCAGCATAGCCCCTGTGTTTGAAGATGTAGCTAATATGATGGTTTACGAGTTGTACTTTACCCAGCATATGCAAGAGTTAGAAATAGATGTATTGCAGTTTATAGATACCAGCCAACATTTTAAGCAAATAGATACCAGCGATAATGCCAACAAAGAAGCCAACGCCAAAATAATAGGCGACTGCTACAAATGGCTACAAGGGCAGGATAACCCCATTCGCAACCGCATAACTTTAAGCAATATAAAAAGCAAAGACATTATAAGACGCATAAACAGCACCACACATTAACCGTATGGCAGTATCTCGATCAAATATTACTAGAATAAAAATTCAGAATTTTAAACCTAAGCTCTCACTTATGATATAGAAATACCTTTGTTTAGTAATGAATTAAAAAAGTAATTGATACGTGGGAGCAAATAGCAACTTTGACAGGCAAAAATATTTAATCTATATGCAGCAAATTCAACTAAATATTATCCCATTCAAGCCAGTTGCCACTAAAGGCACATTTTAATTTTATGACAAAAAGCAGAAAGGCTTTGCGTTAATCAAGTAGAAAAATTTATAAAAAAACACCAATTTTATATTTTTTTAAACCATTACGTGTACCGCTAATCCCGCTGTATTTTATTGGTGCTTAAAAAAATAAGGCTTTCAGTATTACTAAGCCCCAATTATAAAAGCATACAACCTACCCGCAGTGTCATAACCTTAAAATACTTCAACTAAATATTATCCCATACCATCTTTATGATTCATTTATACGCATTACTATTTACTTTGTACTTTATATAATACTTCTTCACAGATTTCAACTTATGAAAAAATTGCTTCTTTTTTTTATCATACAAGCCTTTGCCATTAGTGCTTACACTCAATCATTAACAGGAGAAAAATTTAGAGAAAATTTATCCAATCTGGCTACTGGTTTTCCGCAGGAAAAAATATATATTCATTATGATAAGAGTAGCTATAATGCAGGAGAATTAATTTATTTTAAAGCATATATTGCTGAGGGTATCAATGCTTCAGATATTAGTAAAACATTGTATGTTGATATTACAGATAGCACGGGCAGGCTGATGCAGCACCAAATTTTACCGGTGGAGCAGGCAGGTGCATTTGGCAGTTTTGAAATTCCTTATAAATACACCGCACAGCGCATTGGTATAAAAGCCTATACACGTTGGATGCTCAATTTTGACAGTGGTTTTATCTACCAAAAAGATATTCGAATAACCCAAGTAAAAAGTTTGAAAAAAAATGTGGCTGCTACGCAAAAAATCAATCTACAATTTTTTCCTGAAGGCGGCAATAGCATTACAGGGCTAACCGGAGTGGTTGCTTTTAAGGCAAATGATGCCAATGGAATTCCTGTGTCTGTGAATGGAATAATAATGGATAACAATGGCAACACCATTACCAGCTATAAAACCGAGCATGATGGTATGGGAAGTTTTGAGCTTGAACCTTTGCCCGGCAAATCTTATACAGCTTTTTGGACGGATGGGGCAAACAATAAATATGAAACCCCATTGCCCACGGCACTTCAGGAAGGTTTAGCACTTACTATTTCAAACGCAAAAGATAAAAAGAACTTTATTATAAAGCGACAGTCAGATGCAAAAGAGCGTTTTAAAAAGGGATTTATTGTAGCCACTATGCAGCAAAATTTGGTGTATATGGCATCCCTCAATATGGAGGCTACATCTACCATATCCGGAAGCATTCCCACACAGGAACTCCCCAGCGGAATACTGACTATTACTGTATTTGACAGTGACTGGGTGGCTGTATCAGAAAGAATATGCTTCATCAATAATACCGATTATTCATTTGAATCTGAAGCTGGTTTTGCATCGCTCAGTTTTTCAAAACGTGCATCAAATATGCTCAGTGTATATGTGCCAGCCGGCATACAGGCAAATCTTTCTTTGTCTGTTACCGATGCTGCCATTCAATCAGATAGTAGTGATAATATTATAAGTAGGCTTTTACTAACCAGCGATATAAAAGGTGATGTATATAGAGCCCATTATTATTTGAGTGATACCACAGAAAAAATTGCAAAGCATGTAGACCTTGTAATGCTTACTCATGGTTGGCGTCGCATAAAATGGGAAGATATTGTACAATCAAAATTACCTGTAGTAAAATACCAAAACGATACAGAATACCTTACCCTACGGGGAAAAGTTTTTGGCATGACTCAGCAAGACTCAAAATCCGGTGCTGTATTGATGATGATTGTGGAAAAAGGTAAAGATAAAATCAGGGATATGGATCAAACCATTGTACTTCCTGATGGGAGCTTCAATAAAAATGATAAAATTTTATATGATACTGCAAAAGTTTTTTATAAACTGATAGCATCTGACCTAGCTTCAAATACTGCTGAAGTATCATTTAACAATGGCTCTATACCAGCTACAAAAATTCAGGCAGGTAGTCAGGATCCTCCATATCACACATCCGATACCAGTCAAGATGAGCGCAGCAGGTGGTTTACAGCACAACAGGCTTTACAAGCAAAAATGCTTTATGATAATGAACTAGAAGAGGTAGTGGTAAAAGCAAAAGCCAAAGCGGCTGTGCAGGTATTGGATGAAAAATATGCTACTGGACTTTTTTCAGGCGGTGATTCCTATCAATTTGATGCAGTCAATGATCCGGCTGCAAATACAATGTCTGTATTTACTTATTTACAAGGCAAAGTGGCAGGCTTGCAAATAAATACCACCAGTGGCGGAGTTACCAGCCAACCCAGTGTAATATGGCGTGGACAAACACCACAATTTTTCTTAGACCAGTCTCAGGTAGATGTGTCTCAACTAAGTAATGTAAGCATGAACGATGTGGCCTATGTAAAAGTGTTCAGACCACCGTTTTTTGGTGGAGCGGGAGGTGGCCCAGGAGGTGCCATAGTTGTATATACAAAACGTGGCGAAACACCAAAACCTGGTGCAGGTAACAATAGTGCCATGCCATATAAAATGGTCATTGGATATACTGCGGATAAAGAATTTTTTATGCCAAATTACAGCAGTCTTGCCCACCCTGTGGAAACGGATGACTTGAGAAGTACTTTGCTTTGGAAACCCGATTTGATATTCGATGGAAAGGTGACCACTATACGAATCCCATTTTATAATAACGATATTAGTACCTCTTTCCGAATCATATTGGAAGGGATGGATAGCAATGGGAGGATAACCAGGGTAGAGAAAGTGGTGGAGTAATGCCAGAAGTGCATTTCCGAAGGCCACAATCTCTTTAAACTTTTCAACATTTTAAAATATATCGGATACAAATGCTTAAAAAGCATTCTTATTAATCAATTTTTAAAGCACCAATTGTTCTGTTTTCTTTGAAATGATTTATTTCAAAATAATATACCCGCTACACGGTAGCATTTTCAGCATCTGGCAAGCTTTAATTTGCAAATGCCCAAATTTTTAAAAAATGCATTAACTAATTTTTCTTTTTGGACTCTATTAGCTGGCAATATTTTTTGTTTTATCTACTTCAAGGAATATGATTCTGACTTTACAACCATCATTTGGATTTACTGGTTTCAAAGCGTGTTTATCGGCTTGGTAGCCGCTTTTGAACTTTATTTACCGGGAAAAAATTTAGAAAATACAGGAATGGATTCGCTTGGTAGTAATGGCTGTTTGTCATTATTCTTTATAGTACACTACGGCACTTTTCACCTGATATATGCTATATTTATGTTAGTGGATTATAGGCATGCTGTGCAGCAAACAGTATTAATGATAGCATTGGGGGCTTTTGCCATTGAAACTTTATTATCATTCAATCAAAGAAGAAATGCAAATATCAGTGGAAATGCAAATACAGCAGCCGCAATGTTTCTCCCTTATCTAAGGGTTATCCCCATGCATCTTACCATCATATTGCCAAAACTACTGGGTGTGGAAACATCATCTCTGTTTATTCTTCTAAAGACTTTGGCAGATATTATTGGCTGGTTGATATATCATGCTATATACCACAAAAAAGATACAACCATAGAGGAATAATGATTGTAAATATCACTTATAAAATATCACTTATACAAAATTCGGGGCACCGTCAAACTAAAAAAATACTTCCTGCCCTTCATGTATGATATGCAAATGCTGCTCTGTAGCTAACGCTGTATAACCTATAATTTTTGCATCAATTCCAAATCCCGCTGCAATGTTTATCAACCTCTCAGCAGCTGCTTCATTGGTAAAAATTTCAAGGCGATGCCCCATATTAAATACTTGCATCATTTCTTTCATATCTGCACCACTGTTCTGCTGTATAATTTTAAAAATAAGCGGGGTATCAAAAAGATTATTCTTCACAATTTTTAAAGGTCGAGGAATGTATTTCATACATTTTGTTTGTCCTCCCCCACTACAGTGAATGACGCCATACAAGTGATCAAATTCTTCTATCAATAATTGCTTCAATAATGGTGCATAAGTACGTGTGGCACTTAGTAATAATGAACCCATATTTGTCTGTTCACTATATTGTTTTTGCAACTGATTCCAATTGACTAAAACACTATCCGTCAGTTTTTTATCGCCAATATAAATGACATCATTATTCAGCAGACCTTCGTAAGTTTCCGGATATTTTTCGGCGTAGTATTTTGATAACACATCATGCCTTGCACTAGTAAGTCCATTGCTGCCAAGCCCACTATTATAAGAGGTTTCATAATTTGCTTTACCAAAACTACTAAAGCCTACTATTACCTGATTAGCATCAATTTTTTCATTGGTAATAATTTTTGATTTTGGCCATCTTGCCATCATGGTACCATTTACTGCAATGGTGCGTACCACATCACCCACATCTGCAGTTTCTCCACCTAAAAATGAGATATCAACACCATATTCTTTTAAGGATTCAAAAAACAATCGACTGCCTTCAATCACTTCCTTAAGCACCTCACCCGGTATGCGGTTTTTATTCCTATCTATCGTAGATGAAAATAATAAATTTGTATAGACCCCCACACAAAGAAGATCATCTAAATTCATGGCAATGGCATCTTGCGCAATGCCCCGCCACACGCTAATATCTCCTGTTTCTTTCCAATATAAATAGGCCAAAATGCTCTTGGTACCCGCACCATCTGCATGCATTATGTTTACAAAATCATTATCAGATCCAATGGTATCTGCATACATTTTACAAAAAGCATGTGGATATAGTCCCATATCTAAATGACTAATTGCTGCATGTACTTCTTCTTTTTGTGCACTTACGCCCCGCTGTTGGTATAGCGACATCTATTCTATTTTTGGCAAATGTAATGGGCAGTTTATAAAAATTTGAAATCCCTTTTATAACCATCCTTTTTTCTTTTATATGCCTTCGGCAAATGAATAAGCAGTAGCCATAATAGTCCGTATCTTAATTTTTACTTAGATGTAGCAATAAGAAGATTCATTTTATTAGTCATGATATAAATATTATTGCGCCTTCGGCAAATGAATAGGCAGTATAAAATTCTTAGAAAAAAAACCGATTATGTATGAAAATAAATTTCCTATCAACCATAGCAAAGCGATTCTCATTGCACAAAGAAGAGCATGAAACAGACACTTATCTTGAAATAGCAGATGGTGCCCGCCTAAACGGTTTTAATCTTTGGGTATTATTTTTTGCAATGATTATAGCATGTATTGGTCTCATAGCAGACAGTACTAGTGCAGTAATAGGGGCTATGCTATTATCGCCGCTTATGGGCCCCATTGTAGGATTTTCATTTGGCATAGCCATCAATGACAAAGTACTAAAAAAGACAGGCATTTATAATTGGCTGCTCATGACGATTATTAGCCTCTCCGCTTCAGTATTATTTTTTTTAATCAGCCCTTTTGATCATGATACTGTGGCATTACTTTCATTTACCAAAGCAAGTATTTTGGATATCATGATTGCATTTTTTGGTGGGCTGGCAGGTTTCATAGGCATTATGCGAAAAGAAGGTACAAAAGTAATAGCAGGTGTAGCAGTAGCTACTGCATGTATGCCACCACTTTGTACTGCTGGCTTTGGTCTTGCACATGCAGATATTGGGATTTTTGCAGGTGGCATATATTTCTATTTAATCAATTGTCTTTTTATTGGATTAGCCACATTTATACTCAGCAGATTTACAGGGTTTAATCAATATTTCTGTAAAGATATATCGCATCAGAAATCAGCCAATTGGCTTTGGATTTGTTTGATTATTTTGATGATTATTCCGGGTACGTATATTGCCATAAAGAAATGGCAGGAGGAGGAAAAATCTTCGAGTCTTTTGTTGATGAATGATAAGGAGAGAATAAAAATATTGGAGAAAAAAGTAGCTATTTTAGATAGCATGCTTCATATAAAGTCCATTCCATAAGCAGGTATAAATCATATCATTGCTTAAAATCAAAAAGGGTGGCCGTAAATTCGCCATATTCTTTTTTCTTGCCCAGCGCACTAAAGTTTCCTTTGTAGCGCATTGTTTGCGGCACAAGTAGCTTGCCCACACGTGTAAATTCAACTTCCATGCTTACATCAAAATCATAAACACCTGTTTTATAGCTCATACTATAGTTTCTTGCCAGCACTTCCATAGTGCGCACATCAAACCAAGTTTCCATTTTGTCTAATACAATATCATCCTTACGCATAAAGCCTGGGTTTTCTTTTGGCGTTATGGTAAAAATGTATGCACTGTTTCCTTTATAAGTGGTATAATCCAATAGATAGTTATAAATCTTTTGTGCACTGGCATCATACACATCCAATTTGTCGGCAATAAAAGGAATACCGGGCACTTTCTTTCCTGGATTAAAAAACAACATTTTCAACTGCTCTTTATGCTTTTCCATTCCTTTTTTCCCCGACAGGGTAAAACTCTTTCCTGCTACACTATTATTCTCACCACATACTTTTCCTTTTGTAAGAAAAAGGCTGGCATACATTTGTCCCGTATTGTAATGAGGGGTGCTATCTGCCTCAAAATAATTGCCGGTAGATTGTTGCTCTAATATTTCTGTGCGTCTGCATCCATTTTCTCTAATTTGTCTGCTCTTACTTTTCCAAGTAGCTTTTGTATTTCCTTTCTTATCGAGCATGCGTACACTGTTGTAAGAGGTAAATGACACAACGTGAAGGTTTCTAAATGCTTTATAAAATGTAGTGTCATTTTGTATGCGCTTCAGCAGACTTTTATAATCCACATCAGTGCGTACCATTACTTCTGGCAGTGTAAGGTTCCCGTTGTCAATTACAATACTGGTATCCTTGCTTTGTGCGGATAAATTTGTATAGGTAATTAAAGCAACCAAAACTACTACAAGCGTTTTTCTCATTTGATAAAAATCATTTTATAATCCACTTTTACCAATCCTTTACTAATGTCAAATAGCTTGCGCTGCAATAGCTTTTTTTTCAATGGTTTCAGATAATCTATAAAAAGTTTTCCTTCTATATGATCGTATTCATGCTGTATGATTCTTGCAGTAATGCCTGTAAAAGTATCAGTATGAGCATCAAAATTTTCGTCTAGGTATTCAATGGTGATTGTTGGTTTACGATATACATCCTCCCTTATGCGGGGTATGCTCAAGCATCCTTCATTATAGGGCCATTCTTCTCCTGTTTCTTCCAATATTTTGGCATTGATAAAAACTCGTTTCATACCGGGATCGTCTTCATATTTTCCTTTATCTTCCTCTTCCTGATTTTCAAATATCTGTGCACTGTCTATTATAAACAAACGAATATCTTTATTTATTTGAGGCGCTGCCAAACCTACGCCGTTACTGTAATACATGGTTTCCCACATATTGCTTATAAGCTCAGTCAAGCCCGTATAATCTGCAGTTATTGCTGCGGATTTCTTTCTGAGTACCTGGGCTCCATAAGCTACTATCGGATATATCATATAATAAAATAATGGTGCAAAGATAAGCCATGAGCGGTGTAGGAATACTGTTAATACAAACTATAGCAAAGCTATATACTGGTACTACAAATGATTCTACCAATTAGCTGCCGCCATCTGAATAAGTTTTAAACCCATCCTATTTTTCCACGCCAAGCTGCTTCATTATGTTTTCATTTATGTTTGTTTTACAATTACAAATCATGCCAGGTGCATCCATAGATTCAATCATTGATTTTTTAGACCCACTCAATTTATCAGCCATTAGCAATGATGAAGGATTTCAGCCACATCAGCTTGGTTCATATATCAAAGCTTATGAGTTTTCATTTCCAGATATTTCAACTGCTGATTTAATTATCATGAGTTGTGGGGATTATCGGGGTGCAGGCATTGCCTACACGGATGCAGCTGCATCAGACTTTGCATTTGAAATAAGACAGGAATTGTACCAGCTTTACTATTGGCATAATGATTTAATTATAGCAGATATAGGAATTGTAAAAAAGGGAGCCACACTGCAGGATACACATGCTGCCATAAAGGCAATCACTTACGAATTGCTTCTTGCCGGCAAAAGAGTACTTTTATTAGGTGGTGGTCATGATTTGATGATGGCTCAGTATGAAGCTTATGCAGCTCATAGCAAAATAATAGAAGCCACAAATATTGATGCATATATCAATATGGATAAAGAAAGTAGGCTACCAGCAGAAAAGTTTCTGTTGGATATGTTTACCAATGAACCAAACTTTTTAAAACACTACAATCATATTGGCTTCCAAAGTTATTTTGTACATCCGGGTATGTTAGAAACAATTGACAAACTCAGATTTGATTGCTACCGAGTTGGAAAGGTCAAAGAATCTATTGATGAAATGGAACCAGTTATCAGATTAAGCAATTTAATTGGCTTTGATATTAGTGCCATACAAAATAGCCATGCACCTTGTAACCATGCCACACCAAATGGTTTTAGTGGTGAAGAGGCTTGCCAGTTGATGCGCTACACTGGCATGAGCCATCTAGCAAATGCCATTGGTATTTACGGATATAGGGCAGATAAAGATGTACATCAACTTACTGCCAAGCAAATCAGCCAAATGATTTGGTATTTGGTGGATGGCATTTATAAGGGAAGACAGGAAGCTGCTTGGGGAGATGAACAGGCGTATAGCGAATACCGACTGGTATTTGCAGATATTGAAACCATTTTTTGGCAGAGCCGCCTTACGGAGCGCTGGTGGATGCAATTGCCGGATGGCAACACCCTTGCTTGTAGTCGATTAGATTATTTAACTGCAACCAAAAATCAAATACCGGAAAGATGGATGCGGGCAGTGGAGCGGATATAAAATTTTCCCTCAAATTACTTCACTACATCCATTTTTTGAAAAGCTGTTTTGCTGGTTAATATTTCTTTTAGTCTATCAATGGACTTGAATTCTTTCATTCAAAGCTGCATTTTTTAATATTTCAAACCCGATATTTGAAAACTTTATGAATGAGCAAGTATTATTAGCATATGGGTTTTTGCCAAATGGCATCAAGCATTGGCAATTAGAAACCGGACTCATCAATCATACCTGGAAAATTGAAAGTGGACATCGCTCCTATATTCTTCAGACCATCAACACAGATGTATTTCCATATCCGCAAGATCTTGAGTACAATATTGTTGCCATTCAGCAGTACATCGCCTCTTCACATCAGGGATATTTTTTCCCTGTACCCATTCCTTCTTTAAGTGGAGATATCTTTTTTAAAGCGGATAAAGAAATCTATAGGCTTTATGAATTTGTGCCTGATTCAAAAACAATAACCGTAGTAGAAAATGAAAACCAGGCCTATGAAGCAGCCATTCAGTTTGGCCGCTATATCAAAAACCTGCAATCAATGCCTACGAATACACTCCGTGCCACCATACCAAATTTTCACAATTTATCAAAGCGTTTTGATGAGCTGAAGCAAAGTATCCAAATTGCCCGTACATCCAGAAAAAAAAACGCAGATACACTCATAAAAAAAGCACTAGAGTATAGTAAAATAGCAAGCACCTATCAGAGCATACAAACCGAAAAACTCATACGCAGACAAGCAGTACATCATGATGCAAAAATCAGTAATGTGCTTTTTAATGCTAAGGATGAAGGCATTTGTGTCATAGATTTAGATACCACAATGCCCGGTTATTTCATCAGTGATCTTGGTGATTTGTTTAGATCCTGTTTATCCAATACAGATGAAAACGCTACTGATTTTAATGCCATAGAAATAAGGCCCACATTCTTCAAAGCTATAGCTCAAGGATTTCTGAGCGAAGTGCGTGATATGCTCACAGATACAGAAGAAAAATTTATATTGTATAGCGGTCAATTTATGATATACATGCAAGCCATTCGATTTTTAACTGACTACCTCAATGGAGATACATACTATCAAATAAAATACGATACTCAAAACTTTGACAGAGCCACCAATCAATTCACTTTATTAGATGCGTATCAGCAATATAAAAGCGAGTTTTCAGCGTTATTAAAAAAGCTTTAAATACATTCACCACCTACATTCATACCAAAAATCATCAGATGCAACGTAGAAATTTTATTCAGCAGAGTACAGCATTAGGGGCAGCCGCATTATTAGGCACATCATATATAAAAGCGGCAAACAAAATAAACAAAGAGCGTATTCGTATAGGAGTAATTGGTAGCGGACTAAGAGGGCAAAGCCATATCCAAGAATTTCTAAAGCGAAGTGATGTAGCTGTTACCGCCATTGCAGACCCAGATGCCTTTATGGTACAAAGCACATTAAAACTTTTTAAAGAGGCCAATCAACCTGCACCGGCAGTGTATGATAAAGGCCCAAATGCATATAAAGATTTATTAAACAGAGTAGATGTAGATGCAGTACTTATAGCCACACCTTGGGAGCTGCATATACCACAAGGTATAGATGCCATCAAGGCCGGAAAGCCGGTGGGCATGGAAGTTTGTGGCGGCATGTCTTTACAGGAGTGTTGGGATATTGTAGAAGCCAGTGAAAAATACAATGTGCCGGTTATGTGTTTAGAAAATGTATGCTATCGTAGAGATGTAATGGCGGTACTACACATGGTAAGGCTAGGCATGTTTGGAGAAATCATTCACCTGCAAGGTGGCTATGAGCACGACCTACGTGGAGTACTCTTTAATGATGGCAAACATCCATTTAAAGACGGTATAGACTTTGGCGAAAAAGGATTTAGCGAAGCAAAATGGAGAACCAATCACTATATAAATAGAAATGGAGAACTCTATCCCACACATGGTCTTGGGCCTGCAGCCATGACGATCAATATTAACCGAGGTAATAGAATGACAAAGCTGGTATCCATGGCCAGCAAAGCAAGAGGATTACATAAATATATTTTAGAACACAAACAAGGTGGCCCCGATCATCCCAATGCACAAATAAATTTTATAGAGGGCGATGTAGTAACCACGCAAATACAATGTGCCAATGGAGAAACCATTTTACTCACACACGATACCAGCCTACAACGACCATACAATTTGGGTTTTAGGGTACAAGGTACAGAAGGCCTTTGGCAGGACTTTGGCTGGGGCGATAATAACCAAGGGCATATATATTTTGAAAAGAAAATGAATCATAGTGATGTATGGGACAATACCGAAAAATGGCTTACAGAATACGATCATCCCATCTGGAAAAAATATAGTAAGGAGGCCGAAAGTGCAGGTCATGGCGGCATGGATTTTTTCTTAGACCATGCATTTATAGAATGTCTTAAAAGAGATGCCCCATTCCCCTTAGATGTGTACGACCTTGCATCTTGGTACAGCACAACCCCACTTAGCGAAATATCTATAAAAGATAGTAAGGTGATGGACATACCAGATTTTACAAAAGGAAAATGGGAAACCCGAAAACCAATCTTTGGATTCAATGATGCTTATTGATGGCTAACCAAAATATTTAAGACATTCATTACTTAGGATTGACATAGATATGATCAATTCTATATTATTATTTTACCCCTTCGGGTAATGATGATGCAGGCTCCGTCATTGCAAGTGATACGAAGCAAGGACAAATAATGGAAGTCATTTTATTCCATAAATAATTGTTCAGAATTTTCGCCCTACGGGCAATGATGATGCACACTCTATTATTGTGAATAGAACAAATCAATCTCAAAGCATGCAAATCATTAAATCAAAAAAAATATAGTTCAGACATTTCGCCCTGTGGGCAATGATTGCGCAGTGTCCATAATTGCTCAATACCGAATCAACCTCAAATCATGAAAATCATACGAATCACATAAATCATAGTTCAGACAATTTTAGCATTTATCTTTGATACATAAAACATAATATCATAAATCATGCGCAGCATTAATAGAGTAATCCTAAGTGGAAATTTAGGTAAAGACCCAGAATGTCAGCTGCTTGAAAAA
>CAXYYO010000043.1:0-28492 GCA_964293305.1 uncultured bacterium | reverse complement strand
ATTGGTATGTATTCTACACTTGGTAACCTTTTGCTAACTAAATACCTAAGCCTATAAAATAATTGTCATAAGAAATTTCGTTAAATGTTAATCGTCTAATACCGTCATCACAAGCTGTGCATTCAATTATCATTATACGGCTATCTAGAGCTGCTATTAATATTGTAGAAATAAAGCAAACAAAAAATTTGATACAGATCCTTTTTAGTCTGTTTGAACGGGATTAATGCCTTAAAAATAAAAATGATAACAAAGTGAAAAATCCAAAAGAAATAATAAACCGGTAGCTGGGAAATAAGTGGAAGTTTTTACCAACAAATTGAATCCTGTCGCCATTGAAAAACTTGAATAAACTCCTCACAAATTGACGGTAGTAGTCTTCAAATAAAAACGCAACTATACAGGAAGCAACTAAAAGCCCAATTGGGGCCAAAATGGTTTTAAATTTATTTTTCAATAGCCTTCGCATATAGATGTCATTTGTGTTTCTTTAAAGTTGAACGTCACCTCTTTTACTCAAATAAAAATGCCAAAGTAAAAATGCTCCAATAGTTTTGTAGGGAGCCCATTCTTCTTCAAGTTGTACAATTTGTTCAATAGGTACATTCTTATCTAATCCCTTTAATTCACGCATTGCTTTTTGTAAAGCAATATCCCCTTTAGGAAAACAATTGGATCGCTGTAAAGCAAACATCATATAAACCTCCGCAGTCCAATTTCCAATTCCTTTTATGGTCATCAAAGTAGCACGTACTGCATCATCAGGTAATAATCGCAATGAAGAAAGATTCAATTTGCCCTTTTCTATATTTGTAGCCAAGTGTCTGGTATATGCAATTTTTTGTCTGCTGAAGTAGCAATTTTTTAATTCAACATCTGTAAGTGCCAGCAATTTCTTAGGAGTTATCAAACCAATAAAATCTTCTAATTTTTTATATGCTGCCCTTGCAGATGCCAAGGATACTTGCTGCTCCAGTATAATCAGCAAAAGTGTTTCAAAACTTTCATCCCTTTTCCACATTGGTGGGTAGCCATACTTATCAATTATCCATTTCAGATTATTGTCCCGCTTAGCCAACACATCACATAGATCAATAAAGGAATCATTATTAAATTGACAGATCATCTCGAACAAAAATTAATTTTTTATCCAGCCCAGCCCTCTCTGTCCAGACTACGGTATTGGATAGCTTCTGCCAAGTGTTCAGGCTTTATAGATTCACTGCCGGCCAAGTCAGCAATAGTACGGCTCACTTTTAAAATCCGATCATAAGCCCTTGCACTTAAATTCAAGCGTTCCATTGCTTTTTTTAGCAGAGCCTCCCCTGCACTTGTAAGCACACATATTTCACGGAGTTGTTTGCTACTCATTTGTGCATTGGCATACATACCTACAACGCCCTTATACCTGTTTGTTTGTATATCTCTTGCTTTTATAACACGCCCTCTTATGGTTTCAGAATTTTCGCCCACCACCACTGTACTACTCAGCTCAGAAAAAGGTACAGGCGTTACCTCTACATGAAGATCAATACGGTCAAGTAAAGGCCCTGATATTTTATTAAGATATTTCTGTACGGCACCCGGTGGGCAGGTACATTCTTTTTCAGGATGATTAAAGAAGCCACATGGGCAGGGGTTCATGGAAGCAATCAACATAAAATTTGCAGGAAAATCAATGGCCAGTTTTGCCCGGCTGATGGTTACTCTTCTTTCTTCCATTGGCTGCCGCATGACCTCCAATACGGTGCGTTTAAATTCGGGTAGCTCATCCAAAAACAAAACCCCATTATGTGCCAAGGATATTTCACCCGGTTGGGGATTGCCACCCCCCCCTACTAGTGCCACGTCACTAATGGTGTGGTGTGGAGATCTGAATGGTCTTTTACTCACTAAAGAACTATTTTCCGGGAGCTTGCCCGCTACACTATGTATTTTAGTTGTTTCCAAAGCTTCCAGCAAACTCAGTGGTGGCAGTATGGTAGGCAATCTTTTTGCCAGCATAGTTTTACCAGCACCGGGTGGTCCAATCAAGATAGCATTGTGCCCACCAGCAGCGGCAATCTCCATTGCCCGTTTAATATTTATCTGTCCCTTTACATCATTAAAATCAATATCAAATTCATACTGATTGGTAAAAAATTCTTCCCTAGTATTAACCACTGTCGGTTTTAGGTTTCCATTAGAAGAAAAGAATTGTATAACCTCGTTGATATGTTTTACTCCATACACTTCCAGGTTATTGACCATACCTGCCTCGTGTTGATTTTGCTCGGGTACAATCAATCCTTTAAAACCTTCTTTTCTAGCCTGTATGGCAATGGGCAATGCACCCTTTATAGGTTGAATGGTACCATCTAAACTCAGCTCTCCCATCAGCACATAATCTGCAAGCCGCTCCGGTTGTTCTAATTCTCCATTGGCACCTAACACACCAATAGCCATGGGCAAATCAAAAGCAGAGCCGCTTTTTTTTATATCAGCAGGAGCAAGATTGATAACGATTTTTGTTCTAGGGAAATTGTAGTCATTTGTTTTAATGGCACTTTCTATACGTTGTAAGCTTTCTTTTACAGCATTGTCCGGCAAGCCTACAATATAGTATTTCAAATCCCCACCACTTACATTTACTTCTATTGTAATTGTAATAGCTTCCACCCCATAAACAGCACTACCAAAGGTTTTTACCAGCATATTATTTTTCTTATTAGGCCTACGGCCAATGCATGAGCGGGTGAAAGATACGTGTTCAAATCTTTATGATTATGTTTAAATGAACTATACTTTTATTGGTAGTAGCACAGAATACTCTTTGAATAAAAAATGCATGCAGAAAGCATGAAGAAGCGGCACTGTGCTTAATTTGATTTACGGCAATATCTAAAAAATATTTATTGAATACAAATTATGCATTTGACTTTATAATAAAAATCAACAACATCCTCTGGGTTTAATAAAATACTTCGATTTCACAATTGAAAGTTTGCCAAAATAATAAACTGATAATCGATTTATGGCTTTAGGTGATGCCCAAATCAGTGCGTATATGTTAAGCCATTGCCTTTGCAAAGCCCACGGTATCCCTATACAATTGTGGCGATACATCTGCATTTATTTTAAAGAAACGGCTGAAATAATATTCATCATCATATCCCAATTCATAAGCAATTTCCTTTACTGGTTTATTGGTGAGGTATAATTCTCTTTTTGCTTCTATGATGATGCGTTCATTTATTAAACTGCTGAGCGTTTTATTAAAATGCGATTTGGTGATTTTTGCCAGTGCTTTTGGTGTTATAAAAAGCATATTAGCATAGTCTACAGGCGAATGTTTTGTTTTAAAATTATCTTCAATTGCATCTTTTAGCTTTTGCAATATGAAAGGCTCTTTCTGATCCTTTAAGATTGCGATAGCTTCCGGTTGTTGCTGTGTTTTTAATCTTGCGGCCGTTATCAAAAAAATTTTTAAGTATGATACCAACAATTCATATTGCGCTAAATCAGGATTCTGCATTTCTGTCTTTATTTGTGTATACAGCATTGCAAGTGTTGTAGCAGCAATTTCATCAATACTTACGAAAGGTGGGCTGTAAATATTATTGTACAAAACCCCATTACAGGATACTTCTTTGCGGTGTTTATAAAGGCAAAAAAAATCAGGATGAAAATTAATTGCAATGCCATTTATGCTATTTTCTGTGGTAATCATATATGGCTGATAGGGTGAAAATGCAAATAAACTATTTGCTTCAAAATGGTATTCACTGAAATCAGCTTTCAGTTTTCCATTTCCTTTTTTTACCCAAATCAGCGTATAATAATTCTGACGTTGCAAATGGTCAAAATGGCTATTGTCTTCAAATTCAAATATTTTAAAAGCTAGATGTCCATTTTGCGGATTGACTAATGTGTACGTGGATTGATTGAGCATATTCTAATATAAATACTTAGGTGCATAAATTTGGGATGAATTTTATGTGAGCTTTCTAACCTTCTCCTCTATTTCCAAATCATTAATACTGGCATATCTTCTTGCCATATAACCGTCAGCATCAAACTCCCAATTTTCATTGCCATAAGCTCGGAACCATTGGCCCGCTGCATTTTGGTATTCATATTCAAAACGCACAGCAATACGATTTTCAGCATGTGCCCAGTATTCTTTTTTTAGTTTATAATTCAGCTCCTTTTCCCACTTAGCGGAGAGGAATTTTACAATTTCTTCCCTGCCATTAATAAACTGGTTTCGGTTTCTCCATTCACTATCTTGCGTATATGCTTTTGAAACCCTCACAGGGTCTTTACTATTCCATGCATCTTCTGCCATTTGAATTTTTTGTCTGGCAGAGTCTTCAGTAAATGGTGGAAGCGGATGACGTTGTTCCATAATGTATTATTTTATGATAAAGAATCGGTACAAAATAAATCTGCCTTCAGCAATAATTGCTCTATTTCATTTTCAAGATTTTTTTGCTTGTCTTTTGCATACCATAGGTGCAATCCATTGGCATAAGTGCTGGCAGTGGCCGGGTTTGCTTTTAAATCTTTCACCAATTTTTGTGCAACAGTTGGTCGTGGGCCCCAAATACCGGACACACGAAAATTTTCATCTAATTGTATCAGCTTGGGTATGGACCTAGCGCCATTCGTTAAATAAGTGTTCATCAACTCATCATGCTGGTCCCGGTAAATTAATTTCATTTCGATCTTCCCGTCGCTTAGTGCTGAAATAGCATTTAATGCAGGCAATGATTGAGATGCATCACCACACCAATGTTCGGTTAATACTAGCCAATATGTTTTATGGTTATGATTTTTAAGCCTTGCCACCATTTCTTCAGAAGGAAAATATGTTTTTTCCACCCTATGCATCCTACTTTGATTGAGACGAATGTATTCCTTAATCTTCAAATCTTGATTGGTAGCCAAGTCATCTGCCATTTGTAGTTTGTATTGATTGTAGGAAATACCATTTGCAAGAAAATCTTTATATCCTGATTTTGAAATTTTACCTTCAACTGTTGAGCTTGACATATACAAAATTTTTATGGTGCAAAGTTGCAATCCTTTTGTTTGTATAAAAATAGAGAAAGTACGCTTTGGAATGGATTATTTTCCCTTCTCAAGTTTTATCCAAGAAAAATCCGGAAAACTTATCCGGATTTATTTATTCCACAAAGAGAAAATACATTTTAATTCGGTACCACATCTCCTTCCAAAGCTGGCGCTAGAGGAAAATCAACAGGAACTTTTGTAAGGTTGTGCAGGTAGTTCATTGCTGTTTTATCACTCACTTGCAAAATAAGGTCAACAAGATTTTCATTAGTATATCCTTGTGCATAAAAGTCATCCACTAAAGATGCATCTGCATAGCCACGGTTTCGAGTGATGCTTGCTGCTAATTTGACCAACGCATTCAACTTTGGCTGATCAGATTTTTCGCGGCGGATGTCCAATAATTGTTCATCTGTAAAGCCATTCATTTTACCAATTACGGTATGTGCACTTTTACAGTATATGCAACCATTTACTTCGCTTACCACTAAGTTTACTGCTTCTTTTTCTTTATTGCTTAAAGTAGTTTTAGCATTTTGATAGGCCAGATATCTACTGAGTCCATTTTCAGAATATGCCATGGTAGCATACAGATTTGGCACGAAGCCCAATGCTTTAGTTAAGTTATCGAAGATGGTCTGATTAGCTGGAGCTACTTCCCCTTTTGTGGGAACTGTGAAATTTTTCATTTTACGATTTTTTACTTTTTTGATGTCTATATTGACTTTGCAAAGGTGCTGCGGCATACAGCCGTTGAAAATGGAGAATAAACGCAATGGCATGGATAATTTTTCCCGAGACAATATCTTTAATCTTTATAAACCCACAATTTGGCGGTAACAAGGCAACCAATTATCCATATTAATATTACCCTATTACTTGAACTCAAATGATGCACCCGAATTTGATAGGAAAAGCTGAAAGGCAATATAGATAAGTGTTTGAGATTTAATTTTTACTAAAAACCAGTAAGCTATTATATAGTCAAAAATTGTTCTAGAGTGTATTTGTATTCAGCAGTTCAGCGTTTTAATAAAATTCAACTGCATCAGCCGGGTTGTATGTACCCATGAGAAAACAGGGCAAATAGTTAGCTAAAATAAAATATAGTTTCTTCTAATTTGGGTTAGAACAGTATCAATTTCAGAATAATTCTGGTGATTGTTATTATTGTACTCATCTACAAATTAAGCAATTTAATCAAAGCATCTTTTATAGCATGCTTATCGAGTTCTATACTTCCTTTGGCATACAAATATGTTTGTATTTGGTGGTGAATATTTTTGAAAGTATCAATATGTTGCTTTTCAAAGCCCTTATTTTTTAATATAAAATCTATATCTCTCATATTAAATTGTTCAACCCCTGCTTCTGTCATTACCCAACTATTGAGAATTTCGGCGGCTTTGTTGCAAAACACAGTAGCATTGCTTTCTTCATCCAAATTGTCAATCATGGATGAAGCAAATAAAATGGCATTGGGCCTGTCATTCTCAACATGTATTTTTTCAGTTTCAATTTTTACATCCTCCATTATAGTATCCTTTCTATTCGATGAAATTTTGTTACGAATAAATAAAATGGAAAATACTATAACTGCAAGAATTGGTACAATCCACAGAAGCTTACGATTGTCAACAATATCCTGTGAAAAATGCGTAAAATTTTTTGGTATTGCGGCAAGCACATTTAAAGATGCTGCGGTAGATATTTTTGTTTCATATCTCCCTTTGGAAGGATTAAAAAAACTGAAGCGAACAGCAGGTAATTCAACTAGGCCGGGTGTTTTAACTACAAAAGGGAAGTCAAAAACTTTCTCACCAAAAATTGGAAAACTGTCAGATCGTATATACTGAGAATCTGTAGCATCAAAAAACTCTACGCCTTGGGGCCAGTTGACCATTGGTGCATTGATGGCATCAAAATTTCCTTGCCCTTTTATAGAGATGATGAAATGATTTGTTTTGCCTGCGGCAGATAAGGTATCTGTTATTTTTGTTTCAATACTAAAACTGCCAGTTACATCTTTAAAATCTCCGGGTCTACCTTTTTGTGGTAGCGCATTTACCCTTAAGATTTGTGCCGGGGCACGAATAAATGTTTTGTAATTATGATAATCGTAAGGATACTCCGTACTTCTAATGAGCACATTGATTGGCATACTAGTAGTATCAATGGCAAGCACACCTGCTTGTATTGGCGTAATCTGCACTTTGCGAAGTACGGTAACCTTATACAAGAGGTCATTGTATGATTCAATTGTACCTGTATCAGGAATATTCAATTCCAGCACACTACAATTTACAAAGTTTGGTTGTAAGGGATTTATTAATTGATAGTCATAAATTGAATACAACTTATAAGTAATATAAAGTGGTTCGCCTGTGTAAACTTCTTTTTTACTAAGAAATGCTTTTATAAATACATACTTTGGTATTTCCTGAAGTACAAACGCTGTTTGTTGCCTGGCATATCGATCTATCATAGTGTCGGATGGCAGTACCGAGGTTTGATTTTGCGCAGCAAGACCAATCACTAAATAACAAAATAAAATGGTAAGGTATAATTTCATGAAACGGTACAAAATAATTGAAAAAAAGAATGAGTTTTTGGATTCACTTGATTAAAATGAAATATTAGGATTTGAAGGGTATATGATAAATGAGGGAAATGATTGTTGATAAATTATTGCCCAAAATAAAAATCATAAAAATAATTTTAGGGAGATATTGCATGTCCTCTAAAAGCTTTATTTGTTCATAACAAAAAGCAATATTTACTTTGGTGCCAGATGGGCTACCTCTTTCAACGAAAAAATATTTTATACCTCTCTGCAGTTGCCGTTATTATACTTGCCGTTTTATATGCAGAGTATTTGGCAGCTCATATTGCTGATGATGAAAAGAAGCGAGTGGAAACATGGGTAGAAGCACAGCGCACTATAATAAACACAGAGGACAATGCAAGCCTAACACTAGCCTCAAAAATTTCTTCAGAAAATACGGATATACCCATCATTGAAACAGATGAAAGGGACCATATAAACTCGGCAAATTGTCTGAATGTGGATAGCCTTTCAGTGGCTACAGATAGCACCTATTTACCACGTAAGTTGAATCAATTTAAGAAACAACACAAACCAATCTTATTAGTACTATCGGAAGACCCTTACAGTGCAAATAAATACTATTATGGCGATAGCAAATTACAACAACAGGTAAGGTATTATCCAATCGTTTTGATATTTGTAGCTGCTATTTTTATTTTTATCATATTTAGGGCACAGCATACAGCCTATAAAAGTGAACAAAATCAACTGTGGGCAGGTATGGCAAAGGAAACTGCGCATCAGCTTGGCACCCCGGTTACCAGTTTAAAAGGATGGGTAGAAGTACTAAAAGAAAATCCTGAAATACATGCATTGGCAACAGAAATGGAAAAAGATGTAGATCGGTTAGAACTTATTTCAGATCGCTTTGGAAAAATTGGGAGTCAGCCGCAATTGGAGGAAATCAATTTATCAGATAGAATTGATTCCATGATAGCGTATATTATGAAAAGAGCTGGAGGAAAGGTAAACTTTAAATTTGAAAAACCTGCAGATGAAGTAATAGCAGTAGTATGTGCCCCCTTGTTTGATTGGGTAATGGAAAATCTTTTAAAAAATGCTTTAGATGCTATGGAAGGCAAAGGCACAATAACTGTTACTTTATTGGATTCTATTAGTGAATTAATGATAGATGTGCATGATACTGGCAAGGGCATCAGCAAACAAGATGTTTTGAAAGTATTTAATCCCGGGTTTACAACAAAAAAAAGAGGCTGGGGCCTAGGGCTCACACTCAGTAAACGCATAGTGGAACAATACCACAAAGGGAATCTTTCTGTTTTACAGAGTGAGCCGGGCAAGGGCACTACCTTTAGAATTGTATTGAACAAATAGTATTATTTAAAATATTATACTCTTAACAATATATATTATTATGTAGAAACAACTTCAATTTCTCATGACCCAAGCAGTATGCTACACCCCTAATGGTGATAGCAGAAATGAATAGTAAAACCCTTCAAAAAATAAATATTGCTGGCACCAAATCACTTCGGACAGCATCTGGCTATCTAACATTCACAAGCTATCTATATTCCATGGTCATTGATGGTAAAATTATCAGCACAAAGACTATGGTCATTGAAAAATAGAAAAATTAGGTATAAGTTGATTTTTTTAGTAGGGTAGCCCGTAGCGGCGTTTTCTTTATCACCTTCGATGATAACAAATGTGTAAATTTCAGTTGATCTATGCCTTTGCCTAAATGATTACAGCCATTCAATAATTGAATTTTCCTATTTCCCTAGATGTATGCATTTTACAATAAATTTTTAAGTATGAAACAGTATGCAATCCTCTTTACATTTTTGACCTGCTATAATGCTTCTTTACTTCAAGCACAGGCAAATCAGTCTCTATCCAATTTATCATCTCCTACAGCTGTAAACCAGACCCTCACACCCAATTCAAATGGAACCCTAGATTTCGGTACGGGTTTTCTTAATTGGAGAAACCTCTACCTTAGTGGTAGCATATACAGAAATACAACACGCATATTTAATGTTGGTGGAAATAACCTGGCAATAGGAGCAAATTCGCTAAATACTAATAGCGGAATCAGTAATGTGGCTATCGGAAATAATGCGTTATTTTCAGCTACAAATGCTGCAATCAACAATATTGGCATTGGTTATAGTGCGCTATACACAAATAATACTGGGGGCTACAATATTGGTTTGGGCAGCAGCGCATTATATAGCAATACTTCGGGTTTTGGCAATGTTGCAATTGGTAATAGTGCCATGCAGCAAAACACAACTGGTCAGCGTAATGTGGCCATAGGTTTTGAGAGCATGCGAAACAATACAACGGCATCCTTTAATACAGCCTTGGGGTATATTGCATTAAGGGATAATACAACAGGTAGGGGAAATACTGCAATAGGTTATGCAGCGCTTTTATTAAACACAACGGGAAGGCATAATTCGGCAATAGGTGACTCTGCATTATATAACAATAATGGTTTTCGAAATACAGCAGCTGGTGCTTTCAGTCTCTGGAAAAACACCACGGGTAATGATAATGCAGCAGCAGGCACCAATAGTCTGGCAGCCAATACCAGTGGTTTCTCTAATGTGGCAATGGGTAGTAGCGCCTTGTCATTGAATGTGTCCGGTTCATTGAACACCGCAATTGGTTTTGAGAGTTTAAAGAGTAATACTACAGCCTACCATAATACAGCAATTGGAGTCTATTCAATGAAAAGCAATACTACTGGTTATTTTAATGTTGCCATTGGAAGTAATGCAGCTGCTAGTAATACAACAGGCTTTGACAATATAGCAATAGGTAGCAATGCATTAATTCAAAATGTGACCGGAAATGGCAATATAGCCATTGGAAAGGCAGCATTGCAAGAAAATCAATTTGGGCAAAATCAGGTTGCTATTGGTGACTCAGCCTTACACTATAACAAACCATATACCGATGAAAAGGGATTTCAAAACGGATCGAGAAATACAGCAGTTGGGTCAAAAGCAGCAATGGGCATCACGGAAGGAAGAGACAATACAGCAATAGGCTACAATAGCCTGCTTAAGAACAGCAGAGGTGTAAACAATACCGCAATAGGGTCATTAAACATGGAAGACCTGATATCGGGTGATGCCAATACATCAGTTGGAACAGTGGCTCTTAGTTTGCTTAAAGAAGGGACGCATATTACAGCCATTGGAGAGAATAGTGGTCAGTATCTGACAAAGGGAAATACGGTTACTTTTCTCGGTGCTTATTCTGGCATCCCACTATATTTAAGTGAATGTGAAAACGCAACCGCTGTAGGTGGTGGTTCGCTAATTACGGCAAGCCATCAGGTAAGAGTTGGTAACGAATTTACCACTTCAATTGGTGGCGAAGTTGACTGGACTACACTGAGCGATGGACGATTCAAAAAAGATGTAAAGCAAAATGTACCCGGTTTAAGTTTTATAAACAAGCTAAAGGCAGTAACATACGAATTAGATGTTCATGGTATTTCAGATTATTTACACAAAGGAGAAGTCATTAATGATAAAGCTGTTGAGCATAATAGAGATAGGATGCAATTTAATGCTGAAAAAAACAATTTGACGTATAGTGGTTTTATTGCACAGGAGGTTGAAGAAGCAGCTAAATCCCTGCATTATGAGTTCAGCGGAGTGGATGCTCCTAAGAATGAACATGATTATTATGGCCTGCGATATGGCCAGTTTGTAGTGCCTTTGGTAAAGGCGGTGCAGGAGCTCAGCAAAGCCAATGACTCAAAAGATGCCACTATAGAGCAACTGCAAAATGAAATCCATGAAATAAGAGAACAAATGGACCAGATTATAAAAAGTCAAACTTCTGAGCAAACAGGCGTTATTACCCAGTCCATCACATTAAACAGCACTGATGCAGCAGCATCCCTGCAGCAGAATATACCTAATCCTTATACCAATACAACGTTGATCAATTTCACATTACCCAAGCAATATAACACAGCAGTAATCGTGATAGCAGACATGAATGGCAAAACCCTTCAAAAAACGAATGTGGCGGGCTTCAATTCACTCCGGGTAGCATCTGGTAACCTAGCAGCAGGCAGCTATACTTATTCCTTATTCATTGATGGTAAAATCACCAGCACTAAGACAATGGTGATTGCAAAATAGAAAAGTTCAAGAACAACAATATACTTCATCCCAATAAAAAAAGTGCTTCGGCACTTTATTTATTTATCATAAGTAGTAATACTGAATTATGGCAGTATTCTGTGGTACGTAAAATACTAAAAGAACCATTGAGTTTACGAATTTATTTTTAGCCTTATTCAACATAGATGATGCAGTTGAATTTTATTATAATGCTAAAATGCTGCATGATAAGGGTTGATAACAGTTTTTGACATCCGTTAAAATGTGGCAATAAAATTATGACCGATTTTAATAAAAAAACGACCTTATTCTTAGTAAAAAGTAGGTATTAAATCATTACTGAAAACTGATGGTTTTGATGCTTTGTATTACTCTCTACACTTGAAAATATTAAAGGCGCAATCACTGCTCATTTTCACTAAAACGTAAATATGGCTTAATGAGTTCAAAAGTACTATCACTCAAACCATAGGTTTTTTTTACATCATCAATAGCAGTAAATCCTCCAATCGAATTCCTGAATTTCACAATTCGTTTACTCAGCACATCGCCAATACCTGGCAAGGCTTTCCACTCTACTTCTGATGCGGTATTAATATTAATGCTTGTATACGTTTTTTTCCTTTGAATTCTGTCTTCGGAGGGATTATTGTATTCATTTTTCTCAGAATATCCTGCTATGCTTACATAAGGAATTAAGGCATTTGCTTCCTCTTCTTTTAAACTATAAATTTTTCTCAAATCATCCGCTTTGCGAAATCTACCACCCTTATTGCGGTAGTTCATCAATATTTGTACTGTTCTTTCTTGCAAACCCATCTGAAGCCAACCTTCTTCTGATAATGTATTAGGATCAAAGCGAAAGGGTTTTAGTTTTATAGCAGAGGATTGGTCTTTGTTGTCATATTTTTTGTAGCTATTATTTGAAAAATTTATACTGCTTTGTTGATAGTGTACAATTGAATCAATTTGTGCTTGTAAACTTTTATCAACTTGAGGTTTAATTTCATTTTTTGGAAATAAAGTGGGCAACAGCATAACGATGAAAATAAATCCAATTAAAATAATAACCGCATTTCTATCACGCTTAGTAAAATAAAACAGTGATTTTAAGAATTCATTTTTCATTGCGCCTCTTTTGGTGTTGTAAATATAATATTTTGCAAATGGCAATTTAAAAAAGAAATATTTTATCCTATTTGATTTGATAAAACGCTATAATGAATCCTAGTAATTTTAAGCATTTGATGTTATTAACTGGACATCGTATGAACAGAGATATTTTAGTTAAAAAATAATAAGACAAAAAAAAAGATGCAGCTACATTTGCCTTATTCTAAACAAATATGAGAAATATAATTCTTAGAGATATAAGCTGGCTTAGTTTTAATGCAAGGGTGCTGCAGGAAGCAAATGATCCATCTGTTCCTCTACAGGAAAGGATTCGTTTTTTGGGGATACATTCTAATAACCTAGATGAATTTTTCAGGGTGCGTGTAGCTACTCTAAGAAGAATGATTGAGCTGGGCGGTAAAAAAGCAAACATGCATTTAGAAGAAGATCCACAAAGTATTTTAGATGAAATACTCCGTATTGTTTTAATGCAGCAAAGTGAGTTTAACCGAATATGGAAAAATATTCAAAAAGAAATGAATGATGAGCAGATATTCATGGTGGATGATACTAAACTGAATAGAGAGCAAAAAGTTTTTGTGCGCAGATATTTTAACGAAGAAGTACGTGGCAACATTATACCTCTTATGATTGAAAGCCTCCAGCAACTTCCTTATCTCCGCGAAAAAAGTATTTATTTGGGTATTGTAATGCGCCGCTTAGAAAGTGCTTATGAACAGCGATATGCCTTGATAGAAGTACCTAGCCGCATGCTAGGCCGTTTTGTAAAACTACCATCACCGAAAGAGGAAACACATATCATACTTTTGGAGGATGTTATAAGATTTAATTTGCCACATATCTTTTCTTATTTTGGATTTGATTTATTCGAGGCACATATTTTTAAAATAACTAAAGATGCAGAAATAGACATTGACAATGACATTACAACATCATTTGTACAAAAAATTGAAAAAGGTTTAAAGAAACGTAGAATAGGAAAAGCTGTTCGGTTTGTATATGACAAAGAGATGGATTCCGGTCTTGTTGAATATTTAATAAAAAAATTAAATCTCGGTAGACAAAGCAATGTAATACCCGGAGGTCGTATTCATAATTTTAGACATTTTATGGATTTTCCAGATGTGTTTAAGCAGAAGAGTGTAAGGCGAAAGGCCTTTGTACATCCTGCTTTGCAACTAACGCCAAGGGTTACAGATGTGGTTACAAAAAAAGATGTGCTACTCCATTTTCCGCATCATTCTTTCGATTCAATCATTGACTTATTGAGGGAGGCCGCCATGGATCCGGATGTGGTTTCCATTAAAATAACTGCCTATCGGATAGCACCAAATTCTAAAATTGTAAACGCACTTATTAATGCTGTGCGCAATGGAAAAGAAGTGGTAGTAATGCTAGAATTAAGGGCAAGATTTGACGAAGAAAACAATTTGGAATGGAAGGAAAAACTTGAAGTAGAAGGAGTAAAAGTGCTGCTCGGTATTCAAAATTTAAAAGTACATGCCAAATTATGTATCATCAAAAAAAGGGCGAATAAAAGAACAATACAATATGGTTTTGTAAGTACCGGAAATTTGAACGAAAAAACTGCTAAAGTATATGCCGATGAATGTTTGCTTACTAGCAATAGAAACATAATGGCAGATATCAATAAAATATTTGATGGATTGCAAAATCCTCGATTATTAGATTCAAAATTAAAAGCATGTAAAACACTATTAGTCTGTCCAAATAATATGCGCTTACAATTGATTCAATTGATACAACGAGAAATAAAATTTGCAAAAGCCGGAAAGCCGGCTTATATCATATTAAAGCTTAATTCAATAAGTGATATTGGTATGATTAATCAATTAATAACGGCATTAAAAGCAGGAGTGAAAATTGATTTAATAATAAGAGGGATTTTTTGTCCCAGACTTACGGCCCGCATTAAAGCAATGGGTATTAATGCAATCAGTATTGTAGATGAATACTTAGAGCATGCAAGAGTATTACTATTTCATAATGGAGGCAATGAAAAAATATTTATCAGTAGTGCTGATTGGATGATTAGAAACCTAGACCATAGATTAGAAGCTGCCGTACCCATTCTTGATAAAGCTATTAAGCAGGAAATGATTGACATACTCAAAATTCAACTGAGTGATAATGTAAAAGCAAGGATTCTAGAAAATGATTTATCGAATAACTATGTACCCTCAGCAGGAAAAAAGAAAATAAGATCGCAAATTGAAACTTTTCATTACCTATTGAAAAAAATAAAGCACATTGAAGTTAGCAGCAATTGATATAGGCAGTAATGCATCCAGATTATTGATTACAGAAATTACTGAAGTACCTGGGCTTAAACCACATTTTGCAAAACTAAATTTAGTACGGGTGCCATTGCGTTTAGGATTTGATGTATTCGAAACTGGCCAGATTTCTAAAATCAAAGTGGGAATGATTTTGCAAACCATGAAAGCCTATAGTCACCTACTAAATGTATATGGTGTATCTGATGTAAAAGCTTGTGCCACAAGTGCCATGCGTGATGCAAAAAATAGCCAAGATATTATTAGAAAAGTAAAGCTGGAAACTGGTATCCAAATCAACATCATTTCCGGAGATGAAGAGGCTACCATTATTTACGAAAATCATATAGCAGAAAACTTAGATCAGCGGCACAGTTACTTATATATAGATGTAGGTGGTGGCAGCACCGAGCTTACATTTTTTGCAGATAATAAATTGGTGTATAAGCGCTCCTTTAACATAGGTACAATAAGATTACTAAAAAATCTGGTGGAGGAAAATCATTGGAATGAAATGCGGGATGCTATTCGCAAGAATATAAAAAGTAAATATCCAATAGAGGCCATAGGTAGTGGTGGAAATATCAATAAAATATTTTCAATGAGTAAACGTAAAGACGGTAAGCCACTTACCATAGAACTACTAAAAGATTATTATAAAGAATTTAATCAGTTTACGCTGGAGCAACGTATAAGAACATACAACCTTCGCCCAGACCGTGCAGATGTGATAGTGCCTGCACTTCAGATTTATATTAGTGTAATGAAGTATTTAGATATCAACGAAATTTATGTACCAAAAATTGGACTTGCAGATGGTTTAATCCAAACATTGTACAGTGAAATAAAAGCAGAAACCAAATATTAGTTAAGCAAAAACTTTGACAATATCCAACAATGGTCTGGATGTATTATGTTGGTATTGTACTTCAATTTTGATTGATCCTTTCATCTTTCCGTGATTCATTTTTGCATAGCTGCTGAATAAAAAATTCTCAAAACTGAAACTTCTTTTACCCTTATTTTTGCAACATGGTTTCATTTAATCTAATTTTATTTTGAGATATATTTTTTCATCCCTATTTTTCATTTGTGTTTTTTCAATGGGAAATGCCCAGTGTTATCTACAAGTAGAAGGTAACATTACTGACCCGGACACACATGAAAAGCTAGGGGGTGCGGAAATCGAAATTACGGACCTACATAAAAAAACAACGTCAGATTCCACCGGTCATTTTTTATTTGAAGGTATTTGCCCAGGTGTTTATGATCTACACATCAAGCACATCAATTGTAATGCCTTAACACTGCATATTCATTTAAAAGATGATTTTAAAGAGACAATCCACCTCACTCATTATTACAATACCCTTGAGCAAGCTACCGTTATTGCAGATGCACAAAACGCCGGGTCTAGTGCAGCCGCACAAATTAGTGGAAGAGCGTTAGAACAAACAAGAGGTTTATCATTGGGCGAAGCCCTAAAAAAAATAGCCGGAGTGAGTAACTTACAGACCGGAACAAATATTTACAAACCTGTAATTAATGGATTGCATAGCAGCCGTGTACTCATTATCAATAATGGCATAAGACAGGAAGGACAACAGTGGGGAAGTGAGCATGCACCTGAAATTGATCCATACATTGCTAACCGACTTACTGTAATAAAAGGTGCTGCAAGTATTCGATATGGTGGCGATGCTATTGGCGGATTAGTATTGGTAGAGCCTAAAATGCTCACAAGATTACCTGGCATATCAGGTGAGATAAATACTGCTCTTTTTTCTAATAACAGAATGGGAGTTTTGTCAGGTATTCTAGAGGGAAACTTTAAACAAGTAAACCCTTTAAGTTGGCGTTTGCAGGGTACCATTAAAAGAGGCGGTAATGCAAAAACTCCCAATTATTGGTTAGAAAATTCAGGAATAGCTGAATACAATTTTTCTGCTGCCGCAGGATGGCAACAATCAAACTGGGGCTCTGAATTATTTTTTAGCAGCTTTGATACAGAATTGGGAATTTTTACCGGAAGTCATATTGGAAATACAACAGATCTTATCAATGCTATTAATGCTGCCAAACCTCCAGATTATATTTCCGATGCTGCATTTAGATACCAGATAGACAGGCCAAAGCAAAGGGTAAAACATTATTTATTGAAAAGTAATAGTTTTATACAGACTGGCAATGCTGGCAAACTCAATTTCACACTAGCCACACAGTATAATAGCAGACAGGAGTACGATCTTAAGAAATTTGCATCATCTACGGATGCACCACAGTTAGATTTAAGAATGAGCACCTATTCAGGAGAAGTAGTATGGGATCATTATAGTTGGAAAGGGATAAGAGGCAGTATTGGAATAAGCACTGCCCATCAAGATAATTGGTATCAGTATCGTTTATTCATTCCGCAATATCAGGCTCTAAATGCCGGCTTATTTATTATTGAAAAATGGAATCTGGGTAAGCTGGCATTTGAAGCGGCCACCCGTTATGATACACGGAGCATGTATTCCATTTTTGCAAACGATGGCACTACCTATTCCGATAAAGGTTTTGATGGATTCTCCGGAAATCTTGGTGTGATATATGCAGTGGAAAACAAACATCGGTTTACTGCAAATATCTCGACTGGATGGAGGGCACCAAATATTAATGAGTTGTATAGCGATGGCCTTCATCATGGTGCTGCAAGGTTGGAAAAGGGAAAGTCAGACTTGCTGCCTGAGCGGGCAAATGGCTTCATAGTGGGATATCAGTATGACGATAAAAAATGGCAGATAGAATCAGAAATATTTTATAAGCAAATTGATGACTTTATATATCTAAAACCAACCTATCCGCCACAGCTTACTATAAGGGGTGCTTTTCCTGCATTTGAATTTAATCAGGCAGATGCAAGATTATATGGGGGAGATATAGCACTGTCTGTACAAACCGGAGATCATATCAATTTCAAATTAAAATCTACGCAGTTATGGGCATGGAATATTGCAGACAAAGACTGGCTCATTCAAATGCCTCCAAATATGCATGAAGCTGCAATAGAATATATTTTTACGGATGTTGGTAAATGGAAACAACCCTATTGTAAAATTGAATTTACATATACCGAAAAGCAAAACAGGGTGCCTAGTATAGGCAACATAGAAGTGAAACAGTCAGATGGTACTGTAAGTTTAGAGAGTGACTATGCACCACCACCTGCTGCATACACATTAGCATCCCTTGAGCTCGGTACTTCTTTTCAAACTATAGATAGACCCATCAATGTTATACTGATGGTGAATAATATTTTCAATACAATATATCGTAATTATATGAATGCCTTTAGATATTATGCTGATGAAATGGGCACCAATATTTCTCTTAGATTAAAAATTCCTCTAGCAATACATAAACATAAATAATAATTTAAAATTAAGAAAATGAAACAAAGTACAGTGATGGCCTCTACATTATTTTTAATGGGGTCAATTCTCTTTAACGCCTGTAAAAAAGATGATCCTCAACCGGTAAATGAAGAGGAGCTAATTACAACTCTTATCGTAAATCTAAAGGATGTAGCCACAGGCAGCAGTAGCTCCTTTGCGTTTAAAGATCCTGATGGAGAAGGCGGAAATCCACCAACACAATTTGATGAAATAGCTATGGAAGCAGGAAAAGAGTATGAATGTACTTTATCTGTTTTGAATGAAAGTGTAAGCCCTGCTGAAAGTATAACCGAAGAAATATTGGAAGAAGATGTTGACCACCAATTTTATTTTGAAACTACAGGAAGTAGTGCTACTGTAATAACAACTGACATAGATGCAGTGGGCTTACCACTTGGTCTGGAATCGAATTGGGATGCAGGTGCTCCTGGTGTAGGTACAATGAAAATAACCCTCAAACATAAACCAGGTGAAAAGGCTTCTGGTGATGCTGTATCTGTTGGTGAAACTGATATCGAGATTACATTTACTACCAATGTAAATTGATTCAATTGAAATTTTTTTTTGTGAATTTGATGTTAAGGCCACCGTGTAAAAATGGTGGCTTTTTTTGTGAAGTTATTTCCCCCAATTTTGCATGCTCATGCAAGCCAAACAGAAAATCATTATTATAACAGCTCCCTCTGGTGCTGGCAAAACCACCATTACAAAGTTTTTATTAAACAGGTTTCCTCAATTATCATTTTCAGTATCTGCCACTACTAGGGCACCTAGAGTAAATGAACTAGAAGGTGTTGAGTATTATTTTCTCAAAGAAAATGATTTTATAGAGAAAATTAATGCGGATGATTTTATAGAATGGGAAATGGTATATGCAGGAAAATATTATGGTACATTAAAATCCGAGATAAACAGAATTTGGAACAATCATCAATTTCCAGTTCTAGATATTGATGTAAAAGGAGCCATGCATGTAATGCAACTTTTCCCCAAAAAATATCTTTCTATTTTTATAAATGTGCCTTCAGTGGATATTTTAAAGAAACGATTGTTGCAAAGAGGTACAGAAACAAATGAAACGATTGCAACCAGAATTGAAAAGGCGGAATTTGAAATAAGCTATCAGAATCATTTTGACCATGTAATTATGAATGATGAATTAATGAAAGCATGTGCAGCAGTTGAATCAATAGTGAAAGATTTTCTTGAAATAATTTAGTAGATGCGCTCACTCTTCAAACCCCAACACCATTAATGCTGCATTATTTCTGGCAATGATATAGGCGGGTTTATTTTTAATTTTTATAGACAGCATTTTTCTTGCTTGTCCTTTTATTAAAACATTGTGTAGCGGCTCTGTTTTTATGCCATTTTGCAGATTGGTCATATTGCCATAGCATGCATCATAACGCCCCATTTCAATATTATTTTCATAAAAATTTCCCGCACTCAGTAGCCATGCTTTTTTATGGGTTGTATCTTTTACAATAGCAGCACATTGAAGGGGACTTAGCTGGCACTGCCAGGGCAAGCATTGTAGTGTAAACAGACCCTTTCCATCATTGAGCAAAACTGCATTTTCAAAATAATTTGCTGTAAACTGTATTGCTTTTTCCAAACTACTTTTACCAAATAAATCTGTAAGCGATGCCTTGGCAAAATCTTCTGCATACAAAAACTTTTTCTTGAGCATAGGAAGCTGCTTTTGGAGCTCCTCTTTATTAGCAAAAGGTATTTCTTTATGATTCAGATAGTAGGTGAGCAATTGTTCTTTTTTGCCATTGTTGTCAAAGTCTGCATAGTACATACGTACCGGTTCATTTTCAGTGGCCTTGAGTCTGCTATTGAGGCCAAGATTGCCACATACCAAATCTAAATCCCCATCGCTATCCACATCCATTGCCTCTATACAATTCCACCAGCCTTTTTTATCGGATGCATTAGATTGTATAAATTTTTTTTCTTCATTTTTAAAGATAATTACTGGGCCCCATTCTGTGGAAACAAGGAGGTCCTCATCCCGATCAACGTCAATATCGGCGGCGCAGGCGCCACTCACAAATCCTATATATGCCAAGCCCGGAGCTTTCTGTATGGTTACATTTTTAAATTGGCCTTTGCCATCATTTTCCAACAAGTAAGATTGTGGTATAGTGCCATATTCCCAAGGAATAGATCGGCCACCTAAAAATAAATCATTGGCACCATCACCATTCCAGTCCAATACAACTATTGACGATGCATTACAAAATATGGTATCAAAAATTGAATGCATTCTTTCAAAAATTCCTTTGCCTCTATTTTTATAAATACGACTCTGCAATTCTTTACTCCTACCTGTATATTCATTGCCCCCAGATGCAATAATTAAATCCTTTAATCCATCGTTATCTATATCAGCTATTGCCGCATCTACATCTTCATAAGTGCTGTCATTTATGAGCGCAGGTACCTGTTGCTGTAAAAAAGTTCCATTAATTTGTTGTATCCACAAAGAGCGGCTTGTCCATTTGGCCCCCCCAATAAATACATCATCTAATCCGTCATTATTTACATCGCCAGTGGCCAATGCTGGCCCTTCTGATGTAAGCATATGTGGCATTAATACTTCCCTATTAAACTCATTAAATAAATCTTCCTCATGTTTAAATATAAGTCTGGTTTGTTCGGTTATATCTTTTGCCTGCGGCGAATGAAAAACAGCCTTAGTATGTAATGTACTAAAATTAAAAAAAGGTAATAAAGGATTATATGTACAAGTTTGAAAATGATTGCTATCTATGGCAATGCGCTGATATTTATTGTCTGGCCATATTAAAAAAACACTATCGGGTTTTACACTGCCAAATGCAGCATGCAAAGGTATTTCCATACTTCCCATAAATCCTCTGGTAGCCGTTTTTTCATACCACTGCATTTCATTATTTGTATGTACCAGCAGCTTGGCTCCACATGCTTGGGTATTAAAAGGCATGCCCAATAATCGAAATTGTACACTATGGTTTGTAGGGCTTGAATTATTTTCATACAAGAGTGCTGCATCACCAATATTATTTGTTACCATATCAAGATCACCATCATTATCAAAGTCCGCATATACAGAGCCATTGCTAAATGTGGGCACATCATTTTGTATTTTAGATTGCCAGTTTTCAAACTGTAAATTACCCTTATTATGAAAAAAATAATTGGGCAATTTTATTTCAGGGTATCTTCCAGTTAATGCCAGATATTTTTCCTCCACATTATTTTCTCTTATCTTTTGTTGTATGGTATCATTGGCCACAAAATTGACATAGTCAATATCATTTAAGCGTTTAGGAATGCCATTACTGATGAATAAATCTTTTAAACCATCATTGTCAAAGTCAAGCCAAAGCGTGGCCCAGCTCCAGTCAGTAGCTGCTATGCCACTATATAAACCAATTTCGCTAAAACTGCCATTGCCATTGTTAAGCTGTAGGTTATTTCTTGTATATTGATATCCATAACCAAATCCAATTTTTTGATAATATAAATCATAAGGATCTTCTCCTAGTGAGCGTTTGAGAATATATGGATCAGCGGGCAGCATATCCATACTCACAATGTCTGGATATGCATCATTATTTATATCTGCAATATCTACTCCCATTGTGTATTGACTGGTGTGCATCAATGCCGTTTGTGCTGTTTCTGTAAAACTGCCATTTTTATTGTTGAGGTATAAATAATCGTTTTCATGAAAATCATTTCCAATATAAATATCTGGCCAACCATCTGCATTCAGATCACTTACACATATACCAAGACCATACCCAATTGCAGAGCTTTCAATTTGACTCTCTTTGGTAACATCAATAAAGAAATTTTTATTTTTTTCGCCTTCGGCGGATGACGCATCGTTCCTAAAAAGCTTATCCCCTGATTCTTTATGAAAAGTTCCTTTAAATAAATCTCTCCGTGCAAAAGTGCCATTTTGATGCACACTATGATTCAGCAAATAACAATCCAGATCTCCATCTAAATCATAGTCAAAAAAAGAAGCTTGAGTACTAAAGCCAGAAAAGTCAAGGCCATAAGCTGCTGCATCTTCTTTATACTTTGGAATGCCCTTTTCAATACCGGTACAAATCAATAATTCATTATGCCCAGAAAGCATTTCAAACTTGCTCACACGGCATATATATATATCCAAGAGTCCATCATTATTTACATCTGCTATTGACACACCTGTATGCCAACCAGTAGAGATGGGAATGCCCGCTGCTGCTGATACATCTTTAAAGCTAAGGTTGCCTTCATTCAAATACAGTTTATTCTGCTGTTGGTTGGATGCAAAAAATAAATCAACTTTCCCATCCTGGTTAAAATCACCTGCACCCACTCCCGCTCCATTATAAAAATACATATACGTAAACATATTGAAATCCGAGGCAGGTGTAATTGTGTTTGTAAAAGTTAATCCAGTGCTTTCTGCATCATGTACAGTAAAAGCAGGCTGATCCTTGTTTTCATTTGTGCAAGATGTAAAAAATAAACTGCTGCATACAGTATAAAGTAAAAATCTTCTAACAATCATGCTCATGTATTTCAATACAAATATTTATGGGTGTAAATAGTTTTATTTTTTTTGATGGATGCTATAATACAAAGGCTTCTCATTATTTATCAAAAAGAGCAATCCATCATGCCCTGCTTGTTTACATGCCACTATATCTTTTACCATTCCTTTAGCCATTAGGCCAGTTTGCATCGGTGGCACTAAAGAAAAATTTCGGCTGCCATTACCCAGCAATACATTTCCTATACAACCATCTAATCTGCCCAGTTGTGGTATTAAATTGAAATTATTTCCGCCTATGATTATATCTACATAGCCATCCTGATTAATATCTTGAATTTGCATGGCATTTATAGATGAAAACTGCGTATATACTGGCAGTGATGTGATGGTGAATTTATACTTTGTTTCATTCCAGGCTATTACAGACTCACTTGTATTGAAAGGGTAAATTTTGCAATCCTTTATTTGCTCTGGTGTAAATAATTGCTGAATACTTTTACCCGCAAAATCTTGGTGTTTTAGGTTCTGCTTTTTTAATGATGGCAATTGATCCGTTAAATCTCTTTTCATGAAAACGGTAACATCTTTTTTATCAACTGTACGAGTAAGGATACAATCAATCGTTTGGTTATTGTCAAAGTCTTTTACATACATTTTTACTGGAGATGACGCCTTGGGTTGTAAATAAAAATTACTGCCAATATTACCAAACAACAAATCCATATCACCATCTTTATCTAAGTCAGCAGCTTCCACAGTTTGCCACCAGCCTGATAAATTCTTGAATCCGGTATGCTCCAATTTCAAACCAATATTTGTATATGCAAAAATTTGCGGTTGCATCCACAATCCAACTAGTACCAATTCTTTTTTTGCATCTCCGTTTACATCCGCCCAAAGGGCGTCCTTAACCATTCCTGCTTTATCTGCACTACCCATATTTTGAGGCGATAAAGGTTTAAACCCACCCCGCCCATCATTCAAGAAAAGATAGCTGGTGGGCATGCTGCCATATTCTCGGGATACATTTAGACCACCTGCAAAAAAATCCATATCCCCATCAGCATCCGCATCATGCAGTGCAAGGCAGGATATGTTATCTTGTGTTTGTGGAATAGCATAAGCATCATACCTAAAATTCCCTTTCCCATCATTTCTGTAAAGCCTTAATTGAAGCATACTATTACTAGGCTGATAAATATTTCCTCCAGATGATATGAGTATGTCTATATCTCCATCATTGTCCATATCTGCAAATGCGGCGTCTGTATCTTCATATCCCTCAAATAATTCAAAAAACTTTGGGTTAGATTTTTCAAACCCTGTTGATGATTGTATATATAGCTGCCCAGGCTTTGCTGCTGTACCACAAATATAAATATCATCTAACTGATCTTTATTGATATCTCCCACAATGGCTTTGGGTCCCTCCCTGCTAAGCATTTCAGGAATATTTCGCTCAAAGTTGAAATCAGTAAAATCATCTTCAGTATGCTTATCAAAAGCAAGAGAGTCTGCGGTAAAAAATGGCTGCACTTTATTTAAAAAATTTGCCACCCCTGCACCGCTTGTATCCGGATAGGTAAAATGATGCACTTTATTGCCTGCAAGGCTCCCATAATTTTTCCTCATACCACCCGGCCAAATAATTATTACCGAATCTGCTGTAGTATAGTTACCCAAACCTGCAATTATTTTATAATCAACAGAGCTTTGAAAACCCCTACTAGGTATTAGTTCTCTGCTAATAATTTGAGAGTCTATAAAAATTTCAACCTTTGCTCCAATAGCATATTTATTTTTATCTTTTCCCAAAAGTGAAAATCCGATATAATTATCACCACCCTGTTCCCGGCTTTCATTTTTATATACAAAACTGGGCTGGTTTACATTGTTTACAATCAGATCCAAATCTCCATCATTGTCTAAATCTCCATAGGCAGCTCCATTGCTAAATGAAGGTTGTGTAATGCCCCAATCCATACCCGCATCTGTAAAACTTAGGTTGCCATTATTTCTAAAAAATTTATTTACTATGGGCTGGCTCGGCATTTTATTGATGATTTCATTTACCTGTCCCTTTTCACCGGTAAGCACCATTTTCTGTATGACATCGTTGGCAAAAAAATCAATAAAATCTTGGTTGGTCACATCATGATAAATACCGTTACAAACATACAAATCGCTATTGCCATCGTTATCAGCATCAAAAATGAGGCCTCCCCAACTCCAGTCGCTGGCACTTACACCACTGTGATAAGCAATATCCATAAAACGGCCAGCTCTATCGTTCAGTTGCAGTGTATTTTGCTGGTACTGGTAATAGAATCCTTGTTTTACTTTTAAATTATATACATCAATATTATCAAAAGATGTGGTCGTTTTCAAACGGTATTCATCGCCGGGTAGCATATCTGTTGTAAAAATATCAGGATAGCCATCATTATTTATGTCTGCTATATCCGCACCCATTGAAGCCAGGCTGGTATGCTCCATACATGCTGTTAATGACTCCTTAAAACTACCGTCTCCATTGTTGATGTATAAATAATCTCTTTCAAAAAAATCATTCGAAATATATAAGTCAGGAAAATGATCTGCATTAATATCGCCCACTGTTACACCTAGGCCAAAACCAATCAAACTTCCATAAATACCTGCTGCTTCACTTACATCTTTAAAATGGCCATCATCATTTCTCAATAGCTTATCCCCACCACCCTTTAAAAAAGGCTCCACCTGCCAGTCCTTGGCACGCAGACTGCGCATATTGGCGTAGTTGAGCGTGTTTACAGGAATAAAACTATTGTTTAGTAGATAGCAATCTAAATCTCCATCCAAGTCATAATCAAAGAAAGCAGCATGTGTGGTATAGCTACTATCATCTAAGCCCCAAAGCTGAGCCTGTTCTGTAAATGTTCCATTCTGATTATTGATATATAAATCATTTTGCTGACCCACTCCTTTTTGATAGCCTGCATTGCATACATAAATATCCAACCAGCCGTCTGCATTTATATCCACCATTACTACGCCGGTACCCCACTTGCCCTGCTGTTTAAACCCAGCATTATCCGTTATATCTTCAAACTTCCAGTTACCCTTATTCAGGTAGAGTTTATTACCACCCATATTAGAGGTAAAAAAAACATCGGCCAAGCTATCATTATTGATATCTCCAATGGCCACGCCACCGCCATTATAAAAATTTCTATAAATGAAAATATTAAAGTCCTCGTTATTTTCCACAGTATTAGTAAACGCAATACCACTGTTTTCTACAAGGGTAAATAAAGGAGCTTTGTTTTTATTGCCACAGGCAACTATAAAGAAAAGAAAAAAATAATTCCAATGATATCTTATGGTCATAATAGAAAAAAACTGGGGATAAAGATAATAGCTCAGTGTATTAGCTGTATTGATTTAAGAAGAATTTTTCGCCCTACGGGCAATGATTTAAGCGGAGATATTTAAATAGGATAAATGAACATTTCATAATGAGTAACAAGACCTTCATACGGGGTAATGAATCACCCATAGAGTCATGTTCTAAAAAAAATCATCAATTCCACCTAAATTATGCTACGGAGCACACACCCTCTCCGGGAGGAGAGGGCCAGGGTGAGGCGTTATTATGAAAGTGCAAAAGTTATAAATACGTAGTATATGATTTATTAATTCCCCGAAAAAAAATGAGCCATTTTCAAAAAAAAAATCATCAACTCCACTTAAATCATGCTACGAAGCACACACCCTCTCCGGGAGGCGAGGGCCGGGGTGAGGCGTTATTATGAAAGATCATTAGTTATTAAATACGCAGTATATGATTTATTAATTCCCGAAAAATAAATTTTGTCCCTTTCCCACAAATAATTTTATATTCGCCATAATCTTCTACACTTAAAATCGGTGGTTATGAAACAAAATCATTTTTATAAACTCTACCTTTTTTGTATTGGCGCAGCAACCCTTGCGGGGGGGGGGTAAAATTATGTGCCAACCTTTATCAAAAAGTCAACTGAATAATGCTGCTCAAATGCTTACACCGCCATGCTTTGCGGCTTGCAATAATTTAGTAAACCATAGCCTACCCATTGACACTACAGCCATTTTATCTTATGGTAAAACAAGTCCGGCAAATTATCATGACCCGGAGTATCCTGAAGACTGTGGCACTGACATCAATAATATTGTATGTTTAACCAATGCTGCAACTGAACTGAGATACCAGGTTTATTTTCCTGATAATTCAGTTTATACAAAAGCACAGTATAACAGTTGCCCCTTACCCGTAGTCATACTTTTTCATCCGGGTGGGTTTAGTGATTGTAGTGGGGCTTTTGGTATCAATGCTTATGACACTGTAAAGGCCCAAATGCCAAAATACTGTATGGACTTTGCCCGCAGGGGGTATGTGGCCATCAATGTAGAATACAGAAGAGGGCAATTACCTGCACCCAGTTTTTACTATTCCGTCCAGCAAGTATTGATTTATTATATGGCTTTTCAAGATGGCCGGGGCATGCTACGCACTGCCATTCATAACCAGCGCATTGCCACCAGCAACGATAAGTTTCAGATAGACACCAATTGGATATTTGTGGGTGGGGCCAGTGCCGGTGCTGCCATTTCGCTGCACCTCGGTTACTATCCAACTCAGGAAATGAATGATGAAATATTTCCAGGACTACGCACCAATATGGGCACTTTAAACCAAGATTATTATGTGGGCGATACCTCTATAGAATATTTCAGTAAAATAAAAGGAGTAATGAGCTTATGGGGGAATGGATTTTTGCCATTGGCTTATAATGATAATCCTGATGATTTCTTTAAAAATAACAGCAATTTTCCTGCATTGATTGCTTTTCATGGAAAATTGGATGAGACAGCGGAGTACGATAAACGGGATGTATTCTTTGCTTTAAATACCGGTATTTATATCCCTTATTTCTCAGTCAGTAATTGCTTAAGAAATGGCGGGACTTACTCTCTACCAATTCCTACTAATCCCGACAAAAAGGATTTATTTGCCATTGGTCCCAATCTTATTTATCAATATTTTGAAAACCTACTTACAATGGAGTATTACTTAGATTGCAATATGGTGCATGGCTTGGATGAAGACCCTTGTACAATTCCACCAGGCTGCTATAAAAGTAATTTCGGAACTACGCTTAACAACAAATATGATGTGCGCAGGTATATTGTACAGCGTGCTGCCACCTATTTTCAGGCTGTAATAAATGAGATAGCTGCCAGCCTAAATGACAGCAAATTTGTAGATTGCGAAAACTATC
>CAXYYO010000042.1:0-28937 GCA_964293305.1 uncultured bacterium | reverse complement strand
TATTACATCGTCTGTAGTAATTTCTTCATAACTACCAAACTCATGGAGTGCTTTCAGCTCTGCAATAGTTATAGTGGCATTTATATTTGGAGCAACATAAGCGGGTGGCTCATCAAATTTTTTATTACAAGATAACACACCTGCCATCATTGAAATGATAAATAAAACATTTAAACCGATACGAAATTGCTTAACTGAAAACATATTGTTGAAATTGAAAATTTTTAAATACATGATTAGAATCTTAAAGTAGCGCTGATAAAATAATTTAAACCAAATGCATAATAATATTTAGCAGGAAATTCATTGGGATTGGCAGTACCTACGTCATAACGCAACTGTTCAAATCCTCCAGATATGATGTCCTGATTATTGGTCAGGTTATTTATTCCTGCATAAATTGCTAGAAACATCGGCTTCTTTTTTGGGCCTACTGTAGTTGGTAATTTCCAACTATATCCACCAAAAAAGTCAATAGTATATTGAGCATCTAAACGCTGCTGAGCTAATACCTCATTGTATAAAGGTGTACCCTTTGTAAGGTCCTTTACCGCATCATAAGTTCTGCGAATAGGATTAAAGTCTAACCACATTTGGTCAAAATAGTTTCCCGATAAACTTACAAACCAAAATTTAGGGCTGCGATATGTAATGCCAAAATTATAAGCCTCTTGTGGACCTGGAACTCGATAATTTTGACTATAAATAGAGTCTGATGCAAGCGCATCGGCAGTATTGTCTAATGTAGTAGAACTGTATTGACGGCTATTATAATAATAACGACCTACAGATGCTGCTCCAGTAAGTGTAACATTGGGTAACACTTTTGCTTCAAAACCAAATTCGCCACCAAAATACAAGCGGTCTATATTTCGTATAGCATAGTTTACAAAGTTGAAAAACTTATCGTTGTAAAAACTCAGTACATTCATACCATCATCCATCTGTGTATAAAAACCAGTAAGGTGTATTTTTAGTTTTGGTGCATTCAAAATATAACCAGCTTCAATAGTTTGTATTTTTTCACTGGTTAATTCATCTTGTAGAAAATCTCTAGTGCGAAGTGCTACATAAGCATTCTCAAAATAAGGTGCACGGGTTATGTATGCTGCATTGGCAAACAAATAATTTCTGCCATTCAGTTTATATGTAACACCACCTTTCACACTATAGTTTGTAAAATTTTGTGTGGGTGCTTTTCCAAAAGAATTTTCAGGGAAAAGTCCATTACGTACATTACCGGTGCGGTAAAATCCTGTTTGGCTCAGTTCTCCACTTACAAAAAAATCAAAATGATTATATTTAAATTGAAATTGACTCCAAGCTGCTACCCGCTGTACATCAATATCATAATTATATCCATAAATATCTCCAGTGGTTTTGATACCATTGGGATTGTCTAAATTATTTTGTAAAGCATTAGGATCATTTGGATAAGTAAGTTGTGCAAACTGATTCAAATCAACCCAGAAGCTACCACCCAGCATATCTGCTATGCGCTGAAAATAATGGTTATTCGTTTTTTGAAAACTGAGGCCACCTGTATAATCAACATGATCATTTAATCTAGAATTAAATGTAGTGGCGGCATTGAGTCTTTTTGCATCAGTTACTCTTTCACTTTGTATATAGTAAGATCTGTTTCCAGTAACCGTATTCCCTTTTATGCCATTTGCATCAAATACGGATGCGGTATTATATCTGTTTACATTATAGAGATTATCCCAATTAATTTGTCTTGCCGCTTCATTGGTGCTTAACAAATCAGTAACCCGCTGCTGCTGCACAGGGTCATTTATATAATAGCTTGGGAGATAACGGTAATAATCTGGTCTTGGATCCGGAGCATTGTACCAATCTATACCGCTTGTACTGCGTTCTCCAAATGAATAGGAAACGGAGGTATTGAGTTTTGTATTATTAGTAATGAGAAATTCATGTGCCAAAATGAATACAGGTTGGTTTGTTTTGCCAATATTTGCATTGCGTACTTTTCCATTCTGATATCCCCAGTATGGGTTATAATAATTTGATCCAGACAGATCCATTATTTCCTGCACCGCAGGACCTGCTCTTCCACTCTCTGTAGGTGCACCAAATGCTATGGCAGATAATAAATGCTTTGTGCCCAATTTTTTATCAATAGCTCCAAACCAACTCCATCCATCAAAATAGGTACCTTTTATATATCCTTCATCTGCATATCGGCGGCTGCCGGCCACAGTATAGGCCCATCCTTTTGCATTAAGACCACTGGAGTAGCTCAACATTAATCTTTGGTCATAAGTCCGATTACTGTATGCATAGCCAATGCTTGTTTGTTTTCTTTGCTTGCTGGCTCTTACATCAATATTTGTAGAGCTGGTTATATCGCCAAAGGCGAATGTATTTGCTCTTAATCCTAAAGACACATCTCTATTCCTAAATACATCATTTAAGCCACCCCATACGCCAAAAGGTGTAAATCCATTATCAATATTATCCATAGGAATATAGTTGATATAGGTGGCATTAAAATCTCCATCATATCCTCTAATCCGAAATCTTACGGGGAAAAAGCTAAAAGTAGCGGCATTAAAAAATGGATCTCTGCCTGCGGTAAGTAATGAAGATACATTTTGGCTACTAATATCACTGGCATCATTATCATCCAGAGATAAAGTGGGTATATTATCAAGAATATTATCCTTTAAATCCTGTAGGGCAAGAGAGTCAATCCTTGTAGTATCCGATAAGACGGGTGTACTATTTTGCTGGGAGAAGGATGGGATACTAAAAAAGAGAACTAAAACTGAAAGTATTCGATACGTCATGCAAAAAAATTTCGTTTGCAAAGGTAATTGTTAAAAATCCAAATAATTTTGTTTACATTAAAATAATTTTGGAGGTTAATAAATATTGTGGGTCAATTGAAGCATTTGCCAAATGAACCCTGCAATTTTGCCAGTTATGAATAGATTTTCAATTTTAGTTGGTTTATTTCTGTTTTCCATTTCAGCCCAAGGTCAAAAGCAGACCTATAAAGTTTCTGTAGTCAGTTTTTATAATTTAGAAAATTTCTATGATACTGTAGACAATACTATGGTGGATGATCAGGAGTTTTTACCTACAGGACCAAAAAATTATAATGGAAAAATTTACTGGGATAAGGTTACAAAACTAGCCACAGTTATTGCAGATATTGGAAAGGAAATTACTCCGGATGGACCTGCAATTCTTGGTGTGGCTGAAATTGAAAATGACACTGTACTAAATGATTTGGTGCATCATGAACTCATTCAAGATCGTAATTATCAGATTGTACATTATGACAGTCGTGATTTCAGGGGGGTGGATGTAGGCCTGCTATACAATCCAAAATATTTCAAATTATTAAATAGTAGAAATCTTTTTGTGGCTTTAGATGAAAATGGAGTGCCTGTTTATACAAGAGATGTTTTATATGTTTCAGGCATTTTAGATGGAGACACCATACATGTTTTTGTTAACCACTGGCCAAGCCGTAGAGGAGGAGAAGAGCGTAGTGCCCCGAGAAGAGCCGCTGCCGCAAAAGTTGTAAAAACATATATTGACAGTATTCAAATGGTAACTCCCAATGCAAAACTCCTAGTAATGGGCGATTTGAACGATGATCCTATCAGTCCGAGTGTAAAAAAAGTATTGAATGCAACCGGGAAAATGGAAGACGCAAAACCCGGTGGTTTATACAATCCATGGGTGGACATGTACAAAAATGGGATAGGCACACTTGCTTATCAAGATGCCTGGGGTTTGTTTGACCAAATTATTATGAGTTTTTCTTGGTTAGATAAAGCGCAAACAGGATATTTCTTTTTTAATCAGCGCATTTATAATAAAGAATATTTAGTGGAAAATATCGGAAAATATAAGGGTTATCCCATGCGTACATGGGATGGTAATTTTTATAGAGGAGGTTATAGCGACCATTTTCCAACCTATTTAGTGATGCTCAAAAAGCAATAACATAAAAAACCGCATAGCTATATGCGATTTTTTATGTTAAAATTTTATTAGTTACTCAGCCCAGCTCATTACATAATCATTATTTTCAATACCTAATGCATAATTAGTAAGTTGTAATGGCCTGAATGTATCCACCATAACTGCCAGTTCTTTTGTTTCTTTAGCTCCAATGCTTTTTTCAACTGAACCTGGATGTGGTCCATGTGGTATGCCTGCCGGATGTAGTGTAATCATACCACGTGTTACATTTTTTCTACTCATAAAATCCCCATCTACATAATACAACACTTCATCACTATCAATATTGCTGTGGTTGTAAGGAGCTGGAATAGCCTGCGGATGATAATCAAACAATCGAGGTACAAAACTGCAAACCACAAAACTATTGGTTTCAAAAGTCTGGTGCACTGGCGGCGGCTGGTGTACACGACCTGTTATAGGTTCAAAATCATGAATAGAAAAAATATAAGGGTAGCAGCATCCATCCCAACCTATTACATCAAAAGGGTGATGGCCATAATGCAAATGATACAACATGCCTTGTTTTTTTGTTTTGATGAGATAATCTCCGGTTTCATCAAAAGTTTGTAAGTTTTCCGGGCATCGTATATCTCTTTCACAATATGGTGCATGCTCCATTAACTGCCCATATTTACTCATATATCTTTTTGGATAACGCATGGGCGAATGGCTTTCCACTATAAATAACCTATTGTCCGTAGTATTGAAACTGATTTGATAAATAGTACCTCTTGGCAGCATGATATAATCACCATAACTGAAAGGAAGTTGACCATACTGGGTATGAACAATTCCACTGCCTTCATGTACAAATATCATTTCATCACTATCTGCATTTTTATAGAAATAATCTGTAAGGCTTTGCTGTGGAGCAGCCAATACAATATGGCAATCACTATTTACCAACACTGCTTTACGACTTTCTAAATAATCCTTTTCAGGCTTAATATGAAATCCTTCAAAGCTTCTATGTTTTAGCATTTTTTCTTCCGCCACTTGTGGCGCAATGCTTACTGCTGCTTCGCTCCGAATAATGCGTGTAGGCGGATGACAGTGATATAGTAGTGCATAATCATTACTAAAACCTTCGGTTGAAAATAATTGTTCACTATATAATGATCCATCTGGCTTTCGAAACTGTGTATGTCTTTTATGTGGCACCTGACCACGGGATATAAAATGTGGCATCGAATGAAATTATTAGTTATTGGAATTAGAATAGGTCTAGCTAAAATAGAGTGGATGATTCAACACTATTTCAGCTCTTCGATATTAAGTATTGACCCATTACAGTTTGCAAGAGCCTCCAGAAGGAAAATATATTTCCACCTGCGTTTATCTATGAAGTATATAAAATTGCGATAAAAAGGCATACTTAATATTGTGTAGCAAAAGTATGTTTTAATCTTATAACATATTTATTACTGTAGATTCATTATTTATTTTCAAAACCCTGCCTTCAAACTAATTGTAAAATTTCTACCTCCTGCACTTATACCACTTCCAAAATAACGATAGTTCAAATCAGTAAGATTTTCTACTAGCAATTGTAGTATCACAGTTTTAGTAATATTTACCGAACCTCTTACATTAAAAGTCATCCATGAAGGCATCCCATCTACAGTTGCATACTGCTGGTTATCTTCTCCACTTGGACTATAGTCTGCTATTTTTTTCCATCCATTAAACAGGCTATAAAATTCTGCTTGCCAAATTTTTTCTTTATGTAAAATGCCATACTTGCCGTAAGAAGGCGGTACATGATCCAGTGGCACTACAATGCCAGCATTAGTATAAGATCCTTTTGTATATGTAAATACTGCATCTACTGTTGTTTTTGAAAAGAAAGTCAAGGAACCATTTATGCTAAAGCCATATAGATTGGCCTTCGCTTTATTTTGCGCAGCAAACACACCACTATACACTCCATTATAATCGATGCTATCTTCCCCATTAAATGTAAATGCATCTACAACTATGGCATCTCTAAAAAGGGTATAAAATACCGAGCCACCTATGCTCCATGTTTTTCCTTCGTGATTAAAATTTATTTCACCATTATAGGTGTATTCAGGTTTTATAGCTGGGTTGGGAACCACAACTGCATTTGTCCTGCTATCAAATACTTTGCTTAGATCATCAACATTGGGGCTTCTGAAACCACTACTAATAATAGCCCCAATACGTGTGCCTGTAAAGTTGTGATAAATAAGGCCTATGTTACCAGTAACTGCAATATTGTTTTGACGCACTTTTGTAAATGGAAATTTAAAGAATGTGGTATCTGCAAACACTGCATTTAATAAAACATGACTAAGACGTACGCCTTCGTTTATAGTAAATGAAGGACTTAATTTATTAGTATGTTGAGCATACACGGCATTCCAACTCATTGAGGTGGGCCCATCAGAATACCTGGTGCTTATACGGCTTGGAATACCGGTAATAATATTTTTTCTTTCGGCGGTGCTTCGCACAAAGTTCGTATAAGATTCTACTCCTAAATGCAGTTCATTTTTCTCACTATAGTGTTTCATATCTATGGTAGCGCCAAATGCATCTACACGCTCCCATCTATAATCTTTATTGCTACTATTTAGCTTTCTGCTTATCCGGCTTTCTCTAACATCCTGATAACTAATAGTAGCTTTGATATAATTGAAAAATCCATTTATTTTTGATGCAGAAAAATGATATGCACCCATGTTTCTAACCGAAGGACCATAATACCATTCTGCAAAAATGGGCTTCCCCAAGGATGTATCTGATAAACGATCATACCTAGGAATATCATTGGTATTGCTAAATTGTAAATTAAGGATATGCTGAATATTATCTTTTGGTTGGTATAAAAATTTCTGCAATACATCAATTTGCTTATATCCACTATTTATTTGATTATTTGGATTACCATTTGATACAATACTATCCATATCTCCAAATCTCTTTACTATGGTAAATTGCTTTCCAAAATCCGGATATTCGTTGCTACGGTTATTGCCCTGTGTCAAATCTCCAAATTCGCCATAGGTAACGGATGTAAGTGATGCCCATTGTTTTCCGCCGACATTCAGAATGGCATTGGCCTTAAATTCATGATTAACAGTGGCATATCTTGTTGTAGCAGATCCGGAAATTTTTGTTATGGAATCTGCACTGAGCTTTGGATTGGTGGTGTACATATTTACCACTCCGCCCAAAGCATCGCTACCATAAATAGTTGATGATGGGCCATACAGCACTTCTATATTTTCCAGAATCATATTATCAACAGAAAGAATATTTTGAACGTGCCCTGCACGAAATATGGCAGTGTTTAACCTAACCCCATCCACCATGAGTAGGACTCTACTTGCTTCAAAGCCTCGTATAACAGGGCTTCCACCTCCTTGCTGACTTTTCTGCACAAATACATTGCCGTCATTTATCAATACATCTGCTGTATTTGGCTGTAAATGGAGTGCATAAGGTTTTCGAATTTGCGATACAAACTGTGCTATATGCCTGCTCAATTCAGGAAATTTATTGGCATATACTATTACATCATTCAGCTTATTTTCCGTAGAATCGTTAGCCGTTTGTGCTTTTAGTAAATGAGGTATAAAAAGAAAATATAAAAGAGATACTTTTTTCATGGACTTAATGTTGATAGTACTTTTTTTGGGGTACTATTACTTTATGATAAAAACAATAAAATACAGGGATAACTAATTAACGCTGTCAAATAGCTGCAACAGGAAGCAGTTTCAAAAATAATATTGACTATAAAATTACCTGTTAATGTCATTAACTCCAGGGAGGAAGAACAGCCACATCTCTATAAGGATGTTTTATATTTGGAGTAGGCTGGTTGAAAAATTTATTATTTAAAAAACAAATCTCGTTTATGGAGAATGTTTGCTTTGAAAGGATAGCAGTAAACACACTAAACCATTGCAATTGCTGCAATGCAAATGAATTATCTCCGGTATTATTCGCTTTACTTTGTAATTGGTGAATGGTATAGGTATAGAAACTTTCTTTTTCGTCAAAATGCCCGATGATATAAGCAATATTATTTCGAATCTGACAATCTTTTACATCAAAATATCTACCATCTATAATTATTTCCTTATGATTTCTTTCCCATTGTAAGTGAGAGGATGGTATCTCTATATGAACCAAAGTATGGGATGCTGATGATATATCTTGCTGATGCTGGTGCCATTGCTTTTCAGCTTGTAATATTGAGCTGTATATGAATGGTGCATACAGTATAAAAAAAAGAATACCGGCTAATATTTTATGACGTAGTATGGTCTTTTTTTTCAACATCTTCATTTGTTGTATCCTTATTGCCGTCTAACTTTTCTTTTAATTTTGATAATAGGGTAGAGGCATCATCAACCATATTTCCAATAGCCTGATTGGCTTGTTTGGCCACATCACTTGTTTTGGCTTGCTGCCAAAGACCCTTTGCTTTATCTTCTGCTTGATCAAAAGCGGCTTCTGCTTTATCTTCAAATTTGTCAAAAATCTCCTCTGCTTGGTGCGCTAATTCTTTTAATTTTTCTGAAATTGATTTTTCTTCCCTTTTTTCCATAGAGCAAATGTAATAAAGCTCCGGCCATAAATTCAGATTTATATGAATTATTTGATTCATTTAAATTGGTATAAGCCAATGGAATATGTAAAGTCAAGTTGGTTGCGAAATAATTGGAATATTACTTTTTTAAGTACAATTAGTCATTGCGGAGCATTAAATCCAAAAAAAATATACAAATCATCACTTTATTCTTCTAACCTGCCAGAACCTAAAAAAAAAGTTGCTTGCATGGAAATTCTTTTATATTGCCCATCTTAAAATTTTGCTCATGAGGTCTCTTGCTTTTTACAATCTGAAAGGAGGTGTAGGCAAAACTGCCAGTGCAGTAAATATGGCTTATTTGGCAGCTGCAAATGGATACAAAACTTTACTTTGGGATTTGGATCCACAGGGAAGTGCTTCTTTTTATATGGGTATCAAAGGCCAGAAAAGTGAAAGTGGGAAGTTGTATAAAGATCTTACGGCCATTAAAAATGCCATATTTGATTCACAGTTTGAGCAATTGTGGGTTTTGCCAGCTGATTTAAGTGCAAGAAATGCTGATATTATTCTAAATGATCAAAAACAAAGCAGAAAAAAAATTAAAACAATTTTAAATAGCTTGAAGCAATTTGACCTTGTTATTTTAGATTCCCCACCCGGCATATCCCTTCTTCATGAAAATATATTTAGTGCAGCAGATTGGATATTGATGCCAAATATACCTACTACTCTTTCTATTCGTTCATATGATACAGTAGTACAATATTTTAAGGAGAATGATCTAGATAAAACGAAGATTAAATGTTTTTTCAATATGGTTGATCATCGCAAAACCCTCCACCATGATACGCTTCAAACATTTTATAACAATAAACTTTTTTTAAAAAATTATATTCCATACCTCAGCGATATAGAAAAAATGGGTATACAAGAGCAACCCATATTTGAATTTGCCAATGGCAGTTATGCAGCAGAATGTTATAGAGATTTATGGAAGGAAATTGAAAAAAACTGTTTAAAATAATTTAGTTCACAGTAAAATGTAAATTTTAATCAATCAATAAATAAACAGAACAAAAAATAAAATTTATGCAGAGAGAATTATCATCATGGTACAGTCCGGCATTAGGTGCAGAAATGCCCATTGCATCTTATGGACATTATGGGTTTGCAATCTTATTGGTACCCACTGCTGCCGCAGACTATTTAGAGTATGAAAGGTTTTTAATGATGGATGTTTTGGCTCCATTTATCAATAGTGGTAAATGCCGTATTTTCAGCGTAAATTCTATCAATAATGAAAGTTGGCTGAACAATGAAATGGCAGCAGAACATAAAGCAATACGCCACAATCAGTTTAATAATTATATTTTTAATGAGGTTGTACCATTTATCCGTACCAATACTAGTGCAGATACTATGATTTATACCTGTGGTGCTTCCTTTGGTGCACTACATGCCATGAATCTTTTTTTGAAAAGACCAGACATTATAAATGGCGTTATCAGTATGAGTGGTTTATATGATCTTACTGAATATACGAAGGGATTTTGGGATGATCAAGTTTACTTTAACAGCCCAATGCATTATGTACCAAATTTAGAAGATAGCTGGTATTTGGATAAAATAAAAGCAAGTCATCATGTACATATTTATACAGGTAGTGGAAACTACGAAGACCCGGACGGAAGCCGACATTTCTCCCAAGTGCTTTGGGATAAAGGAATATGGCATGAGTTAGATGTATGGGGCCCAGATATTCATCATGACTGGCCTACATGGAGAAGTATGTTGCCATATATTCTTGATACAAAATTTTAGCAAATTGAATAGTTGATCAGGTCATTCAATGAAATGATTTTGAGCTTACTATTTTGTAATATTATTTTCAAAATAGTAAGCTCTTTTTATATTTAACCCAGATTTTGCATTGAGTAGCCGAGCCTAATTACACTGAGAAGGAGAGGGCTTTTTTCCTTTACCTTATGGCACAAACCGGGCTATTGAAATATGACATGAGGGGTTGAAATGGAAAGCCAAGTACCAAGAGGCACGAATGACGAGGACTTGTAGCGAATGCCCGCCCCGAAAGAGTATGCCAAAATTAAAACTTAAATACTAGATTTATCTTTGTTGTAAACAGTACAGTTCACTATGAATGGGCTCCATTTCAGATTCATTTTTGTATATTCTTAAGATATATATTCTAATTTAATTGTATTGATTGCCAGAAATGTTTCCAATTTAAACATAATCATATGTACTAAATAATCAGGCTTTCTTAAAAATACAACAACAAAAGATGGGTTCAATTGATACTAATATTACCTTTGCAGCGCATGAATACTAATATAAGTGCCACGCTATCCTATTTCTCCTTTTTAAGGAGCAGTAGTAGCCACATTCCATAGTATGTAAAACTTTTCAGTTTTATCTTATATTTTTTATCTTAATTATTGTTATGGAATCTTCAAATACTTTATTACTTGTTTTAAGGGGATTGATGCAGCGGTATAGAAATAGAGTACCGGATGTAAATGGTGTTATTAATGCAATGATGGCCGAAGGCTTAATCAATGAAGCGAATGATATTGAAAATGATCATATTGCATTTCGCACTATGGGAGTGCCACAGTTAGGCATTCAGAGTTTGGAAAAAATTTTCCTGCATTTTGGTTACAAAAAAATGGACTATTATTTCTTTGCAGAAAAGAAATTAAATGCCTATTGGTATGCCCCACCTCAGCCAAAATACCCACGCATTTTTATTAGTGAATTGCGGGTAAATGACTTGAGCCGGGAAGCACAGGATATTATCTTGAGCTATACCGATGAAGTAGCTACTGACCCGGTGGATTTACTGGATCTGAATGATGCCAAAGCTGTGGTTGAATTTTTGCATAGTAGCTTATGGAGGCTACCAACACTAGCAGATTTCAAGGCACTTGCAGTGGAAAGCGAGTATGCGGCTTGGGTTATTTACAACCGATATTATCTCAACCATTTTACAGTAAGCGTTCATAACCTCAAGGAGGGTTACAATAACATTGAAAACTTCAATACATTTTTAGAGCAGAAGGGTTTTGTATTGAATGATTCGGGTGGAAAAATAAAACGGAGTCCGGATGGTGCACTTCAACAAAGTAGTACTGTGGCAGAAATGATTGACGCTACATTTGCCGAAGGCAGCACAGAAAAAATTAGTGGCAGCTATGTAGAATTTGCTGAACGCAAAGTGTTAGAAGCATTTATTGATTTAGATGAAGCTGACATTACACGTACGCATAGAAGAGAAGGCTTTGAAGCTGCAAATGCCGATAAAATTTTTGAAAGCACCTACAGTGAACAAACAGTAAAGCGATAATCTGTAATTATAAAATTAAACATTCATTTTCTACCATTTATCGTGTAGAAATACAAAAAAAAAGAATATGGACTTTTTACAATCATTAAACATTCAATCAAACAATGCCGGCACTAGTACTGGTGTAAACTGGATAAATAGTACTGGTAAATCTATATCATCTTACAGCCCTGTGGATGGCCAAATGATAGGTGCCATCACCACAACGGATGATGCAGGATATGACACAGCAATGGATGCAGCAAAAACTGCTTTTGCAGCATGGCGCCTATGGCCTGCACCAAAAAGAGGAGAAGTGGTGCGCCAGGTGGGAGAAGCATTAAGAAAGCACAAAGAAGCACTTGGTAAATTAGTAAGTTATGAAATGGGAAAAAGCCTACAAGAAGGCTTGGGTGAAGTGCAGGAAATGATTGACATCTGTGATTTTGCAGTGGGCCTTAGCCGCCAGATGTATGGACTTACCATGCACAGTGAAAGACCAAGCCATCGCATGTATGAGCAGTGGCATCCACTGGGTGTGGTGGGCATCATTTCAGCCTTTAACTTTCCGGTAGCCGTATGGAGTTGGAATGCAGCTATAGCATGGGTTTGTGGTGATGTATGTATCTGGAAACCATCCAGCAAAACACCGCTTTGCGCCATAGCTTGTCAAAATATTATTGCAGAAGTTTTTGCAGCCAATAATGTACCAGAAGGTGTAAGTTGTATAGTGACTGGTAATGCCTGCGGCGATAAAATTAATTTTGATAAAAATATCCCGATGGTATCTTTTACCGGTAGCACACGTATAGGTAAAAGAGTAGCCACTACTGTGGCTGAAAGATTTGGAAGTACCATTTTGGAACTTGGAGGAAACAATGCCATCATTGTATCTCAACATGCGGATTTAAAGATGGTGCTTACTGGTGCAGTATTTGGAGCTGTGGGTACAGCTGGTCAACGGTGCACAACTACACGCAGACTTATTGTACATGAATCTGTTTATGATAAAACTTTGGAAGTATTAAAAGGAGCGTATAGTCAACTTAAAATTGGCAATCCTTTGGATGCATCTAATCATGTAGGCCCATTGATTGATACTAAGGCTGTGGAAGACTATCAAAATGCCATACAAAGAGCTATAGAAGAAGGTGGAAAAATTGTAGTAGAAGGTGGTGTACTCAGTGGGGCTGGCTATGAAAGTGGTTGCTATGTAAAGCCATGTATCATTGAAGCAAAAAATGAATATCATATTGTACAAGAGGAAACATTTGCTCCCATATTATATGTGATGAAATACAGCACCATTGAAGAAGCTATTGCCATGCAGAATGGTGTGCCTCAAGGACTTAGCTCTTCAATATTTACCAACAACTTAAGGGAAAGTGAACTCTTCCTTAGCCATGCCGGTAGCGATTGTGGAATTGCCAATGTAAACATAGGTACCAGCGGTGCTGAAATAGGCGGTGCATTTGGAGGTGAAAAGGAAACTGGTGGTGGTAGAGAAAGCGGAAGCGATGCTTGGAAAGCTTATATGCGTCGCCAAACAAACACTATAAATTATGGCAGTTCTTTGCCTTTGGCGCAGGGTATTCAGTTTAATATTTGATCAATAAATAGGATTGTTAAAATCACTTAAAAAAATGAGGGAGGCTGTGTAAAAAATACAGCCTCTTTCTTTTGGTTAAACTTTTTAAAACAAGACTCACGTAGTATCCAAAAAAATATCAATGAAAATATTTTACGCAGTTCAAGCCACTGGCAATGGGCATATAGCAAGGGCTTCTTGGTTATTGCCCTATCTGGAAAAGCATGGTACTGTCGATTTATTTCTAAGTGGTAGCAATAGTACTTTGGATACAGGAATGCAAGCAAAATTTAAAAGCAAAGGTGTTAGTCTATATTATACTTCCTATGGTGGACTGGATTATGCTAAAATATTTAAATCATTCAACCCCTTAAAACTCATTAAGGAGGCAAAAGCTCTTCCAGTGCAGGATTATGATATCGTCATCAATGATTTTGAACCCATCACAGCTTTAGCATGTAGTTTAAAAAAAGTAGCAAGTATTGGTTTTGGTCATCAAGCTTCTTTTCAATCAAAAAAATCACCAAGACCTGCACATAAATCTATAGCCGGTGAGTGGGTGCTTACACAATATGCAAAGGCCACCCAATATGCAGGGTTGCATTTTAAATCCTATGATCGGTTTATCAGTAATCCGGTATTGAGTACAGCCATTTTAAAGGCCGAACCAAAAGATGATAATCATATAACTATTTATTTATCGCATTACCATGATGATGTAGTTATGAAGCACTTAGAACTATTGCCTGATATACATTTTCATCTGTTTTCAAAAACAGAAAAGAGTAAGCGTAGGCATAAAAATATTTTATTACAGCCTGTGGGTGCTTCTTCTTTTCAGCAAAGTCTGATCAACTGCCATGGGGTAATAACAGGTGCAGGTTTTGAAACACCTGCTGAAGCATTATTTCTCAAAAAAAAATTATTATGTATGCCCATCAAAGGTCAATATGAACAATGGTGCAATGCTGCCGCACTCAAAGCTTTCGAAGTGCCCGTACTGCCTGCCATTGAAAATAATTTTTCAAAAGAAATAGCCAACTGGATAAATGCACCATTGCCTCATGAGCTGGTGCTTACAAAATCTGTTGAAGAAATTGTAAATGATGTAATAAAGATGAAATGCTAGATTTAGCATATTATCAGGATTGTTGGAATATTTTCAAAATACTATGGAGATGGTTGCTATCAATAACTGCATACCCGTTTATTGCTTTTTAACCTAGTCGATTGAGTTGGCTAAGTAATAAAATTGAACAGTATCATCTTTTTTAAACATACAAATCTTCGTGGATAACCAATAAACTACTCACAGGTTTTCCACTATCTGCCTCATGGGCTAAGTTACTTTTAAATTTGTTGCAGGCAACAGGTATGGCAAATAAAATCAGGAAGAAAAAACCTTCTCCGGAACAACTGAATCCGGATACAGAAAAAGAAGTAACCGTAGAAGAAGTGGTGAAAGATGAACGTACTGCAAAAATAGCAGGTACTATATGCATTCTCTTTGCTGCTTTTTTATTTACTGCCATTACATCATATTTTTTTACTTGGCGGCAGGATCAAGATGCTGTGCTACACAATGGTGCTGGTATTTTGGTAGATCATACCATTGATGTTGCTAATCTAATGGGGGCTATCGGGGCATATATTTCGCACTTATTGGTGCACAATGCATTTGGTGTATCATCAATGCTTTTGTGTAGTTTCTTTTTTGTGCTAGGTTGCAATTTATTATTTGGGAAAAAGATATTTAGTCTGCTGCGAAACCTTCGTTATGTAATCAGTGGTTTACTCATCGGATCAGTTTGTTTTTCCTTTATAGCATGGACTTTTGGTTGGCATACATTATCCGTTGGAGGTGCCGTGGGAGATTTATTGAGCAGCACATTAATCCGTTGGATAGGTAGTGTAGGTACAGGCGTATTATTACTTGGGGCAGCGTTTACCTATATTATTTGGAGATTTAATCCATCTTTTAAATTGCCTGCAAAAAAATTAAAAGAGCATATAGAAACAGTATCCGAGCAAATTAAAACAACACCTGTTTTTAATGATGATGATTATTTCAGGGATAAACCGGAATCATTCTCAAGTCAGGATAATTCCCTATCTGATGCAGAGAAAAATCCTTTAGAAAATAATAATTCGCTGCGCAAGGATCAGTCTGGAGTGGTGGTGGTAATGCCTGAGGAAAGAGACCCTTCATTAAATTTAGAATTAGTAGAGCATGAGGTGGATGGGACTATAAATGATTTATATAAGGACACCAATATAGCAGTAATTTACCCTGCAGAGCCACATGTTGGTGATTCAATTGATCCCGCAATTGCGGAAAACGAAGCATCGCAAAATGAGCATGATAAAAATACCATTGCGCAGCAGAAAATAAAACAACCCAAAGATGCAGCCGCATTAGAATTAGAAATAAAAGAGAGCTTGGATGAAGAAGAAATTTTTCATACAGAAGTAGAGCGTGGTCAGGATATTCTTCCCGAAGAAGAGCCGGAGATTTTAGAAGGATCTACAGAGCATATTCCAATGGGTGATTATGATCCTGCATTGGATTTGAGTCGCTATCAATATCCCACATTGGATTTATTGGAAACACATGGCAGTGAAAAAATTGTACATGATCCTGCCGAGTTGGAGGCAAATAAAAATCAAATTATTTCCACACTCAAAAACTATGACATTCAGATACAACGCATCAGCGCTACGGTAGGGCCTACCGTTACTTTATATGAAATTGTACCAGCACCTGGTGTACGCATCAGCCGTATAAAAAATTTAGAAGATGATATTGCCCTAAGCCTTGCTGCGCTTGGTATTCGTATTATAGCACCCATTCCCGGAAAGGGGACTATTGGTATTGAGGTACCCAATGCCAGTAAGCGTGTGGTTAGCATGAAAACCTTGCTGAGTAGTGATAAGTTTCAAAATAATTCTTTTTCACTTCCAATTGCCATAGGTAAAAAAATTGACAACGAAAATTTCATTGTTGACTTGGCCAGTATGCCTCACTTGCTCATGGCGGGGGCCACCGGTCAGGGTAAATCTGTAGGTATAAATACATTATTGGTATCCTTACTTTATAAGAAACATCCATCACAATTAAAATTGGTTTTGGTGGATCCCAAAAAAGTGGAACTGAGCTTATATCGTGCTATAGAAAAACATTTTTTAGCAAAACTGCCAGGAGAAGAAGAAGCAATTATTACTGATACAAAAAAAGTTGTTTATACCCTCAATGCATTGTGTATTGAAATGGACAATAGATATGATTTACTAAAAGAAGCAAACTGTAGAAACCTCAAAGAGTATAATGAGAAATTTATAAAGCGCAGACTAAGCCCTCAAAAAGGACATCAATTTCTGCCATTTATCGTTTTAGTCATTGATGAATTTGCAGATTTAATTATGACGGCGGGCAAAGAAGTGGAAATGCCTATATCAAGACTGGCTCAGCTAGCGAGGGCTGTGGGCATCCATTTAATTATTGCCACACAGCGGCCTTCGGTAAATATTATAACTGGTACAATTAAAGCAAACTTCCCGGCCCGTGTAGCTTTTAAAGTAAGTAGTAAAATAGATAGCCGAACCATTTTAGATGCAGGTGGTGCCGAACAATTGATAGGTAAGGGCGATATGTTAGTTAGTTATAATGGTGAAATAACGAGGCTACAATGTGCCTTCGTAGATACACCGGAAGTAGAGCATGTATGTGAATTTATTGGAGCTCAACAAGGATATCCACAGGCTTTTTATTTACCTGAATATGTAGATGAAAAAGAAATGGAAGGAAAAGCAATTGACCTTGCAGATAGAGATAGCCTTTTTGAAGAAGCAGCCAGACTGATTGTACAAAATCAAATGGGCAGCACATCCTTAATACAAAGAAGAATGAAGTTAGGATATAACAGGGCAGGCCGCCTGATGGATCAATTGGAAATGGCCGGTGTGGTAGGTCCAAATTTAGGAAGTAAGGCCCGGGAAGTGCTCATCAAAACTGATATGGAACTACAGAATATATTGGATACTTTGGGCTAAAATTCAAATATTTATTATGTAAATATAATATCACCTTCCTAGTGAAGTACTCTTTGTGTTGATACTTGCTGCACCTACTAGCTCATCATACCTTCCACTCAAAGATTTGTAATAGACTAGAATTGTATAATCATTTTCAGTTTCCCAAAAATTTCCTTCTGTGTCAGATGGTTGTATCTTTTCTCCTTTTTCTGGGGTGATGTTCAAAGTGCCATAACTATAGCTATAGTATCCTTGCTTTAAAAGCAATGTTTTTTCATAAACACCCTTCTCGGCGTTGAACTGCATCTGGCATACTTGATTAGGGTAATTTTCCAACATTTCACCAATCAGATATACATTTTTGTTAGGAAAAGGCAGATGGTCTTTAGGCATAAAATAAAAATAGGTATTGGCATAGTCTCCCTGCCACCAAGGATTGTTTACATCTGTAGCACCTACCTCATAAAAACCATTCAAATCTTGGTAAAACAAATACTGTACAGAATTTCTTTCTAAATCTTTTCTGAGCCATACTGTATATGGAAGATCTTTCAAACTGGCACTATCCACCCTTTCACTCTGATAGCGAAAACTCCTTAAATCTGCCCAGCGGTATTCCTTTCCTCCGGGAAATACACAATCTTGTTCGGCATTATATTCATACTGGTTACCACGTATGAATTGTGGTTGAAGGTTTGATGATGCATTATCCCATCGATAATTCTGTAATACAAATACCTTTAGCTGTTGCTGAGGGTTTAAAATGTTTAACTTTGATTTATCTAAAATAAAACTTACCTTTTGATGAGTTCGAAACAACTGATTATTAAATGGTTGTGTTAATCTGCTGCTAATTCCAATTAAGTTATTTATTACTAATAATCGTTTGGTAAATGCAAGTTTGCTGGTATCACCATTTAAATATACATAGAGCAAATAATTACCCGCTTTATTCGGCATACAAGACTTTTCTGGTAGTAGAGCTTGGTAATGAAAGTATTTTGTTTTGGAGATGGATGAAGCCCTGTATTGACTAATCCTTCCTCGAGTAAAACCTGATAGATAATCAAAACTACTTATAACAGCCGGTTTCCAATCCGCATTGCAAAGTACATAGGTATAATTATAATTTTTTACGGTTGCTTCTAAATCGTCAAAGTGCAATTGCAAGCCAGTTTCAGTACCTAAATTAATCATTGCAAAGCCTTGTTGATTTCCCGAAGGAAACAATTTAGCTTCATGAATATTTTTCATTAAAACAACACCTGGCTCCCGCTCAGCCATTAAAAGAACTGGGATTAAGGAACATAAAAAAAGTGTATAGATATATTTCATGGTATTATGTCTCAACAATTGGCAAGTATCGTGCAAAAAAGAATCATAGTTGTTAAATGAATCGAAAATTGTATGATTGATTTGTTTGAAACAAAATCCAAAAATACTTGATCAATCATTTTCTTTTATCATTTCCAGAAATAGATCCAACCCCTTTCTTTTTTCTGCATTCAACTGATAAGAAATATTTTTTTTGTAATACATATTTAAATCAAAAGGGCAATCAACCTGTTCCGCAATGACCGTATCTATAGAATCCAATCCTGTTTTATTTTCTTTATTGAATAATGAAGTAAAAGATTCTGGAAGTTGTTTATTGCTAACCCATACGGCAAATACAAATGGAAGTCCTGTCATAGCCTTCCATATTTCTGCCAGATCATATTTATACAATGGCTGGCTGTTAAATGCCAATGCCCGGTCTCCAATTAATAAACCCGCAGTGTTTTCAGCTATACGATGAGAAAATTCCGATGTTGTATTTACCAGCTTGATTTCTTTTTTCCAAAAATGCCTCAATAATACTTTACAAAGATTTACCGAGGTACGGCTTTGATAATCCAATAAAATAGTATCTATAGCTTCAAAGGGTTTGGCACTATAAATACATACAGATGCCACCGGTCCATTTGCACCTATACAGTAATCTGTGATGATGTGTCTTTCAGTTAATTTAGGAATCACGGCTACCGGAGCTAATCCAAGATCTATATCATTTGATAATAGAAGGTTTGCAATTCTAGCAGGATAATCCTGAATAAGTATAATTTGTGCTTGCATTGCAGCACTGTGTTCTATCCCATACAATAGCGGCCTTGTGTTAAGATAGTTGACCGCTCCAACTTTTATCTTAGTCAATTCTTCTATTTTTGCGTGCAAATAAATAAGGTTTTTGATAGCAATAATTGTTAAACACCTTATTCATGCATCTGTTTAGTGATCATCAATTTTTTCTGTGTAAATAATTAATGAAAGGAGTATCAATATATCGGATGCTCAGCTAAGTAGATTTTTCAAAAAAATAAAATGGAGCTAAATAAATTAACAGCATTATCACCTATTGATGGTCGTTATAGAAATCAAGTACATCATTTGGATGAATATTTTTCTGAGTATGCCCTTATGAAATACAGGGTAAAGGTAGAAGTAGCCTATTTCCTATTTCTGGCAGATAAGAAATTTTTTAAGTTGGCAGATAAGCATCGAAAAGCCTTGCAGCAGCTTTCTGAAAACTTCAGCCTACATGATGCAGAATCAATCAAACAGATTGAAGCTACAACGAATCATGATGTAAAAGCTGTAGAATACTTTTTAAAGCAAGCGTTAGACAAAATTGGTGCATCGGAGATAAAAGAATGGGTACACTTTGGGCTTACTAGCCAGGATATCAACAATACTTCTATACCACTTAGTTGGAAGCAGTGTATGGAATATGAATACCTACCTGCATTATTAAATCTCAACAATAAATTACAACACTTAGGGGCACAGTGGATGCAAATTTCTATGCTTGCACGTACACATGGGCAGCCGGCATCTCCTACAAAACTGGGCAAAGAAATACTTGTATTTACAGAAAGAATGTCCGCACAGGTAAATCTCTTTGTTCAAATTCCCTTTACAGCAAAATTTGGTGGAGCCACAGGAAATTTTAATGCTCATCATGTGGCTTTTCCTAAAAAAGATTGGATTAAACTAGCCAATGAGTTTACTGAAAACAGTTTGCAACTTCAGCGCCAGCAATACACCACACAAATTGAACACTACGATAACCTTGCGGCCCATTTAGATAATATGCGTCGCATCAATACTATTCTAATAGATTTGTGTAGAGACGTATGGACCTATGTCAGCATGGATTATTTTAAACAAAAAACAAAAGCAGGAGAAGTAGGTAGTAGTGCCATGCCGCATAAAGTAAATCCCATTGATTTTGAAAATGCGGAGGGAAATTTTGGCTTGGCCAATGCAATATTTGAACACTTAAGTGGCAAGCTTCCCATCAGTAGATTGCAAAGAGATCTTACAGACAGCACTGTACTGCGCAATATTGGAATACCGGTGGCTCATACCATTCTTGCAATAAATAGTCTGCACAAAGGGTTAGATAAATTACTTTTAAATGAATCAAAAATTGCTGCTGATTTAGAAGCAAACTGGGCTGTAGTGGCAGAAGCCATTCAAACAATTTTAAGAAGGGAAAATTATCCAAATCCCTATGAAGCATTGAAGGACTTAACAAGAGGAAATCATACCCTTGACAAAAAAGCTATACATACATTTATCAACAAGCTCAAGGTTTCTCCTGCCATAAAAGAGGAATTAAAAAAAATAACGCCTCATAATTATACCGGAGTATTTTAAACATTCCCGGTACGGGGAAATAAAAATAAAAAAATGGTGATGAAAAAAATAGTGATAGTATCCTTGTTTTTGTCACTTTCTTCATTGATTCATGCACAAAGAACCTGTAAATTTCATACCCTGCTTCAAGAAGAGTTGAAGAGGAATACTCAACTGAGTATTCAAAAAAATAATTTTGAATACCAACTGCCATTATTTATGGAGCAACTGAGTAAACGTGAGATACGGCTACCTGATACTATTTTTATTCCTTTGGTTTTTCATGTATTATGGTATTCGGATATAGAGAATATTGTTGACTCTCAAATAACGACTCAAATACGTGTACTCAATGAAGATTTTCGCTCTATCAATGAAGATACTTCAAATACACCAGATTTTTTTAAAAAGAACAGAGGTAAAACAAAGTTCTATTTTGTATTAGCCAAGCAAGATCCTTATGGAATGCCTACTACGGGCATCAACAGGGTATTTACCAATAGGGCTGATGGCTTTTCACTAGACGGATCTGTAAATGTGAGTAAACTTGGTGGACAGGATGCATGGAATCCGCAGTACTACGTAAATATTTGGGTGTGCAATATGGAAAGTGCTAGTGGCACTGTGGGGGCTACTTACTTTCCCGGTGGTAGTTTAAAAAGAGATGGTATTATGGTTGATTATCGCTATTTAGGTACTGGTGGTGTTACTGAAGCTCCATATAATTTAGGACGCACAATGACGCATGAAATGGGTCATTATTTTAATCTGGATCATACTTGGGGACCTACCGATATTACGTTTGCTCCATTTTGTGGAGATGATGATCATGTGGAAGATACACCTCCTCAAGCCAATGCAAATTACTACTGTCCAAAATATCCACGACCCTCCTGTGGTAATATTAGTGATATGTATATGAATTATATGGACTATGTGGATGATCCATGTATGAATATGTTTAGCAAAGGGCAAGTAGAAAGAATGATGGCTGCTTGGTATATCATGACCCCATATCTCAGCAAATCAAAAGCACTGGAAACACCAGTGCCACTATCTGCTGCAGATGCAGGAGTTATTGAAATACTGAACCCCACAAACAATAGTTTTACCTGTAATGATGCAGATAAAATCATTGTAGTTATAAGAAATTTTGGTACGGATACACTAAAAAATGTAAAAATAATCACTGGCATACAGGAAAACCCAGCAGCAAACGCTGTTTATAATCTTACAGATTTAGATATTCCACCACAATCAAATGATACCATTCGTTTAGAGGGTTTATTTAAGTATAACATTGAAGGTAGTTTACCATTTTTTGCGGCAACAAAACAGCCCAATCATCTTGAAGATGGCAATGATAAAAATAACAAAACAATCATTGTCATCAATGTGCAAGGAAACCGTGGATTAAAATTGCCCTATATCCAGCATTTTAATCAAATACCCTTTCCTCCAACTGGTGTGGGCATTGATAACCCGGACAAACTCTTTACATGGACTGCAACAAATGGTAGCCAACTTAGTGGTTTTGCTCCCAGTGTAATGATGGATAATATTGAATATCCTTTTATTGGTAGAAAAGATTATTTATTGATGCCATCCGTAGATCTTTCAACAACAAAAAAACCTGTACTCAGTTTTTTTCATGCCTATCAATTATATAAGGAGGGAAAGAGATTGCATAGTGATACCCTAACTGTAGAGGTAAGCACTGACTGTGGCCAATCTTGGCATCAAATATTTTATAAAGGGGGCTTTGATTTAGCATCTGTACAACCACCACAGAGAGGATATTTTAGTCCTGATAAAAAAGATCAATGGAAAAAGAATAGCTTATCTCTTACAGCATGGAGAGGTATTAAAAATGTTTGGATAAGATTTGGCAATATCTGCGGTGGCGAAAATTTATTGTATCTTGATGATATTATGATTGAAGATGTGCAACCAACAACAAGAGTTGTGGTAGAAAATGGGGTGGTAGAATAAATCAATGATGAAAATATTATAGTGTTTTAAAGTTGATGCAAGGGTACATTTTTGCATGTGGATGAAATAATGCTAAAAGATGGCATATATGGGATGTTTAAAATACCCCCATTTTTCCATTAAAGCATTTCGACTTTTGCTTTTACTATCTGCATGATTTTTTTGGCGTATAATTTTAATCCACAAAAAGGAGTAATAAATTACAACATTTAATACTCATCATTAATCCAAAAATCTACTTTCAAATACCCATATATTCGCCACTCAATTTTTATTGCCATGCGAAAATTCTCTGGGATATTATTTTCCCTACTTACAATTGTTGCCTCAGCACAAAAAAAACAAAATACAACACCCGCCGTTAGTGACTCCATACCGTTTTCTTTAGGAGCACTCAGCTTTAGAAGTATTGGCCCGGCTCTAATGAGCGGTCGTATATATGATCTTGCAGTCAATCCCCAAAACAGTTCAGAATATTATGTGGCAGCAGCCAGTGGTGGCGTATGGAAAACGGTTAATAATGGCACTACCTATGAGCCCATATTTGACGGCGAAGGCTCATTTAGTATTGGTGCTGTTACCATTGACCCTACCAATCCTTACACCATTTGGGTAGGTACCGGTGAAGCGAATAACCAACGCAGTGTAGCTTATGGTGATGGGGTGTATAAAAGTGATGATGGTGGAAAAAGCTGGAAAAACATGGGACTCACAAAAAGTGAGCATATAGCCGGCATAGTAGTGGATCCTAAAAATAGTAATACAATTTATGCAGCTGCTTATGGGCCTCTATGGAGTAATGGTGGAGATAGGGGTATTTATAAATCGACAGATGGCGGCGCCACATGGAAAGAAAGCCTAAAAGTAAGCCAGTACACAGGCTTCTCTAATATACACATGGATCCTCGCAACTCTAATGTACTGTATGCTGTAGCGCATCAGCGTCAGCGTAAAGTATATGGATTTGTAGATGGTGGACCGGAGAGTGCAGTATATAAAACCACTGATGGTGGCACAACTTGGAATAAACTTACAAATGGGCTACCCGGTGGGGAGGTAGGTCGTATTGGCCTTGCTGTATCACCTTCAAATCCAGATGTGGTATATGCCATTGTAGAAGCGCAAGAAGGTAGTAATGGTTTTTATAAAAGTACAGATCGTGGAGCCAGTTGGAATAAGCAAAGTAGTCATTCTACTTCTGGCAATTACTACCAACGCATTTTTGTTGACCCCATCAATGAAAATAAAATATATAGTTGTGATATGATGATGAGTCTTTCATTAGATGGTGGCACAACCTGGAAGGAAGTACCCACAAAAAATAAACATGTAGATAATCATGTCATTTTTATTGACCCTAAAAATGCGAATCACATGCTGGTAGGTTGTGATGGTGGTTTATATGAAACCTATGATGCCGCATCAAACTGGAATTACAAACAAAACCTACCTATTACACAGTTCTATAAAGTATCTACAGATAATGCCTTTCCTTTTTATAATGTATATGGCGGTACTCAAGATAATAGTAGCTTGGCCGGTCCCAGCCGCACCATCAATAATTATGGTATAGATAATAGTAAGTGGATAATAACCGTTGGCGGTGATGGATATGAAACTCAAGTGGATCCCACTGACGATAATATTGTGTATGCACAATGGCAGTATGGTGGCATTACAAGATTTGATAAAAAAAGTGGCGAATCACTTGATATTAAACCTGTGGAAAGAGAGGGAGAAGCTGCATACAGGTGGAACTGGGATGCACCACTTTTGATATCAAGACACAACAACAAACGTTTATACTTTGGTGCCAATAAATTATTTCGCACAGACGACCGTGGCAATAGCTGGCAGATAATTAGTCCGGATTTAACCCGGCAAATAGACCGCAACAAACTCCCCATTATGGATAAAGTGTGGAGTATGGATGCTATTGCAAAAAATGAGAGCACAGATATTTTTGGTCAATTAATGACCATTGCTGAAAGCAGCTTAGACGAAAAAGTTATATATGTGGGTACAGACGATGGATTGATACAAATAACAACAGATGGTGGCAGCACTTGGACAAAGATTGATAATATACCCGGTGCACCCAATATGACTTATGTAAATATGATTATCTGTAGCCAGCATGATCGAGGTACTGCTTATGCTGTATTTAACCACCACCGTTATGGAGATTTTCATCCATATATTTTTAAAACTACAGACTTAGGAAAAACCTGGACAGCCCTTCAAAATAACTTGCCTGAGCGAGGCACTGTTTACTGCGTAGCAGAAGATCATGTAAATAAGGATTTGCTTTTTGTGGGCACAGAGTTTGGCGTATATACTTCATTAAATGGTGGAAAAAAATGGTGGGCATTAAAAGGTGGATTACCCACTATTTGTGTAAAAGATATGGAAATACAACGCCGAGAAAATGATTTGGCTATTGCCACTTTTGGACGTGGATTTTATATTTTAGATGATTATAGCGCTTTGCGCAATATGAAAGCAGAAGATTATGCAAAATCTGCTGTTATCTATCCCATAAAAGATGCATTAATGTTTGACGAAGCCTCGCCACTTGGCGGATGGGGAGAATCGCCGGTAGGTAGCATGGGTGCTAGTTTTTATACAGCCCCAAATCCAAAAGTAGGAGCAGTGTTTACCTATTATCTCAAAGATGATATAAAAACAATAAAGCAGAAAAGACAGGCAGCAGAAGCCGAACTTGTTAAGCAAAACAAACCCGTGCCATACCCTACTGCAGATAGTATGCGTATAGAGGATAATCAGGAAAAATCACACTTATTGTTTACGATATATGATGCCACAGGCAATGCAGTAAGACGTATTAAAACAGATGCTTCAAAGGGACTGCATCGTATAGTATGGGATTTTAGATATCCAGCTGGCGGATATTATAATGCTGAAGATGGCGGCAGTGGCCTTAAAGCTGTGCCAGGTACTTACAAAGTGGGATTGCATAAATATGAAGCAGGCGTTTATACAGAAATAGCAACACCAGTTTCTTTCAAAGCTGTACCACTCAACTGGCATCAACTGGCAGCCACAGACCAGCAGCAGGTAAAAGTTTTTACGGATAAAGTAAATGAACTGCGCAGAGTTTGTGATGGTACTTATGAGTATGTAAGTGGCTTGAAGGATAAATTTTCGCAAGTACAAAAAGCAATCGTTGCTGCACCACAGTTGCCGCTAAATATTAGTGAGCAAGCTATGGCCATTCAAACACAAATGAAGGCACTTGAATTAAAAATGTATGGAGATAGAAGTCTTTCCGTAAGACAGTTTGAAACCCTACCAACAGTGTATGACCGCATTCTCACCATTATATATGGATTATGGAATGTAACATCTGCACCTACTGCTACACAGCAAAGCAGTTATGAAGTAGCACTCAAGCAATTTGATGGCTTGTATGCAGAGGTAAAAAATACAGACGCCGCACTCAGGAATTTACTCAACCAATTGGCTCAATATAAAGTGCCGGTTATCAACGGCGAGTTGCCGATTTGGAAATAAATATCGTTTTTAAAATAATCAAGGCCCACAAAAAAATGGTGGGCCTTTTTGTTTGGTATCCTAGATCTATGTAAAAAGTATATGGCAAAATGTACATGATTAATCAACGATTAGATTTTACTGACTGACTTAAAATTACAAACCTGTATGGTGTACAGCAATATTATGCTTACTCATGCAATATCTTATGTTGTCCTTGAAATTAATTTAAAGAGCAGCATCTGGGTTTACCTGCTTTTACATATATCCAAAAAAAGGCCCAAATAATTTGGGCCTAGTCTTCAAAGAAAATATTTATTACAATTTTTTTGCGTCCTCCAGAAACTGGGCAAGACCTAGATCTGTGAGTGGATGCTTTAATAGGCCAAGAATAGAACTTAATGGACAGGTACAGACATCAGCACCCATTTCTGCAGCACGTACTATGTGCAAAGCATTGCGAATAGAAGCAGCTAATATGGCTGTTTCAAAACCTTGGGTACTATAAATATGTGATAATTGTGCTATCAGTTCCATGCCATCCCAAGTGCTATCATCTATGCGTCCAATAAATGGTGAAACATAAGTGGCACCTGCTTTTGCAGCCAATATACCTTGACCAGCAGAGAATACTAGCGTGCAATTTGTTTTAATGCCATTGTCAGTAAACCATTTGATAGCTTTAATGCCATCTTTAATCATGGGTACTTTTACAACAATGTTGGGATGTAGTGCTGCCAACTCTTTTCCCTCAGCCACTATACCATCAAAATCAGTAGCAATAACTTCTGCACTTACATCTCCATCCACTAATCCGCAGATATCTTTATAATGCTGCAGAATAGCATCACGGCCTTTGATACCTTCTTTTGCCATGAGGGAAGGATTTGTAGTAACGCCATCTAAAATACCCAAATCGTAGGCTTCTTTTATTTGAGCCAGATTTGCAGTATCAACAAAAAATTGCATGATATATGTTTTGAGCTATTGATATAATAAAAAATGGCAGGCTACTCACATCGCACCGCTACAACCGCCTACTCTTGCTGCATTCCTGCCCTGGGAGGGTTCAGCAGGAGCTGGTCGTGTAAGACCTGCCGTTGCAAAAATATGGTTTCAGATTAGTTCACAAAATCTGATATGAAAATACTTGTCATAATATGTTGATAAAATTTTCCTTTCTCATCGTTTATAATCGCAAATTCATTGCTTTCCAAACTGAAATTACGCTTTTCTTATTGCTCAATCATTGCCCGTAGGGCCAAAAAAAAATTCATATATAAAAAAAGAAGATACATTTTTGGTGTAAAATTGTGTTTTCCCCTTCGGGAAATGAAGCATCGTTTGTTATTATCCAACAGATAGATATTTTTTCCAAAACCCCTCCTTGCCCGTAGGGCTAAAAAAGAAAAATTAAATCTGAGTGGAAGAAATTTAATTTGCACCCATGGCAAAAGAAATGAATAACCGCCAGGCGTATCATGAATATGCCATTGAAGATAAATATACTGCGGGTATTGTGCTGCTGGGCACTGAAGTAAAAAGTATAAGGGAAGGGAAGTTGAGCTTTAATGATGCCTATTGTTTGTTTGATAAAGAGGAGTTGTGGCTGAGGGGTTTGTATATAGCTGAATATAGTTTGGGTACATCCTATAATCATATTGCCGTACATGATCGAAAACTTTTACTTAGAAAAAGGGAATTGAAAAAACTGGGTGCCAGACTTAAAGAAAGAGGGTACTCATTAATACCACTACGTTTCTATTTTACTGAAACAAATTTTGTAAAAGTGGATATAGGATTGGGGCGTGGAAAAAAACTTCATGATAAAAGGGAAACACTCAAAAAAAAGGATACAGAAAGAGAGATGAAAAGATTTTTGAAATAATGGGCTGCATCCATTTGTATCTGCTGTTGTAAATTATACTGATGTTTATACCAAATAAGTTAATCATAGTACACCTTTCAATGTCAGCCTAAGCTTCAGAGGCAATGATTTTGATATCCTGTTTATTTTTTAACAAAATAAAATGAGTTATATTTTTAGACCTATCGGCCAATGATTTTGCAGTAGACAACTAGGTTATTATCAGACAAGATTTTATTTTTTTGGGATAACGATTTGAAGTAAGTCTTATGCTTGCCAATAGGGTAATTATGTATGCATTAGGCCACCGGCCAAAAAGGATTAAATTGCTAAGTTTTCTTACTGATTTCCC
>CAXYYO010000041.1:0-29568 GCA_964293305.1 uncultured bacterium | reverse complement strand
CTAAGGTAAAGTACCGTTAGCTCACAAACTCATCTGTTTTTATGGTAGGGGGATTACCACCAACGAAAGAAGCTTGAGTGCTCTGATTATAAATTTGGTGCAGAGTAGGTGCTCTAAAACCTGTAGAAGCGGAACCACGTAGTGTAAACTTGTTATTATCCGTTTTAATACGTGTACTAATCCGATAAACAAAAGCAGCTCCAAAATCACTATAACGCTCACCTCTAACAGTACCATTTATTAGCCAGTTGTCAGTAGCATTTAAACTTGCATCAAAATATGCACCGTAGTTATACCTATTAAATGTACCAGAATTTTCCGCTCTAATACCCGGGAATGAATTTGATCCTTCCTGAGAATAAGAGGCAGTATCTCCAGCTATGATTTTATAGGTTTCTTTTCTAATTTCTGTACCAAAACCAATGGCAAAATCATCCGTCAAACTCTTACTCATATCAAAGTTTCCTACAAAATGATAAAAGCCATAACCACCTGGTCTGAATGCAGTAGGACTGGCTTTAAGTAAGCTACGATTCACAGTATTATTTACTGCATATAATTGTTGGTTACCACCTATGGTGAAACTCATATCTTGGCTCCAACCATTTGTGTTTCTTTTAAAACCGATAGTGCCATTAAAATCTGTAAGGCTACCTTCAAAAGTTGGTTCATATCCTATATATCCTTCATAAAGTCCAGCAGCTTTGTCCACCACAAACAGATCTTGTACACCAGTACCTCCATAACCACTTCCTGTATAGTCAGGTGCACCCGGCACACTTTCATGAAGAAGACCTTGATCAATTCTCCAATATGGTGCACGGAAATTTGCATTACTGTTTACTTTCTTTAGAATGACAGCAGCATTACTGTAAAAATTAATATCATCATTTAATGGAACACCTAAATTGTATAAGAATTTAGAAGCTGTAATAGCAGCAGTACCATTGTCGTTATTGGCATCTGGATAAACCTTAAGATATCTTGTAATGGCATCATTAGTTTCATCATCACCGCCAAATGTGGCAATTTCTGTAGCTAAATCTACTGTGCCGGAGCGTAATGCATTGTCCTGTTGGCTTAATGCAATAGTATAGTTTAAAAATCCACGTGTTCCTATATTAGCACCACTGTTATAAGATAGGCCATAGTTTGTACCATCTAATTTATGTGTAGTACCAGTATTAAGCGTAAGGCTACTATATTGATAACGGTCTTTTAAAGTAATATTCATAACACCTGCTATGGCATCGGAGCCGTACTGAGCAGATGCGCCATCTCTAAGTATTTCTACATTCTTTATAGCATCAATTGGTATGGCTGAAATGTCTGGACCAGTTTCCCCACGACCAGGTGAAAACTGAACATACAATAATGAACTTAAATTTTTTCTTTTACCATTAATGAGGATCAATGTACGGCTTGGGCCGAGGTTCCTTATTTCGTAAGGGTCTAACAAAGTAGATGCATCATTTACCGGTGTATTTACTGTGTTGAAAGATGGTACCCTGTATTGCAATTGTTTGTCAAAAGTTGTTTGACCTGTACTGCGTAATGTGGCAGCATCAAAATTGTCAATAGGTAATGGTGAACTTGTAACAGAACGTGGTAAAGAGCGTGTGCCTACCAAAACGATATCGCCGAGATCTGAGGCTGCGGGCTGCAGTGCCACATTAATAACTGACTGACCATTTACTGAAACCAATTGCATGGCGTATCCAATGTAGGATACTTCCAGTTGATCATTATCCATTACCTGCACCGTGGCGGCTCCAGTTGAACTCGTTACTGCGCCAGTGCCTCCAGATTTAACCCTTACCGATACCCCGCTTAAAGGGCTCCCGTTACTGGCATCTGTAACATTGACCGTAACTGATTTTTTTTGTGCTGATACAGTCTGCACCATAAGGCAGAACAATGCCAGAACAAACAGTTTACAATACTTCATGATTTTTGAGATTTTTTATTTGCTGGCAAAATAGGATTTTGTATGTTAAAATTTAACATTTTTTTAAACCTGTGCATAATCCGTCATAAACGGTAGAGTTATGTACCAAATATTTCAAGTTAAATTTTAATTAAATATTATGTCATTTATAAGAAATGATGGTTAAAAACAGGGAGGCATTTTATTTCAACAAAAAAACCTGTGCTCTTCAACACAGGCTTATATTTCATCAAAACTCACTTGATTATTGAATAAGTACTTTATGTATTATTTACAATAAATAGGATCATTTTTTTAAATTATTTTTAAATTCTTAATAATATTTTTAGTGCTGAACTGAAAGCGGTAATTGAATTTTTTGATTATTCTGTTTTATTTCTACATAGTATAATCCATCTTTCAAATCAGTTACTGATATATTAGCATAATCGATACCAGCATTGAGTTTTACTGTTTTTACAAACTGTCCACTATGCGTATAAATATTTACGATAGTTGCTGATAATTGATTTGTATTATCAATTTTTATGGTCATGAAGGAAGATGCTGGATTTGGTTGAATGGCTGCAGTAAAATTTTGAGATATAGCTGCTTCTAATTGCTCATTTATCTGGCTGCCGTCTGAATTTTTCGGATTTGATATCAACAAAGATGGATCACCAAAAATGGTCCATGTGTCTGTCATTTCCATGCCTTCTTTACCATACCTGTCATTCATTTTTACAAGTCCATTAAATGTAACACCACCAAATGTTCTTTTAATATTGTTTCTAAAACTCTCTGCAAGTATGCTATCCATTTCGTCTTGACCATACATAGGCGGATTCCAGGATTGATTGATGGTTGACATAATAGTAGCAACAGCACCAATATTTTTTCCATCTTTAGTAGAACGTAACCAGGTTTCAGCAAAACATGGTCCAGCAGCCTTGTTAAACTGACCATTTACGCAAGCTACTGAAAAAATAAAAGGTAGTTTATCATAGTTTGTAAGTGCTTGTATGTCTGCATTGTTGAATCCTGTTGTACCAAAAGAAGTAGGGCCACCATGCCCGGTGTAATTAATAATACCAGCACCATTATTAATTTCAGTAGCAAGGTCAGTATTGTTTGGATTGTCTTTTTTATCCACTCCGCCTTTTTGAGTACCGTCATACAATTCGCTTACAGCTGAATACTTATAACCCATTAAAATGCTTCTTATTTTTCGCTCATGCTCCCAGTCAAGTTCATCATTATCCCCTGGTCCTTGGTCACTGGCTATGCAGATTCCTTTTAATCTCCAAGATGAATTTGATGCAAATTTCTTTTCATAATTTATGGTTCTATCCACTTGCGTTTTCACATGGTCTATGGTTTCTGCTGAAAAACGTCCAATTAGTAAATCTGGGTATCTGTCATTACCTTCTTGGTATGCATAAGCAACATCACTTGGACCAGTTTTTAATTTCATGGGTGGTATTTGAGGTGCATCACCTACTAACAAAACATAAGCAATTTTTTTTGTAGCATACATATTTCCAATATATGCATGGATTTGTTCTGGAGTTGTACCCGCAGCAGCAGCATCAGTTAGTACAACTTTTAATCCATTTTGTTTTTTCCAATTTACAAAAGGTTGCATTGCTGCCATAAAAGGTTGGTAGCACAGTATGAGCATAGTACCTCTTTCATTTACTTCATTTGAGGCTAATGCCTTTTCATATCCTGAATGATGGAAGTTTACAAACTGATTTTTATAAATAGATAAAAACTCATCTGCATTTTCAAATACATTGCTAAGAAAACTCATTTGTTTATTGCCAATGCTTTTTAACTTGATGCTGATTTCAACTTCTGTATAATGTCTCAGGGTTTTACTTATTGGATTATACTGGAGCGCATTCAAGGTGAATCGCTGACCGTGTATTTGTCTTAAATCATATTGCTCTTCTAACTGAGCAATTTTAGCAGGATAGAATTTATCCTCTTGATACCATTTGCCGAATTCATAAGGCACATCATTGGGATTTACTGTACGAATAAGATTTCCTTTTGAAGGTGCAATAGATACTTGCTGTTCTTCAGTAAATTTTGTTGAAATAATTTCAATTGCGGCAATAGCATTTTTTGGTATAGCAAAAGAACCGCCATACCCAACCAACGCAGGAGCACCTTTTTCTAAAATAGCATTAGCATTTGGCATTTCCACCTGATAAAAGGTTTGGCCGGCAATGCTTACAGGCTTTTTAATGAAGTCCGGCAATTGAATTCGAAGATGAATTTCATTGGATTCATTTTTAAGAATGTGATAAACAGGTTTTGATACCTGGGCATTGATTTTTGTTACACATACTGATATCAGTACAAGTAACATGTGTTTAAATGTTTGTTTCATGATGCAAAATATTTTGGCTAATGTATTCCTTTCTTTCATTAAGAAAACAATATGACAAAAATGTTGCATAACGAATTTAACGGCTTGTGTAAATTTTTTGATAATAGATTTACAGATTCAATACACTAATATAAAACTTTGGGCAACAAATTGTCGATTCAATCTTAGTGAATGCATGGCAATAAAAAAAACAGGCGCAAAAGCCTGTTTTTCTATAATATTATTTGAAAGATTCTACTTAACTATCAAGCGAATTGTTTGTTGATTGCCATTATTTATTACTGTTAGCAAATAAAGGCCTGACATTGATTGAGATAAATTGTAAGTAAGGTTTTTAGAGATACTTGCACCATCTAATACAACCTGTTCAGTTTGCATAATATGGCCAGACATATCTGTAATAACTATGTTGGTAGTGCCAGAGCAAACCGCTGATAATTCAATCTTTAATGGACTGCCTGAAAGAATTGGATTAGTCGTTTTCAGTTGAAATAATTGCTGCTTGAAAGATGAAGCCAAAAAAGTTTGAATGGTGGAATATCGTACTTGATTGTCCTGATCCATGGATTTGATACGATACAATATTTTTCCGTCAAAACTGCTAGCATCAGTGTATTGATAAGTATAAATGCTATTATCGTTTTTTAATGGAACATTCACTTCATCAATATCAGTATAGATTCTTCCATCTGTACTCCTCTGTACTATAAATTTTAATACATCTGTTTTTTCCTGCTGCACTGTCCATTGTAGTAATGCCTTTTTATTGATTTCAGAAACTTTAAATGAAATCCATTGAATCGGTAATAGATTATCTACAGTATATCTCAATTCTACAGAGGTAGTATCTGCGGCATCCAGAATATTTTCAATGCGATATCTTATGATACTATTACCCTTTTTTCCAATTGCATTAAAATCCGCTTGTAATCCAAACAGACCCTCCATTACTACTTCAGGAATAATGCCATTTGCTTTTATATTTTCAGGTTTACTTACCAAGGATGAGGTGGTATAGCAATTAGTAACAAAACAAAAATTACTCTCATGGCCAGTAGCTTGATTAATTACTGTTTTTACCACTCGTATTTTCTTTGCCTCATTGCTGTTGTTTTTTACATTAAAATCTATTTTAAAATCATTATCTATTTCAGGTAGAACAAACTGATAGGATGCCAAAGCAACAGTGTTGGTAACAGGGTCAATAAGTTGCAACTGTGCGCTTGAATGAAGTGCAAAAAACATTATTACAAACGATGATATAATTTTTTTCATAACTTTTTTTTAATTAGTGATTTCAAATGATTTGTTTGTACCAGCAGCAGTCCACTGTACGTTTAAAATTCCCTTGTAGGTGCTATTCGATTTTTTGCCATTTACAAAAGCAACAACTATACAATTGGAAGGGTCATAATCGGATAAATCAAAATCAAAATCTCGACTTACAATTTTACCATTCTTTGTAGATGCTGCATCAATATTATCTCCTAAAATATTTGTGGCTGCTTTACGCAGTACATTCTCTTGTTCATAATCTTTAATAGGATTTCCTAATCCAAAAAATGGATTGCCCGCAGGGCTGCTATTGTAATAATTTTTTTGCTCTTCTTCAATACCTTTCTCAATGAGTAATATGGTTATAGCAAGTGTTTCACTGTAGTCTTTTCCAAAAGCTATATTTACTCTCCCTTTTGCATGATTAGCTTCAATGCTAGCATTTGAAAAAGATACCCCAACAGTTTGGTCAGTTGCTAGCCATGGTTGCACTTGAGCAGTATCAGAAAGATCTGTAATAATGCCAGTGCTAATGAAATTATTTGGTGTATTATCGGCTAAAAAATTTCTCATCATGATGGCTTCTGGCCATGCAACTACACCATATTCAGCCTCTAGTGTGGATTGATATTCTGTTTGCAAATCATCCCCAGAGTGATTGCCGATAAAAATAAAACGAGGGTTATTTTCAGCTAATACTTCAAACTTATATGCTATCTGGGGACAGAATCCACACCAAGTGCCTGTATAGTCTTCAAATAGGGCCCTACTCGTAAATGTGCGATCTTTTTCAATATCATCTACAATAATTACGCCCCCTCCATCGTCGGGATCTGTACCTGTGCTAGTTTTACTACAAGAAAGCAGGCTAAGACCTGCAAGCATGGCTACGCCAAATTTGATAACTGGTTTCATGTGCATTAATTTAAAAAATTGATAAAAAATTCATGGTATTAAATGATAAAAGAAATCCTTTTTAAGATACTTGTCCTTTTAGTGTGAATCAAAAAGATTCTATTGACTCAGTACCAAAAAAAGTGAGTAAATTTAATAAACATAAAGTCAATATGTGTCATTTGACAAAAAATTGACTAAAGAAAAGGTTGAAGCCTGTTAATAATCCTATACTAGCTTATTTGTTTATTAGTCCTCTGATACAAAAGCTTCATCTTGATGGGCTGCTGTACAATACCATTCTGCTTTAGTTTAACTTTTGCCTAAGAAGTAATTACTCCCTAATTTCTTCAATGGCAAACTGAAACTCAAATCCTAATGATTTTATAAATCGGTTACAAGCAATTTTTTTCTTCAAAGGCAACTTTCAAAGTAGCTTTGTATACGTTTCTTAAAATATTATCTAGTATTTTAGTTAGATATATCAATAACCTCGTTACAAAATCATACAAAAATTGTAACAAAATCGAACACTATATTTACAAACTCTGATATAACTCATTGTTTTTCAATATAAAATATCTTGGCATATTATTTCAACATAAATACATCAAAGAACTATTAAAGAAAATAAATAGAATACATGCTTGAATTAAAACATATTTCTAAATGGATTAATGTGGGCAATAACCGCACATTTCTTCTAAAGGATATTAATCTTTCTATATACGAAGGTGAATTTATATCCATCATGGGCCCAAGTGGAAGTGGCAAAACTACTTTGCTCAATGTAATTGGTATGTTGGATGGATTTGATGAAGGTGAATATCATTTTCTGCACGAAGCAGTGCATGCATTAAAAGAAAAACATCGTACCCAACTTTATAAACAATATATGGGCTTTGTTTTTCAGGCCTACCATCTTATTGATGAACTTACCGTATATGAGAATATTGAAACGCCATTACTTTATCAGGATGTAAAATCATCTGAAAGAAAAGCAATAGTTGCTGATATGTTAGATAGGTTTCAAATGGTAGGAAAAAAAGATTTATTCCCCACACAACTTTCCGGAGGACAACAACAATTAGTGGGTGTAGCAAGGGCATTGGTAGCAAAACCAAAGCTTATATTGGCAGATGAACCCACGGGTAATCTCAATAGTAAACAAGGGGAAGAAATAATGGATCTGTTTAAAAAATTGAATAAAGAAGAAGGTGTTACTATTATACAGGTTACCCACAATGAAAAAAACGCACAATACGGTAATCGTGTTATACATTTATTAGACGGTTGGATTGAAAAAACAGAACATAATTAATAGCGCATGAAGATTTCAATGTATAAAAAAATACTTTTTTCTATAGTACTCTTAAGTGCAGGTCAAATACAGGCACAAAATAAATATACACTAAGAGCTTGTATTGATACGGCCATAAAAAATAATTTGCAGGTAAACCAAGCGGGCTATATAGCTGAGGGTTCACTTATAGATTTAAAACAGGCCAAAGCACAAGCATTACCGGGTGTTTCAGCCAATGTAAGTCATGGAGAAAATCTTGGAAGAAGTATTGATCCTTTCACCAATACCTATAAAGATCAACGTTTACTTTTTGCAGGTTATAATCTCAATGCCGGCATTACATTATGGAATGGAAATAGCATTCGTAATTACAAACAAAGTGCTACACTGCTGTTAGAAGCATCAAAGCAAGATTGGGAACAATCTAAAAATTTTGTTACCATAAATGTAATACTTGCTTACTTACAAGTGCTCAGTGCAGATGAACAATTGGCAGCATCCATTCAGCGTAGAGATCTTACAAAAAAACAGGTAGATAGATTGGAAGTTTTAAAACAAAATGGTGCTATTCAACCAAGTATTTATTATGATTTGAAAGCACAATTTTCGGGTGATGAAATGAATGTAATCAATGGCAAGAACAATGTAGAAAATGCAAAAATTTTGCTGGCGCAATGGATGAATATTGATTATGACCCTTCACTACAACTTGAAAAAGTAGAGCAGGAAATTTTGCCGGTAGCTTATGAGGCCGAAAGAGAAGTTATTTTCAATACGGCAGCCACAAATTTAGCATTGATGAAAGCGGCCACTCTTAGGCAAGAAAGTGCTGAAAAAAATATTGCCGCTATAAAAGGAACATTGCTTCCATCTATTTCTTTAAATGGTGCTTTAGGTACCAATATTTCCAGTGCCGCAAGCACATTAAATTTTGTATCAAGCAGCGAAGTGCCTTCTGGAGATTATGTATTGGTTGATGGTATAAAGAATGATGTAATAACAAATAGTTCTGTATTTGCAGAAGAAAAAATTGGATATTTTAATCAATGGAAAAATAACTTTAATACGCAGATAGGTATCAGCATACAGATACCTATTCTTAATGGTTTACAGGTACGCTCACAACTGAAGCGTGCTGAGCTAGCCAAAAGGCGAATTGAAACAGAAAATAAAGCCACAAAAACCCAGCTCAGACAAACCATAGATCAAGCATATATCAACAGACATGCAGCAATGGATCGTTATATTCAAATGACGGATCAAGTTAATGCATTGACTGAAAGTTATCGCATTGCTACTGTACGCTTTGAAACTGGTGCTATAAATAGTGTAGAATATCTTACCGCAAAAAATAATATGGAGAATGCAATTGTAAACCGCATTAGCGGCAGGTATGATTATATACTCCGCAGCCATGTGCTTGATTTTTATATGGGCAAAATGGGTTTTTAAAAAACTGAATCATTTGGGTTTATTTTTTTGTGTAAGTATCATTAGTTGTTGGCGATAGTTTTCTGCACATAGACCTTATTCTTAATTGTATTTGTATATTTAGAATGGGCCGTAAAGCAATGGGTAATAATGATCCACTCATGGGTTTATCTGCCCCACTGGTTTATGCTCTGCTTCGGGTATTTAAAAGTTGATTTTGCATTTACATTCTTGCATCAACTTTAGCCAAAGTTCATTCTGCCACACTACGATAACATAATAACGACAAAATAATTAAGCAATATTTGGGTTTTATGACTGCAATATAGATTCGACATTTGCATTATAAAATTTGGAAAAATGATTGAAAAAGAAAATATCAACTACAAGCGTATTGCTGATGCAATTGCATACATAAAATCCAACTTTAAGGAACAGCCCAATTTAGAACAGGTTGCAAAACAGGTTCATTTAAGTCCATTTCATTTTCAGCGTTTATTTACTGAATGGGCTGGGACAACACCTAAAAAGTTTTTACATTATATAAGTATTGAATATTCAAAAAAATTATTGACCGAAAACAAAGCCACTCTTTTTGACACTGCTTTTGATACAGGTCTTTCAGGCACAGGAAGATTGCATGACTTATTCATCAAAATTGAAGGGATGACACCAGCCGAGTATAAAAATGGTGGTAGAGGGTTGAACATTAATTTCAGTTTTGCAGAAAGCCCCTTTGGAAATTTGATTGTGGCTTCTACAACAAAAGGGGTTTGCCATATGGCTTTTAATAACAATGAAAAGAAAGCTTTAAATGATCTTACATTAAAGTTTCCAAATGCAACTTTTGTGAGAAAATTAGATTTAATTCAACAAAATGCTTTGTTTATTTTTCAGAATGATTGGAATATGTTGCATCAAATTAAATTACATTTAAGAGGAACAGATTTTCAAATGAAAGTTTGGGAAACACTTTTAAAAATTCCAATGGGACAATTATCTACTTATGGTAGCATTGCAAACAAAATAGGCAATCCTAATGCTTCAAGAGCCGTGGGGTCAGCTATTGGCAGCAATCCAGTTGCTTTTTTAATACCCTGCCACAGGGTAATACAATCTAATGGAAATATTGGTGGCTATATGTGGGGCAATACTAGAAAAACTGCCATCATAGGTTGGGAAAATGCTAAAACTGCCATACAATAAATGAGCAAGAAATGGGTTTTAAATTTTTTAATGTGTTTTCATCTTTGCACTATTAGAAACAATTAAATTTTAAAAAAGATGAGTACATTCATTTTGATTCACGGTTCGTGGCATAGCTCTTGGAATTGGCATAAAGTAGTGCCGATTTTAGAACAAAAAGGGCATAAAGCAATATCAATTGATTTGCCAGGTATGGGACGTGATAAAACCCCCATTCAGAGCGTTACCCTTGAATTAGCAGTAAATAAACTACTTGAAGTTATTGACAATGCTGACAGTAAAGTAATATTAGTGGGGCACAGTAAAAATGGGATTATCGTTTCTCAAGCTGCCGAATACAGACCACAAAAAATTGAGAAATTAATCTACTTAGCAGCTTACTTAATTCCAAATGGTAAAACACAAGCCGAATATTCAGCACAAGATACAGAAGGTATTTTGAAGCCTTATGTTACGAGATATCCTGATACAAATTCACATACCTTACAACCAATTATTTATAAGGATGGCTTATACCATGACTGTGATGAGGATATTACAGAAATGGCAAAATGTATATTGAGTAATGAAAGTGTAGCTACAGGTATAACACCATTAGAACTTACAGATAAAAATTTTGGTACTGTGCCAAGATTTTACATAGAATGTACTGAGGACAGGGCCGTAACTCCTTTTATTCAGCGGAAAATGTACACTGAAACGCTTTGTGAAAAAATCTATCAAATAGCTAGCAGTCATTCGCCATTTTTCAGTAAGCCAAAAGAATTATGTAATATTCTTGATGAAATTTCCAACGCTTAAATTGATAAAAAATGGTGGCATAGGATGTAAGGAAGAATTGCAAAATACCTCAGCAAAAGTACCAATAGATATTTTTAAAGCTATTTTGTAATATCTGTTTTGAGCTTTTGTAGTTTAAAGAGATTTCAGTTTCCCTCCCCCAACATCCCACAAGAGAATGCGTTGCCGGGAAAAAATTCCTAATGCTTATTATTTGGGAAAAAATGATAAAAGCAAAAATATTTAAGATGAAATGAGGATATTAAGTTCAATATTGATTATATCGTACTTGGTTACAGGATGCAGAAAAGATGTGGATCTGAAAGCGATTTTTTTGAAAAATCAAGAGTCTTTCAAAAAAATTGAAAACCCAGTTAGAACAGACAAAAAGTATATTTTCGAAAAATCCACTATCCGTACTAATGGCAATCTCTTTAATTCCACCTACCTAATAAATATTGAGAAAGTATTTTTAAAAACTGATTTTGATATTGAATATATAGTGGATGGAGATATGCTTCTTGGGTGTAAAAAGAATCTATCAAAGCTATTTTTTACAAATAAGAAAGTTGGTGATTATATTGATCTTTTAAATTTTAAAGGAAGACTTAGTTATTTACTCCAAAACGGAAAATCAAAGAAAAGTCCATTTGTAATACCGATTGCCCCAAACTGGTATATCGTAAGAGATCTAGGATCTCTATGATATTTATTCTTTTGATTTGAGCCTTCAAAAATTTCAAGACAGATGAGGCGGTTGACTTTGTAATGAAAAACCCTTCCCGAAGGGACAAGTCGTAATTATGCACTTCTATAAATTAGCTTTTAACAGTTTTTTTTAAAATAAAAAGCACTATCCATGTAACAAACACGTTTTGTATCCGTCACAGGGTTCATACTCTAAAAATCAAATCAGTTACTATGAATAAGTTGTCAGTCATTGTGTTTTTAATTTTAGCAGGGGCGGGAGTCAATGCTCAGAGTTTGCATGTAGGAGGAAAATTAGGAGCAAATATTACAAAAATTGATGGGGTATCTTTTGATGATGCTTATCAATTAGGCTACCAATTAGGGGCGTTTGCAGAAATTGATTTTAATGAAACAGTGGGTATTCAACCAGAGGTTTTGTTTAGCCAGACTAATAGTCAGTATTCGGAGGAGTTTAAAGATATTTATGAGAATATTCTTTCACCAGCTGGTGGAGATGATGTAAAACTTAATTACTTAAACATTCCATTATTGCTGCGCATTAATGCCAGTGAAAAACTTACATTATTGGCGGGTCCTCAATTTAGTATTCTTATGAATGATGAACAGGATTTGGTGGACAATGGACAAACTGCCTTTAAGTCTGGCGATTTAAATGGAGTGGCAGGTTTGCAATTAAATTGGGGCAGCTTTAGGGTTTATGGCCGCTATGTATTTGGACTTTCAGACATTAATAATATTGATAACCAGGATACTTGGAAAAATAACCAGGTACAAATGGGGGTTGGCATTACACTTTTTTAGGGTTCTCTGTGCTCAATTGTACAAGCATTGCACTTGCAATGCTTTTTTTATGCCAATTTGTATCATAAAAGATGAGATTTCTGCTCTGGCACCCTTATTGAATCTTAAAGAACCCCTTTAATAAAAATCATGCATTGTTCAAAATGACAGAATGTCAATTATTTTTGAACGCTGCATTTACTTAATATAATTATGATAAAGAAAAACATTTTCATGTTTGATGATAATATTGAATCCGAATTTATGCCAATCATTCCATTGAATGATAATGACAATGATCAGGATATCAATTTGGAAATTCCTAACATTTTAGCATTGCTACCCTTGAGAAATACTGTTCTTTTTCCTGGTGTGGTGCTTCCTATTACCGTAGGAAGAGAGAAAAGTATTAAGGCCGTAACAGATGCCTACAAGAGTAATAAGCTGATAGGAGTGCTTACCCAAAAAGACCCAGGTTTAGATGATCCGTTGCCATCTGATTTATGTACCATTGGCACGGTGGCTAAAATGGTAAAACTTATCAAAATGCCCGATGGTGGCACCACTATTATTATTCAGGGTAAAAAAAGATTTAAATTAGATAGTATAGTATCAGAGGAACCATACTACAAAGGTGCTATTCAACTTTTGCCGGATGATTATCTGCCACTTGAACTTGATTTTGAACCTTATAGTGTTTCAATTAAGGAGTTAGCTGCGCAAATAATACAACTATCGCCAAATCTGCCTTCAGAAGCATCGCTCATACTTAAAAATATAGAAACTCCCTCATTTCTTGTAAATTTTGTAAGTAGTAATCTCAATGCCAATCTTATAGAAAAACAAACTTTGCTTGAAATCGATGATCTAAAAATACGGGCTGAAAAGTTGATAGAACAACTTAACAAAGAATTGCAATTTGCCCAATTAAAAGATCAAGTAACGAATAAGACAAGGACCGAAATTGATAAGCAGCAAAAGGAATATTTTCTACAACAACAGCTTAAAAGCATTAAGGATGAGCTTGGTGGAGATACCAACGAACGGGAACTGAGCCGCATGAAGAAAAAGGCCGAAGAGAAAAAATGGCCCGAAGAAACTGCTGCTATGTTTAAGCAGGGCATTGAAAAACTAGAGCGCATGCATCCCAGTACTCCGGATTATTCAGTTGTGTATAATCATTTGGATCTTATCCTCGATTTGCCTTGGGAGGAATACACAAAGGATAACTACAACCTGACAAACAGTAAGAAGATATTAGATGCCGATCACTATGGCATGAAAAAGATAAAGGAAAGAATATTGGAATATTTGGCAGTATTAAAACTGAAGGGAGATATGAAAAGTCCAATCCTTTGTTTTACGGGTGCACCGGGTATTGGAAAAACTTCTCTTGGCAGAAGTATTGCCCATGCAGTTGGTAGAAAATATGTAAGAATAAGCCTAGGTGGGCTGCGGGATGAAAGTGAAATAAGGGGTCATCGGAAAACATATATTGGTGCCATGCCAGGCCGCATTCTTCAAAATATCAGAAAGGTGAAATCCTCAAATCCTGTAATGATTTTAGATGAAATTGATAAAATAGGTAATGACTTTAGGGGTGATCCTTCTTCTGCATTGCTTGAAGTATTGGACCCTGAGCAGAACCATACTTTTTATGATAACTATTTGGAACTTGAATATGATTTAAGTAAAGTATTATTTATAGCCACAGCAAATAATATTCAAAATATACAGCCCGCTTTAAGAGATAGATTAGAGATTATTGACCTAAGTGGATATGCTATTGAAGAGAAAATAGAAATTGCCAAAAGGCATTTAGTACCAAAGCAAAAAGAAGCACATGGTTTGGGTAACACTAAATTTACTTTAAGCGATAGGGTATTGGAAAAATTAATTGAAAACTATACTAGAGAAAGTGGTGTAAGGGAGTTAGACAGGCAATTAGCATCAATAATGCGAAATCAGGCAAAGGAATATGCCATGAAAAACAAGATTGCATCCACACTTAGTGTTCCTGCTTTAGAAAGAGTATTGGGCAGGGCCCGATATTCTAATGAAATTTATAAAACAGCTGTGATGCCCGGTGTAGCGGTTGGACTGGCTTGGACTTACGTAGGTGGGGATATTTTATTTATTGAAACCAGCCTCAGTGATGGGAAAGGAGAATTAAAACTTACCGGAAACTTGGGTAATGTAATGAAAGAAAGTGCCATTACAGCTTTAAGCTATCTGCATGCAAATGCCAAAAAATATGGTATTGATACAGCGCTTCTACAGAAAAAAAATGTACATATTCATGTGCCGGAAGGGGCTGTGCCAAAGGATGGACCAAGTGCTGGTATAACCATACTCAGTTCATTGGTATCGGCATTTACCGGAAAAAAAGTAAAGCCCTGGTTGGCAATGACCGGAGAAATAACACTTAGGGGTCAAGTGCTGCCAGTAGGAGGTATCAAAGAAAAAATTCTTGCAGCAAAACGTGCAGGTCTCAAGGAGATTATGCTGTGCTGGCAAAATGAAAAAGACATACTGGAAATAGAGCCTGAATTTATAAAAGGATTACACTTTGAATACGTTAAAACCATGAATCAAGTTGTAGAATATGCAGTTTAAAAAAAATATTTTTTTTTTTTGAATTTATTCTAAATCTTTGCGAACTGAATTATAAAAGTATTTGTTATATATATATTAAGATTTTTTCATGTTGGTTGTTTTAAGGGTTAAGAAAATCCCCCATTTCTATGGGGGATTCTTTTTTTAGTGCTTATCCCAAACACCCCTACTTTTTTTTCATATCCTCTTTACTAGTCCGCATAATAGCGGTGACTATTTCATTATCAAAACTTGTCTTTTTCTTTTGATAAGCAATAGCAAATCAACAAATATTTTTTAGAATGCTGCATGCTAACTACTGTCATAAAATAATGCTCAAAAAATTTCTTGATTAAGAAAGTCTAATTGAATATTTTTATTCGCTGGCACAAAATTATTAATCAAAAAAATAGAACATTTATGGCACTTATTAATCCCTACCTACATTATAATGGTAATGCTGAAGAAGCATTTACATTTTATAGATCAGTATTTGGTGGCTCTTTTGCCATGATGGCCAGATTTAAAGATATGCCAAATGCAGAATACCCAATCTCTGTTGAAGAAGAAAATAAAGTAATGCATGTGGCGCTGCCTATTGGCAATCACAATGTGTTAATGGGTAGTGATGTACCATCCATGATGGGGAAGGTAAATGAAAATGAAAATAGATCTAAGATATCCATTAGTGCTGAAAGTAAAGAAGAGGCTGATCATTTATTTCATGGACTTTCTGAGGGTGGTAAAATAGAAATGCCTATTGCAGATAGCCCATGGGGTTCTTATTTTGGCATGTTTAGAGATAAATTTGGTATAGAGTGGATGGTGGATTATGATCCAAATTATAAAGGGCAATTGTAGGCAAAATTCGTAAATGCAAAAGGCTTGCATTCCAACTTTTTTGTGCGCATTTTATATCAATAGAAAATATAATAATTTCCATCTATTTTACCCAGATGATGCTGTGCTATTGGTAAAAAATTTCAACTGCAAAATCGGGAATTAATTACCCAATTGAAATCAAAGCACCGTTTGTATATATGGGCAGGGATGGTGCTACATTGGCAGAAACGCAGTATTCCAAATCTTTTTCCAAACTATATAATGACAGCCGATGCCAGTGTGTAGTGCGTCTGATAAAACTTTTAATATCATTTTGATGTAAGGCATACATATCCTCTGCCATAATACTGCTATCGCAATGGATGGTAAATGCATCTTTTACTTTTTGTATAACGGCCCCTGCAAAAAGGGTATCTTCTAAATTGAATCTATCCTTCCAAGCACTACATCCAAGAATTACATTTTTATTTTGCGCAAGCAAATAATCTGCTACCCTATCTAAATTTGGAAATGAACCGGTTATTATTTCTGCTGCTCCTTTTTGTAAAGCCATGTGCAAAAGTTTGGTACCATTTGTTGTAGTTAATACCATCGTTTTTCCTTCAATAAAACTGCGTGGATATTCCGCAGGACTATTGCCATGCTGCAATCCTTCAATCACTTTGCCATCTCTTTCACCTGCGGTGATGGCCTGTAAGCTTTTGCCTAATTGTATACATTCATCTACCTGTGCTACAGGTACAATTTTGGTAGCACCATTATACAAAGCTGTAGCAATAGTACTTGTGGCTCGAAATACATCAATAATAACAACTATGCTCTTTTCTACTTCATATAAATCTAATAATCTTGGAGATAGCAAAGTATGTAATGTAGGCTTGGATGACATGGGGCAAAAATAAGGTTTAGCATAGTTCCTGATCAACCCATTTTTACCTAAAATTATATGCTACTGCTTTTTTAATGCTTTGAATCACAATACTGATAAGGGTTTTGGGAATCTTGAGTTACTGATGGAAATATTACAATATTGTATGTCGATCTATTTAGATTGTTCAACCAAGCTGATGCAGTTGACTTTGTTATAAAAAGTTGACAGGTAATATAGATAAGTTGTTGAGGTAAATTTTTTCTAATGAAATAGTAAACTATTTAAAAATCAACCCTTGATTTCAAATGTATGGGTATGTAGCTTTTTGGCATTGTTATATAATACAACTGCTTCGTCTGGCTTCAATAAAATACATTTCTGCACACAAATTAATTTGCAGGCATCATTTTGGCTTCTAGTAAATTTCAACAACTTAATCCGGGTTGCATTAGTATTAGACTATTATATTGCATCGGGTTCGTATGACAATTTTTGTATGATGAAAAATACCAGAAGAAATTTTTTACAGAAGGGCTCCGCACTTATTGCAACTCCTTTGATTCCTCATTTTGCGCTAGCAATAAATAAAAAGAAAAAATATAGCAGTAGTTCACTTACACTGCGATATAGGGCATATACATTAGAACTCAAACATGCATTTGGAGTAAATAATAGTACAAGAACCACAACGCCTGTAGTGCTTACCGAAATTGGCTTTGAGGGTATAATTGGTTATGGAGAAGCAAGTATGCCACCCTACCTGGGTGAAAGCCATGCGTCTGTACTTGCTTTTCTTTCTATGGTTGATATTACCAGATTTAATGACCCATTTAGAATAGAAGAAATTGTAGCCTACATAGATCAACTGGCTCCGGGTAATAAAGCTGCAAAAGCCAGTATTGATATTGCACTGCACGATTTATTGGGAAAAATCCTACAACAGCCTTGGTATAAAATATGGGGCCTTAGTGCAGAAAAAACACCCAATACCTCTTTTACTATTGGTTTAGATACACCAGAAATGGTGCGTACTAAAACAAAAGAAGCTGAGGGCTTTAAAATCTTGAAAGTAAAGCTCAGTAAAGACAATGACAAGGCCATGATAAATGCTGTAAGAGATATAACAGATGTACCGCTATGTGTGGATGTAAACCAAGGATGGGCTGATAAAAATTATGCTTTGGATATGATGCATTGGATGCATGAAAAAGGGGTAGTGTTTTGTGAGCAGCCCATGCCTATTGCTGCTTTGGATGATATGGCTTGGGTTACCGAGCAAAGCCCCATTTCTACAATGGGGGATGAAAGCGTACAAAGACTGTCCGATGTAAAGAAAGCCTGGAAAGTATTTACCGGCATCAACATTAAACTTATGAAATGTACTGGCTTGTATGAGGCAGCAAAAATGATACAAGTGGCCCGTGCTTTGGATATGAAACTGATGCTGGGTTGTATGACAGAAACCAGTTGTGCAGTAAGTGCCATGAGTCAGCTGGCCCCACTAGCAGACTGGGTAGATTTAGATGGCAATTTGTTGATAAAAAATGATGTTTATAAAGGTATGTTGGTCATAAATGGTAAAGTAACCCTCCCCGATAAACCAGGTATTGGTATTGACGTATTGTAAAAAAAGGGTTATCGAATATTGAGTTTGTGTTATTGAAAAATGCTTTAAACTACCTAAATCAAAAACAATTTTTGCATAAAAAAATCCCCGGTGTTGTACCCGAGGATTTTGTATTTAGATGGTTAGAAACGATTGTATAAATTTGTAGATTATGCTATGGCATCTTTTCTCCCTAGCAGCACTATTTCATTTACTAGTATTTCTGTAGTATATCGTTTTATACCTTCTTTATCTGTGTAGTTACGGTTTACCAGTTTACCTTCAATTACAATTTCATTTCCTTTGGTAAGAAATTTTTCTACCAGGTCTGCTACCTTTCCCCAGGCTACTAAATTATGCCATTGTGTTTCGGTTTGTTTTTGGCCATTTGCATCTCTGTAAGATTCATTTGTGGCCATACTGAAACGTGCCATTTTTTTACCAGTTGATACTTCTTTGATTTCAGGATTCATACCTAGATTACCAATTAACTGAACTTTGTTTTTGAGTGCGTACATCTTTTTTGATTTGTGCTAGCCTTGCAGCTAAGCGATTATTAAAATTTTTTATTTCAATGTTTGGTAAAGCGCTATTGCCAAACACAATGCAAAGGTGTACCCCTGTTTTCCCCATACCCGGATGTTATACGTTTACTTCCGTAAGTATTCGTTTGTAAACGTTTGTAAACGCTTGTAAATGATAAAAATTTATTATTTTTACTTGCATAAACAAAGTCTGGCTTATGATACAGCCCGTTGATTCAAAAAATTGCCTCAGTTGTCAGAAGCCTCTAAAGGGCCGCAGCGACAAGAAGTTTTGTGATGATTATTGTAGAAATAATTTTAATAATACACTTAAATCGGGCAATAGCAATCTGATTAGAAATATAAATAATGCATTGGCCAAAAACAGGCGCATATTAGAAAACACATTTCCCGAAGGGGAAGAATTAACGAAAGTGCATAGGGATAAACTACTTCAAGCTGGGTTTCAGTTTAAATACATTACCCATACTTACACCAATAAAAAAGGCAACACCTATCATTTCATTTACGACTATGGATACCTACCCTTAGAGGCAGATTGGTTTTTAATAGTGAGGCGTAGTGAGTAACTGAGCTTATACATTTGCCAATCTAAAAATACTATATTTTCTAGAACTAATAAGCATTTTATCCTTTTATACCTTGGGCATGTTGCTCTGAAAAAATTTGCCAACATTTGTAAAAGAATTTTAACGCAGATATTGTAGTTGAAATGGTTTACAAAACTGAAACGCAGCATGTATCAGCACTTAAGCGGATTTTTTTATTTTATATTAGTTTATTATTTCCTCTGCAAAAAATCAACCTCAAACACTTATATATATTAACTTTTAATTTTTCATTACAAAATCAACTGCAATGTCTGGGTTCAATAACACTATTTAAACAGTGTCTTATAAAATTGGCGTGAAGGGATTACGAATGTATTTTTTATTTTATTCTGGTATTTGTCAATTTCGCATTGCTTCATTTGAAGCAAAAGACCAGACCACAGCGAGGACTTGTAGCGTAAAGCCTGACCCGCAGGGGCACCCCCAAAAATGATATCAATTTATGACTTCTTTGATTCCATTTTAGTGAAGCAGCATAGTGCTTTATTTTCTAAAAAAATACTGATGTTTGCAGGATGAAAAATCGCATGTTTATTTTGATATTGCTCTATGGTATAGGTTGTACCAGTGCAGAGGATACACAGCAAGATGACAAGAATGTGTCTGCTACTTTCGATAAAAAAATTGAAACATTGAACACCATTGTGCATCAAAATCCAGATAGTGCCGGTGGGCGGTTGGCCCTAGTATTTTTATTGGATAGTGCAGGTAAATACAAAGACGCAACTACACAAATGGATAGCCTCATTTTGAAAGATAGTCTTAATGCGGGTTTATGGTTTGCTAAAGCACAGCTGGCAGAAAATAATGGGGATACAGTAACGGCTGTTTCTGCATATAGAAAATCTTTACTTATTTATCCTGCACCAGATAATGTACTTGCATTTGGTAACCTAATGGCTGAATTGGCCGATAAAGAAAGTTTGGAAATTGCAACATATATTAAAAAATTAAAGATAGGGAGAGCGTATGAAGCACATGCCGATTTTATAACCGGCGTGTACTATGCCCGTAGCCACAATAGAACAAAAGCTAATACGGCATTTGAAGCTTGTATAGCCAATAATTATACTTATATGGAAGCATATATTGAAAAGGGTTTATTACCTTTTGATGCAGGAGATTATCGTAGTGCTCTTGCCGTGTTTGTTATGGCTTCAAAAATCAACAACCTGTATGCTGATGCATACTACTATCAGGCTCGCTGCTATGAAATGCTTCAGCTGAAAGATAGTGCTAAAATGAGGTTTGAGCAATGTCTCCAATTGGATAAAAACCTTAAGTCTGCAAGAGAAGGATTAAAACGTTTGTAGCGGCTTGGTTATTAATAAATATCTTCTTGTACAAAGAATTTACTTTTTTCTATGACTTGGTTGTTTTCGTACAACTCAAAATAAAACCAACCGGCATGTCTAAAATTAATTTTGTCTAATACAAGAAATGGTTCTAAAATATTTTTTAGTTGAAATATTTTCTTTTTCTGAGCATCAAAAAAATCAATTCTATAATTTGCTGTACCTGCTTTTGGCAGTTGTATCTGCACATATCCTTTTTTATTGGTGAATATGAATGATGACGGTATCCACTGGCTTTCAGGGTCAAAATATTTAATGATTACTTCTTCTTTATTGATGGCAAAAAGGGTATCTCTTGTTTTAGTAAGGATGGAGTCTTTGAAATCTAAAAACTGTGGATAGTGCAATTGTGTAAGTACAGAATCCTTATCTCTCACCGTTATTATTAGCAATACGTTTACTGCTATGGGTAAGGCTTCTGATTCATCCTGTTCTAATACATCCAGATTTTCCCTTCCCACTGTTTCAGCAGCAGCCTGCATTGCTTTAGTAAAGAAATATAGGCCACCATCTACCACATAAAAAATACGATAGTATATGGTGGGCAATGCTTCATCTACAATGCCATTTTGTGCAAGCTCTGGGGATATACTACTATAAAATGTACGATAACTCACACTGTCTGTGCTTCGTTGTATATTTAACTGTATGAGGTTTTTGCCAAAGGGATTTTCCCAAGAAATTCTATTGCGATTATTGCCCATATCAGTTACCTTAAAATTAGGCAATTGATTCTGAGCCGAAAGGCTCATTACAACAAAAAAAAGGATAATTGATAGGATAGTCTTCATAAAACGTTGGCAAATATATAATCCATCGATATATAAATACTACAAATAAACAGGGTAGGGGGGATGATTAAACCCAGATGATGCCGTTGACTTTATTGTGAAAAGTTGAAAGGCAATATGGATAAGTCAATGAGGTTGATTCTGGCTGTGGAAATAATAAACGATTTAAAGCCAACAATTGTTCTCAAATGCATAGTCACCAAGCGTTTCGGCTTTGTAACAATGCTCAACCGCATCATCTGGTTTATAAGCTAAAACCTTATTTTAAAGTCTGATTTATGATACAAAATAAATAGATGTTTTTACATTTATATATTCGATTCCCATCTACAAAATCCGCATCATATAATTTTTACCACTACCAGCCCAGTATCCATGCAAACATGAGTGGAGCTACAATAGTAGCATCACTTTCTACAATAAATTTTGGGGTATGAATATCCAATTTGCCCCATGTAATTTTTTCATTGGGCACTGCACCGCTATAGCTACCGTATGACGTGGTACTATCACTTATTTGGCAGAAATAATTCCAGAAAGGTACATCTGTCCATTCCAGATCCTGATACATCATAGGTACTACACAAATTGGAAAATCTCCAGCTATGCCGCCGCCAATCTGAAAGAAACCTAGACCCTTGCCCCCACTGTTTTGGCGATACCAATTGCTTAGCCACACCATATATTCAATACCACTTTTCATAGTAGTGGCTTTCATTTCATTTTTGATAATATAACTGGCAAAAATATTTCCCATAGTGCTGTCTTCCCAGCCCGGTACTACAATCGGAAGATTGCGCTCTGCGGCGGCTAGCATCCAACTGTCTTTTGGGTCTATTTCATAATCATTTTTCATAACACCACTCAGTAGTAATTTGTACATGTACTCATGAGGAAAATATCTTTCGCCGGCAGCATCAGCATCCTTCCAAATTTTCACAATATGATGTTGAATTTTTCTAAATGCCTCTTCTTCCGGTATGCAAGTATCCGTTACCCGGTTTAGGCCCTTTTCAAGCAGTTCCCACTCCTGCTGCGGTGTAAGATCTCTATAGTTGGGTATGCGTGTATAATGGCTGTGCGCCACCAGGTTCATAATATCTTCTTCCAAATTGGCCCCGGTACAACTTATAATATCCACTTTGCCCTGTCTAATCATTTCAGCCAGGCTCACACCCAGCTCAGCAGTACTCATGGCACCGGCTAAACTAACCAGCATTTTACCACCTTCAAGCAAATGAGTTTCATAACCTTTTGCAGCATCTATCAATGCAGCTGCATTAAAATGTCTATAATGATGTGCTATAAAATTTGATATTGGACCCTTATTCATATACAATTATTTTGGGTACAAATGTAAAGATATCAATCATCGTCAATGAGTATAAGGAAATATTTAGATAAAGATATTTTTTTAAGCACCATGAAAACTAGTGTTTGATGGCAAAATAAATTATCAATTTTTGCCCTACGGGCAATGATGATGGACTTCCTGTCATTATTTGTGAAATGAAGTTACCATAAAACACAAAAAATTAAAAATCCTAATTCATATAGTCTAAATCCAAATGATATAATCGATGTACTACAATCATCTGCCCTTATTATCAGAAGATGCAAGGAGTAGAGGCTCACAAAAACCAATCGTAAAAACAAGCAACGAACTATGAAAAAAATCAATACATAGTTCTTCCTTATAGCAAACCAAAATGCTATACTACCCACCCACTAGCAATACCTCATAGAATGGCCGACGTTTTTGATCAACGGATAGCCAACAGCCCCAATTCGTTTTATAATAACTTGTTCTAAGGACACTAAATGACTCTTTACTGGGGGCAGTTGGCTATCCGTCTAAATGTTGGGCGTTCGGCTTATTTGTATAGTCTTCTATAAAGTCGTTTCAAGTCAAGTTCATTACTCCAAATGACTTTTGCGTTCTGTCGATTTTCATATTGCTTAATAATTCCGTCAAAGCCGTTTTCCTTTTTAGGGGTCAGTAAATACATTCCAATTCGCAGTTTATTATCAATAATTTTTGTGCCTTTGGTTGATGGCTTGACCATAATGAATTGGTCAAGTTTTTCTCCTGGTGGAATATACGTTACGGTTGGGTAGTTACTAAAGCAGTCGTAACGAGATTGCACTTTGAAGATAGATGTATCTGTCAAAAACAAGTCTTCATATGAGCAAGTCATTGTAACAAAACTCAAAGTGTCTTTTGTCGGATTGAAAAGTGTTGTCGCAATATGTATTGTAGTAGTTGTGTCCAAGTAAATAATCCCACCAAGTGTCGCAGTTAATTCTAATTCGTGTTTGTCATTTTGAGTTTTGTCTTGGGAATGACAAGAATGAAAAAAAATCACAGTCAGAAGTAAAATAAAAATATTTCTATTTGAGCTTGTCATTTGTGGTGATGTGTCTAAAAGCTGACGCCCAACTAGCAGGGCTTTGTGCAGGTTGGGAATTAGTATTCCTTCTGCCCGTAACCGCTGCTGATTGAAAATATAAATTTGAAGTTAAGAACTAATGCTCAATGTTGTTTGTCAAGCCCGAACTATAGCTGAACAGAATTTCAAATGCTCATTGTTATTCCTTCTGCCCAACTTGCACAAAACCCAATCCTATGTTTGCTTTTTATTATTTTTAACAATATTTTCAGGACAAATATTTTGAAAGAACAGAGGCAGAATAAGGTAGTCAAACCCAATAAGCCAAGAGCTTGTCTAACACGCTTATCCCTGCCCCTTTCTTACACAAATGCTGTACAGTTCGTTAAGCCATTTTATAGAGCTTGTGTTAGGATGATAGCCAGTGTAAGTTTGTTCTTCCATTTTTTGTTTTGCCCTGTAAAATTAATCTCATTAAATCATTAAAAAAAAGAAAAAATGAATTACTCTACATTGTACTGTGGTATTGATATGAGTGCCACCACTTTCAACATTTGTGTACAAACATCAAATGGTGAACTGACCCATCATGAACTCAGTAATACAGTTGCTGGTTTTAAATCCTTACTTAAAATTGGGGGCAACAACTGTCACTTTGTAATGGAAAGTACCGGTGCCTTTCACTTGCCTCTGTGTTTCTTTTTGCATGAAAACCACTGTAACTATAGTGTAGTAAATGCACTACAAATCAAGCGCTATATTCAAATGAACCTAGAGCGTAGCAAGAGCGACAAAATAGATGCTAAACACATTTGCCTGTATGGTATAGAAAGAAAGCCTGCCCAGTACCAAATGCCCTGTCAGCAATACTTTGAGTGCAAATCACTCAACAATGCCATTGAATCCATAACGCATGAAATAACCGCTGTCAACAATAAAATGTATGCGCTTAAACTATTAAATATTGATAAAAGGGCGGTAGTCAAATCGTATCAAACAATTATCAAAACATTGCGCAGCGAACTTAAAATATTAGAACTTGAGTTGATCAAAAAATTAAACGCCTGGCAACCCGAACTGGTAAAACGGGTGAGCAGCGTAAAAGGTATAGGTAAGCGGGCTACGGCTATTTTAATCGTATTTACGCAGGCATTTAAACATACCGAAACTTATCAACAATTGATCAGTTATGCCGGCCTTAGTCCTAAAGAATTTACCAGTGGTAAAAGTATCAGGGGTAGAGTACGTATCTCTAAAATCGGGGGCAAACAACTCAGACACACACTATATATGTGTGCCCTCAATGCCAAAGCAACCAATGCAGCTTGCAAACAATTATATGACCGATTGGTGGCAAATGGAAAGAATAAAAAACTAGCACTTATTGCTGTGTGTAACAAATTATTAAAGCAGGTTTTTGGTGTAGTTAAATCTGGTGTACTGTATCAAGATAACTACCAAAAAAATATTGCCTGATTTATTTGATTTTTTACACAGTTCGTGTTGCCTGCTGTGTTTCTTCTTGTCATTTAAACTCTACGGTTTGTCCAAGCATTTTACTTAACGTTTCACTAAAATCTTTTTTCATTTCGCTTGTCATACTTTTAAAACTTTGAGCTGCAACGTGGTCTTTATTGTTTAAATAATAACTTTTAGAATTGACTTTTTTTGATGGAATAATTCTGCAAGATGAATAAGGGTCAAGAGAACCATTAATGTAAATGATATTGTTACCTTTCTCATCAAGCCATTTGATTAAGTTCTTTAAATAGCTATTATCAAATGCATTATACTTCACATCTTTTGGTGGCAAATTAGCAGAAGGATGCCCATTAAAATACTTTAAGTATTTTGAAAAATTTGTTAAGTCATAACCATAATAGCCGCTTTGTGTTTCAGACATATAATAGTGAGGGAATAATTCTGCAGCTTTTTTGTCTCCTGTGTAATCTAAACTCGAAACTTCAAGTACATTTTCTAAATAGTCGTCTAAATTTTTATTAGTTGGTATTTTTGAGCAATCTCCGCCAAATTGCCAAAATGCAAAAGAATATTCTAATACACAATATTCAAGTGCTTTTTCAATACTTCCGATATAATCAAAGGTGAGACCTTGTCCTTTTGAGTACCATTTTAATTTGTCAATTGCTTGTTTTTTGTTACTTAGTACAAATTGTTGAACCGCCAATATTTTATCTCTACATTCTTTAGTTCCTATTGTGTCTAAAAATTTAAAAAAACGTTTGTCAATGTAATCTTCCTGAATAGATGCTACAATTGGAATTGTCGCATCAACATCGTTTGGAAAAAAGTATTTATAGTGTATAGCATTCTGTCCTCCTCTGCTATAACCCATACTTATCCATTTACTCTTGTAAATACTTTTAAAAACTTGGTTGATATGATGTAAATCATTTGCTTCTTGCTCATAAGTTAAATATTTCCACTGCAAAGAATCTGGTTTTGATTTTCCAAAATATCTGTGTTCTATATCTAAGTAATTAGAACCTAATTGTTGTTCAATTTCATTCCCTGAATTTTGATAATTAATTTCGTATCCATTTGTTTCCATAGCCATTATTTTGTCAAAACTCCTGTGTATTAAGATAACTCTTTGTTTAAAGAAACCTTTAGTTGTGTCTTTATGGTCAATTGGCTGTTTGATTGATAAAGCACAAAAAAGTCCATTTTTGGTTTGAGCAAATTGTAGTATGCTAATGTCTGGAATTTGTTTGAAAATAGAATCCAATTTTGTTTGATCTTTACTTTGCCCAAACGCTGTTGTCGTAAAAATGAATGAGATAATTAAAAAATATTTATTCATATGTTTCTGTTTAAAGTATTTTGAATTTCAGGGTGTCCAATAACATAGCAGGCAACGATAGCGCTTGGCGATGTGGTGGAATTTGAAATTCTTCCGCCCGGAACCGCTGCTTGGCTTTGTACCAAAGATAAATATAACTTATCAATGTTCAGCAATGTTTGTTAAGCCGAAATGAAAGCCCAATAGCGAACTAAATGCTCATTGGGCTTCCGACTGCCACCATATTGCCAAACGCAATGTTGGCAGAAGTATACTTTTTACATTATAAAAAATCTAAAGTTATTTCGTCCTATAAATTTGTCGCCAAATTATAACGTCCTTTAATTTGGAGTGAAGTCACATTTGCGAAAGGTGAACTTTAGTTAAAAGGGAAAAGGTTATTAGAAATGAAGCCTGTTTTAGTATCCACAGCTTTTATTCTTAAGTCTGAAAGAGCATTTCTATTTATACTTATATTAGGTATTTCAATGTCAATATTAAACTGTCCGTTTAAATCTATTTCTGCTTTATGAATAGATTTGATACGCCAATTATTTCTTCTATCAGCAGTAATTTCTACATAAATTATAGCTTGCTGATATATTATAGGGTTATAGCCTAAACTTGGTGTACTAAATGATTGTCCAATTATCTTTACTTTGTATGTGTCTTCGTGTGGCTGGGATATAGGTATAAATGAAATTTGGTATTTTAAATAATTTGATCTCTCGGTAGTAAACGGTAACTTAATAACCTCTTTAAGAGAGTAAAGTTCGTACCTAAGTAATTCAATTTCATTTTGTAAACTTTCAATCGTAAGTTTTGGTGTTTTGATTTTTGTCTTTTTAGTTGTCATATTATTTTTTTTAGATTTAGAAATGTGAATTTATATTTTTTTTGTAAATGACACTCTCGGATAATAGCTGGTTACATGCCGTTTCAAAAACAAAAGTTGCGTTAGATTATTGAAACGGTAAATCTATTTCTGCCAACGAGCAGGGCTTTATGCAGGTTGGGAATTAGAATTCCGACTGCCGATAACCGGTGCTGATTGAAAATATTTTGATGAATTTAAGTACAAAAGTTGATAGTAATTCGTCTGACCGAACTGAAGCTTGGATTTGCAATTGGCTGATATTACAATGTCGAGCCCAACTTGCATAAAACCCAATGTTAGCGGTTGTTTTTCTTCGCTGCTTCCACATAGTCGTCTTCGCCAAAGTGCAATCTCAATCCAACAACTTTTCCATTGTCATCTCTTCTAAACCTTATAAAAGTGTTACTAAAAGACCAAGACTGAAACTCGTCTTTAGCATTCCATCCAAGTTCGATAGTTGGATAAAACGATAACGTCATAAACAATTGGTTTTTTTTATGAGTTATTTCAAAGTCAAAGTTGGTTACCTCAATGCCCATTGCCATTTTCATAAACTTCTGCATGTCAAATGGAGCATTTTTTAAAGTATATTTTCCGATATACTCTTTAAGTACTTTTTCTGGCAAACTACCTTTTTGAACTTCATCTAAAGTAATATTGAACTCAACTAGCTTTATATCATCTTTGTCTATTAGTGGTCGGGTAATCAGTTGTTGTTCGTCATGAGGAAATGAGCTTAAAATAAAATCCTTGCTGTTTTTGGCTTCTCCTTCAAAAAATAGTTGTGTTGTAAGTTCATGATAGTTTCTTTTAGAAACTTTATAGTGAATGTGTCTCGTTCTTGAACCATACGGACCTGGATATATTGTCTTGAATTTATACTCTCCCAATTCATTTGTAATTGCTTGCCCCCAACCTTGAAAATTTGGGTCGTCTTGCCGTTCACTTTTATCATACTCATGATGATATTTTCCATAGTGATTGGCTGACCATATTTCTACAATAGCTGAATGTATTGGCTTGCAATTCTTGTCTGTTATCTTTCCATATACTATTATAATTTGTCCAAATGCAACACCTGCATTCCCGTCTATTTGTGTCAAATCAATATCGTGGTCAGCTTGCTTTCGGTATTTCATTACTGCAAATGGCCCTAACTCTAAAATAGGTGTTGTCTTGCAATCTTCGGCAGATAAGTCTGGAATGGGTTTTATAAAGCTTGACCCAATAATTCCTACACCGGCTGTCAAGCCCAAATTGGTAAGAAATTTTCTTCTATTTTGTTCTTTGTCTGCCATGTCTTTTATGATTTTTAGGATGTCGCTATAAAATAACCGCTAACGGGCAGGGCTTTGTGCAGGTGTGGCATTAGTATTCCGTCCGCCCACAGCCGCTGCTGATTGAAAATATAAAGTTGAAGTTAAGATAAAATGTTCAGCGATGTTTGTCCAGCCCGAACCACAGCCTGGATATGCAATTGGCTGATGTTTGTTTGTCAAGCCACACTTGCACAAAACCCAATGTTCAAGCAACACCTACGGTGAGAATTCAAAATTGCCCATACCATCATAGATCA
>CAXYYO010000040.1:0-29641 GCA_964293305.1 uncultured bacterium | reverse complement strand
CCTCAGCATTATAAATATCATTGGCCTAGATAGCTTCAAAAAGTACCTACAAGTATTTTGCATTCATTTTTATAAAATATTGATGCTGCTAAAGTTTAATAGAGCCAAAATAAGCACTTCAAATTTTCATAAACCCGCAAACCCATTTTTTTACAGCTTACAGTAATGGGCTTCTAAATGCATTGTTTTTTTGCCTAATCTTGCAAAATGATGGTGTTTTTTAGACATACTGCTGTTAGTGGCATCCCTAAAGAACATGCAAATTTCAATCAAGAGTGAAATAAAGAAAATCATCAAATAACCCAAATCCATAGAATAAAAATTAATAATTATTTATTTAATTTTTTTTATTAACCTTATCGTAGTTCTTCATCTAAGATAATATCAAATAAAAAAGAAATAACAGCAACTATGTATCACAAGTGTACAATTTCAGTAATACTATCAGTTTATAATACTCCTTTTTCTTTGGTGAAAAGAGCTATAGATTCTGTACTCAATCAAGAATTTAATGACTATGAATTAATTATTATTGATGATGGAAGCAATAATAACACACAAAATGAAATCCTTAATTACGCCATTCAACACGAGGATAAAATTACCTATTTGAGACACAAAAATTGTAGTCAATCAGAATCTATAAATAAGGGAGTGCTAGTAAGTAATGGGAAGTTTATAACTATAATTGATGCGGATGATGAATACAAGCCAAATCATTTACAAGCCTGCCTATCCGAAATCAAAAACTTAGATCTAATAGCCTCTACTACTGAAACGATTGTAGAGAACGTATCAGATTACTATGTTCCTGATAGATTCTATAATACCGAGTTAGTACATGTAGATGATTGTATATTATTTGCTACATTATTTGGCAAAAAAGAAGTTTTTAAAAGTCTTAATTTTATCAATATGTATGGAGCAGATGCTCACTTTTATGAGAGAGCTGAGCAGCAATTTATGGTTAAAAAAGTCGATTTGCGAACCTACATCTACTACAGAAATAATCCCGATAGTATCTCAGCTAGAGTTAAATTAGAGAACAAAAATTAATGAAAGATTATATAGTTGCCTCTCACATTTCAGGAGTTTACGATGTAAATAGAAATACAGTTTTGGCTGATGATGATTATTCAATAATTCAAGATTGGGTAAATTCCATTTCAAAATTAAAATTACAAGGAGTAATTTTTCATAATAATTTTTCGTCAACCACATGCGAACGGTATCAGAATGAGTACATTACTTTTATAAAAGTTGACCACGATGTTCAATTTAATCCCAATGTTTACAGATACTGCATTTACAATGAATTCCTAAAACTAAATGCTGGATTTATTAATAACATATTTTTTACCGACACCTCCGATGTAATTGTTTTAAAAAACCCATTTCTTGAACAATTTTATTTAGACAATCCAAGAAGTATTTTTTGTGGAGACGAACCCCAAATACTCAATAATGAATGGATGCAACAACATTCCGAAAATTTACGCAATAACATTAGTGATTACAAAGAGTACGAATATAATTTTGCGAACAGTATTTTATTAAATTGTGGTATTATGGGTGGGAATATTACCATTATGAAACCTTTTATTAATAAATTATGGGCTATTCATCAAAAATTTAATTCAGATAATAATACAGCCTTTACAGGTGATATGGGAGCTTTTAATTATTTAATAAGAACGCAGTATAACAACAAAGTAATACATGGGGAACCTGTAAATACTGAGTTTAAAAAATACATAGAAAACACACTTTGTTGGTTCAAACACAAATAATATTTTAAAGCCGAAGCTGGAATAAGTGTATCGTTTGTGGTTATTTAAAAGTGATACGAAAAATTGTTTTAAAAAATTTAAACGCTTCAAATAAAAAAAACACCCGACACACAAGCCAGTGTCTTCTACTGAAATAGGTTGACAAAAAATCAGCTTAAATTTGGACAAGAAAACTGGCAGTCATTGTGTGGAATATGATAGTGAAAAAAGTACCCTATCGGCCTCCAACTCCATATCTCATTCTTGACGAAAAAAGAAAACTCGGATTAGTGAATCGAATTAAAAACAAATCGCAAAATTTGAAATATCTAATGCTGAAATAGGTATTGTAACTAATTGATTTACAATGACTTTATTTTACGTTAGTCAGAATTTTAAAACGACACTCAACAAAATGAAAACTCTGAAAAATACATTGACACTTTTCCTGTTTGCATTGACAGTTGCCTCTTGTGGACAAACAAAAACAAGCCAACAATTAGAATACAGTAAATCACTAAAACAACTAGATAGAAACTACTCAAAAGTAATTTCAGACTCAACAAATATTCTAACTAACAAAGTTGAAAACTTAGAAGTGGAGTACACTGTTTGGGGTTGTGCTTGTCCCCAATGGATTCAATCAAAAGACAATGCAAATAACGACACCACTAAGAACTATTTAAAATTACACTTTTATATAGAACCTGCTGACAAGAGTTTAGAACTTCCAATATATTTTGACGCATTTAGACACAGACTAAAAATTACTGGTCAGTTTTATCAAAGAAAAGATTACCCACAGGGGACTATTGAGATGGAAGAGCCAATGCCAAAAGCAAAAGTTTTTAGATATTCAAAAATTGAAATAATTGACAATCCAAATTTCAAATCAGACAGCAAAGTTGAAACTTTAATCTTAACACATGGAGTACTTGCTTGCACTTGTGCTCAATGGAGTGAATCTCGTTTTAACAATAACACAGATAAGAAAACAAATTATTGGTTAGAACCAGCAAACGAAAGTTTAATTAATGCAGACACACTATTTAATGGAGAAAATCTGCCATTAATAATAAAAGTAACAGGACAAGTTGTAACAGAAAACGGATTTCCAAAAAGAGAATTAGCAAAAATTGGACAAGACGAAGCAGGAAAAGTTTTTAGATACATGAAAATAGAAGTGATACAAAATGGACAGAAAAAAAACGGCAGTAACATTTAGACGGATAGCCATCAGCCCCCTGCAAAGAGTCATTCAGTGTCCTTAGTACAAGTTATAAATAAAACGAATTTGGGCTGTTGGCTATCCGTTGTTCAACAGCGCCGGGCCATTCAGAGCAGTGGTGTTTTAATTGCACATCACATTTTTTTTTAACTGCTAATAATGAGCTTCTAAAAGCTTTGCTTTTTTGCTTATTCTTGCAAATTGATGGTGTCTTGTAGACAGACCGTTGTTTGCTGTCCGCTTATTGAACATCCTACACAATTAAAATTTCTAAAAAGTTAATGATACGAACCTTAGCTAAAATAGTTGTTGTTGTTGCAGGGATAAGTATTTGTGCTTGCATACAAAAAAGCCAAAATTCGCAAGACTCAATAGCTAAAACAGAAAGCGGAAAATCATTCACGGTAAGTAATGAAATACCTATTTGGACCAGTGGAATTCCAGACGCTGAATTGATAACTGGAATAGAAAATGACAGTAATGGAATAGTTAGAAACGTTTCAAAACCAACCATAAAAATATTTTCACCCACTAAAGGAAATACAGGTGCCGCAGTGGTCGTTTTCCCAGGTGGTGGATATACTAAAGTTGCCGTCCAATTGGAAGGTTCTGAAATATGTGAGTGGCTAGCTTCTATTGGCGTTACAGGGATATTACTAAAATATAGAGTGCCTGATTCAGGTCCCCATTACTACAAAGATTGCCATTGTGAAAAAGACCCAATAAAACCACTTGCATTGCAAGATGCACAAAGAACATTAGGTATCATTCGTTCAGAAGCTAAACAGTGGAATATTGACCCTAAAAAGATTGGAGTTATGGGCTTTTCAGCAGGTGGACATCTTGTAGCCGACATAAGTACAAATTATAGAAAACGAGTATATACAATTACCGATGAAATAGATAAGACAAATTGCCGACCGGATTTCGGAATTGTATTTTTTCCCGGGCATATGACTAATCACTCAAGCAACACTTACGAACTTAATAGGAAAATTCCAGTTGACAGTAATACACCACCGACTTTTATTTTACAAGCAGGAAATGACCCAATTGACCCAATTGAAAACTCATTAGTCTATTTTATTGCACTTCAAAAAGCAAAGGTTCACTGTGAGTACCATGTTTATGCCGAAGGTGGGCACGCTTTTGGCTTGAATAGAACCATTCTTGACAATCCGAATTGGAGTAAACTTCCAATAGCAGATTGGGAAAATTTATTGGAAAGGTGGTTGAAAACAATAGAAATGACCACTGAATAAATAAGAAAGCCGAGTCGATAACATTTAGACAAAAATCCAAAACCCTCAGTATAGAAGATTGTCAAAAATCATTGGTGCCATTAGACATAAAATAAATTGTAGCCTTGGCTATCTGTAGTTCAACAGCGCAGGGCCATACTGAGTGGCGGTGTTATTATTGCAAACTCATTTTTTTCAGCTTTAAATTATGAGCCTCAAAGAGTTTTGCTTTTTTGCTTATCGTTACGAATTGATGGCGGTTTTTATACGGAATGATGTTAAGTGGCTATTTGGAAAATCGAAACGTATTTTCGGAAAAATTAAAAATGAAATTTTGCAAATCAATATGAGAATAAAATTTAATATTTGTAGTTACGTCAATATCTTGATAATTGTGTTTTTTTTTCTGAGTATGTTAAGTTGTGATAGAAATGCAAATAATGACAAAATAAATAAAGATTTAGAGAATGAATTTCTTACCAAAATCAAACAAGATAAAGCTAATTATTTTGAATATCAGCATGACGGACTTGTTCCTCAAAAATCATATTTTGTCAAAAAAAAGTTAAAATATTTGACATTCAGACACGGTCCTGAAATTGGTTTTGTTGAAGGAAGAATTGTTTTTGATTTGAATACAGACGCAATTGAAAAATATACATTAAGACAAGCTTTACCGAACTTTACAAATGAAAATGACAATAACGTTTACGACACAATTTTTGTATTTTATCCAAAGAAAAATTTGACAGAAACTTATTTTGATGATAAGCTAATAAATTCGACAAATAGACAGACGAAATATAACGAGCATTTAGAATTTATAAATGAACTTAAATGTGGGACACAAATAAAATATAAGCAAAAATGAGCTGCACCTATTACTTGATCTTACAAAATAATATTCACCAAAAATTTAAAAAAACAGTCAAAAAACCAAGCAAAAAACAAAGAGGATTGGGAAATATTTAATATTTGAAGGAAAATCCAGTTTAAACAAAATTCAAGTTGTTAATAGGTTAATGGAGTTACTAATAAAATTATCACCGTGATTAATCCTATGATTAAGTATTATAAAATTAGAGAGGTAATCGAACAAATATTTATCAATTTACCATCATGGCAAAAATCAATGTAAAGGATACAGAAATTACTATATTATCTTTTGAGGAACGAGATTATATTTCACTTACTGATATGGCAAATGCAAAAGAAAGCGAAAGCCGTGCAGCAGACATCATAAAAAACTGGATAAGAACCCGTTATACGCTTGAATTTTTAGGTACTTAGGAGCAAATTAACAACCCCAATTTTAAAGTGGTGGAATTTGACCACTTTAAAACTCAAGCAGGTTTGCCAAGTTTTGTACTTAGTGTTTCAGAATGGGTAGAAAAAACCAATGCTATTGGAATTATTGTAAGAAAAGGCAAATATGGCGGAACTTATGCCCAAAAGGACATTGCTTTTGAATTTGGCTCTGCAATCAGTGTTCCATTTAAGTTATAACTAATTACCGAGTTCCAAAGACTTAAAGAGGAAGAACAAAAACTACTTGGCTGGACAGCCAAACGAGAATTAGCAAAACTCAATTATCACATTCATACAGAAGCAATTAAACATAATCTAATTCCACTGGAACTTTCGGATCAACAGACATCAATCATATACGCCAATGAAGCCGATGTATTGAATGTAGCTATGTTTGGAATGACGGCAAAACAATGGCGTGAAGCAAATCCTAACCCAAAAGGTTATATGCGTGATTATGCAACAATCAATGAGCTGATTTGCCTTTCAAACATGGAAAACCTAAATGCTGTTTTCATCAATGAAAAAGTATCTCAAAAAGACCGATTAACAAAGTTGAACAAAATAGCTATTCAACAAATGAGCATCTTACAAGACTTGGACAAAATAAAATTATTAAAATAACATACAGATAATCCCAGTTGGTGCCACATTTGTTGAGTTTCCAATAGCACATACCCAAGCAAAAAACAGCAAAAGAGCCACCAAACAACCGCACTTAGATAGCACAAAATGACAACTAACCAATACGACTGGAAAATAAGCCGAACTGCTAACATTTAGACAAATATCCAAAACCCTCAGTATAGAAGATTGTCAAAAATCATTGGTGCCATTAGACACAAAATAAATTGGAGCTTTGGCTATCTGTTGCTCAACATCGCAGGCCATACTGAGTGGCGGTGTTTTAATTGCAAACTCATTTTTTCCAGCTTTAAATTATGAGCCTCAAAGAGTTTTTCTTTTTTGCTTATTCTTGCAAATTGATGACGGTCTGTAGAAAGACTGTTATTAAGTACCTTCTAACTAAACTCCATTAATAAAAAGGCAGAATTAATAAAAGAAATATGTTCGGAATACAACACATCAAATTTGACTCTATGACTTATGTTCTTCATTTTAAAAATGGAAACATAAAACGAGAAGGTCGTGGACTTTCTTTTTTTTACTTCGCTCCAAACAGTTCAATCGTAGCAATACCAATGGGAAGTAACGATTTGCCTTTTATTTTTAGTGAAACAACAAACGACTATCAAACTGTTTCAATTCAGGGACAAATCAGTTACAAAATTGGAAACCCCAAAACACTTGCAGACAATTTAGACTTTACTGTTACAGATGGTGGACAATACAAAAAAACGATATAGAGAAACTGAACCAAAGAATTATAAACGAAGCCCAAACAGCAACAGCCTCGTTCATTCACGGTATATCTCTAAAAGAAGCAATTCGTTCTGCAAAGAAAATTGAAGCAAATATTTTAGATGGACTTAAAAATTCACAGGCAATAAATATGCTCGGAATTGAAATTTTGAGTGCAAGTATTTTGGCTATTCGGGCCACACCTGAAATGTCAAGAGCCTTGGAAACTGAAACAAGGGAAAAACTACAACAGGAGGCAGACCAAGCAATTTATGAACGTAGAAATTTTGCAGTTGAACAAGAAAAAAAAATTAAAGAATCAGAATTGAACACAGAAATTGCAGTTGAAGAAAAACAAAAACAAATAGCAGAAAAGAAAATGGAATCTGATGTTCAAAAAGCAGAGAATGACAGGACATTAAGAGAAATGCAATTATCTGCAGATATTGCTGTTGAAAATCAAAGAAAACTTTTGATAGAACAGAAAACAAGCAATGATAAAATAGAAGCGGAAACACAAGGGTATGTTATTGAAACAACTTTAAAGCCATATAAAGACATTGATTGGAAAACACTTACAGCGCTGAATAATAATACAGATCCTAGATTCAATATATCATTAGCATTTAGAGAACTTGCGGGAAATGCTGAGAAAATAGGAAACTTAAATATCAGTCCAGAATTATTAGATTCAATTTTGAACGATAAGGACAAGAAAAAATGAGTGTAGAATATGCAATCATTGTTAAAAACAAAACTCGGCTTGAAACTTTAATTGAACGATTCAATACAAAAGCACAAGCTAAATTTTACATTGAACGACTTGGAGGAAGTTTTGAAGATTATGTGATTGAGCACGATACTTTTCATCATGCACTACATCAAATTCAAACACAACTTTCTGCAACTCTAAAAAACAAGGTTGTAGAAAGAACCTATTTACCAAATTATATTTTCACAGATAAGAATGTAATTGTGGTAATAGGACAGGATGGACTTGTAGCAAATACTGCAAAGTATTCAAAAGGGGTTCCAATGGTTGCTGTAAATCCTGACAAACAAAGATATGACGGTGTTTTATTACCTTTTGACACAACTGATTTTATTTATGGCATTGAAAATGTTTTGACAGATAAATTTAATTTTCAAACAATGCGATTTGCAGAAGCTAAACTAAATGACGGACAAAGTTTATTAGCTTTCAATGATTTATTTATTGGTGCTGCTTCACAGGTTTCTGCTAGATATAAAATTTCATACAACAATAAGGTGGAGGAACAATCTTCAAGTGGAATTTTAGTTTCAACAAAAGCAGGTTCTACAGGTTGGTTAAGTTCTGTTTTCAATATGGCATATGGCGTAGCAGGAATGTTTGAGAAAAATATAAAACTCAAAAGACCAAAATTAAATGACAATGATTTGCTATTTGTAATAAGAGAGCCATTTCAAAGCATAAGAACACAGACAGGAATTACAGCAGGGCTTTTGAAAGGACAAAACAGTTTAACAATAGAATCATTAATGCCGACAAATGGTATTATTTTTAGTGACGGAATTGAAACTGATTTTTTAAAATTTAATAGTGGTACCACTGCTACTATTGGACTTGCAGCAGAAATGGCAAAACTTGTATCGAATGTAAAGCATAAAGGCATAAAACTTTAAGGCTTAAGGCCAAAGCCCAATCATAAAAATTAACTAGCAAAATTAGAACAAGGTATCATGAATCGAATTTGGAGATTTTGAATACACATTGTTCATCAACGCTAGGTTGTAACTTGTGGTTGTATAGGTGCATTAGTATAGATACCATTTAAAACAATAATATACATTGCACCCCATTAAATTAAATAGAACTAACATGAAATTGAAAATATTTATTTTATTCGGATTACTATATTTTTCAACTTTACTAAACGCACAAACTGATTTTAGACCTGGATATATAATAAATTTAAATGGTGATACTATTTACGGAAAGATAAATTATCAAGGAAATTTATTAATGGGTACATTATGTAAGTTCAGGGACAAGGAAAATATTGAATTGAAATATTTACCAAATGAAATTACAGCGTTTCGATTTATTGATAGCAAGTATTATGTTTCCAGAGTAATCAATGAAACGCCTGTATTTCTTGAATATCTTATAAAGGGAAAGGTAAATATTTATTACATGAGAGATAATAATGGAGACCACTACTATCTTGATAAAGAGGGATTTCAATTAGCAGAGATTACTTATAAAGAAGGATTTAAGACCATTAATGATAATACGATATTGTATAGGTCTAAAGAGCATATCGAATTATTGAATACTTATATGCAAGATGCTCCTGAATTTCAATCTCGAATACAATCTATAAAAAAGCCTGAGCATAAGAGCTTAATTAAATTAGCTGCAGACTATCATACTGCTGTTTGTGATGGTGAAAAGTGTATTATTTATGAAAAAAAACAACCATTTATAAAAGTGAATCTGGAAGGTGTTATGGGTGTTGTTAATTTTGAAAACTTAGAGCCCATATACGATAAGTACTACCTCCAAAGCGGTATTATAGCTCACATCTGGATTCCAAGTTCAAATGAAAAAATCTTTTTGAAAACAGGTATTTTATACTCACTATATGAACAGTATGGTGGGAAAGAGGATCAAATATTTGTACCTATTCATCTCGGATATATGGCCCCATCTACATTTCGAATAAGGCCATCATTTTCTGTAGGATTATTATCTCCTTCATATTCAGCTGGGGTTGTTACACATATTAATAAAAAGATAAATTTGGGCATCCAGAGTTGGTTAAACTTTGATCAAACCAAGTATTTTTTCTTATTCCCAGACAGGTTAAATAATTTTTCAATTTTAGGAAATTTATATATTGAATTGTAAAAAGTGTGCATAGTCAATAAATGTGAAGTATATGCCAAGTTCATCTGATTGTAGACTAAGATTTTTTTTAAACTAGTCAGGGTAATTTGATTCAATTTCTCCATGCACTTACGAATGTAATCAAACTATCAAAGATCAATATCAAAAGTGCCTAACTACATGGATTACTTACAAAATACAAGTGATGAGGCCTACAGCGATTTTATAAACAGAGAATGAAGTATAAACGATTAAATTATAACTTTGACCATAAAATAATAGAAGGAATGATAAAATTTGCTTACACAATTCTTTATGTCGAAAACGTAACAAAATCTATTGAGTTCTACGAAAAAGCCTTTGGATTTACAAGAAAATTTATCACTGAAGAAAATGATTATGGAGAAATTATAACTGGTGAAACTACAATTTCTTTTGCTTCAAAAAATCTGGCAAATGCAAATCTAAAAAATGGATTTATTGAAAGTGATTTAAAAAACAAACCATTTGGAATTGAACTTGGTTTGGTAACAGAAAATGTTGCAGAAACTTTAGAAAGTGCAAAAAATAATGGAGGTATAATCATTGAAGAACCAAAACAAAAACCTTGGGGACAAATTGTGGCATATATTAGAGATATTGATGGATTTTTGATTGAAATTTGTACTGTAATGGAATAAATCAAAACTATAAAAACAAAATGCTCACAAAAGAACAAACCATCAAAGATTTGAGACAAATACCAGGAGTCGGAATTTCCTTGGCAACAGATTTGTGGAATATTGGAATAACAAAAGTTGAAGATTTAAAAGGAAAAGATGCGTACCATCTTTTTGATTTATCAAACAAATTCGCTGGCCAAATTCAAGATAGATGCGTGTTATACGTTTTTAAATGTGCCATTTATTATGCTGATACCCCGAAGGAAAATCATGAAAAAGAAAAATTGAAATGGTGGAATTGGAAAGATCAAAAATAACAATCAATATACCCACAACATTTACATGAATCCCCAAAAGCCAGCATGGAAGTTTTGTAGTAAAATATTCTAACAAAATTTACAAACCACAATCTAAATTTTTATACCTCAACCAATCATTGAATCTTCAATCATCAGTTCCATTTTCAATTTTAAATAATCGTTGATTTTCTCAATTCTATATTTTCTTTTTTTAAACTACCCGGTATTTTACCACTTACATAATCTGCAATAATATCACCGATTGTATTTGTGAAATAAAAATTTATTGGATCTATATCTTTTGTAACAAAACTGTTTTCCAAAGCCCAATTTACAGCATCTCTTATAAGAGCTGCTTCGTCTTTCAAATCAAAATAATCTAGCATCATAGCTGATGATAAAATAGCACCAGTAGGATTTGCAATATCTTTTCCGGCAGCCTGTGGATAGGAGCCATGAATGGGCTCAAACAAAGCTGTGCCATTGCCAAAAGAAGCAGAAGGCAGCATACCCAAAGAACCTGCCAATACGCTTGCTTCATCACTTATAATATCACCAAACATATTTTCAGTAAGGATGATGTCAAATTGCTTTGGATTAATAATAAGCTGCATAGCTGCATTGTCCACAAACATATAGTCCACCGCTACATCGCTATACTGTACTGCAATGGCCTGCACTGTGCTGCGCCAAAGCCTTGATGTATCTAACACATTTGCCTTATCCACCAGGGTTAAATGCTGCTTTCGCTTTTGTGCATATTGGAATGCAAGATGTGCTATTCTTTCTATTTCAATTCTACTATAACTACATTCATCTGATGCATAAGCACCATCTTCACTTGTATGCTTTTTTCCGAAATAAATACCACCGGTTAATTCCCGAAAGATGATGCAGTCCACTCCTTCTAATTGTTTTGGCTTTAGTGGTGATAAATGTTCCAATGCGCTGTAAGTACTGATGGGACGAATATTTGCAAATAGTTGCAATGCTTTTCTTATACCTAAAATTCCTTGCTCCGGTCTTATTGTGGCAGCCGGGTCGTTATCATATTTTGGATGGCCTACTGCTCCAAACAATACAGCATCACTATCCAAACAAATATTGATGGTATCTTGAGGCAAGGCTGTACCTGTTTTATCAATAGCATCTGCACCTATTAGTGCTGCTGTAAAATTAAATTGGTGCTGATAGGTTACTGCTATTGCCTTCAGTACTTTTACAGCCTGTGCTATTACCTCCGGGCCAATGCCATCCCCATGTAATAATGCAATTCGCTTATTCATTTAATGTGTTTTCTATTAGTGTTTTGTCAACTCAAATTTCTCTATCACAGATTGAAGGCTGAGTAAATAGTCAATATCATCATAACCATTGAGGAGGCAAGTTTTTTTATAACTACTGATTTCAAAATTTTCTGATTCTTCGGTTGTATCAATTGTTATGGATTGATCTGATAGGTTTACTGTAAGCGTTGATTCGTATCCTTCTTCAAATATTTTTTGTAAAAAAACATCACTGACTGTTACAGGCAATAAGCCATTGTTAAGGGCATTGTTCTTAAAAATATCTGCAAAGAAGCTACTTACAACTACACGAAATCCATAATCAGCAATGGCCCAAGCAGCATGCTCACGGGATGAGCCACAACCAAAGTTTTTAGCCGCCACCAAAATTGCTCCTTTGTATTTAGATTGATTGAATACAAATTCAGTTTTTGGTTGTGCTTCATCATCATTATGATAACGCCAATCCCGAAATACATTTTTCCCAAACCCTTCTCTGGTTGTAGCTTTTAAAAATCTTGCAGGAATAATTTGATCTGTATCTACATTTTCAATGCGTAGTGGAACGAATGATGAATGTACTATTTCAAGTTTTTTTGCCATGTTTTTTTTTCAATTTAAAAACTCCCTTACATCACTCACCTGTCCAGTAATAGCGGCTGCTGCTGCTGATAATGGGCTTGCCAAAAATGTTCTTGCACCTGCACCTTGTCTGCCTTCAAAATTTCTATTGGATGTGGAGATGCAATATTTACCCGCAGGTATTTTATCTTCATTCATACCCAGGCAAGCACTACAGCCCGGTTGTCTTAGCATAAATCCTGCTGCTTCAAATACCTTATCTAAGCCTTCAGCTTTTGCTTGTGCTTCTACTTGTTTGCTTCCCGGCACAATCCACACTTCCACATTTGTGGCTTTTTGCTTGCCACTTACAAAAGATGCTACCATTCTTAAATCTTCAATTCTGGCATTGGTGCAGCTGCCAATAAAAACATAGTCAATCTTTTGTCCTTTAATAGCATTTCCTTGCTCCAAGCCCATATATGCAAGGGATTTTTCCAATCCTGTTTTATCATTTACATGTGTAGTAGCCAGGGTGGGTACAATACCCGTAATGGGGATGCCCATGCCTGGGTTTGTACCATAAGTAATCATGGGCTCTATCTCTTCTGCCTTGAAATAATACTCTTTATCAAATACAGCATCAGCATCAGAATATAATGATTTCCACTGTTCTAATTTATTCATCCACTCCTCATTTTGCGGAGCAAATTTTCTTCCTTTTACATATTCAAATGTGGTTAGATCCGGCGCTATCAATCCGCATCTTCCTCCCATTTCAATACTCATATTACAAATGGTCATACGGGCTTCCATACTTAGTGAGCGAATAGCAGTACCTGCAAATTCAACAGCATAACCTGTGGCCCCACTAGCTGATATTTTTGAAAGAATATACAGCACAATATCTTTTGATACCACTCCTTTATTTAACTCACCATCCACATTTATACGCATGAGTTTTGGTTTGCTTTGCAATAAGCACTGTGTACTTAAAACCATTTCCACTTCGCTAGTGCCAATGCCAAACGCTATGGATCCAAAAGCACCGTGAGTAGAGGTATGACTATCACCACAAACAATGGTCATACCCGGCTGTGTTATGCCTAGTTCAGGGCCAATTACATGCACTATGCCCTGATAAGGATGACCTAATCCATATAACTCCACACCATGTTCAGCACAATTTTTTATGAGTGCTTCTACCTGCTTTCTACCCATTTCATCATGTATGGGTTGGTGCTGATTAATCGTGGGCACGTTATGATCAGCAGTAGCTATTGTTTGCGAAGGACGAAATACTTTGATGCCTCTTTTATTCATTCCACTAAAAGCTTGCGGACTGGTAACTTCATGAATAAGATGTTTATCAATGTATAGCACAACGAGTCCGTTTTCAATCGTTTTTACGATATGTGGCTCCCAAATTTTTTCAAATAATGTTTTACCCATAATTATATTGCTATTCCTATTGTCTGATATGATTTTGCCATCATTGATAGGTCATCATTATTTACTTCTTTTTTACTGTCTGCTACCTGCAAAAATTCTTTGTATAAAATATCTATATCATCCCTATTAAAAGAATAGCCTAATTTTTGAAAACGATAGGCCAAAGCACTTCTTCCACTTCTGGCAGTGAGTACAATTTTACTTCCTGCTGCACCCACACTTTCAGGAGTAATAATTTCATAAGTGATGGCATCTTTCAAAAAACCATCCTGGTGAATACCACTACTATGTGCAAATGCATTACTGCCTACTATTGCTTTATTAGGTTGCACAGGCATACGCATAGTGTCGCTTACTAGCCTGCTTAATGGATTCAGCAATTCAGACTTAACATTTGAATAGTAACCAAGATAAGCATGCTGCTTCAGCACCATAACACATTCCTCTAATGATGTATTACCTGCACGCTCACCCAGCCCATTGATGGTACATTCAATCTGTCTTGCACCATTCATAATACCTGCTATTGAATTGGCAGTAGCCAAACCTAAATCATTGTGACAATGACAACTCAATATGGCTTTATCAATATTGGGAACATTGTTCATGAGATAGGCCATTTTCTCACCATATTGCTGTGGCAAACAATATCCTGTAGTATCTGGAATATTAACAACTGTGGCGCCTGCGGCAATAACCGCTTCTGTTACTCTAGCTAAATATTCATTATCTGTACGGCCTGCATCTTCTGCATAAAACTCAACATCATCCACGAAGTTTTTTGCCCATTTTACACATTGTACAGCACGCTGTAATATCTCATCTCTGGTACTATTAAATTTTCCTTTGATGTGATAATCAGATGTACCAATACCAGTGTGTATTCGGGGTCTTTTTGCATAGCGAAGTGCATCTGCGGCTGCCTCAATATCATTTTGTACTGCTCGGCTTAAAGCCACAATGGTTATATCTTTTACTACTTTTGTAATTTCTCTTACGGCATCAAAATCTCCAGGGCTACTTACAGGAAATCCAGCTTCTAAAATATCAACACCTAGCCCTTCTAAGGCAAGGGCCAATTCTATTTTCTCCGTTTTATTCAGCTTACATCCGGGCACTTGTTCGCCATCCCGCAGTGTAGTATCAAATATGTACACTTTATCTTTACTCATATTCTTTTATTTGCAGTGCATTGCACAGTAATACCATAATATGCAGGCAAACCTATTTAGGTAGGTACATTTTTTAAAAACATCTTTGTCTGATATATGGTATCTAAAAAATAAATTATTTTGTACAATAATCAATACAGTAAAGGGTTTTAAGCTATTATTTATACGATGTCCAACAGAAGTACCGATGAAGTTTTCTTATTGATAAAATCATTAGATAAAGGAGAAAAACGCCTATTTAAACTTTATGTAAAAAGGAATAGTGCTCAAGCTGAATTAAAAATAGTACAGCTGTTTACTGCAATGGAAGCAATGGAGGAGTATCAGGAAGAATTATTGCTGCGCAAAAAAAAATTATTCAGTAAAGAGCAATTACCAAACCTCAAAACACATTTATACAAACAGATTTTAAATGCACTGCGGCAAAACCCAGACTCTACTGATATTGATATTATTTTTCAGGAACAAATGGGTAATGCAAGAATTCTTTATAACAAAGCATTGTACCAGCAGGCTTTGAAAACGCTTGACAAATTGAAGCAAACTGCTGTAAAATATCACCACCACACGTATATTTTACAGACCATCAATTTTGAAAAGAAAATAGAAGCGTTGCATATAACCAGTAGTTTTAAAGACCGGGCACAAAGACTTACTGATGATTTCAATGAGATCATACAACCCATTACACATAGTGGTTTATGGAGTAATTTATCACTCCATCTTTACAATTGGTTTATTAGTTTTGGACATAGCCGAAATAAGGACGAACAGAAAAAAATTAAATACTTTTTTGATGCTGCAAAACTTGAGCTTGCTGCACCCGATGCATTTTATGAAAAGTTATATGCTTACCAAGCATACTGCTGGTACGCATACATACAGGAATATTTTTTACTCTATTACAAATATGCTCAAAAGTGGGTATGGCTTTTTGCAAATAATCCGGAGCTTGCTGTTGTAGAAAAAACACAATATGTAAAGGGCTATCACAATCTGCTAACAGCTTTGTATGTACTGAGGCATCATGAAAAGTTTGCATATACTATTTTGGAATACAAACAGGTATTTGCCCAAACAATCTTATTAAAACATACTAATGATATTGTACAGTTTCATTTGTATTATTATCAAGCAGTAATAAATAATTATTTTTTACAGGGAAAATTTTCTGAGGGAATATGCATAATAGATGATATCGAAAAATTTATTGCAACATATTATAGAAGTATTGACAGCTACAGAACATTAGTTTTTTATTACAAAATTGCCTCACTCTATTTTGGTAGTGGGGATAATGATAGTGCTATAGATTATCTTCAAAAAATAATAAATCGCAAAACAGATTTGCGTAGTGATTTACAATGCTATGCAAGGTTGCTACACCTCATAGCACATTATGAATTGGGCAATGAGCGTCTGATAGAATATTTGTTTAAATCAGTATATCGATTTATGGGAAAAATGGAACATTTGGGTGCAGTAGAGGAAGCTGTGTTTAAGTTCTTAAAAAAATCATTCGCCATTGATTTAGACCAAGCCATACCAGAATTTAAGCAATTAAAAACCCAGCTGCTTCAATATGAAAATGATCCTCTCGAAAGGAAATCATTTTTATATTTAGATATAATCAGTTGGTTAGATTCAAAGATTGAAAAGCAGCCTGTGGAAACAGTAATTCGAAATAAATTTCTAGCCAGCTCAACATCAAAAAAACAATCCTCTAATTCAAATTGATAACATATTGATATGTCTTTGAAGGAGTACCTTTCCTAAATATTTTTCTAAGGGTAAATGGATTACGCACTTTCCTTCTTTTCACTATGTCAAATACTTCGTGACAGGATTTGAACACACGGTAACTTTCAATTTTTGGAAAAAGACATTGTAGGGTTATCAATTCATTCAATATCTCCTGTTTTCCATATTTATTAGCAGGTACTGTTATTATGAGTTCTCTTTCCACTTTTCTATTTTAATCTATGACGGTAAAGTTCCCTGAATCATTACAGAATTTATTAAAAAAGCTGTTAAAAAATATTTAATGACAAAATATTTACAAACTCAAAACTTTTATCTCGGTTCTTCTATTCAATGCTCTTCCTTCCGGAGTATTGTTATCATTTATTGGCTGTGTATCTCCAAACCCTGTCCATTGCAATCTTTTGGGATGCACCCCATTTGCTGCTAGATATGCAGCTACAGATTTAGCCCTGCTTTCAGATAAGATTTTATTTGCGACTGAAGTACCTGTATTATCAGTATGACCAATGATTTGAATATGCATGGAAGGATTTTCTTCCATGAGGATGAGGAGTTTTTTTAGTTCGATGAGACTAACCGGTTCTAGTGTGGCGGCGTTGATGGCAAATTGAATATTTTTTAGAGACAAAGTAGCGTTTACTTGCAAAGGAGTTAATAAAATATCATTTCTAAAAACCGTGTCTGTGGCATTGTTTTGCATATTAAATCTACTACTATAAAACAGGTATCCTTTTCTATTAACAGTAAAAGTATAATTTTTCCCTACGGGTAATGTGATAAAATAAAAACCCGATTCATCGGTCTGTAGTTTATTGATGATATGCTGAGTACTATCCTCAGATAACTCTACTAAAGATGGAAGAGGTTTTCCTGAAATGGCATCTTTTACCAGTCCTTTTACATATAAAGTTTTTAATGGTTGAGCATGCGCTGGCAGTTGAAAACTATAGATATCCAGAGAGCCACGGCTATCTGCACGGTCGCTGGCATAGTAGGCTGTTATTGCATTTGCAGATACAAAAAGACTGCCTTCATTATCAATTGTATTGATGGGGTATCCCAAATTTTCAGGGATAAACCATGTAGTGTCCGTTTTTTTTCTGGCCACAAATAAATCCGTACCTCCATAGCCCGACAATCCATTTGAAGTAAAATATAAACTTTGATTATCCGCATGTATAAATGGGGCCAATTCATCTCCTGAGGTATTGATTGTGGCACCCAAATTATAAGCTGGGCCAAAGCGTCCATTGCTCTGAATGTGCGATACATAAATATCACTACCTCCAAATCCATCTGGGCTTGTACTACTAAAATATAAATCTCTTTTATCTGGGCTTAATGATGGACCACTTTCCCAAAATTCTGTATTTACATTTGGCCCCAGATTAAAAGGTTCGCTCCATCCTTGAGGTGTACTGTAGGAAATATAAATATCAAAATTACCTTCTCCTTTTCCTGAAAAATTTCCTGCAAATAGGAGCCATTCTCCATCTTGTGATATATTGATTGCACCTTTTGAAGGCTCATTGTTTAGGCTACCTTCTATGGCAGTTGCTTTTGTGTAGCCTGATACTGTATTGGTGGTTTTTATAAAATCTTCTCTGATGCCTTCCATTCTTCTGGTAAAGACTAGTACACTATCATCAATGGTGCAAGAAGGATAATACTCTGCCATTGGTGAGTTAACACTATCACCCATATTTTGTGGGTTGAACACATAATTGAGATTGCTGTTTTTTAATTTATTTGAAATAGCAAACTGATAACTATTCAATCTATAACGAGCAGCTTTCAAGCTATTCTCTCCCAACTTTGGAAGGGCAATAAAACGACTAACGGCAGCAGCAGCTTGATCAAAAGCACCCATACCTGCAAGGTTAATGGAGTATGGCAGCAGATAGAATGCTGCATAGATAGAATCAATTTTCCATGCTTTATTAAAAGCATCTACGGCAGCTGCATATTTCTTTGACTCACCAAGTACACCACTGAGTGAAAGCCATGCATCTGCATAGTTTTCATCAGCTTGTAAAGCTTTTCTAAGCATTGCCTCTCCTTCGGAAAACGAACCCATTTGCAAATACTCTACTGCTTTATCATAATATTTGATGGCATTTTTATCTAATTTTTCTGGATTGTAGGCTTGTGCATTGGCTTCATTGATGGTAATAAATACTGATGTAAAAACAATAAGTATCAAATACCATTTATTCAGATTTTTCTGCATCATGAAGCAAACCTAACAAACACAGTAATCTTTAAAAACTTTTAGAATATGTAGCGGTGATATTTAACAAACAAAATGTATGAACTAATCTGTTCTATCCCGGTGAGGTTGCTTTTCAAATAATGAATGGAAACCATTTGGAAACATGACAGTAAGCAGCATAGCTATCAATACGAAATTATATTCAGCTCCATTTCTTCCCCCTCCTACTACATACCATCCTTCTGGTGCATGCACCATGATGATACCCGCAATAAGAATAAATATTGTAACGATTCCCACTATCTTGATTAATTTATTGATGAGCAATAACACAGCACAAATGATATGTGACAATTTGATGGCCCAAGCTATATACAAACCAAATGGCGCAAAGCCTACTTCATTCAAATACAAGTTTCCAAAATCATTGATGCTGCCATCAAGTATTCCGGGAATGCCATGAGTGAGCAGCACAATAGCCAATGCTATACGTAGTAAAAGTGTGGATGACATATTTCAATTTTCAAACAAAGAACAATACATTCCGCTACGCGGAAAATAAAAAAGGATGAATGAAATGCAGGCTAATTTTGAATCTATTTTTATTTTGATTTCTAACTATTCCTGTTTCTTTGGTATTTGACTCAACAAATCATCTTTATCTACATCATACATTTTGGAGTTTCTTACTTTATCTATGTACAACTGCTCCAAATTTGCGTTGTTGAGTTGTAGTTGTAGGTCTTGATTGAATAATAAAAATGTAGCCGAATCGTAAATGGCATTAAATAAATTAGTATAGGCTTCTTTAAATTTTTCTAATTTCTTTTCGTACCTAAATTTTTAGAAAGCCCAAAGTGCTGTAATTGCAGCAATTATTGCAGATACAAACAAGGGGTTTGTTTCTGTTGAAATAAATTCAAAAAGATTATTCCAGAATCCATTTGTGTCAGGCATACCGTCAGTATTTGAGAGCTAAAATTAAGGTAAAGTGGCGGTGAGATGGAAATTAATACGAAGTATAATTTTTATAATTCTAATTTAATTACATGATGCAGGAATAGTATGCAGCCGGAGAGTAGTCAAAAGTAAAAGTAAAAACTATAATTATAATTTGTATCTTGAATATAAAAAATAATGTATGGGAAGCAATAAATTTAATCCAAAACTTGCAGTTGGAAATTATTACAAATCCGAAAGGCAGCATACACAATCATTTAAGAACAATTTTTGACTTTAAAATAGTTCAATTAAAATTTGAGAGGATTTGGTGTATGCAATAGGTATATCACCGTGCAATAGAGTCTTTTGTAAAAATCAATATCCTACAACCCTACATGCTATCTTCTTGGGGATAAATTGAATAAAGAATCAACAAATTCCTTTTTGTCAAAAAGCAATAGATCTTCAACTTTTTCACCAACTCCAATATATTTTACTGGAATATTAAATTGGTTTGCGATGGCCAATACAACTCCACCTTTTGCAGTGCCATCTAATTTTGTTATGGCCAAAGCATTTACGTTGGTTGCAGCAGTAAATTGTTTTGCCTGTTCCACCGCATTCTGACCTGTGCTGCCATCTAATACCAGTAAAACTTCATGTGGCGCATCTGGTATCACTTTTTGAATTACCCTTTTGATTTTAGTTAATTCATCCATGAGATGTGTTTTGTTATGCAAACGGCCCGCAGTATCTATAATGACGATGTCTGAGCCTTTTGCTACTGCACTTTTAACAGCATCAAAAGCAACAGCGCCGGGGTCACTTCCCATATCTTGTTTTACAATGGGCACACCCACCCTTTCACTCCATATAGTCAATTGATCTACTGCAGCAGCTCTAAATGTATCTGCAGCACCGAGCAACACCTGCTTATTCGCTTTTTTATAATTATGTGCAAGTTTACCAATAGTAGTGGTTTTGCCTACACCGTTTACTCCTACCACCAGCAGCACAAAAGGTTTTTTATCTGCGGGCAAATCAAATTCCTGTAGACCTGAGTTTGGTGCATCAGCAAGCAGGTTTTCTATTTCACTTTTGAGTATTCTATTCAGTTCATCAGCATTAATATATTTATCTTTTGCAACTCTAGTATTTATTCGCTTTATTATTTCAAGTGTTGTATCTATACCAACATCAGCACTTATTAAAGCTTCTTCTAAATTATCTAATACTTCATCATCTACAGTACTTTTACCGGCAATTGCTTTGGTGATTTTTGCAAAAAATCCTTCTTTGGTTTTTTGTAAACCTGTATCTAAACTCTCTTTCTCTTTTTTCCCAAAAAGTTTATCGAATAGTCCCATAAATTTTAATTGTCAAGTTTTCTTTTATTGGATTGATACTTATTTTTTCGAAAGAATTTCATGACCAAGTTTATCTCTTTTTGTAGTGAGATATTTTAGGTTATGCGGATTGGGAAATATTTCCAGTGGAACCACATCAGATATTTCAAGACCATATCCCTGAATACCAGCCCTCTTTTTGGGGTTATTTGTCATGAGTTTAAGTTTGGTTACACCTAAGTAACGAAGGATTTGTGCACCTACTCCATAATCTCTTTCATCCATGTCAAAACCTAATTTAATATTAGCTTCTACTGTATCTAATCCCTCCTCTTGTAGTTTGTAAGCTTTGAGTTTATTTAGTAATCCAATACCACGTCCTTCCTGATTCATATAAAGAATCACTCCTTTACCTGCAGCTTCAACCATTTCCATTGCACGATGTAATTGGTCTCCACAATCGCACCTAAAACTCCCTAAAATATCTCCGGTAAAACAACTGCTGTGTACCCTAGTAAGCACTGTTTCTCCCACTTGCCAACTTCCCTTTATAAGTGCCAGATGTTCAAAACCGTTTGTTTTTTCACGAAAAGATACCAATTTAAAATTGCCATATTTAGTTGGCATATCAACGCTTACTTCTTCTTCAATGAGACTGTCAATTTTAAGCCTGTACTCTATAAGATCTTTGATTGAAATAATTTTAAGATTGAATTTTTTAGCAATTTTCATCAAATCTGGTAGCCTAGACATACTTCCGTCTTCATTCATTATTTCCACCAAAACACCTGCAGGTTCAAACCCTGCAAGCCTGGCTAAATCAACCGTTGCTTCTGTATGACCTGATCTTCTCAATACGCCACCTTTTCTAGCTCTTAAGGGGAAAATATGACCGGGTCTGCCAAGCTCCTCCGGCTTTATTGAAGGGTCAATTAATGCTTGCACTGTTTTACTCCTATCATGTGCACTAATTCCTGTAGTACATCCATAACCAATTAAATCTATACTTACCGTAAAAGGCGTTTCGTGTAAGGCAGTATTATTATTTACCATTAATCCTAATAAAAGTTCATCTGCCCTTTCTTCGGTAATTGGGGCACATATTAATCCACGGCCTTCCTTACTCATAAAATTGATTACTTCTGGGGTTGCATTGCGTGCAGCTGTTATAAAATCTCCTTCATTTTCACGATCCTCATCATCCACCACAATTACTAGTTTACCTAATTTAATATCTTCTATGGCAGATTCAAGACTATCTAACATCAAAACAAATTTTCGCAAAGTTATAGACAAGGAGAATAAAACCTAATTACTTAAATGGCAGCATTGTAAAAACAATACATATTCTGTTTTATGATAATTTCTTTTGAAATTCAAACTTTGTATTACCGATTTCAGCAAAAAAATAGGCCCACAGTGATGTGGGCCCATCTTTTATTGGACACTAAATCCTATTTTACTGTACTCAGATTGAGTGGATATCCATAAGTGCCTTCATAGCCGGGATAAATGCCCTCTAATCTTATGGTAGTTCCTACAGAACTATTCAATTTATTTTTCAAATCATCAATATTTTTTATTTCTTCTCCGTCAATGCTTGTAATGATAAAACCCTCTTGCAGTCTAGTAGTTTTTAATACACCAGTACCTAATTTTTTTACAATAACACCGCCATCAATTCCATTTTTTCGGGCTGTTTCTTTATCTACATTTTCAAATTCTCCACCAAGGTTATCCATGATGGATTCTTTTTTAACTACACTATAATTGCCAACTTTATTCTTCAAGGATAAAGTAGCTGTATTTTCTTTACCATCTCTTTGGTAAGTAACAGTTATTTTATCTCCTGGCTTGTATCCTGCTACTTGTTCTTGAAGCTCAGGGCCACTATTTACACCTACGCCATTTACTTTTGTTATTACATCACCTTTTTTCAAACCAGCTTCTTTTGCAGCACCTCCATCAGTAGCTTCCATTACTAGTACTCCATCAGAATTTTTCTTGAGCCCATTTTTTTCATAGTATTCTTCAGGCACATTTTCCTGAGGATACTGTATGCCGATATAGGCACGTTGTACAGCGCCAAATTTTATTAAATCTGCAATTGTTTTCTTAACAATATTTACCGGTATGGCATAGGAATATCCGGCATAAGAACCAGTTGGTGAAGCTATGGCCGAGTTAATTCCGATTAATTCACCAGTGGTATTAATAAGAGCCCCACCACTGTTTCCAGGGTTTACAGCAGCATCTGTCTGTATAAAAGATTCTATTGCTTTTTCATTTTTATTAATTCCTATATTTCTTGATTTAGCACTTACAATACCCGCAGTTACTGTTACATCTAAATTTAAAGGATAGCCTACTGCCAATACCCATTGACCTAGTTTTACTTCATCACTATTTCCATAAATCATATATGGAAAACCTGAGCCTTCGATTTTAAGTACAGCAAGGTCAGTATTTGGATCTGCTCCAATAAGAGTAGCCTTATATGATTTTCTATTTGTAAGTGTTACATCTATTTCACTTGCACCATCTACCACGTGGTTATTTGTAATGATGTATCCATCGGCACTCATCAATACACCGCTACCGCTGGCTTGTTGATCAGGCATAACCCTTGGGCCACCAAAAAATTGAGAAAATGGATCGTCTTCCCCAAAAAAATCTGAAAATGGATTTGCTTGTCTTCCACTTACCGTTTTACCTTTTATTTTTGTTTTGATATGTACTACAGCAGGAGTAGCGGATGTGGAGGCAGCTGTAAAATCTGGACTGGCAGCTACACCAGATTCACTATTAAAAAAGCCAGCATAGTTGGCTGGAATGCGACTCGTATCTTGAAATCCTCCACTGCTTCTCTGCATGTATTCACTATACCCCCATACACTCAATAAAGAAGTAAGTACACTTATTGCAATTACTCCCAAAACACTTTTTATTTTCATTTTTCTAATTTGATTATTCTTGCAAAAATATTGTTCCCGTACAAATAAACGAAGGCTTTCATACTTTGGATGAACCATTGATAGTTTTTAACAAAAAATAGGACAGAAAGTATATTGCCCATGGAAAAATAGGAACGAAATAAAATATATAAATTAACAACAAATTTAATTTTATGATACCATATAAAACTGAACACCATTCCAATGATTTACTATTAGAGTTGAGCAGTAATTTTTATAGAGAAATGAACAAGAGAAGATCTGTGAGATATTTCTCAAATAAGCCTGTGCCTCAATCTATTATAGAAAGCATCATTCTAACAGCATCTACTGCGCCTAGTGGAGCCCATAAACAACCATGGACATTCTGCTGTATTAGTAATTCCGACATGAAAAAACAAATTAGAGTGGCAGCTGAGCAGGAAGAAAAAATAAATTATGAAAGTCGCATGAGCGATGAGTGGAAGGAAGATCTTGCTGTTTTTGAAACGAATTGGGAAAAACCATTTATAGAAATAGCCCCTTGGATTATTGTAGTATTTAAAAGAAGCTATGAGTGGGAGCTAGGTGCCGATGGAATTAAATACAAACATCAGAACTACTACGTTACAGAAAGTTGTGGAATAGCATGTGGTATGTTGATTACAGCCATTCATCATGCAGGCTTATGTACACTTACTCATACACCAAGTCCAATGAATTTTTTATCAAAAATTCTACATAGACCTGAGGAAGAAAAGCCCTTTTTATTATTGCCTGTTGGCTTTGCTGCTGATGATTGTAAAGTGCCTGATCTTAGGCGAAAAACTTTAAAAGAAATATCAGCTTGGTATTAAGGTTTAAACTTCAACGATATCTGTTTTTTTAAATGCTACTGACCTGCGTTACAAAATGTATTTGATAAAACTGGGTATTTTGAATATTGAAATGTTCATTCAACAAAAGCAGATTTTAATTGACCTCTACAACCATTGATATAAGAATTATGGCTTTTATACAATCTCTAGGGGGTTGAATACACCATTGAATTAGTTTTGCAACAATTTTTTAAAATTCACACAATGAAAAAGCAATTGCTAACGGGTTTACTAATGATTATAAATTGGCTAACGTTAAGTGCACAATCAACAATAATACCTATCGATAATAATTTAAAAATAGGTAAGTTAGAAAATGGTTTAACCTATTACATTAAGAAAAATGCAAAGCCTGAAGCAAAAGTTGAATTAAGATTGATCGTAAATGCTGGTTCAGTTTTAGAGCGTACAGACCAACAGGGTGTAGCACATTTCTTAGAGCACATGGCATTTAATGGCACTACTAATTTTCCCAAAAATGAACTGCTGAATTATTTACAAAAATCAGGGGTAAGATTTGGCGCAGACTTAAATGCTTCTACCAGTTTTGATTATACCATGTATATGCTTCCCATAAGTACTTCCGATGAAACTGTACTGCAAAACGGGTACAAAGTAATCAGAGATTGGGCCGGTAATCTTTTGTTAGAGTCAGATGAAATTGATAAAGAACGTGGCATTATACTCGAAGAAAAAAGGATGAGGCAAAATGCATCTATGCGTACAATTACTCAATTCTATCCTGTAATGCTTAATAACAGTCTGTATAGCCAGCGCATTCCAATAGGTAAAGAAGAAATTATAAAAACAGCACCCCAAAAAGCATTTACAGATTTTTACAAAGACTGGTACAGGCCAAATAATATGGCTGTAATTGCTGTGGGAGATATTGATGTGGCTAAAACAGAGGCAACCATAAAAAACTTATTCAGCAATTTAAAAAATCCTTCAACATATCCTGAAAGACCAGCTATTATTCCCATTGAATGGCACAAAACAAATACGGCCGAAATTGTGAGTGATGCTGAAAATGTAAACAACACACTTTCTATATATTTGGATTTGAAAAAAAGTGCCGCTACAACTTCCTGGGAGGTATATGGAACAGAAAAATTACAGCGCATCATTTCAGATCTTTTTGATGGAAGATTAGAAGAGTATTCTTTAGACCCTAAATCACCCATTGGAGGTGGTGGCATATCTTTAGAAGGCTCATTTTTTAGAGGCTATCAAATTGGATCTATCAGTGCTATTATAAAAAACAGCCCCGTAGAGGCTATGAATTTAATGATGGCTGAATTATTAAAAGCAAAGCAATATGGCTTTACGCAACAAGAGCTGGATAGGGTGAAGAAAAATATTGAAAACAGTTATAGTCGTTATTTGGCTGAAAAGGACAAGACAGAATCTGCTAGCTACACTTTTGAATATATGCAGCACTTTTTAGTAAACGAGCCCATACCAGGAATAGAAGCAGAGCATAAGTTTATTACGGACTTTCTTCATTCACTTACATTAGAAAAAGTAAATGAAACAGTTAAAGCATTCAATTTAAACGCTCCGGCTTTCATACTTTATAATGCAACAGATGCTTTAAAAAACGCGGTTACTAAGGAAGAGCTTATTGCTACTTTTGAACATTCGAAAAACCAAAAAGTAGAGCCATATGTTGAAAAAAATATTTCCTATGATTTAATCGAAGATCAACCAACACCGGGTAAAATAATTACTACAGAAAGAAATGAAATACTGAATTCAACAACGCTATCTCTCTCAAACGGTATAAGAGTAGTTTATAAGAAAACAGATTTCAAAAATGATGAAATAATTTTAAAGGGAAGCCAATGGGGTGGCTATACTAATCTCAGTACTGATGAAATAAAAGCCGCTACTTATTTGTCTCTAGTATCTTCTCTCGGCTTAGGAAATCATAAAGGATCTGATATGCCAAAAATTTTAAGTGGTGTGCAGGCAGGGGTCAACACTTTTGCATCACCTACACAATTTTCTCTTTTTGGAAATTCAACAATCAATGATTTTGAAAAACTGCTTCAAATGATTTATCTAAAATTTACAAAAGTGAATTTTGATACAGATGAATTTGAGGGAATCAAAGAAACCTATGCAGCACAATTAGGTGGTATTGCAAAAAACCCTATGGCTAAGTTTAATGATACTTTAAATAAATTTAGATACAACTACACAAATCGTATCACTAAGCTTCCTTCTACGGATGAAGTAAGATCTCTACAGATCAATGAATTAGCAGGTACTTATAAAAAACTTACGAGCAATTTAAATGGTGCTACATTAGTTTTTACTGGCAATATTGATGAAACTGTTTTCCAAACCTATATTGAAAAATACATAGCATCCATACCTACAAAATCAACCACGGAAAGCATCAACAAATCAAATCTGGTAAAACCAATAAATGGTAAGAATATTTTCACCTTTAAAGCAGGCAAAGAAAATAAATCACAAATAAGCTATAGTTATTATGGAGAAGCAGTAGAAGTATCTGAAAAAGATATTTTAGCATTTGCGCTTATGGGAGACATTCTCCAAATAAAAACGACAGACAAACTAAGAGAAGAAATGGGAAGCAATTATTCGCCGGGTGTAAATGCTGGTTTCACTAGGCCCCCAGTATGTACATACAATTTATTTCTTTCAGTATCAGCAGCCCCAGAAAATGTAGAAAAAATAACAACTGCTTATGATGCACTCATTGTTTCTATGATCAATGGTTCAGTTTCTGATGATGATATGATTAAAGTAAAATCCCAACGTATAAAAGTATTTGAAACACAGTCTAAAACAAACGGATACTGGAGCAATATGTTAGAACAAATTCAACTTTATAATATTGATGGAAATAATATAACCACGTATGTAGACAGGGTAAATGCAATAACTAAAGAAGATATTATAGCAGTGGCAAAAAAATATCTTACTGATGCAAATACCTTAAAAGGCATCATGAATCCTGAGTAAATAGAAGCCCAAAATAGAATAATAGATTAAGTGTAACTTAGGTGAGAAAATTATTTGATTTCTGTATTTTTAATATATAATAATTTTTTCCCTTCGGGAAATGGATGGCAACAGGCTGATGATATTTTTTGGGATAGAAAATTATCAACCTATTCAATAAAACTGAAATAGAAAACTATAAAAAAATGTTATAAATCAATATTGTTGAATATTGATTTATAACATCATGGGTACTTCAATGGCCAATAATTCAGCATATTCAGATGCAGTAATGCTGAATTGATCAGTGTCCCATACTCCAATGGCATCTCTTGAGGTAAGTATTTCGTCATTCACAACTACAGTTCCTTTTATTACCATTAAATAAACACCATTCCCGGCAAAAGCGTTTGAATACTCAATCGTACTACCCGCAGATATATTTGTAAGTGAAAATCTTGCATCCTGATTAATCCATAATGCATCATCATTTTGTATTGGCGATACCACAATTTGCCATTTATTAATCCTGTCTTCTTCATTAAATCTGCGCTGATCATATCTGGGAGTTATATTTCTTTCTTTGGGAAAAAGCCAACATTGAAATAGATTAACTTCAGCCATTTCAGATGCATTAAACTCTGAATGCTTTACTCCGGTACCTGCACTCATTATCTGTACATCGCCTGCTTTTATTATTCCTTGGCCACCAGTGCTGTCTTTATGTTGTAATGCTCCTTTTAGGGGTATGGTTATAATCTCCATATTATCATGGGGGTGTGTAGGAAAACCGCCACCGCCTTGAATAACATCATCATTCAAAACCCGCAAGGCACCAAAATGTACTTTCTCCAAATCGTAATATGACCCAAAACTAAAAGAGTGCTTTGCTATTAACCAGCCATGATTGGCTGCACCCCTTGATCCAGCACGATGTATTATATTTTTCATTTATTAAATGTTTAATTTTCTGAAAGAAAGGATTACTAAGTATAACTTCAAATTAATCCATTTTATTTTATGGCCTTGTTATTTGTTTAGTATCCTGAATGGCAAAAAAACAATTGGAAATCATTTTATTTTTCAAAAATAATTGAAAAGTTACTGAACTTGCATACAAATTTACGTTTCCAAATGATAAATTTTTTGAAGAAAAAATTCATATTAAAGTGACTTTTAAGCCATCATCCAGTAGAAAGGGTTGGTGCCCGGGACTGGATTCGAACCAGCACATCCTTGCGAACGCTGCGACCTGAACACAGTGCGTCTACCAATTTCGCCACCCGGGCATAAAAAGAGTGGTTGCAAATATAGAAGCAGCCTACAATCGGGCAAATTTATTTGAAACAGGACTATGCAGTTGGCTTTGTTATGAAAA
>CAXYYO010000039.1:0-29934 GCA_964293305.1 uncultured bacterium | reverse complement strand
AACTATATTTTTGTTGATTTAGATTGGACTATAATATAATTGGATATGGTATTATATTTTGCTGGAAATTATTTCTTTTACAAAAAAATTAGTACCCAAATTTTTGGGTTCAATGAATTTTATTTGCTGATTGTAAACAAATATTATGGAGAAAGTAAATGTTGGAATTGTACAGATGAGCCCCACTTCGAATATTGAACAAAATGTTCAAAAAGCTATTGATAAGATACATGAATTGGCCAGTGCCGGTGCCAATATCATTTGTTTACAAGAACTTTTTACATCACTCTACTTTTGCGATACGGAAAATTATGATCACTTTAATCTTGCTGTAGCAGTTCCTGGAATACTAACTGAAAAATTCTCAACAATTGCGCAGCAATTAAATGTTGTTTTGGTATTATCATTATTTGAGAAAGCAGCACCTGGATTGTATTATAATACCACCGCAATTATTGATGCAGATGGTAAATATGTAGGAAAATATAGGAAGAATCATATACCGGATGATCCAGGTTATTATGAGAAATTTTATTTTACTCCGGGGGATACGGGGTATCAGGTTTTTAAAACAAAATTTGCCAAAATTGGTGTATTGATTTGTTGGGATCAATGGTATCCGGAAGCTGCACGCATAACCAGCTTGATGGGTGCAGAAATTTTATTTTTTCCAACAGCAATTGGATGGCATTTACATCAGGATGAACAAACAAATATAGATCAGTACAATGCTTGGCAAACTATTCAGCGAAGTCATGCGATAGCAAATGGTGTTTGTGTGGTAAGTGTAAACAGGGTGGGAGTAGAGGCAGGTTCAAACTTTTGGGGTGGCTCATTTATTACAAATCAATACGGAAGTATTTTATATCAGGCTCCTCATGATAGGGAGGCTTCCCATATACAAACATTGGATCTTGATTTATCTGATCATTATCGTAAATATTGGCCCTTTTTAAGAGATAGGCGCATAGATACCTATGACCCAATTATGCATAGGTACATTGCTGATAAGTAAACTATTTGGGTCAGCCTAACTTGCTTCAGATCTCAATGAATAGATCTAATCCATAAGTGGATTTTTAAATAAAGGGTTCAGCAAATCTTTAAAATAAAAAATTAAGGATAACTATTGAGTACAGATTTTTGTTGGTTAAATTTTAATAGTTGGTCGGGAGTCATTTGGCTCTCACTGATGAGCATCTTTTCTTTTGGATCAGTAATAAAGTTATAAAACTCATAAGTGCCAGTTTCCGTTTTATATGTTTTATACATACTATCCTGTACCCATCTTGTAATGTCTATTTCTTCTTTTTTTCTTCTGTTATCCATATAATAAAAATAACTCCACTGACGTGTCTGACGTTTTTTCCCAATTAAATTAGAAGCAAAACTTACACCATCTAATGTATCATAAATGGATAAGTTTTTAACACCAGCAATGTCTGCAATTGTTACAAAAAAATCAGAGAAATCGATTAAGCTATTATCTATAGAAGCCGGCATAATAACGCTTGGTAAGCTTGCTATAAGCGGAACATGAATGCCAGCTTCTGTTGAATTGTCTTTATCTCCTGTAAAGGGCTGACCCTTAAATATTGATGTTATATCTTTTGTAGTTCCATTGTCGCCCACGAATAGGATGAGTGTATTATCAATTAATTTAAGTTTTGTTAAAGTATCCTTTAACATGCCAATTTCTTTGTCAAGATAGGCTACCATACTTGGAAAAAATATTGAATCTGACGAAGAACCACTAACTTTTGGTTGCCAATTCGCAAATTCAGGATTATCTGGTGTGGGGCAAAATGGTTTGTGTACTAAATTGGGTGTCCAATATGCAAAAAATTTGTCATTTTTATGAGATGTAATAAATGAGAAAAGATAACTACGGTTTATATCTTCACCATATTTATTTTTAGTAAGAGATTCATCAAGAAACCCCCCATCTTGATACACATTTGGATTTTTATAAAACAGCGGTTTTAGTTCTTCCAGACTGTCATCTGATAGGTATGGTAAAGTAACTGAGTAGTCGTCAAAACCTAAACTTTTTATAGAGGCATCGCCACCATTTAATTGCCATTTACCTGCTGTACAAGTATTATATCCACGTCTCCTTAACATTGTGGCAATCGTTTCCTCATTTGGATCTAAAGAACCCCATGAATCTTCTAAATAATTACGAAAATTATATTTGCCGGTTAATATTTCAAAACGACTAGGAGAGCATAAAGGCATAGCCCTGCACTGTGTAAACTGCATACCACTTGCTGCTAATGCATCTATATTTGGCGTTTGATAAGATTGGCCACCTGTATAGGTTGGTATTTCATATCCGTAATCATCAGCAAGGATAAGTATGATATTGATTGATTTATTTTGAGAATTAAGTTTTATTGCTGCTTGATTATCATCTAACTCTTTTTCGGATAAGGAATGACACCCAGGTAAATAGATAATTGACAAAATAAAAAGCATCCAAATTTTGATGTTGATTGCAAGGTTTTTTTTCATTTTAGTAGGTTGAGCTACAAATATAAAAAAAAACATTACAAGATTATTTGTAATGTTTAATGTGGTGTGGGGCGGGATCGAACCGCCGACACAAGGATTTTCAGTCCTTTGCTCTACCGACTGAGCTACCGCACCTTTGAACTTTTCGACATTAAAAACTTTTGTTTCTAATTTGGGTTGCAAATATAGAGTCTAAATTCACAATTCAAAAAATACCTTATCTAAAATTCACAGTTTTTTGGAGTTCTGGCAAATGGAATTACATCTCTAATGTTTGTCATACCTGTTACAAACTGTACCATTCTTTCAAAACCAAGACCAAAACCAGCATGCGGTACAGTGCCATATCTTCTGGTATCTATATACCAATTCATATCGTCCACAGGTACATGCATACTGTGCATTCTTGTAATTAAATTTTCCAATCTTTCTTCTCGTTGGCTTCCTCCTACAATTTCTCCAATGCCGGGGGCAAGAATATCCATGGCAGCCACAGTCTCTCTTCCAGTTTCACAACCATCATCCTGGCGCATATAAAATGCTTTAATAGCTGCAGGATAATTGGTGACAATTGTTGGTTTTTTAAAATGTTTTTCAACCAAATATCGTTCATGCTCACTTTGCATATCAATACCCCAGGCTACTTCATATTGAAATTTTTTCTTTTTATAAGCTGGGCTGTTTCTAAGAATTTCAATGGCCTCTGTGTAAGTAACACGCTCAAAAGCATTGTTCATTACAAATTCAAGTTTTTCCATTAGACCCATTCCACTGCGCTTTTCCATCGGAAGTTGTTTTTCTTCTTCCTCCAAACGCTTTGATAAAAGTTCAATATCATCTTTATTATTTTCTACTGCAAAGCGAATGATGTATTTAATAAACTCTTCAGCCAAGTTCATATTATCTTCCAAATCATAAAAAGCCATTTCTGGTTCTATCATCCAAAACTCTGCAAGATGTCTGGTGGTATTGGAGTTTTCGGCTCTGAATGTTGGTCCAAAAGTATAGATATCACTAAAAGCCATTGCGCCTAGCTCACCTTCCAACTGACCACTCACCGTAAGGTTTGTACTCTTACCAAAAAAATCTTCTTTGAAGTTTATTGAACCATCTTCTTGCAGGGGTGGATTTTCTAATGGCAGAGTGGTAACTCTAAACATTTCACCGGCACCTTCTGCATCGCTACTGGATATGATGGGTGTATTTAGATATACAAATCCTTTCTGATGAAAGAAATTATGTACCGCAAAAGCCAATGTATGTCTTATTCTAAACACAGCTGCAAATGTTTGTGTGCGAAAACGTAGATGAGCATGCTCTCTCAAAAATTCTAAACTGTGCTTTTTAGGTTGTATTGGATATACGGAGGCGTCACAATCTCCAAGAATTGTAACAGATGAAGCAATCAGTTCAACAGACTGTCCCTTGCCAGGTGATGCAATTAGTTTTCCGATAATTTTTACCGAAGCACTAACAGTAAGTCTTTTCTTGGTTTGTTCATCAATTATATTATTCGTAACTACTATTTGTAAGTTGGCTCCTGTACTACCATCGTTGAGTGCTATAAACTGATCGTTTCTAAAACTACGTACCCAACCCATTACTATAATTTCTTCATTCCCCGGCGTGAGGTTTAATACATCTTTAATCCTAATTCTATTATTTAACATCCTAATATTATTTCTTTCTAAAAAGGGTGCAAAGATAAGTGCAGGTGCATAACAAGCCAATCTACTGCTGCCATTTGAGGTTAATAGTTTTTTGGTGAATGATTGATTTAAATAAAAAACTTGTCCATTTGGCTTTATGCCGTAACATTGCACCCGGAAGCAAGCATATAACCTGCGTACAGATACTGCCCGCCTGTTTTCTCAACAAAAATCAAAAGGTTAAACATTTCTCAAAAATCGATAATTCGTTATTAACACAATACATCCTATGTACGATATTTTGCAATTAAACGACATGTTGTTGCCGGAGTTACATGATATTGCCGAGCAACTTCAAATTTCAAGCACCAAGAATTTAAACAAACAAGAGTTAGTGTATAAAATATTAGATACTCAAGCACTAAAAGAATCCTCAACAACTATAGATGAATCACCGGCAAAAAAGAGAAGGACTGTAAAAGCAAGCACAGCCAATAGCACGGAAGAAGCCGAAGTGATGAATGATACAGATAAGGAAGCTCCTTTAAAGGAGAAGAAAAAAAGAAGAATAAATACAACTGATGATAAAAAATCTGCTGATATTACTTCAGATGTAACTGCGGAAAAACCAAAACGTAGTATCAAAAAATCGAAAGAAACTGACATGGAATCAAGCGATTCAAAAATCAGTGCTGACGGTGCAGATGAAACCAATGAAGTAATAGATGAAAGCCTTACGAAAATGGGTGCAAATATTCTTAGCCTTTTGGGCAATGATGATGCTGTAGATTTTCCGGAGGAAATAGGAGAAATTGAAGAGGAAGAAGATGAGATAGTAGAAATAGAGGCACCGGTACAAACGGTAGCTCCCGCACCAAGAGTTTTTATAAAAAAAGAACCTGTATTTAATGTAGATTTTGATGGCGTTATTCCTGGTGAAGGTGTTCTTGAAATGATGCCTGATGGATATGGATTTTTAAGAAGTTCAGATTACAACTACCTCAGTAGTCCTGATGATGTATATGTATCCCCAAGTCAGATCAAATTATTTGGGCTTAAAACGGGTGATACTGTACAAGGTACTGTGCGCCCACCAAAGGAAGGAGAAAAATATTTTGCCTTACTAAAGGTTGAAAGCATTAATGGAAAGAGCCCAGAAGCAGTTAGAGATAGAGTGCCTTTTGATTATCTAACCCCATTATTTCCTTACGAAAAATTAAATCTTTTTTTACGTCCCGATTCTTATAGCACCCGTATCATGGATTTATTTACCCCTATTGGTAAAGGTCAGCGGGGTCTTATAGTTGCACAACCTAAAACAGGTAAAACAATGCTGCTAAAAGAAGTGGCAAATGCTATATCTACAAATCACCCTGAGTGTTATTTAATGGTGGTGTTAATTGATGAAAGGCCAGAAGAAGTTACTGATATGGAGCGTAGTGTAAAAGCAGAAGTAATTTCTTCAACATTTGATGAGCCACCTGAAAAGCATGTAAAAGTTTCAGCTGTAGCCTTACAAAAAGCTAAGCGTTTGGTAGAGTGTGGACATGATGTGGTTATTCTTTTGGATTCCATTACCCGTTTGGCCCGTGCACACAATACTGTGGCACCTGCAAGTGGTAAAGTATTAAGTGGTGGTGTAGAAGCCAATGCTATGCAAAAACCAAAACAATTTTTTGGTGCTGCACGAAAAATAGAAAATGGAGGTTCACTCACTATTCTTGCCACAGCATTGATTGATACAGGTAGTAAGATGGACGAAGTGATTTTTGAAGAATTTAAGGGTACGGGAAATATGGAATTGCAGCTTGACCGCAGATTAGCAAATAAACGCATTTACCCTGCTATTGATATTGTGGCATCGTCTACTAGGCGTGATGATTTATTATTAGAAAAAGAGGTATTACAACGTATGAATGTATTGCGTTTATATATTAACGATATGAACACAGAAGAAGCAATGCATGAGTTACTCAGACGTATGCGTGGCACTAGGAGCAATGCAGAATTTTTAGCCAGTATGAATGGATAATTTTTTATAAAATCATAATAGCCACATTGCCTAAGCGTGTGGCTTTTTTTATGCATTTGGAATTTATAATCTCGTTTCTGCTTATCAATGTAGCGAATCATTTTTTTTAGCATCATATCCTATATCTGTTCAATCCTATTGATGCAGTTGAGTTTTATTATAAAGCCGAAATGCCGCATACCAATGCATTTGAGCACAATTCTTAACTTTTAAATAAGTTACTATCTGTTTTGTCAAACACTAACCTTATAGACTTATCTATATTGTCTTTCAACTTTTCATAACAAAGTCAACTGCATCATCTGGGTTCAATTACATTTGCCCACTCATAAATATGCCTGCTGAAAATAATTATATATTGGAACCAACTGCAAAGCAGGCTTTTAAATTGGCTTTGCCTATTGCATTGTCAATTTTAGTACCTCAGATTAATTTCATTACAAATAATATTTTTCTTGGTCACCTAAATTTAGATGCTTTAGGTGTAGCGGGTATTACAGGTGTGTACTACCTCATTTTTGCAGTAATGGGAAATGGACTTGTAAATGGTTTACAATCAATTATTTCCAGAAGAAGTGGTGCCAACAGAATTCATGAAATAGGTGGTATTTATCAGCATGGGTTAATACTTGCTTTGGGAATTGCGCTTTGCGGCATAATCCTTACTTGGTTTTTTGCTGAACCTATTCTTTCCCTTACTCTTCATGATGAGGAACATGTACAAATGTGCGTTTCATTTTTAAAACAACGTATTTGGGGTTTGCCATTATTGTATTTATTTCAGGTAAACAATATTTTACTAATTAGTACTAATAAAAGTAAGTTGATACTTTTTGGCAGTATGTCAGAAACATTTTCAAATATATTTTTTGATTATTGTTTGATTTTTGGACATTTTGGTTTTTCTGCATTAGGTTTTGATGGTGCCGCAGTTGCATCAGTATTGTCGGAGGGAATTGGCGCTTGTACTGTTATTATAGTTATCGTTTTTACAGCTACCTACAAGCCATTTCAACTTTGGCAAAAATTAGATTTTTCTTTTGAAACTATTCGTACCATTCTCAACCAGTCATTACCACTTATTGCACAATACACCATTAGTATTATTAGTTGGGAGTTTTTTTATATTTTGATAGAACATCATGGCAAATTGGCTTTATCTGTATCTAATGTAATGCGTAATCTTTTTGGGTTATTTGGATGTATTACCTGGGGCTTTGCTTCTGCTTCAAATACTATGGTTAGTAATTTAATAGGGCAGGGGAAGCAGGAAAAAGTTTTACCCTTGGTAAAATTGCTCATTAAATTAAGTTTGGGCGTTACATGCATATTCGTTTTACTACTAAATATTGCACCAGGATTATTAATGCGTGCTTATGGTCAAGATGAAGCATTTATAGCAGCGGCCATACCGGTGGCCAGAATAATATCTGTTGGACTACTGATAATGAGTGTAGGCACTGTATTAATGAATGCTGTGGTTGGCACCGGCAATAGTAAATTTAATCTTGTTACGGAATTGTTTGCCATATCGCTTTATGTTATTTATGTATATCTGGTGCTAGAAAACTTTAATCTAAGTATAAGCATTGGATGGATGAGTGAATGGCTCTATTGGACTAGTTTATTGCTCCCCTCATTGTGGTATATGCGTAGTATGCGCTGGAAGGGAAAGGTAATCTAAACAGCATAAAATAGATCCGAATAATTTTGAAGTTTACCTTTTTGTGCAACCGGATTAATTCTAATGGCTAGTATCTGAGGTTACGTGATAATAATTTTAGCCAAGGAACCCTAATTCTAATACAAAAATCTTGCTGAGGTATTATTAGACCAAGAGGAATATATACATTTTAGACTACTACATTTAAATGATCTTTTTTGGGATATATTGATTTATTGTAATGCGAAGCTGGTTATAATTCTAGGTAAATAAATGCAAATGCGGTCAACAAATTTTCATACCTTTTACTAATCCTATATTTGCATTAAAATTATTGCAATATGAATTTTGGATACTTCCATTACCCAGCTCCCCTCAATGAACCAGTACTAAATTATGCACCCGGTAGTGCAGAAAAAATTGCCTTAAAAAAAACTTTAGCAGAATTAAAGAAAAAGGAAATTGATGTGCCCATGTATATCGGTGGTAAATTAGTACGCACCGGTAAAAAGGTATCAATGCATCCACCTCATGAAAGAGCACATACCCTCGGATATTTTCATGCAGGTGAAGAAAAACATGTAAACATGGCAATTGATGCTGCCCTTAAAGCTAAACCAAACTGGGAGGCTATGCCTTGGGAAGACAGGGCTCATATATTTTTAAAAGCTGCCGACTTGCTGGCCACAAAGTATAGAAGCTATATAAATGGTACTACTATGTTGGGCCAAAGTAAAAATGCCTACCAAGCAGAAATTGACAGTGCCTGCGAGCTGATAGATTTTTTAAGATTCAATGTGCATTTTCTCAGTGAAATTTATAAGCAACAACCCATTAGTGGACCTGGCATGCATAATCGATTAGAGTGGCGTGCTCTGGAAGGTTTTGTACTTGCTGTTACTCCTTTTAATTTTACTGCAATTGGAGGTAATTTGCCCACAAGCGCTGCCATGTGTGGCAATGTAGTAGTGTGGAAGCCTGCCAATACTCAGGTGTATAGCGCTCAAATGTTTATGCGTATTTTGAAAGAAGCAGGTCTGCCAGATGGTGTCATTAACTTAATATACGTAGATGGCCCTACTATTGGTAAAGTATGCTTTGGTCATAGGGATTTTGCTGGTGTCCATTTTACCGGAAGTACAGGTGTTTTTAATAATATGTGGAAGACCATTGGAGAAAATATGGGCTTATATAAATCATATCCAAGAATAGTAGGAGAAACTGGAGGAAAAGATTTTATACTCATTCATAAATCTACAGATCCAGATGTAGCGGCTACTGCTATGGCAAGAGGCTCTTTTGAATTTCAGGGACAGAAATGTAGTGCGGCCTCAAGAGCATATATTCCTTCAAACATTGCAGATGCCGTAAAGTCAAAACTAGTAGCAATGGTTAGTAGTATGAAGATGGGTACAGTTGAGGATTTTACCAATTTTGTTAATGCAGTAATTGATGAAAAAAGTTTCAATAATATTAAGAAATATATTGATAATGCCAAGAAAGATCGCAAAGCAAAAATATTAGTTGGTGGCAACTGTGATAAAACAAAGGGATATTTTATAGAACCAACTGTTATAGAAACTACTGATCCGAAATATAGCAGTATGTGTGAAGAAATATTTGGACCAGTACTCACCATCTATGTATATGATGCAGATGATTTTGATAAAGCTTTAGAACTGGTAGATACCACAAGTCCATATGCATTAACAGGTAGCATTTTAGCACAGGATAGAGCAGCAATTATACAAGCCACAAATAGATTGAGGCATGCAGCAGGTAATTTTTATATCAATGATAAGCCTACTGGGGCAGTAGTAGGACAACAGCCTTTTGGAGGTGCACGTGCCAGTGGTACAAATGATAAGGCAGGTAGTATGTTGAATCTTTATCGTTGGTTAAGTGCACGCACTATTAAAGAAACATTCAACCCTCCTACAGATTATAAATATCCATTTTTACAAGAAGCATAAGGGCAATAATCAGGATTGTATTTCAATGTAAGAAAGGCTGTTTAAAAGCAGCCTTTTTTTATTGGGTAAGATGGAGGGCATTATATAAAAGTAGTATCATAAATATTTATGGACACCATCCTCATTTAAAACTTTATTTTTATTTTAAAACAATTTTATAAAATGTTAAAGGTATTTTAGTAGATACATTTTTATTAAACTTTAAAAGCTACTGCATAGTCTGTTATGTATTGGTTTAAAAAATAAAATTTAAAATTATGAAAAGAAAAATGATGATGTTATCTGGTGCTTTTTTAATAAGTATTTCATTACTAAATGCTCAACATATCAATAGAGATAATGCTAAAGGAAAAGCAAAGCAAGCCAAAGAAGTAGCTGCAAAAGATGCCAAAAAGGTAGATGCTATACGCAATGATTTAAAACAATCAGATGTTTTAACCGAAGCCCAAAGGGAAGCATTGAATAAGGATTATAAAGTGGCACGTAAAAATTATAAAAGCAATTTGAAACTCGCAGAAAATAATAAGGATTTGCTCAATAAAAAATATACAAAAGAAGAGCAGGCTCAAATTATTAAAACCTACAATGAGGGCAAAGAAGAATATAAATCAGACAAGAAAATTCTAATTGAGCAGCAAGCAGATGCAAAAAAATCTTTGAAAAATGGGGGTAATTCAAATCCCTCTACAAAGTTTAATGCAGCCAAAATTCACAAAAGAGACCGTAAATATTATAATAATAAGAAGAATGTAAGCACATCCACTACACCTCCTATTGTTAATGAAACTGTTTCTGATACACAAGAAGTTGTTGAGTAGTTTTGTTTCATAAAGCAGAAGCCACTTGCATAAAGCAGGTGGCTTTCTTATTTACCCTAGTTTTGGAGATGATAGTTTCATTCATATAAATATTAGAAATACTATAACTTGGATTGTTATAGAAATACAGTTAATTTGTTAACTTTATTTACTTTTATAATAAAATTATATGAAAAGATTTTTCCTGCCTGTATTCCTTGTTTTTTTCTTTGGGTTATCCAACGCACAACTTTATGTACAGCAATGGGCTTCATGTAAAGATGAGCCAAGTACATTAATCAATACTACCCACATGACTACTGACCGTTTTGGAAACACCTACATGGCCGGAACGGAGAAAGATATTTTTGAAACGGACTTTCCTCCACACATGTTTATTTTAAAAATTAATGCTGCTGGAACTTTTAGCTGGAAGAAATATTATAATGAATTAAAAGATTCATCCGATGAGGTTAATGGAATTGCCACAGATGCACAGGGCAATGTTTATCTAACAGGTAGTAGGATGCAGATTGGCGGTTGCGATGTTTGTCCAGACTATGCCATTAAAGATATTTTTACGACAAAGTATGCACCAAATGGAAATATTTTATGGAGGAACAGATATGCAGCTGGTGTATTTAAATTAGGGGCACCCTCTGAAATTAAGGTTACTACAAATGGGTATAGCCTTGTTACTGGATATTATAAGGAATATTCATCATTGTTTGCTACTTTTAATTATACCATGACAGCTTTATTGTATAACCCAGAAGGTAAGCTGGTCACTTCGATAGAAGCACCGGGTATTACTGCCTATTCAGGCACTGTGGACAAACAACTGAACCTGATAATTGCCGGGGAAGAAATTGTATCTAATGTTGGCAAACCTGTAATTGCAAAATTTAATAAAAGAGGTAATTTACTTTGGAAAACAATTTTGGATGAGTCAAACAGAAAAGGAACTTTTTACAATGTATTTACTGATAATGAGGGAGGAATTTATGCTAATGGACAAGCCAATAATATAAATTTTGCACAGCCAAATATTGTTACTGCTAAATATGACAGAAATGGATTGCAACTCTGGAAAAGAAGTGAGATGAATAGAACTTTTACAGGCAAAGGTAGTTTTGGTGATTATGAAGTAGATGCTTTTGGCAATAGTTATATCTGTGGATATCAGGATTATGGTGCCACAGACAGAGATTGGCTCACCATCAGATATGATAAAAACGGTTTGAGAAAATGGTCAAAGGTTTTTGCTGATCCAGTTTTGTTTGGAAACTACCCACAGGATATTGAACTTACAAAGGATGGCCGTTTATTAGTATCTGGAAATGGCACACCCGCTGCACCATTTGTGTATTCCTATAATACCATAATGTATGATACAAGTGGTACACAATTATGGCAGGCATATTACTCAGTAGCTCCTGGTCAAAATAGTCTATCAGTGGGTGCTAGGATGGATGCTGCGGGAAATATTTATGCGGGTGGGAGTGGGGTATGTGTGGTGAAATACAAACCAAATACTACAGAATCATCAGCTCAAAGCACCACTGGTTTATGGAATATAAAACCTAATCCGGCACATAATCTCATCACTATTTCGGGAAATAATATTGTAAAATATACTATCGTTAATACAATAGGGCAGACTATTAATAAGGGTATGATAAATAGCAATGAAAATATTCACAATATAGATATTACTTCATTAGAGGTGGGTACCTATTATCTTGAAATAGAAACATTACATGGTAGGGATAGAAAGTCTTTTCAGAAATTGTAAAAACTATATCTACTTAGCTGCATACTGCATTTGTTTTCATCAGTTTTTTTATAGAAATACAATTACTTTTACAGCATGCAGCTAAGTTTATTTGATGATCAGGAATTTGCTCCCAAAAAGAAGAAGCCTATAATAGTTGTAAAACAACAGGGGGGAAAGCAGTCAAACTCTGAACAAATAATAATTGAAAAAAAACCCGGCAAGCGAGGTCGAAAATCTTTAAAGGCTGCAGCTGAGGATGCTGCATTATTGAGCATTCCGGATGACGAAATTCTCTTTCAGAAACAATATTATCCCATAGCACTTGTAGCTGAATGGTTTCATACTACCCATTCTCAAATAAGGTATTGGGAAAATGAATTTGACATATTAAAGCCAAAAAAAAATAAAAAGGGTGACAGATATTTTAGACCAGAAGATATTAAAAATCTTCGCTTGATATATTACTTATTGCGCCAGCAAAAATTTTCTATTGAAGGTGCTAAACAATATTTGAAAGATCATCAAAAAAAAGCATCAACAGAACTTCAACTTGTTGAATGTTTGAATCAATGTAAAAGTTTTTTATTAGAAGTTCGTGCTGTAATAGAATAGTTTCTGCATTCCTCATTCCTTCACCTCTACAGGAAAATCATTTCCAAAACCATAGCTTGCCGGATACTGTGGTGTACCATGATATTGCTTCATTATTTCAGGCACAGCCTGCTGCAAATAATTTTTCAAATTGTTTACTGTAATCATTTTATTATTTAAAGCTGCACCTTTCAATGCTTCCAACAACACATAGGTAAACGCACCATGACCTAGGGAGGCAAATTCATTGGCAAACTGTTGTGCTCCGCTTGCTGCCATCCAATGCGTACCTGTACTTCTAGCCACTACAGCTATACTTTTTTGTTGATTTGCATCATTAGTCAGCATGGCTTCAAATGCGCCAGCACTTTGACAAGCATCCAGTATAAACAATTGTTTTTGTGCAGGAATATCTATGGCAAATTGTTGTAGTTTTTTTGAAGCAATTCCTTTTTGTTCCAGTTCAGCTTGCACATTACTTAGGTTACTTACGTTGGTGGGTACTAAATAAAATTCATTATTCTTACCAATTACTCCATGACCTGCGTAGTAAAATAAAAATACATCTTCGGGTTTTGCATTGTTCTGCACTTCAATAAATGCAGCTTCTATACCTTGCATATCTGCTTTGCTATCAGTTACAAAATATGTTTTTACATTATTTATTACTGATTTAGCATCTTTTTCAATTTCATCTTTAAATGCAGTAGCATCAGCCAATGCATAGTTGAGGCTCATGCTCTTGTTTTGATATTCATTAATACCTACCACAATTAAATGCATAGTGGCATTTTTATCAATAGTGGCCAGTGTTGTATTGTTGTTATTTGGTATTGGCTTAATGTCGGTACCCGTATTATTTGAAGCATTGAAAATTACTGCTATTTCGTCTGGGTCACTTTCTGTTCTTTGAGAATTAAGTGCTATGGCACGAATACTATTTTGCCCTGGTAGCAAATTGATAACATATTTTTTTACTGCCGTTTTATTCTGGTCATCTGCCACAATTAAATTCCTTGTAACGAGTGTTACAATTTTTCCATTATGAAAAAGACGAATTTCATCTACAGCATCTTCAAGCGCTTCTGCTGTAACCGTTATTTCAGCAGCACCTGTTGTATTTTGATAGGTTGGCATATCCTCCGATACCTCCAAATTTCTTTGTACTGCTGCATAAGCAATAGACACTTTTGGAGGATCACTAAGCTGTGCTACATCAGGTGGAGTAAATTTTTCTCCATTCAGTTTTCTTCTCAATAAATCTGGTGTATAAAACTGCTCATATAATTTTTCTAATGGAATGGCTTTGTTATTTTTTACAAAGTATAATTCCTTCATACCCTCTGTACTACCATCAAATAATCCTTCCGGCGATACGAAAATATATTCATTTGTTTTTTCTATGAAATAATAGGTGCCTATCAATTCTCCTGTTTCTGTATTCCAAACCTGTACACCTTTTTGAGTAGTAGTTGCAAACATAACACGGTCATCCGCCGAAAGAGCTGCACTTAAAAAATCATTATTATGCTGAGCTCTAAATTCTCTTATTATTTTTCCCTCTTTTGTAATGAGTTTGAGGTTATAAGTGCCCACTTGATATTGACCTATTTCACCGACAGCAATAATATTATTCTTTATATCTCCACCCAGTACTGACAAACGGTTTATGTGTTCTATTTCAAAAGATGAAATATAGCCAGGTTCATCAGCTTTGTAAATGCTAACATTATTCTGTTGCTTATTTGCAAACAAATAATAGCTGTCATTTAAAAATTTAATCATCGAAATGGTCTGGTTTGGGTTGTTTTCATCTCTAGATTTTATATTAATGGTAAGCTGCTTCGTTTCAAGATTATATACTTTCAAATAATCGGTAACCGAACCTGCAATACAAGCAAAATATTTGCCATCAAAGCTGGAAGAACATTCATAAAAACCACCACCAAAAGAAAATAATTTTGTTACCAACCCAGTACTGATATCAATGGCATTTATTTCGCCTTTTTCTCTATTTGTAAATACAATTTTTGTGTTGTTGTAGTGAAAAAAACAATGCTCCCCATCGGCTTCAAACCCCGCAGGCATGGAAAGCGTTTTAACTATTTTGCCGGTAGACCTATTTGTTATTTTAAGTTGTTGACTTATGCCTGCGGCCAGTTTTCCATCGGGGCTGTAAATGACTGCTGGTGTGGCTTCTATAAATTTATCAGGTCTAAATGTTTCCATGTTAAAACTACGGATACCATTATCTTCTGTAGAAAATTCAAGACTATTATCAGACATTAATCTTTGACTAAGATTGGCATAATAATAAAATTGCTTAAAATCTGTAACCCTATTCTGAAATGGCTTAGAAATCATTTCCGTTTGGATATCGAAGGAGCAAATTTCATTATTATTGTTATAGATAATTTTTGTATTGCCCGGCATTTGAAGCACATAATTGCCATAAAAAATCCCTTCATCTACTTCAGATTCGGGTATAAGTGTGGATTTTAAAAAAGATAGGTCAGTGGGCTTTAAAATATCAATTTTATAAGCGGATGTTTTATTGTCATGTCTAAAAACTACATAACCGACATTCGATACACAAGTACCTAAAATATAGCCTAGCAGCGTTTTCGTTTTTATTATCTTGCCATTATTAATATCAAAAATGTTTAATACTAATCCCTGCTCGTCAGACGCAGCTACTATTCTATTTAAGTTTATATCATAGGAAAAATGGTTCATTTCGTCATTCTCGGCAGTTAGCTCAATTTTTGATATCAAACTAAGGTTGTCCATATTTAAAATACTCCAACCATATTTATTTACAACCAAGAGTTGATTATTTGCTAGTTCATAGAATTGATATAACGAACCAAGCTTCTCCACTGCATCATCTACACGGTTTATTTCATTACCATTGGTAGCATCAAGAATCAATAAACTACCATAATCTACTGTGTACACTTTTGATCCATCTTTACTGAAAGCAGCACCATTGGTACCTGAAAAGCTTTTGCTGAACAATGCTTTGCCCGTGCTAATATCATTACAGAATAATCCACCTGATGTACTAGCAAGCACCTTGTCAACCTTGTCTGTTATACTGAGACTTTTTGTTGTAGATGCTGTAAGGCTAATATCTAAACTTATTTCATAGAGCTTCTTTTTGTTTTGCATGTCCCACACCATTATAGTTTTGTAGGAAGAGGTTGCAATATATTTTCCATTTGAAGTGGTGGCTATTCCCTCAATATTTTTTGCATGTCCTGATGGAATAGTCAGCTGAACTCCTTGCGCAGAAAGCATTCCGCTATATAAAAATATTAAGAGAAAAAAAGATTTATTCATTTGAAAATATATTTATTCTGTTCAAGATTTATTTATTAACTTTTGATGCACCTCTCTTGTGTATTCGATATAAAATAGATAATGTCTATTTAATTTATTTTTCCTTCTTGCTTTATATGGAGTTTCATCACTTCTTGCACAATAATTCATAACGCATACAAAATTGTGCTACAAAGAATAACTTCGAAAGAATCTATTTTTTACCAAAAAAAAATTAATACAGCGATACGAAATTTTCCATCTGTGTTAACCATAAGCCGTCTATTTTTCTCCACAAGGCGGTATATAAACCTTTGTAATTATATGATGAATATTTGAGAATCCCTTTTTCTAGTGCAAGTGTGCCATTATTGCTGAATGAAAGTTCCTGTAATTCACGATCAAAAGTTATTGTAGGGTCGTTTGCAAACATTTTTTCCCAGTCAATCATTACAGCATCTTTACCTGCAATTAAACTGCCATCACTAGATATTTCTACATAGTCATTCATCCAAAATTTTGCTACGGCACCAATATCCTTTTTGGCAATTGCAGTGTTTGATGCTGTTCTTGCATCACGGATTGATTGCTCATCAACCGTCGTGCTATTTTGTGCAAAGGCAGTATTGATACTGCAAAAAAGTACGAATAGGAAGATAGATTCTTTCATAATATATTAATTTTTAATTTCCACCGGAAAATCATTTCCAAAACCATAACTCGCCGGGTACTGAGGTGTACCATGATATTGCTTCATTATTTCAGGTACAGCCTGCTGTAAATAATTTTTCAAATTGTTTACTGTAATCATTTTATTATTTAAAGCTGCACCTTTCAATGCTTCCAACAACACATAGGTAAACGCACCATGACCTAGGGAGGCAAATTCATTGGCAAACTGTTGTGCTCCGCTTGCTGCCATCCAATGCGTACCTGTACTTCTAGCCACTACAGCTATACTTTTTTGTTGATTTGCATCATTAGTCAGCATGGCTTCAAATGCGCCAGCACTTTGACAAGCATCCAGTATAAACAATTGTTTTTGTGCAGGAATATCTATGGCAAATTGTTGTAGTTTTTTTGAAGCAATTCCTTTTTGTTCCAGTTCAGCTTGCACATTACTTAGGTTACTTACGTTGGTGGGTACTAAATAAAATTCATTATTCTTACCAATTACTCCATGACCTGCGTAGTAAAATAAAAATACATCTTCGGGTTTTGCATTGTTCTGCACTTCAATAAATGCAGCTTCTATACCTTGCATATCTGCTTTGCTATCAGTTACAAAATATGTTTTTACATTATTTATTACTGATTTAGCATCTTTTTCAATTTCATCTTTAAATGCAGTAGCATCAGCCAATGCATAGTTGAGGCTCATGCTCTTGTTTTGATATTCATTAATACCTACCACAATTAAATGCATGGTGGCATTTTTATCAATAGTGGCCAATGTTGTATTGTTGTTATTTGGTATTGGCTTAATGTCGGTACCTGTATTATCTGAAGCATTATAAATTACTGCTATTTCGTCTGGGTCACTTTCTGTTCTTTGAGAATTAAGTGCAATGGCACGAATACTATTTTGTCCAGGTAGCAAATTGATAACATATTTTTTTACAGTAGTTTTATTTTGTTCATCTTCTACCATTAAATTTCTTGTAACAAGTGTTACAATTTTTCCATTGTGAAATAATCGGATTTCATCAATGGCATCATCTTCTGAAGTGGCTGTCAATACAATATCTGCATAGCCGGTTTTATTTAAAAAAGTGGGCACATCTTCTTCTACCTCCAGGTTGCGGGTGGCTTCGGCATAATTGATTTTTACCTTTGGGGTTTCCTTGATGATGATATTGATGGGGTCAAATATTTCTCCATTCAACAATCGCTGGTAAAGATTGGGTGTATAAAATTTTTCATAGATTTTATCCAGCGTTACTACCTTCCTGTCTTTTACATAATACAGTTTTTTTATTCCTTCGGGTGTGCCGTCAAACCTACCTGTAGGGTCAATGAAAACATAATCTTTAGAATCTTTGAAAATATACAACGTGCCAATTAATTTGCCGGTGGCTGTTCTGAATATTTTGATTGTATTGTCGCCTCCGGTAGTGTAAATCAAATCGTCGTTGCCGGAATAGTAAAGTTTGTTGATACCGCCATCATGCGCCTGTATTGTTTGCCTGGAAGTCAGCATCGTGTCCTCGAACGACATTTGCCCGGTGCTGTTGACCTCTGTGATTAAAGTAGCATTGTGGTTGATCACAAAATCATTTTCCAACGACAGCAATACTTCATCGGTGGAACGCAGTAACATTCCATCCGCTACATTATATACCTGCAGGTATCGCATGCCAAGCACAGCAACTTTCTTTTGATCCTCAAAAAACCTTGCCGCCAGTAATTTCGGTTCTTCTCCTTTAAGGGGTATGTTTTTATTGAAGATTTGTTTCCCAGTTGACAGCTGCCAGCATTTCAGCACAAAGCCGGTTGCTGTTTTATCATATCCAGCAATTAGATCTTGCTGAATATCTATTTCAAGATTGTGCTGAAAGGCGGCTATTTTTTTACTTAGGTTGGTGGCCAGGTTAATTTGAAAAACAGTTTGTGCATCACCTCCGTCTTGGTTCATGTTTTTTATGGCATAGGCGTATTTGCCTTCTTTGCCAAAAAATAGGTTTGGTCTGGGTTTGCTCTCAAAGGGAGCATCGCCAAACAAAGCCGGACTGATGGGGGTTTTCTTACCATTTTTGGTATTTAGAAAATAAGCCTTACCATAGTCATTAACTGTAATGGTGTCGCCGGAATTACTAAAATTGATTTCAAGGTTTGCTTCATCGGGATTGCTGATCAGCACATTTTTCTCCACCACCATCCTGTTCAGATCAATGGACACATAATTGGAGTAATCAGTAACCATCCGCAATTGCTGGTTTTGCTCATTGAGTTCATAATTGATGCTGATCGGGAATCCTGCAATTTCTCTTTTGTAATGAGTGGCTGTTTTCATCGATTGCACATCCAGCTCCTTTATATTTCCATTGCTGCTAAAAAAAATGATTTTACCTTTTGCATTTACAATGCCAGTTGTGAGCTCTTCTCCTTCTAATAAACCCAATATTGATTTGTTGATTTTTTTTACCGTGCCACCCGTTTTTGTATCTATCAATTCCAGATTTTCCGTGTATGAACCTGCATTCAGTAAAATATAGCCGCCTTGCATGCCTCGCTGTACGGTCCAGTTGCTGCCCACCTGTTTGGAAAATATTCTTTTGCCCGACAGTGCATCATAAAAAATAAGTTGCGCATATAGTTCGCCTTTTTTTTGCTCTGTTGCTGTGATCAAATCGGTATTGGGCACCGGTGAAAATGATTTTTCTCTTTCATCGCCAAACAGGGTGGTCTTGGTATCTACATCAGTCGTAAAAATAATTTTTTGTGCATCGAGGTCGACTATCTGCCATCCTGTTGGATGTTTCAGCATCACCAGCCCGTTTTTCAATGCACTAAATTGATTGTAATTGCAACTGCTTACGGGGGGGCAAATAAAGATGGGTTTGCGATCTGCGTTAGCAAGGTCGGCAGCAAGTATTCCATCCAGCAGGGCATAGGTTTTGGGATCCTGCATCTCGCCGGTGAAATATATTTTTTTACTGTCCTCCGAAAAAGTAGCGGAATAATGCAGCCGGTCTAATTCCAGCACCGGCTTGCCGGTAACCGTAGAAAAACACTTGATGCCAAAAGCTCCGGTGGCTGCCACATAGTTGCCATCGTTGCTGAGTATGAAGGAACTGAGTGAAGCCGTCACACTAATATCTACCCCCAACCCAAAGCTGTACAATTGTGTGTGAGTCTTCACATCCCACATGATGATCTTTTGATAATTGGCGGTGTAGAGGTACCTGCCATCTTGCGACAGTAACATTTTTTCAACGCCAACTGCATGCCCGTCGGGGATTACGATATTGCCTATTTGTGCAAATACCGATGTTGAAAAAGCAAGACAGCATAATATAATGTGGATCCCTTTTTTCATAAATTTAATTTTATACCACTATTGTTTTAAAAGCACTAACAGTTTTATTTTATAATTATTATTGGAAAATCATTCCCCAAACCATAACTCGCCGGATACTGCGCTGCGCCATGATATTTTTTCATCAATTCCGGTACAGTTTGCTGCAAATAATTTTTAAGGTTATTCACCGTGATCATTTTATTATTAGAAGCTGCACCTTTCAATGCTTCCAATAATGCATAAGTAAATACACCATGCCCCAGTGAAGCAAATTCATTGGCAAACTGCTGAGCCCCACTTGCTGCCATCCAATGAGTACCTGTACTTCTTGCTACCAACGCAATGCTTTTTTGCTGGTCACCATCCGCAGTTAACATAGCTGTAAATGCACCGGCGCTCTGGCATGCATCGAGTATAAACAATTGCTTTTGCGCTTGAATGTCTATTGCATATTGCTGTAACATTTTTGAGGCAATACCTTTATTCTCTAATTCACTTTGTACATTTTTTAAATCACTTACATCAGTTGGTACCAAATAAAATTCATTGTTGTTACCAATTACGCCGTGGCCTGCATAGTAGAAAATAAAAACATCCTGAGGTTTGGCATTTTGTTGCACTTCTTTTAGTGCATAGGTGATGCCTGTTTTGTCAGCCGTATTATCGGTGACAAAATATGTTTTGATATTGCTGATAACAGTCTTAGCATCTCTCTCTACTTCGTCTTTAAAAGAAGTTGCATCTGCAAGGGCATAATTCAAACTCATGCTTTTGTTTTGATAGGCATTGATGCCAACCACCACTAAATGGAGCGTAGCGTTTTTATCTACTGGTACAACGGGTGCATTGTTGGTATTGTTGTTTATTGGTTTGTTATTATCGGGTTGGGCATTGCTGCCACTATTATAATTTACCACAATTTCATCGGGCTGGCTTTCTGTGCGTTGTGTGTTTAATGCAACCGCACGTATGGTATTTACTCCAGGCAATAGCGTTAGTTGATATTTTTTTGTATCGCTGCCACTGGCTGCATCTGTTACAATAAGATTGCGTGTGGTGAGTGTTACAATTTTTCCATTGTGAAATAAACGGATCTCATCTACCGTATCATCTTCTGCTATAGCGTTTACGGTTATATCAGCAAGGCCTGTTTTATTTTGATAAGTGGGTATATCATCATCTACTTCAAGATTTCTTGTAGCTTCTGAATATGATATTTTTACTAGCGGAGAAGCATTTATAACCACATCAATGGGATCAAATATTTCCCCGTTTACCAGGCGTTGATAAAGATTTGGGGTGTAAAATTTTTCATAAACTACATCCAAAGGAATTTTTTTTCTATCCTTCAAATAATACATTCTTTTTATACCTCCTTCTGTACCATCAAAACGGCCATATTGATCTACAAAAACATAATCATTACCATCGTTAAATAAATATAGGGTTCCAAGCAGTTTACCCTTTTTGGGTTCCCATACTTTTATAGTTTGATCAGTTGATATAGTAAACATGATTTTACTATCTGGCGAAAAAAATGCCCTGCGTATGGATGAGGTATGTGCATTGTTGGTATATATGTCTTTGCCTTCGTCATTCATAGCTGTTATACTTCCAAAGTTGCCACATTTGATGAGCATTGAAAAGTCAGGCGTACAATCATAAGATTTATAATAGCCAAGGTTTGAAAACTTTGCAGAAGTAGATATTAAATTGCCTGTAGCTATTTCATAAATGTCTTCATAAAAATCATAACTGTCTGGCACTATGTTATGCACCAGCATCAGTTTTTGCTTATCGTTTGATATGGAAATAAAATCGCATTTCTGCTCACCCATATTTTTATCAAACAATACTTTTCCCGTTGTTACATCCCAAACTTTTGCATGTGTATATTGATAACCTTTTTCTATACCTGCTAACAGGTCTTTATCAGGATGCAATGAAACCGCTTGGGTACTTTTAAAACTGATCACCTGCTCACTGATACCGGTTCTCAATGAAATGCGGTTCAGGTTGTTTTGTTGCTTTGTAGTGGAGAAAGTAGTATAATAAACTTGGGTACCATCCTTACTAAAAAAGAAGTTTGCTCTTTCAGTAATGGAAGCTTCATCTGCCAATTTTATAGCTGGCTGTATAAATTTGCCTGTTGCTACATTTTTGATATAGCCTTTTTGTTCATAAAAAACAGCAATGGTGTCACCTGTGGGGCTAAAAGTGGTCATGTCTGTATTAATAGGCAATGGCTTATGCCTAAAGGCAAAGAGTTTGGTAAGACTGATACTTTTATATACAGAATCATCTGTCATAATATTCAGGATACCTGAATGGTAATTATACTCCATCGAATTAAATATGTCAGATACACCGAGATAAGCTACTTGTCTCTTAAAACCTTTATCAACAGTATTTGTTTTTGTGTTTATAGCAATGATATCAGAATAGTTAGCGGCATAAAATGTATTTGTATTTCCGGAAAAAGTACCTTCTAAATAATTAAAATCTTTAATCTCTTTTAGTTTTTGTGTAGCGGTAAAATTTTCGCCATTATAAATCGTGTAAGTATCTCCATTGTACAAAATAAATTCTTTTGAATTACTGGAAGGAGCAAGCTGGCCAAAAGGAAATGTCTTTACTACTTTACCAGTATAAATATCTCTGAATTCAAGTTTGTCGGCTTTTGTTGCAATGTATTTTAGGGAAGGCAGATATACACGTGTGTAAGGTTCTGTATCGAATGTATATTTAAAATCCATTTTCTTTTCGGCTATGTTCCAAACTTGCCAACTAATTTTATTAATGAGTACCACATGATTTTCGTCTAATACATTAAGCGTAGCGCCATTATCGTCAAACTGTGTATAATCTGTTTTTATTAATTGTGTTTCCTGTTGTGAGGCTACATCTATGGCAATAATGCCAAACGACATGGTGAAAATCTTAGTATCGTCTTTAGAAAATTTTATACAACTGCCATAGAATTGTTTTTTAGCACTGAATAAAAGTTTGCCGTTAACTGTAGAATAGCAGTCAACGGATGTTTTATTATTAAAGGCTATTTTTTTACCATCGTTACTTACTGTAGCATTTTGTTTATCTGTGGTGCCAATAGGGAATGTATACAATTGAGATTGGGTCTTTACATCCCACATAATTGTTTTACTTCTTTCAATGGTATATAAATATTTATGCTGGTTATCGGGAATAATCATTTCCACTTTTAAAGCATGTCCGTTGGGTACAATGATGTTGCCGGTTTGTGCAAATAATGAACGGCTGTATATAAATATTAGCACGCTTAAAAGTAGATAATGTTTCATTTTTTATTTAAAATTCAATTTCTGAAGAATAACACATTTATAATATCCTATTAAGCAATCTAAGCATAATAAGGCTTATCCTTTTATTTACTGATCCATTTTGATGTTTTATGATTCATAGGGCTGAATAACGATAACTCAGATTACAATAATGCGCTTTTGTTCCATTGATACAGTACAGATGCAAGTCATAAAAATTGCTATAAATTTCTTCATGAAATGAATCTTTGAAATATAGTTTATAGCAAACATATTACCTAGATGGCTTTAAAACATACCCTTGAAATGGTATATTAAATAAAATGATTCTGCCTTTAATAGAAACTATGTGTAATGTACAGGTGGGATTTTTTTTTTGAGGGTATATTTTGAATATTTATTCATATTTCACCCACAGGTAGTAGTCTTGGTAAAATATTTTTTACCTCCGATGCCATAGCTTTAATATGGTCAGGTGTGGTGCCACAGCAACCTCCTACAATATTTACCCAACCTTCAGATGCCCAGGATTGTATATGTGCTGCGGTTTCCATCGGTGTTTCATCATAAGCACCCATTGCATTTGGCAGACCGGCATTGGGATATGCTGATACATAACATCCTGCTATTTGCGATAGCTCCTCAATATGTGGTCTCATTTCCTTGGCTCCGAGTGCACAATTTAATCCAATACTCAAGGGGTTTGCATGCATTACCGAAATTAGAAAGGCTTCTAAAGTTTGTCCGCTAAGGGTTCTGCCGCTTGCATCGGTTATTGTTCCACTAATTGATACCGGTAATGGTGTAGTGGCCGGATGATCCATAAAATATTTTTGAATAGCATAAATAGCAGCTTTAGCATTGAGGGTATCAAAAATTGTTTCAATAAGTAGCAGGTCAGCTCCGCCATCCACTAAACCACTTACTTGTTCATAGTAAGCATCTACCACTTCATCAAAAGTAGTGGCACGATAGCCCGGATTGTTTACATCCGGCGATAAGGACAGTGTTTTATTCATAGGCCCTATAGCTCCTGCCACCCAAGGCCCACCATATTTTATAGCACTATGTTTTGCAGTAATTTTACAAGCATCTACTGCATTTCTAGCACAGTGCATGGCTGCTATATTCATTTCATAAGCCAATGCACTCATATCATAATCTGCCAGCGATATTCGCTGACTATTAAAAGTGTTTGTTTCAATAATATCAGCACCCGCATCTAAGTATTGTCTATGAATTTCCTCTACTATTTGCGGCTGGGTTATGCTCAATAAATCATTATTGCCTTTTACATCGGTATGCCAGTTTGCAAAGCGCTGTCCTCTATAGTCTGCTTCGCTCAGCCCATGTCTTTGAATCATAGTGCCCATAGCACCATCTATGATTAAGATTCTATCTTTCAAAGCATTATGGATACTCATCATTTATTTTATTTATACTCTCCAAATTCAGTTCTTAGGGTATCTGCTATTTCACCCAGTGTACAAAAATTTTCAACTGCGGTTATTACGTGTGGCATTATGTTAGATCCATCTTTTGCAGCAGCACTTAAGGCTGCAAGATTGCTATCTGCCTGTTGTTGATTCCTCATTGCACGAAGTGCTTGTAATTTTTCTGATTGTACTTGTCTAATACTATCATCTATTTTAAAAATTGGAGTACTGTCCGTTTCATTTATCTCAAATTTATTTACACCTACAATAATCTTTTCGCACCGCTCTACCTGCTGCTGATATCGGTATGCACTACTTGCTATTTCATCTTGTATAAAACCTTCTTCAATAGCACTTACACTGCCACCCATAGCATCTATTTGTTGCATGAGTAGCGTAGCCTGATTTTCTACTTCCTGCGTAAGGCTTTCTACAAAATAACTTCCAGCCAAAGGATCTACGGTGTCTGGCGCACCACTTTCAAATGCTATAATTTGTTGGGTTCTTAAAGCAATTCTTGCTGCCTGCTCTGTGGGCAAACTCAATGCTTCGTCATAGCCATTTGTATGCAAACTTTGTGTGCCACCCAGCACAGCCGCAAGTGCCTGTATGGTTACCCTAGAAATATTATTCATGGGCTGTTGTGCTGTTAGGGTACTACCACCTGTTTGAGTATGAAAGCGCAGCATCAGGGCTTTGGGATCGGTAGCCCCAAGCTCTTTCATAATGCCGGCCCACATGCGGCGTGAAGCTCTAAATTTTGCTACTTCTTCAAATAAATTATTATGTGCATTAAAGAAAAATGATAATCTTTTACCAAACACATTTATATCTAAACCTTTTGCTAATGCTGCTTGTACATAAGCTTTTCCATTGCTAAGCGTAAAGGCAATTTCTTGCACGGCTGTGCTGCCTGCTTCTCTTATATGGTAGCCACTAATAGATATGGTATTCCACTTTGGTAAATCCTTGCTGCACCATTCAAAAATGTCTGTAATGATTCGCATAGAAGGTTTTGGCGGGTATATATAAGTGCCCCTTGCCGCATATTCTTTGAGAATATCATTTTGTATAGTGCCAGATATTTTTTTTAAATCTGCACCCTGTTGTTTTGCCAAAGCCACATAGAGCGATAATAAAATATATCCTGTAGAATTGATGGTCATGGACGTGGAAATATCTTGCAGTTTTATGCCATCAAACAATCGCTGTACATCTTCAATACTGTCTATGGCTACACCTGTTTTTCCTACTTCGCCTTCGGCTAATGGGTGGTCGCTGTCATAACCAATCTGTGTGGGTAAATCAAAAGCTACGCTAAGCCCCATAACACCCTGATTCAATAAATAGTGGTACCTTTTATTACTTTCCTCTGCTGTGCTAAAACCCGCATATTGACGCATGGTCCATAGCTTACCTCTATACATATCTTCCTGCACACCACGTGTGTATGGCATAGAGCCGGGCATACCGGGATGGGCAGTGTGAGCAAGATCATCTTGCGTGTATAGTTTTTTGATTTCTATATCACTATCCGTAAAAACTTTTTTTTCTTCTATCATATCAGCTTCAGTTATCACATTAATTTTTTTGCTTCTACAGTAAGCAGGTCAGTAACGCTTTCATAAAGATCTAATGTAGGGTTTGCCCCAAGATATTCCGCCACTTGTTTATTAAGGTCGGTAGATGAACTTCCCGGCTGCAATAGCGAAGCCACTGTATGAATAATGAGGATATTTTGTTCCTTAAAATTCTTAAGTATTTGCCAAGCATTGGCAGAAATATAAATCTGCTGTGTGAGATTATAGTCAAACTCTGAGCGTACATTCTGCGTAAGTAGCAGTTGCATTTCTTTGGCTGATATGCCCGGCTGGTGAAGCCTCTGCAAAAGTGAGGGTATGGAAATTCTCTCGGCTAACAACAAAAGTCTTTCATAAGCCTGCAACTGTAACTGCTTCGTTTCATTATCGACACCAACCGGCCTTAGAGCAGGATGATTTCTGCTAATCATACGACTGGTTATGATATAAACGATGCTCCCCGTAATGAGAATGGCCACTACTAAAATCAAAATAAATGTATTTGTATCCACAGTAAGGTTTTGGCAAAAATAGGGTAGGGCCTTTATTGGTTTCGTAAAACAAAGTTTTTGGGTAAAACCTTTTATGCAAAAATATTAATGTACATCATAATCGGTTGTAGGATTTATAAATATCCTCAAGTTCAATTTTTTAATCATTCATTGTAGTGCTCTCCTACAAATTGTACATTCTGCCTGCCTTATAGATGATGAATTTTGCCCCTGCGGGGAATGGTCTGCGGGCATAGTAGCCAAACAGATTGTAATTCATTTATAGTAGGCTATGCCAAGGATTTTGAATGGTTTTTAGTGGTGGGTTGCTGATTACTGGGATCGATGATAGCTATTTTTTGATATCTATCAATTTCCAGACGCTAAATTTTGTATGCATCAAGTTTAATTATTGAAGTTCTCTTTGTGAATAATTTTATAATAATTGTTCTTTTGCTTGATGAGCTTATTGCCAAGTGTACTGTTAGTACTAAAGGTTGATTTGAAATGCATCACGGCTGTTTGGACGGTCATTTTCTAATATATCTATCCCGCTATCTTTTCAAATGATTATTTCATACGTGCAAACCATAACTTCTTTTTTGGAGTAGGTCAAAAAAAAATGCATCGCTCAAGCGGATTGGTTTTAATGATAGATTTTTATATGGAGTTTAGATTAATTCTTTACTCAACAACTGTTCAAAGAACGCTCCAATATTGTTTTTCCTGTCAACAAAATGCAGTTCTAGCATCCAAAATCTTGGATTGCCAAAATTGTCAAATTGTAGAATATCTGTATGATTGTCCGGGTGGGCATCTAAGCATAAATCATTTGGATCATCTGGTTGTTCATGAGGAAATTTACCGATAATATGGCCTGAAATTGCATTTCCAAATTCATAACCATATTTATGTGCAAGTTCGGTGGCGTAATTGAAAAATTCCGCCCCTGTTAGTTTTTCCTGATTAAAATACCATGAGTTTCCTTCATGCCAAGCCGTTTCTACAGCTTGTTTAATCTTTTGTTTTAATGGATTGTTCCCTAAAACATAAGTTCGTCCAAGGTCAGCTTCCCATCCATTAAAAATTGGGTGAAAATCAAAAAATAGAATGTCATCCTCTTTAATTTCTACATCAGGTGGGTCTGCTATATAGGGTTGTAAAGTATTCATTCCTGTTCTTACAATTTTTTTGCCCCAATGATTTTCTACTCCAAATTCATCCTTTGCTATTTGCAATATTTCAGCACAAAGTTGTTTTTCAGTTTTTCCTGCGGCAATTAATCCACGTTGTTCTACAATTGAAAATAAATCTTTCGCTTTTTGTTCAGCAAGAAATAAGTTCTTTTTGATTTCAGACATAAATTTTATTTTAATATCATTGATTAAAATTTAAATTGATATTCGACACAATGCCCGTAAATGGAAGACGCTTCAAAGCTATCATTGGTTCATAAAATTAGGCAAAAATCATTAAGCATTTATAAACTTATATTTAATCGTATAAGACTCTACCGACTGTATGGCCCGGCGTTGCTGAACAACGGATAGCCAACAGCCCCAATTCGTTTTATTTTATATGTCTTTATGGATACAGGCAGGCTGTTTTGCGGGGGCAGTTGGCTATCCGTCTAAATGTTGTACGCAGGCTTTCTGTTTATTTCTTTAATATCAAATTTTTCAAATTAATACTTCCGCAAGGGATCTCTATATCACTTAATGTAGTGTTACTTTTTTGGTCCACATTAATTATTCTATAAAATAGATTTTGTCCTGTTAAGATAAGTCCTGTTCGCCTTGGTCCAAAGACTTTGCCTTGTATATTAGATTTGATTGTAAGCATAACAAAATGCAAACTGCTTGATGTTTTTGGGGCAATGGTTCTATTAAATAAAGATGAGTTATAACGATTATTATCCAATAAAGATTTTAAATCTGTCTCTGTCAGTCCATACCTAAACAAGGGTTCTCTCTCAGGTGTCATTGTATTCGGAAGAATCAAAATTTTAATGTATTGATTAGGTATAGACGGTAGTTCAAATGAATCTGCTGGACAGTTAATCTTCAATTCTACAGGATTATCTGTTTCATTGCTTATTCGAGTGAGCAATACAGCAACTGTACAATCCTCGCAATTAGGGTCTGTGTAATTGTATCCACCTTTTGGAACGCTGTTTTCTATTATTACTTGTTTGCCGTTAGAATCGGCATATACATATTTACCGTTTAAGTCTTTATCATTTTGGACATTATTTACAGAACTTGAAGTTTCAATTTCAACAGTTTTCGGCTTCGACTTATTAACCTGTCCACAGGAAAAAAGTCCTGCTGTCCCTAAAATCAATAGAATTAAACTTTTTTTCATTTTTTTCATTTTTGCCGATGGCAAGTCGGCTTGCGTACAACGTCAGTCTGTCTAAAAACCGCCATCAACCCGCAAGAATAAGCAAAAAAGCAACCCATTTAGTAGCTAAATACTGGAAGCTGTAAAAAATTGGGCTTGCGGTTTTATCAAAATTTGATGGGTTTATTTTGGCTCTTATGAACTTTAGTAGCATGCATATTTGATAAAAATAATAGGCAAGTACTTGTAGGTACTTTTTGAACCCATCTTTGCCAATGATATTTATGATTCTGCGTAAGTTGTAAGCTACAAACATAAATCCTACATCGGCTGCGGCCCGCACCATACCTTGTTTGGTCATGATATAGTTAAAACCCCACTGTCTTTTTATGATGCCATAGTTGTGTTCTATAATGGCTTGTCTCTTTTTATAAAGTTCAGGATATT
>CAXYYO010000038.1:0-32196 GCA_964293305.1 uncultured bacterium | reverse complement strand
TCTGGAGGCCCACAATCTTAGGTTCAAAAACATTTACTCAATTTAAAAATATAAGTGTGGGGGGCCAGTATCAAATGGAGTATAATGAAAGCAGGTATAAAAATACAGACAGCATTACTACAGCTAGTTTTGGTTTTGATGTGCTAACAGGTTGGGTAAAAACTGATGAGCAAAAACCCAACAAATTTGGCTTTACCTATTTTACACGAAGTGATTTACTTCCCATTGGCAAAGACTTGATACGCTCTGACCGCAGTAGAAATTATACGGTGCAAGCAGAGCTCTTAGAAAATGCAAATCATCAATGGCGCATCAGTACTACTTACCGTGAGTTAAGGTTGCTTTCTACCATACCTATATCCGGGTTAGTACCAGAAAAAACTTTACTAGGTCGTACCGAATATACTGTAAGGGAATGGAATGGATTCTTAACAGGACAAGCATTATATGAAGCAGGAAGTGGGCAAGAGCAGCGCAGAGATTTTAGTTATGTAGAAGTGCCTGCAGGCACAGGCCAATATGCATGGAATGATTATAACAATGATGGCATACAACAGCTCAACGAATTTGAAATTGCATTGTTTATAGACCAAGCGAAGTTCATTCGCATATTTACACCAACAAATGTTTTTATCAAAGCAAATTATACACAATTCAATTACGCATTTACATTAAATCCGGGGGTATGGTATAAGCCTACGGCTAATAAGAAAAGAAGTCTAATTACAAGATTGCAATTGCAAAGTTCCTTACAGCGATTTATAAAAAAAGCATCATCCAGCAATCTGGCGCTCAATCCTTTTAAAGGAAATATAAATGACACCAGCCTCATAAATTTACGCTATATTGTAAGCAATACATTATCCTACAATAGAAACTCTGCAGTGTGGGGTTTAGATATTAATCAGGTATTGAATTATAATAAATCTATCCTTACTTATGGCTTTGAAACACAGCAACAAAGCAATTATACCATAAAGGGTAGAGTGAATATAGCAAAAGCATATACCATAGAAACCATTCAGAAAATAGGAAAACTCCAGCTAACCACACCAAACTTTGCTAATAGAAACTATGATATTGAAACCACAGAACTCAATCCAAAATTTAGTTATACCAATGGCACATTATTTCGCATATCCGGTATATATATCTGGCAGCAGAAAAAGAATAAACCAGAATTTGGCGGTGAAAAATCTACCAGCAATAGCATAACAACAGAACTCAGATACAATGCCCGAAACAATACAGCTTTAACAGTAGGATTTACTTGGAATAAAATTCAATACACCGGGCTTACAAATAGTGCAGTAAGCTATATTATGCTAGAAGGATTATTGCCCGGTAATAACTATTTATGGAACGTAGGATTTACCCGTCGCCTATTAAATAATCTTGAACTCTCTATAGAGTATGAAGGCCGCAAACCTGGAGAAACAAGGGTAATACATACAGGCAGGGCTAGTATAAGGGCATTGCTATAAGCCAGAAAAATATTTGTTGAAAGAGTGGATGATAGGAAGTACATGTTGGATGTTTATCATTTTACTTTTAGTATATATTCACTAATAATATTAAAAGTTAATTCCAAATGTAATATGAGTCAACACTTAATGAATGATAACTTAGCCCATAAAAAAAGTACAATACAAACTCACTTTGCTCAAAATAGAAAATTAAGAAATGACTCCCACCCCTTATCTTGCTTCAAATTATTTTACATGCATAAAATCTACTCCTGCATTATTATTTTTCTTGCTTGCACTTCATCGGGTTTTAGTCAAAGCAATATTCAGTTTGCGCTTGATGTGGCAGAAAAAAATCATCCAAACATTCCCAAAAGTCTTTTGCCAGCAATGGCTTATGCAGCATCCAGATTTGAAAATATTGAACCAGTGGCATCTATGCATCATCATGCCGGCCCTGATAAATATGGAGTATTTGCTGTAGTTGAAAATGGCGAACACTATTGGAATGATAACCTTAGAAATATTTGCGCTTATTCAAATATTACGATAGCAAAATTCAAAAAGGATATTCAGGCACAAGTAAATGCGGTAGCGGATTATTTAGATTATCTATGCATCACAAATAATGTAAATAGCTTAGCAGATGCCGGCCAAGTTGTAAGGGCATTTGTAGAAATACCTGCCAATAATTTAATCAACAAATATGCAAGAGAACTGGCAGTGTATGAAGTGTTTTATCAACTCACCCATGGGTTTGAAAAAAATGGAATTGTAAATGAAGCAGTGGATGTTCGTATTCAAGATTGGTTTGATGAAACCTATATCCCATTTCTTACATCACCCACCGTTTGGATTACCCCAAATCAAATTACTAATGGAGCTACAAGCCTTTCTGATTCAAAACTAAATACAAGGAACCTATCCCCTTTATCTACCGATTATGCTCCAGCTTTATGGACGACCAGTCCAAATTATTCATCAAGAAGCGGCACATCAGTATCAGCTATAACTATTCATACTACACAGGGCAGTTATGCAGGCACCATTTCTTGGTTTCAGAATACTGCATCACAAGTATCTGCGCATTATGTAATACGCAGCAGCGATGGACAGATAACTCAAATGGTAAGAGAATCCAATAAGGCCTGGCATGTGGGTTCAGAAAACCCTTATACCATTGGCATTGAGCATGAAGGCTATGTATCTCAAACTAGTTGGTACACCACTGCCATGTACAATGCCTCATCAGCATTGGTAAAAGATATTTGCAAGGATAATAATATAGATCCAAAGACCTGTTATAAAGGTGCATCTTCATCAGGAGCAAATGTGCTATCATCATCCATAAAAATTAAAGGACATCAGCATTATCCCAATCAAACACATACAGACCCAGGCATCAACTGGAATTGGTACACTTATTATGATTTAATAAATCCTTCAACAAACAATTGCACAGCCTCAAATACTTTAAATGAAAGCTTTATTTCCACATCATTTGCCAACCTCAATTGGAATGCAGTGAGCAGCGCATCCGGTTATACATTGCAATGGAGAAAGACAGGCAACAGTAGTTGGAATACCATAAATCTTACTAATAATTATTATACCATCAGTGGGTTATTGGCACAAACAGGATATCAGTGGCAAGTGAGGAGTAAATGTGGCAGCATATATAGCGCTTATAGCAGTATAAAAAGTTTTACCACAAAAGCCAGTTGTTGGGATGGTAATGAACCCAATAATATTTATACCTCTCCATCGGTTTATTCTTTTACCAACACTTTTACTTATGGCAAAATTTGTGCAAGTGGAGATGTGGACTTCTTTAAAATAAATACAACATCATCCCGAAATATTAATATCAAATTAGAAAATCTACCCAAGAATTATAACTTAGAAACTTATACAGGAAGTGGCACTTATTTGACAGGATCCTATGGTACTGGTACAAAAAACGAATCGGTAACATTGTATAATAAGCCAGCTGGAAGTTATTTATTCAGGGTATATGGTGCCACAAGTACAGAGTATCATAATACAACTGATTATCGTTTGCAGGTTACACTATCAAGCCCCACTGTGGCAATGGGTTCCAGTGCTCATACTATACAAATTAAATCTTTCCCCAATCCATTTACAAATGAGCTAATCGTTCATACAGATGCAGCTATTTTGGGTACACTATTAACTATAACAGATTATATGGGTAAAGTTGTTTACACATCATTATTTAAAAATAATATGGATGAAAAAATCAATAGCAGTAAATGGTTATCGGGCATGTATATTGTTTCTTTACATAGCAAGGATGGCAACATCATTAGCCGACAATTGATTTATAAAAAATGATGTGTACTGTTTATTTGATCAACTTTTGAATGGCTGAAAAACCTGCTTGATTGGGTTTATTATAAATGGCTGCCGCAATGTCTTTTTTTTCTGATGCAGTAAGATGAAAACTTAAGGAAGCTGCAGTTGTTTTTTCTACAGGGGTATAACTGATAGAAATTTTATGAAATTGCGGAATGGAGCTAAATTGATAGTTTATAATATCTTTCTGGTAATAATCTTGCAGGTTAAACCAATTACTTTGTAGCACTAACATGGGTCTTGTTATTAGCCCTCCAATTGAGTTTGCTTTAAATGGATGGTCCCAATCATCGGCGGGTCTGTCACGTATCTCAACCAAAACCACATTTGAAGTATTTGCCACAAGCCAGTCTTTGAAGTAGTTAATAAATCTGGCAGCAGATTCAAATCCAAAATTATCACGCAGCCCAGCATCCATAACATCAATAACTGGGTTTGTAGGAAGTTCTGCATTGGGCAATACAAATGGGAAAGTGGCATTCATACGGAGCAGACTCAACATACTGATATTTTCAGGTTCTTGATTCGCAAAAAAGCTTAAGAAATCCAAACCGTCTGCATCTTCAATGCCGGTATAGTTTTCATGATGCATTGGCTTCATCATAAAGCGGGCAGGATGTGTAGTGGAAATAATTTTGCGCCCATCTCTTGTTATCACACTATTAAAAAAAATGATAGGTACTGATGCATAATACTCCATATCAGTATAAAAGGACAAAGGTTTGTTCAATACATTTTTTGTATTGCTATTAAATTTTTGTTCAAATGCATATCCTCTATCCCTAATAAAACTTTGACCATTCAATTCAAACTTACGAATAGGACCAATCAAATCTCGTGTAACCAATGATGAAAATATCGGGTTGAGTAAGTCTTTAGAAATATTATCTATATAGCGTTTATCCTGTACTGATGTTATCAAACCGGAATCTTTGAGTCTGTGTAATTCTCTAAAATAAGCGGCTCCTAACATTCCCCCGGAAGCTCCTGTAATCAAAAAGTTTTGTTTTTGAAAAGCACCATTTGTTATGCTATCTAAATAGGCCAATACATTCATTGTAAATGTGGCACTCCTATTTCCTCCACCACTTACACAAACAAAAAATATGGTTGGTTTTTCATTGTTTTGTTTTGCCTTCCAATTACTGAGTATCGCTGTATAAGAATTAATGTCTGTAGCAATGGCACTATCATTTGCATGAGCTATAATTGATTCCTTACTATACACCGGCCGCATGTTTATTTCATTATATTGAATACCATAAGCTTTATTTCGTGGATCGATAAAATCATGTACAAAAAACCAGTTAAGTATGGCATAAATACAAAGCACAATTGGAATACTCCAATTACCCATAAATAGTGATAATGCGCCTACAAATGCAATTAGGATGGCCAACATTAAAGTGATGCTGGCTCCTGCTGGCACCTGCCAAATTTTATGGTCTCCAAAATATCCAATAATGAAAAGGGAAATAAATGCAAGTGCCACTGCTAGAATAGCTGCAATATGGTGACGTTTAAAAATTGAATCTAAAAAGTCCTGGCTATAATGACGGACATTTCTTGGTTGTCTAAACTTAAAAGTAGCGCTCAAAAACCAGTCCACCCGCATATCGGTCTTTTCTCTAGGAGCTTTGTTCTTAACTCTTCTGGCCACTCGTTCATAAGTTGCATTTGCAGAATGAATATCAGTAGCCATGTGCCGATAAATATTTTTATCTGTTCCAAAAAAATACCCAAAGGACAATAAAATGGCCAATACGAATCCAATAATAAAGCCCCCGGCTGAAAAAAATACTTGTAGGTTATCAAATAATTCTTCTTCTCTTTCATACCTAATGGCATTCATCAAATAAATAAATAAAAAAAGAACAGGTATAATAGCGTTATTAATACAATACTTTAAAAAAGGCTGTGAGGTAGTAGCTAAAAATCGAAGTTGCTTTGTATGTAGTATAAAGGTTGTTATGTTCCAGCTCATTATGAGTACTGCCACTGCAAAACCAACAAATGAACTACTTAGCGCATTTACCTTTCCGAGATATTCTGGCGCAAGCAACAATGAATTGGCACCATAAGTTTTTAGAAAATTCCCTGAAACAGTTGCAATTAATATATACCAGAAAACAAGCAAAATCTGATATCTACGGAGATGGAGAAACAAAAGCTGTATTGGTAGTCCATAAAATATACTTGTAAATATTTTTTTAATACGCTGCATAACAAGTAAAACTAAAGACAAAATTTTAAAAAAAATACTACACCCTAAATTGTGGAGCATTGTTTTCTATTAATGCTTGACCTTTTTACCTTTTAGTTTTAATATTATATAAATCAGGATAATCGCTAATAATGCCATCAATCCCCATTTTCTTTAGTCTTTTAATATCTTCAGATACATTTACCGTCCAGGGAATAATCTGCATGCCCATTTCATGACACTGAATAATTAGTAGCTTTGTGACTAAGGTATTTTCCGGACTATAAATTGTTGGAATAAATCCAAGTTCTTTCAATTGTATAGCAAAAGTTTTTGTAGATGAACCCTCTATCAGCAATGCTGTTTTAATAAATGGATATTGCTGATGCAGATATTGCAAAGGTCTTATATCAAAAGATTGGATGGTAACACGATTTAAAATTTTTTTCTCTTCCAATAACTTCATAAGCATGTTTGCAAAAACATCTGGTGCAGGATGAAAAATACCATCCCCTTCTGGATCTGTCTTTATTTCAATATTATAATAGATGGGCACTTTGTGTGTGGATTGAATATAGGCTTCCACACTATCAATCAGGGCCATAAGTTTTGGCTTAGTAGCAGCTATTTTAACTTGTTGTGCAAAGCGAGGATGTGGTTTTAGGCCCACATCAATTTGTTGCACACGTTCATAACTCATTTGAAAAATATTAAATCCTTTTTCAGCAGCTTCTGTTATAGTATCGCCATTTGGCAATGTAGAAATTTCATGGTTAAAAAAAGGTTCATGACTAAGTATGAGTTGACTATCCCTTGTGCATACTATATCCATTTCAAGTGTAGATACACCCAGATCTATTGCCCTATACATTGCCGCAATTGTATTCTCCGGCATTAGCCCTCTACAACCCCTATGCCCTTGGAAATCAAAGTTTTTATTAATGGATTTATCGGCCAAATTTTTTTGTGCATTACATCCTACAAGGAGCATAAAAAAAAATACTGAAAATACTTTCATCCTAAAATACTTTTTCTTTTCTTTCAACCATGATTTTTGCAACAGCCTGCTCATCCGCATTACCCTTTTGAAGTTCCTTGATGATATTGTTATATGTTATTTCATTTTTATTCTGACTCATTTTGAATACATGCTCTATTTCGGTTAGTTCAATTTCAAATCCAACGATTGCCTTTAGCATGCTGATCATATAATCAGAACTCATATTTTCAACCAATGCCTCAGAGTCCGGATTATTTTCATAGGTTGTCGTAAGATCCGCTAATATTTTAATTAATGCAGCATCATCTACAAATTGTATTCTTCCTCTTGCATGCACAGCCTGATAATTCCATGTGCCCGCTGTACGGGGATTTTCATACCATGTAGCGCTAATATAACAATGAGGCCCTGTAAATATTATTAATAGCTCATTGTTGTTTTCAAATGCAAGCGTATGCAGCTGCTTACGCATAATATGTGCCCTAAGCCAAATTTTGTCTCCTCGTTTTTCAAGTAATACAGGCACATGTGTTGCTACTTGCTTACCATCCTTTGATATACCAGATAAAATTACAAAACTGTGGGCCTGCATAAAGGCCCACAATTCTGCATCATCTACAGCTTTAAAATAGGAAATATGATACACTTATTGTGGAAATTTTTGTTTGATATACTCAGCAAATGCTTTACCATTTGGTCTTAATGTGCCATCAAAATTATGCAAGCCTATAGCATCATTGACATCATCACCATCACCACTATACCAAATAATATAATCCATATTTAAACTTACACATTTATCAATAACACTTTTTACAATATTGGGAGAGCTATTAATTTGTCCAATTTCATTTGTAATTATTTTTTTTCCTGTTGATCGCTTTAGAAAATCAACCACCTCTCCAATTGATTTAGTATCTACCTGATCCACATTGGCAGCACTTGGTGCCTTTGGACTTCTAAGTTTCATTGGCTCATACCAATGAAAATTTACATAATCAAGATTAAGATTTTTATACGCTTTAATCAATGTATCCATGCCTATCATACCCTTTTCTAAATAGGGTATTTTTGAAATATTAGGTAGCACCTGATTGATAGTAGCTAATTGTGTTCTTTTTGCAAAATCATCCGCCTCACTCATCATACCCCTGTTTCTGTAATCAAAATAGGTCAGGAGACTGAGTAGTCTACCCGTAAGTCCACCATTACATACTTTAACTCCTTTAGAATGCGCTACATCAATTGCCACTTTTAAAATATTAAGATATTCTGACATGTATCCATTGTAATAAGTTTGATTATATTCTTCATTCTCTACTACAAGCAGCTCAGGCTTATACACTGTAAGAATTTCTTCCAATCTCTTTTTATAAGTTACCATGTCATGTGTAAAAGGCCTCGGGCCTCCGCCTTGGGGTGTTGCTACCACATTTAGTATTATCTTATAACCGGCATTATATAGTTTTTCATAAAAATCATTTGACCCATTCCATGACTGCATGGTTAACGTATGCCGTACATAGGGTGCTCCCAGCATATTATAAACCTGCAATCGCTTTTTGTTACTTTCTGCTTCCGACATAGGTATATTTACTAAAGTGCCAATGGAATTTCTACTTCCTGAGGCTGCAGGTATTATTGTAGTGTTATCTACTGTTTGATTATTGTTAGTATCTCCTCCTCCTGTTTGCGTGTTTCGTGGTTGCGTTGGGTTGCAAGAAATCCAAAGGAATGCCAATACTGCAAGTATTTTATACATAATATTTGATTTTAAAAAACAGTGTGTGAAGATACAAAAATTTAATAAATGCTATTTTAAACATTTATTTTCCGGTTCCTGACTATTCCTGAATAACAAGAAATAAACAAAAAGTGATAAGAAAAAAATGGACAAATCCAAAATAACCCCATCCAAAACAATGTTTTTTAACAATTTTTCATCCTATAGGTATATCAAATTTGGAAATTTAACAAATTGTTATATTTTTATCGCTCACATAAAAATTTGAGCACATGAGAAGAAAACTATGGATTAGTTTTAGTGCTATGCTGTTTTTTATAACAGCATTACATGCACAAAATGTTACCGTAACCGGTAAGGTTACAGATGACAAAGGCGCCGCCTTAGAAGGCGCAACAGTATTGGAAAAAGGTACAAATAATGGTACTACATCCAACTCTTTAGGTGTTTTCAGTTTACAAGTTAAAAGCGGTGCTACCATTGTAGTTTCGGCTGTTGGCTTTGGCAAATTGGAAATGGCCGCAAAAGAGTCAATGACTTTCTCTTTAAAACCAGGCGCTGAAGAGCTCAGTGAAGTGGTGGTAACCGCTCTTGGTATTAAAAGGGAGAAAAAAGCATTGGGCTATGCTATTTCAACAATTGGTCAAAAAGACCTTGAAATGAAACCCGAAACTGATGTGTCCCGAGTTTTAAACGGAAAAGCCCCAGGAGTAAACATCATAAACACAAGTGGCTTGTCTGGTAGCGGCACCAACATAATTATACGGGCAATCAGCTCCATAAATGGAAGTTCCCAACCCTTGTTTGTAGTAGATGGAGTGCCTTTTAATTCAAGTACGAATACACAGGCTGATTTTAATTTTGGGAACAATGCATCAAGTCGTTTTCTAGATATTGACCCAAATAATATTGCTAATATTAGCGTTTTATAGGGATTGTCTGCAACAACATTGTATGGTGAAGCTGGTCGTAATGGTGTAATACTCGTTACTACCAAGAATGGCTCAGCAGGAAAAAATAGGAAAAAAAGTGAAATCACTGTATCTCAATCTTTGTTTCAAAATACCGTTGCCAACCTACCTGAGTACACTACAGAATGGGGTGGTGGATTTGAAAACAGTCCAGGTGTTGTATTTTTTAGTAACTGGGGTGGGCCGATAAATAATGTAACTCCAGATTCAGTAGCGCATCCTTATGATAAAGATAGATATGCATCAGTTTATCCTCAATTCGATGGAGCAAAATATCCATATAAATATTATCCTTCTGTGGAGAATTTTTTTAGAAAAGGTTTTGTTAGTACTACATCTGTAAATGCAGGAGGCACTAATGGTAACTTTTCTTATAATGCAAATTATAGTTACACAGACGATAAAGGATTTACACCAGGTAACAACTTTATAAGAAATACATTTGGCATTGGCGGCATTGGAAAGTTATCCAATAGATTTACCATACAAGGTACACTAAATTATGTAAATTCTGATGTAAAATCACCACCCACTGGTTCGAGTTTTGGTAGTGGTTCTGGCAATATTTCTGTATTTGGAGATGTATTATATACACCTACCACAATAGATTTGAACAACCTCCCCTATCAAAGCCCAGTTGATGGCTCCTCTACATATTATAGAAATGACAATGGCATTCAGCATCCACTATGGACTGTGCAAAATGCTTTTTACCGTACTAGAGTAAATAGGGTATATGGCAATTTACAACTTACTTATGATATAACCGATCGCCTTAAAGCATCTTATAGAATAGGTTTCGATAACTATACAGAGTTTCAGGAATATGCTCAAAACAAAGGCGGTGTAGATAATTTCGCAACAGGTATTTATAGAACAACAAATGCAAAAAATACCATTTGGGATCATACCCTATTATTAAATTACAATGGAAATATTTCTAGTGATTGGAATTTGAACGTAGATGCCGGAGTAAATCCAAGGGAAATTACATATGAGCAAACAGGTGTAAAAAGTCTTCAACAATTAGTTTATGGTACTTTCGACCATTCAAATTTCATTGTACATGATATAAACAGTGAAAGCGGGGGTGATATGGATTACTTTTTACCTGAATTCTCTTTGGGCGTATTTGCCATAGCTTCTTTAGGCTATAAAGATTTTGCTTACTTTAATGTAGGTGGCAGAAACAGCTGGACATCCACATTGGAAGAAAATAACAGAACATTATTTTACCCTAATATTTCTGCATCATTTATCCCAACATCTGCCATAGAGTCTCTAAAAGGCAATAAAACAATCAATTTTTTGAAATTGAGAGGTGGATACTCAACCAGTGCCGCTTTTGGAGGCGTTTATTCTACAAGGCAACAATTTAATATCAATACCAATTCATTTGTGGATGCAAATGGAAATGTGGTAAACTCAAATACAATCAGCAATCAATTGGCCAATCCTGATTTGAAGCCAGAATTGCAACAAGAAATTGAAGTTGGTATTGAAGGTAAATTTCTTGATAACAGAGTTTCACTAGATCTTACATTATACAATCGTAAATCAACAGATCAAATTTTGTTTAGAGATGTTGACCCATCATCCGGCTATACTTTTCAGCAGGTAAATGGTGGTGATGTGGACAATAAAGGAATTGAAATGATGCTGGGTTTGGAAGTGATAAGAAGTCGTAATTGGAATTGGAAACTAACTGGTTTATGGACTTTAAATAGAAGTGAAGTTTCTAATCTTCCGGAAGAGTTGAAGCAAATTGCTTATGCAGGATTTACAAATCTTGGCAACTTTGCTATCAATGGCCAGCCACTCGGTATCATGCAGGGTTATCCAGCACTACGTAACGAAAAAACAGGAGAGAGAGTAGTAGGTGCAAATGGAGATTATATTGTATCAACTGAACTTGCACCAATTGGTGATCCAAATCCATTGTACAAATTAGTTGGTATTTCAGAATTAAGTTACAAACAATTTAGTTTCCGTATGCAGTGGGATTATCAAGTAGGTGGAGCTTTCTATTCTACAACAGCTGCCACTTTGCTTGGTCGTGGAGTTACAAAAGATACAGAATTTGATCGTTACTTACCATTGATTTTACCCGGCGTAAAAGAAGATGGCACGCCAAATGATATACAAACAAGTCCTACCTCTGCCTATTTCAATCAAAATGTTGGCACAGGCGCACCAAATGACTTACAAGTATATAATGGTACTTTTATCAAATTAAGAGAAGTGTCTTTTGGCTACAGTTTACCAAAATCTTTATTGGATAAAACACCTTTTGGTGCAGTTTCTATTAGTGTAGAAGGTAGCAATCTTTGGTATCTTGCTCCATACTTCCCCAGATACATCAATTTTGATCCAGAAGTAAACTCTTTGGGAGTTAGCAATGGTCGTGGCTTTGATTATCTAGCCGGACCATCATCCAGAAGAGTAGGTGCCAGCTTAAGAATTACTTTCTAATTGAAAAATAAATATTATAGAATGAAAAAAATTATCAAAATATTTAGCATAGTGCTAATTGTCGGCTTTACAAGTGCATCTTGTACAAAATTGCTGGACGAATACCTCGAAAATCCACGTGTGCCGGACATTGGTACTGCTGATGTGGACTTATATCTGAATGCAGCTCAATTGAGCTTTAACAGTTTTTATCTTTCAGCTTCTAATCGCGGGGGTGAATTGTCCAGACAGCAGGTATTCTTCGGTCCAACTTATACAAATGGATATGTACCCGAAACATTTGATGGCGTATGGACTACAGCCTATACTGGTATTTATAAAAACGTTGATGCATTATTGCCAATAGCAGTAGCTCAAAAGAAATACTTTCAAGCAGGTATTGCTAAAATTTTGAAAGCCTATACTTCCATGTCATTGGTTGATCAATTTGGGGATGTGCCATTTACCGAGGCTAATCTAGGTTCTTCAAATACCAACCCGGCAGCAGAATCAAGTGCTTCAATTTATGATGCAAGCCTTGCATTATTAGATGAAGCCATTGCCGATATCAATAATCCTGAAAATGCAGGTACACCCACAAATGATTTATTCTTTAAAGGTAGTAAATCTGCATGGGTTCGTTTGGCAAATACTTTAAAATTGCGTGCCTATATAACCACAAGGTTAGTGGATGCCAGTGCAAAAGAAAAAATCAATGCACTCATTAGTGGTTCAGATTTGATTGATGATGTAAGTGGTGCAGAAGACTTTGTATTTAAATATGGCACCAAGCAGGATGCACCAGATAGCAGGCACCCATGGTATGCCAATAACTATACAACCACTACCCCAAATGATTATTTATCCACCTATTTCATGTGGTCAGTAATTTATGGTAAAGGAAGTTCATTGTATGATTTGGATCCAAGGCGTAGGTATTATTTTTATCGCCAGGCAGTAGATTATTCAAAAGTTGATGAAGAAACATGTGCATGTGCTGAACAAGCAAGACCAGCACACTTTCCTTCAGATATGCCATATTGCCTACCAGACTTTGATTTTGCATTTGGCTATTGGGGTAGAGATCATGGTGACAACTCCGGTATTCCTCCAGATGATTCTTATCGTACAACTTATGGTGTTTACCCTGCATCAGGAGAGTTTGATGATAGTAAAGGAGGCACAAAGCTTATTGGCTCAGCAGGAAAAGGTGCCGGCATAGACCCAATTTGGATGAGCTTCTTTACAAAATTTGTGTTAGCTGAAGCTGCACTAGAACTGGGTACAACTGGCGATGCAAGAGCATTACTTGAAGAAGGAATCAGGGCTTCAATTTCCAAAGTAGTTGCATTTCCAGCAACAGTTGGGGTTACAGTACCTACTACCAGGGTGCCAACGCCAGAAAAAATCACAGCTTATGTAGCAAACGTACTTGCCAGCTACGATGCAGCCGCATCAAACGACGAAAAGCTAAATATCATTATGAAAGAGTATTATATTGCTGCTTTTGGAAATGGTATTGAGCCTTACAATAATTATCGCCGCACTGGAAAGCCTGATAATCTTCAGCTTTGTGTTACAACACCAAGTCCTGGATTATTTATTCGCTCCTATTTGTATCCTTCTGTATATGTAAACAGAAATATCAATGCTCCTGCACAAAAAGCACCCGGGGCTGCAGTTAAAGTATTCTGGGATAATAATCCGGATGATTTTATTAAATAAAAAAGAAATTATAAATTTATATGAAAAAGTTTTTGATATTATTAATAACAGTTGGGTTGGTGGGCACCTCCTGTTATAAAACAGACCCCAATAATCCATATTCTGATGTTAGCAATTTTGAAATTGGTAGTTATCTTACTTTAGTTGATGTTATCAACCTACAAGTAAATAGTTCTGACCTTTCAAATGCAAATGTTGGAATTACCGTAGATGAGTATGGTAGTGCAGTAAAAGAAATCAATCTTTTAATTGCAGATGGTAGTGCAAGTGATCCTACAAAGTGGAAAGCCATTAAAACTGTCCCTTTTACAGGTACGGGCACTGAAATAAGTTGTACAGGGCCTGAAATGTCAGCTGCATTAGGTTATGACCCTTTGCCGGGTGTTACCTATACCATGATCAATCAAATAGTTACAGAAGACGGAAGAACCTTTGATTTAAGTAATACAAATGGGGAATTTGAATCGCAATCTTCCTATAATATGGCTATGCGTTGGGAAGTAGCGGTGGTTTGCTCATTTGACGCAGCAGCATCTGCTGGCGATTATCAAATTGATGTGGATACTTGGCAGGATTATTCACCTGGCGATATTATTACAAATGCTATTGAAGCTGGCCCTGGTCTAAATCAATTGACCATGCATGTATATCCAAATCCAGATTATGGCGATCCTATAAATCCTATTATCATTGATGTAGATCCCTTAACTGGTAACGCTACCGTAGCAAAAGTACTGTATGCAAACTATGGCGCTGACTATTATGCGGAAGGCACAGGTATTGTATTTAGTTGTACTGGAAGTATAACTTTAAATCTTACACACTCTAGTGCTGGCGGATCTGGTTTGTATAAATTAGTAATGCATAAAGTGGATTAATTTTAATTGCTCTATAAAATAAGAGAGGTTGTAGTATATACAACCTCTTTTATTTTTTGCAGTATAGTTTACTGTCAATTTATATATATGTGGTCGTAATACATGCAGTATCATTTTCCTTTGTTAAGTTAGAAATTAATTCAAAAAATCATTCCCATTTTTTCTAAATTTTATCTATAGTGTAAATCAAACAAAAACGTAATTTAAGAATTGCTTTTGCGATCATCATATTCGAGGGCAAAGTGAATAATACATGAAAAAATATCAATAGAATTAGTTTCTTAATTTGCAGTGTTTTTTACTGCCCCACTGCGCCCCATTTCAAGAATCCAATCTTTTCGGCGAAGTTCAAAATTTGTTCCTAAGTAAAGTCTTCTTACTTGCTCATCTGCGGCCAATTCTTCTGCCGTGCCATGCTTGAAAATTTTACCCTCAATCAAAAGGTAAGCGCGGTCGCAAATGGATAAGGTTTCATTTACATTATGATCAGTAATAAGAATACCAATATTTTTATATTTTAATCTTGCTACCACACTTTGAATATCTTCTACAGCTATTGGATCTACTCCGGCAAAGGGCTCATCTAATAAAATAAAATTTGGATTTACTGCCAGTGCTCTTGCTATTTCTGTACGACGTCTCTCACCACCACTCAAACTATCTCCATTGTTTTTTCTCACATGATGTAAGTTAAATTCATCTAATAGTTCCTCCAATTTATGTAGGCGCTCACCCTTCGTTAGCTTTGTCATTTCCAATACAGCCATAATATTATTTTCTACACTCAGTTTTCTAAAAACACTGGCTTCCTGTGGCAAATATCCAATGCCCAATTGTGCACGCTTATACATAGGCATGCGTGTTATATCCTCATCATTCAAATACACCTTTCCTTCATCAGCTCTTATTAGCCCTACCACCATATAGAATGTAGTGGTTTTGCCTGCACCATTTGGCCCAAGTAATCCTACAATTTCACCCTGCTGTACCTGTACGCTTACATCATTTACAACCGTGCGGCTGCGATATGTTTTTATGAGATGCTCTGTACGTATTATTTGGCTCAAACCTTTTTATTTTAAACAAAAATAGTCTATGGCTCTTAATCTTACTCAACACAAACAGGCATTAACATGTTTTTTTATTTATTTGCATTCTTACAAACGCATAGGCACTTTATAAATGAAGATAACGGAACACATTAGCGAAGCAAAAAATACATTGGTATCTTTTGAAATATTACCACCACTTAAGGGCAAAAGCATCAACTCAATTTACGATCATTTGAATCCATTGATGGAGTATAAACCATCTTGGATTAATGTTACTTATCACAGAAGTGAAACAGCCTTTAAAAAACGTAGTGATGCCAGTTTTGAAAAAGTGGAAATACGGAAAAGGCCTGGCACTGTGGGCATTTGTGCTGCCATTATGAATCATTATAAGATTGATGCTGTGCCACATATAATTTGTGGAGGTTTTAAGAAAAGAGAAACCGAAGATGCCTTGATAGATCTTAATTTTTTGGGTATTGACAATATATTGGTGATAAGAGGCGATGCATCAAAAAATGAAAGTCTTTTTGAACCAGAACCTGATGGTCATTCTTATGCTATTGATCTCATGAAGCAGGTTGTCAACCTGAATCATGGAATATATATTGATGAAGATATAAGGGATGGTGGTCACACAAAATTTTGTATAGGTGTGGCAGGATACCCCGAAAAACATTTTGAATCACCAAACTTAGACGTAGACCTACAATGGCTGAAAGCAAAAGTAGATGCCGGTGCAGATTATATAATGACACAAATGTTTTTTGATAACAATAAATTTTTTGAGTTTGTAAAAAACTGCAGGGCTGTTGGCATTGAAGTGCCCATTATACCCGGATTGAAACCTATAACAACAAAAAAACAACTTACCTTATTACCACGTATTTTTCATGTTGACATACCATCTGATTTAGCCAATGAATTATTAAGATGTAAAACGGATGCAGATTGCGAACTGGTAGGTGTGGAATGGTTAATAGCTCAAAGTAAAGCATTGAAAGAATATGGTGTACCAGTATTGCATTATTACACACTTGGCAAACCGAGTGTAATAGCAAAAGTAGTGAAGCAGGTACTTTAGCCTATACGCTGAATATTCTATAAAGATTCAATCTGATAATGCAATAACAGATTGAACAGGTACATGATGCCAAATAACAGCGTACAATTACCCGTACTTACATAAATGCTTAATGAGAGCATCGATGCTGTCCTACAAACTCATCATTTCTTTAAATTTTACAGTCTGTCTTCTACTCACTTCAATTTTTTCTCCTCCTTTTAATTCCACTAAAAGACCACCGTTAAAGTAAGGTTCAATTTTTTCTATCCAACGCAGGTTTATAATATGCTTCCTATTTGCCCTGAAAAAAAATCGAGTATCTAACCTTTCTTCCAAAGCATTCAGCGATTTTAAAATGAGCGGTTTGTTGGTACTGAAAAATACTTTAGCATAATTGCCCACACTTTCAAATAATCTGATTTCACTCAGCTTTACAAACCAACACCTTTCTCCATCTTTTACAAAAACCTGGTCTTCTTCCGTCAAAGGGCCACGATTAAAATTATTTGGATCTTCTACTTTTCTGCGGCTTATTTCAAATTGTAGTTTTTGAATAGCATCGCTAAGTCTGCGTGGTTCAATAGGTTTTAATAAATAATCTAATGCATTTACTTCAAATGCTTTTAGCGCATACTCATCATACGCAGTGGTAAAAATAACATGTGGGCTTCGCTCTAAGCTTGAAAGTAAATCAAAGCCTGTTTGTCCCGGCATTTGAATATCTAAAAATATAAGATCAGGATTTTGAAGTTCAATTTTTTCAATACCTTCTTCCGCATTGGCAGCTTCATCTACAACCAGTATTTCGGCATGTTCAGTAAGTAGCCTCTTTAGTTCATTGCGGGCCAATCTTTCATCATCAACAATAATTGCTTTTATAGACATAGTATATCTTTTTAAAATTAATGAACAGTTAATGGTAGAATTACCCTTGCTTCTACCATATTTCCATTTATGTTTTTTATGTAAAAATCTGCGTTTTCACCATAGAGCAGTTTCAATCTGCTAATGGTACCGGAAATGCCAAAACCTTCGTTCTTTTCCATTACACCAAGGCTGCCTGTATTTTGAATAATAAGCTCATGATGGTCTTCCCTAAAATCAGAAATGACACGTACCACACCACCTTGCATTTGCTTGCTAATACCATGTTTTATGGCATTCTCTACAAGCGTTTGCAGCATCATAGGTGGCACTTGTTGATCTAGAGTATCCTCATCAATAACATACTCCACTTTTAGACGATCTTCAAAGCGAATTTGCTCCAGCTCTAAATAGTCTTGCACAATATCCAATTCCTTTTCCAGCGAAGCTGTTTCCAATTTCTCTGCCTGCATACTGCTTCGCAGAATGTTACTTAGCTCCGTTATAGCTTTACGGGCTCTTTCAGGATTTTCATCTACCAATGCACGAATACTATTAAGTGCATTGAAAATAAAATGAGGATTAATATGTGATTTAATTGTTTTAAGTTCTAGTTCTTTTACCAAACTCTGTAAGCGAACCCTGTCCAATTCAGTTTTACTAAATGACTGGATATAATGCCATATATAATAAATGGATACCCATACCAAAATGATAGGTGAATCATTGAGTAGGTTATAGAAAAATCGTTTTTCTACCGTTGCTTTTATTTTTGGGTCGTACCATGCAAAAAGTTCTACCAAAGTACTGTTTAAATAACTATAACCCGCACAAATGCCCACCACCAGCGGTAATAAATACAACCACTGTTTGCCATAAAGTGGTGGTAAAAAATTAAAACGCAGTATAAAAAACCGCATTATATGCGTAAATGAAAATCCAAGAATCATAGCCAATGCCAACCGCTTATTCATGATATCGGTAAGCTCCTGAGAAAAAATATTTGCAAAGAATACAAGTGTGAGGGCATAGAACATCCATCCACCCAGCTGGCACCACCAGTACAGTGATTTTGTATTCTTCATTACTCAAAAGTATATTTTTGAAGCTGCAAGCCCCATTTTTATGTGATTAGTGGTTATATAATGCGTTATTTGGTAAAGAAAGATATCATCACATTCAACTAAATGGTATCTTATTCCGTTATTATATCAACAATCCCAATATTTTCACACTATTTTTGCCACTCAATATTATTCTTTAATGGAACCAAAAGCGGGGCCTTTACTCAGCACTATTAATAGCCCGGAAGATTTGAAAAAATATTCCAGGGAGCAAATACACCAAGTTTGTGACGAACTGCGTCAATATATCGTAGACATTGTAAGTGTTTACGGCGGTCATTTTGCAGCAAGTCTTGGTGTTGTAGAGCTGTCAGTGGCACTGCATTATGTGTACAATACTCCGTATGACCAATTGGTATGGGATGTAGGACATCAGGCTTACGGACATAAAATACTTACAGGACGCAGGGATAGTTTTATAACAAATAGGAAATACAAAGGTCTGAGTGGATTCCCTAAAAGAAGTGAAAGTGAATATGATACTTTTGGTGTAGGCCACAGCTCCACATCCATATCAGGTGCATTGGGTATGGCAATGGCTGCAAAATATAAAGGGGAAGATAGGAAGTCTGTTGCCATCATTGGTGATGGCGCCATGACCGCAGGTCTTGCTTTTGAAGGATTAAATCATGCAGGTGTAGCAGATAGCGATTTGCTTGTAATCCTTAACGATAATTGTATGAGCATTGACCCAAATGTGGGTGCGTTAAAAGAATATCTTACAGACATTACCACAAGTCCCACCTACAATAAAGTGCGGGATGATGTTTGGAACTTACTGGGCAAACTCCCTGCAGGAAAAAAGTTTTCAAGAGATGTAGCCAGCAAGCTGGAAGCTAGCATGAAAGGAATGATCAGTAAAAGCAGCAACCTCTTTGAAGCATTAAACTTTAGATATTTTGGCCCAATAGATGGTCATAATATTACCAAACTTACGGACACATTAAATGACCTGAAAAAAATACCCGGTCCTAAACTTTTACATATCATTACAGTAAAAGGCAAGGGCTATGAGTTGGCAGAGAAAGATCAAACCAAATGGCATGCACCTGGTTTATTTGATAAAGTAACCGGTGAAATTTTCAAAAAGAAATTCGATATACCACAGCCGCCAAAATATCAGGATGTATTTGGGCATACCATTATAGAACTTGCCGAACAAAACGATAAAATCATGGGGATAACGCCAGCTATGCCCAGTGGCTCATCCTTGAAATTTATGATGGAAAAAATGCCACACCGTGCTTTTGATGTAGGCATTTGTGAGCAGCACGCCGTTACGGTAAGTGCTGGATTGGCTACACAGGGTATGCGAGTATTCTGTAATATTTATTCCTCCTTTATGCAGCGTGCATACGATCAGGTGGTGCATGATGTAGCCATACAAAAACTGCCAGTTATATTTTGTTTGGACAGAGCAGGTCTTGTTGGTGAGGACGGGCCTACACATCATGGCGCTTATGATATTGCATATATGCGTTGTATTCCAAACCTTATTATTGGAGCACCTATGAATGAAAGTGAGCTGAGAAATATGATGTATTCCGCTCAAAGCGAAGAGAACAAATTGCCTTATGTCATTCGTTATCCTCGTGGAGAAGGTGTAATGCCAGAGTGGAAAACTCCTTTTAAATTTATAACACCCGGCACTGCTAGAAAGCTAAAAGACGGTAAGTATATAGCCATTTTGACTTATGGTCACCCTGGCAATTTTGCAACAGCCGCTATTCGGGAACTGCGTACAGAAGGCATTGATCCTGCGCATTATGATATGCGTTTTGTAAAACCTTTAGACGAAGTAATGCTTCACGAAGTGTTTTCCAAATATCAAAAAGTAATTACTGTTGAAGATGGTACGGTACAAGGTGGCTTTGGCTCTGCTATACTAGAATTTATGGCTGCCCACAATTATACTTCCCAAGTAAAAATTATGGGAATACCAGATGAAATCATTGAACATGGCACACCTAAGGAATTGTATAAAGAATGTGCTTATGATGCTGCGGGAATTGCTGAAACAGTTAGAAATTTATTGAATCAACCTGTTATTATAAGTGAGAAGTTGGCTTATAAGTTGTAAAAACTATTAGGAAGTTTCTAGAACAATATTACAACTCACCCTTTAGAAAGAGGTGTCATTTTTTTTGTTATGCAGCTTGAGCTTGCAATAACTATATGCAGTTGAATGCAAACTATGAATTAATCAACACCCCCCGGTTTAATTTTCACACAATTGCATGTTATAGAACTTGACTTACAACATGCATAATATCCAGCAGTACATGTAATACTGCATCCCCCTGTTTCAAATGCACCATCAATACTACATTGAGTGGATCCTGCTCCGCCTGAACTACATTTTTCGCCTGCGCCATTTTTGCTTTGATCGGTTGTATGATTAGATTTGATATTTGCTGCTCGAATAGATTCAAATGCTGAAATTGTCTTATCCTTTAATAACTCCTTAAAATCATAGTGGCCCCATTGATAAGTGATACCAAAACAAAATGCAGCACTGAGTGTATTATTTGGGGAAGCTATTGTAATATTTTTAGCCTTTTCCCTATTCTCAACTTCATCAAGGGCAATAAAATATTGCTCATTTTGGTTCTTAATTATTAAATATCTTTTATCACTAGCTACCTCTAGTGTGGCATCAAATAGTTTTCTATTATAAGATTGCTTATTAATATTATCCTCAAATGCTGCAACCCAAATTTTATTTACTTCTTGGGCATCAGGCTTTGAAATGTTAATGATTACTATTTCATTGTTTTCTGTTGTACTCAATATAAAATCGCCAGAGGCAAATAAAGCATCCGCTATATCAGAATTGCGATCAATTATTTGATATGAGGCTTCTGGTATTGAAGCTTTATTACAGGAATTCATTAGCAATAACGAGCAGCAGAAGTAAATGCTAGTAATACAAAACTTATTATGTATCATGACATTGATTTTTACAAAAAAAAACTTTTTTTTGAATATCAACCAAAGTAAATATTTTAGTTAAATTAAAAATATTAGCATCAATTTATATTTCAAGGTTGTACTTCTGCTTAGGGTAGTTTACTTATTAAGGCTTATCACCTACATTCGTTGCCAACAAAAAAGAGGTTCTAATGGGTGCACCACAGATAAAAAAACAATCCAAAGTTTATGATGCAGTAATAGTTGGAAGCGGAGCAGGTGGAGGTATGGCAGCATATACGTTAGCTAATGCAGGTCTTAGTGTTTGTTTGTTGGAAGCTGGGCCATGGTTTGACCCAGCTAAGCATAGTGCACAGCTTCAACCCTCTTGGGCATCGCCCCGAAGGGGTGCCAGTACCAAATTTCGCCCATTTGGTGATTTCGATGGTTGTTATTGGGGTTGGTCCGTAGATGGAGAACCCTATACACACGCCGAAGGAGATAAATGGGAATGGTGGCGTGCACGTATGTTGGGGGGCCGTACCAATCATTGGGGAAGAATTTCTCTTCGTTTTGGCCCAAAAGATTTTAAAAGAAAAAGTATTGATGGACTGGGGGATGACTGGCCAATTGGATATGAAGATATTAAACCATACTATGATAAAGTGGAAACACTTATTGGCGTATTTGGCACCAATGAAGGATTGCCAAACGATCCTGACGGGGTATTTCTTCCTCCTCCAAAACCACGCTTACATGAGTTAATGATACGCAAGGCTGCACCATACGCTGGTGTGCCTGTTATACCATCCCGACTATCCATTCTTACAAAAAAAATTAATGACCGTGGTGTTTGTTTTTATTGTGGGCAGTGTAACAGAGGCTGTAAAGTTTATGGCGATTTTTCATCATCATCCTGTTTGATTATACCAGCCTTGAAAACAGGAAAATTAGATGTATTGACAAATTGTATGGTACGGGAGGTTCTTACCAACATTGAAGGACTTGCCACTGGTGTGAGTTATATCAATAAGGATGAAATGCAGGAATATGAAGTACAGGGGCGTACAGTTATTGTAGCTGCAAGTGCTTGTGAAAGTGCACGTCTTTTACTCAATTCAAAATCACAAAGACATCCAAACGGGATGTCAAATAGCAGTAATGTAATCGGCAAATATTTACATGACTCAACAGGTGCAGCTATGGGCGGAGTGCTACCAGAGCTATTTGACCGCAAGCGGTACAATGAAAGCGGTGTAGGTGGCATGCATGTATATAGTCCGTGGTGGTTAGATAACAGTAAACTTGATTTTCCACGTGGCTATCATATTGAATACTGGGGTGGAATGGACGCACCGGCTTATGGTTTTGGTTGGGGTATAGAAGGCTTGAATGGCAAATATGCAGTACATGGAAAAAAGAAAGAAGCTGGCGGTTATGGTGCTTCGCTTAAAGAAGATTTCAGGTTTTTTTATGGCGCTTCAGTAGGTATGGCAGGCAGGGGCGAAACGATTGCCAGAGCAGATAATTATTGCGAAATCGACCCCACTGTTGTTGATAAATTTGGCATACCTGTGCTGCGTTTTAACACACATTATACTGACTATGAAATAAACCAGGCTAAGCACATGAAAGAAACTTTTAAAGAAATCATGCATGAAATGGGTGCAGTTATAACATGGGGAGCACAAGATGGCCCTGAAAATAATTATGGGCTTGCAAACCCTGGCAATATCATCCATGAAGCAGGCACGGTGCGTATGGGCAGCAACCCCAAAACGAGTGCACTCAATCATTGGTGCCAAGCACATGAATGTAAAAATTTGTTTTGTGTAGATGGTGGTGCATTTGTAAGTCAGGCTGATAAAAATATTACACTCACCATACTAGCTTTGAGCATGCGCACCAGTGAGTATATTATTGAGGAAATGAAGAAAAGAAATTTATAATTCCAATCCATCAAACAAGTAGAAATACTATGTATACAATTGTTTTGAAAAAATAATGGAATCACTCTATTGATTACGGATCTGGTTCTTGCCCCTCTCCGGGAGGAGAGGGGTTGGGGGTGAGGCGTTTTATAAAAATGTTTTTTAATTGCATTGTAAGAGTGCTTGATTATAAAATCGGCTTTTAAACATAAAATCATGGATAGAAGAAAATCATTAAAAACATTAGCTATAGGTTCAGTAGCATCAGGTTTATTTCTGAATGCCTGTAAAACAGAAGACAAGGAAAAAGAAGCAGTAGAGATTGCGCCTACGGCGAATGATATGCGCATGAAAGAAGAAATAGAAGCTGATGCCGCTTTGCAGAAACTGCATTATTTCACTCCAGAAGAAATGGCCACCATTGCAGTGATTGCAGATATTATAATTCCGAAAGATGATGTCAGCGGAAGTGCCACAGACGCTAAAGTGCCGGAGTTTATTGACTTTATTGTAAATGATATGCCCGGTCATCAACTGCCTATGCGTGGTGGCTTGAGCTGGCTCAATATCCAATGTTTTAAAAAATATAATAGTGCTTTTACACAGTGCAGTAGTCAACAGCAGTTGGAAATGGTAGATGCTATTGCCTATCCAGATAAAGCAAAACCCGAAATGAAACAAGGTGTTGCTTTTTTCAACCTCATGCGCAATCTTACTGCTACAGGTTTTTATAGTACAGAAATGGGATGGAAAGATATCGGATATATAGGCAATCAACCGAATAACTGGGATGGTGTGCCGGATGATGTATTGAAACAATACGGACTTTCATATACAGAAAAAGAACTTGCGGAATGTGTGTCGTTTCAAAAGTGACGCATGATTTTATTTTCATCTTTTCAATGAATTTTCTAAAATTTTCAATCAGATTTTTTGTTTTTATCACCAGCTTTCAAAACAATTATTGTTATCCCTAATAACCACTGCCGGTTTAAGCATAGCTTCAAATTTAAATCAACTTAAACAATACCTACTTCTACCCGTTATACCTACATGAAAAATATTTTGATTGTAGGACATTCATCCGGTATTGGGGATGCTCTTACAAAATTACTTGCACCAAACCATCGGGTTTTTGGTACCTTTTTTTCAAAGTCTGACACCTATCAACATCCCAATGTTTCATCACATTATATCAATGTTCTGGATGATGTGCTGGATTTTTCTTTTCTACCAGATCAATTAGATGGTTTGGTTTATTGTCCAGGAGCTATACAGCTCAAACCTTTCGCAAGATTAAAAGCAGCAGACTATTTGAATGATTATAAATTGCAGGTTATTGGTGCTATTCAATGCATACAAGCCTGTATGCCAAAATTTAAAAATAATGGCTATGGCACCATTGTATTATTTAGTACAGTAGCTGTACAAATGGGTTTTAATTTTCACAGCATTGTAAGTGCCAGTAAAGGTGCCATTGAAGGATTAACAAAAGCTTTGTCTGCTGAGCTGGCTCCACAAATAAGAGTAAACTGTATTGCACCTTCTATTACAAATACCCCATTAGCAGCAGCATTGCTGAATACTCCCGAAAAACTGGAGGCCAATGCGCAGCGGCATCCATTAAAAAAAATAGGTATGGCAGAGGACATTGCATCAATGGCTGCCTACTTACTGGGCTATGAAAGCAAATGGATAACCGGTCAAATTTTTCATGTTGATGGTGGCATGAGTTCAATAAAAATATAAATATGGCATTTTATCAATTTACACAAACGCAAAAAATAAAAGCTTCCATTGATGAAGTTTGGGATTTTGTATCAAGCCCTGCAAATTTAAAAGACATCACTCCTGCCTATATGGATTTTAACGTAACAAGTAATAGTGGCAGCGACAAAATGTATGCAGGCATGATTATAACATATATTGTAAAGCCTGTACTTGGCATTGCCATGAAATGGATGACTGAAATAAGCCAGGTAAAAGACAAAGAATATTTTGTAGATGAACAACGTATGGGTCCTTATAAATTATGGCATCACCAACATAAGTTGCAAAAAATTGATGGTGGAGTTTTAATGACAGATATTGTAACATATATCCCACCATTCGGATTTTTAGGTGCCATTGCAAATAGTTTATTTATCAAAAAGCAATTACAGCAAATCTTTGAATACAGGACGAAAGCAGTTGATGAAAAATTTGGTAAATGGACAAATTAAATTTATCGGCACAGGATACTGACCGGGTTATTGAAATGGCATGGGAAGATAGAACACCTTTTGAAGCTATAGAACATCAGTTTCAGATTACTGAAAGTGATGTAATATCATTGATGCGTAGGGAATTAAAAAGAAATAGTTTTAATCTCTGGCGAAAGAGAGTAAATAGCGGCATCAGTCAAAAACACCTTCAAAAAAGAGATCCAGAAATAATCCGATTTAGATGCAGTTTACAAAGAACAATTACCTATAATAAAATTTCAAAACGATAATATGTTCTCCACAAAGTATGAAGATATTCTCCAACGAATAGATGCCATAGATCCCATACAATACGGAAGAACAAGAAACTATATAGATGGTGCTATTACTAAACTTTCTCCATATATATCAAGAGGTGTCATTTCCAGCAAACAGATTGCTTCTATTGTTCTGAAGAAAGGATATAAACCCTATCAAATTGAAAAATTTTTAAAAGAGCTGGCCTGGCAGGATTATTTCCAACAGGTATGGAAGGCAAAGGGCACATTGATTAATGAAGATCTTAAACAAAAGCAGGAGGGAGTAAGTAATCAGGCTATTCCTACTGCTATATTACAGCACAATACCAGCATCACTGCAATAGATAATGCCATAATAAAATTACATGAAACTGGATACATGCACAATCATGTGAGAATGTATGTGGCAGGCATTACATGCAATGTAGCACAAAGTCATTGGTATTATCCTGCTAAATGGATGTACTATTATTTATTAGATGCAGACTGGGCCAGCAATGCATTAAGCTGGCAATGGGTGGCCGGTAGTTTTAGCAGCAAGAAATATTATGCAAATCAGGAAAATATTAATAAATATTGTAACACAACACAGCAGAATAGTTTTTTAGATATATCCTATGAAGAGCTGGCCATAAGCAATGTACCGGATGTACTTCAAGAAACCTCAATACCACAACTACAAACAACACTACCAACTTTTGAGAATGTGGTGATTGATGAATCTTTGCCAACATGTATTTATAATTTTTATAATTTAGATGCTAATTGGATGAGTCATTTAAATGCTAACAGGATACTACTATTGGAGCCCGCATTCTTTGAGCAATATCCAGTATGTAACCAAACCATTCAGTTTGTGATTAATCTTTCAAAAAATATAAAGGATATACAGATCTATGTAGGAGATTATAACTCACTACACATGAGGCTAAATGGGCAGCAAATACATTACAAAGAGCATCCCACTGCACAGCATTATAAAGGCCTACAGCATAGCAGAGATTGGATGTTTGAAGATGTAAATGGATATTATCCATCATTTTTTGCCTATTGGAAAAATTGCGAAAAGAAGATAAAGTTTTTGATGGCTTAAGAGCAAAATTATGCCGCTCCGCGTAATTTTTAAATCAAAAAATAATTAGACAAAACGAAAATTGAAAACCTGCTGAATGGCAGATAAAAAGGAAATAAATATTGTATGGCTGAAAAGAGATATCAGATTACAGGATCATATCCCTTTTAAAATGGCGGAAGCAGATGCTTTACCTTATCTTATTATTTACATTTTTGAACCATCGCTTATTGCCTATCCGGATACAAGCATCCGTCATTTGCAATTCCAATATCATTCTTTATTGCATATCAATCATAAGCTGAAAGTATTTAACAGAGAAGTGTTCATGCTGCATACAGAAGCACTAGCAGCTTTAAACTATATAGCATCAAACTACAATATAAAAAATATCTATAGCTATCAAGAAACCGGCATACAACTAAGTTATGACAGGGATAAATCCGTAGCAAAATATTGTTTTGAAAAAAATATCTCTTGGCATCAATTTCAAAGAGATGGCATTATAAGAGGCATTAAGAATAGAATTGGATGGGATAAGCAGTGGTTTATAAATATGCATTCATCTATAGTTACAAATACCTATTCATGGCAAGTATCATTACCCTTAGAAAATGTGTATTCCTTATCAAATGAATTAGTTTGTCATTTAAAAGAATATCCTGATACTTTTCAACCACCTGGTGAGGATTATGCCTTCAAATATTTACAGTCTTTTATTGGAGACAGAGGAAAATTTTACAATAAGCATATCAGTAAACCCTTAGAAAGTAGAACTGCCTGCGGCAGAATATCACCATATTTAAGTTGGGGAAATATTTCAGTGAAACAGGCCTATCAATTTATCTATCACCATTCCAAAAACGCATCAAATAGTTTTCCGTATAAAAGCATACTTACAAGACTAAAATGGCATTGCCATTTTATGCAAAAATTTGAGGTTGAATGTGCTTATGAAACAAGATGTATAAATGCAGGATATGAACTCCTCCACCATCCAATAAATACTGTGTATATTGATGCATGGACAAAGGGCAATACTGGTTTTCCTTTGGTAGATGCTTGTATGCGCTGTCTACAGCAAACCGGGTGGATAAATTTTAGGATGCGTGCTATGTTAGTTAGTTTTTTTTGTCATCATTTGTACCAAGATTGGCGTTTGGGAGTGTATCATCTTGCACAGTTATTTCTAGATTATGAACCGGGCATACATTATCCTCAATTTCAAATGCAGGCAGGTACTACAGGTATCAATACCATCAGAATGTATAATCCTTTAAAGCAAAGCAAAGAGCATGATCCAAACGGTGTATTTATAAAACAATGGGTTCCTGAGTTATCTAATATTCCTGCAGAGTTTATTCATGAGCCGTACAGAATGAGTATAATGGAGCAAAATTTATATGGGGTTTTGCTGGGCAATCATTACCCACATCCTATTGTGGAAATAGACAGTGCCGGCAAAACGGCAAGAGCAAATATTTGGGGCCATAGAGGCAATAATTTAGTTAAAGAAGAAAATAAAAGGATTTTATTTACACATACCAGAAGAAAAAAAAATGATACTGAAAGAAAGTGATATTAAAAATTTAGAAAGAAGATATAGGGCAAATTTTATAAATGCTTTAGGTGGATTTAAAAGTGTTGTTTTAGTTGGCACTAAGAGCAAACATGGGAATGAAAACTTGGCCATATTCAGTAGTTTCTTTCACTTAGGTGCAGACCCAGCATTATGTGGTATTATTGTAAGACCCAATGAGGAAAAGCAAAATACATTAGGAAATATTGTTCATACAAAACAGTATACCATTAACCATATTCAGCCCGCATTTTATAAGCAGGCACACCAGTGTAGTGCTAAATATGAAGCTGGGGTAAGTGAGTTTAATCTATTGGGTTTAACACCAGAATATTTTGATGCATTTCATGCCCCATTTGTACAAGAATCTGAAATAAAATTCGGATGTGAATTGGTTCAGAAAATTGATATTACAATAAATGGAACCTTTCTAATCATTGGTAAAATTATTCAAGTATTCGTACCAGATGCATACATAAAAAATGATGGCTTTATTGATTTGGAAGCTGCTCAAACAATTACCTGTAGTGGTTTAGATAGCTACCATACCACACAGTCTATTGCAAGATTAACATATGCGCAAGTAGATAAAGAAGCACAAGAAGTAAAATGAATTAGCACACTTTCAGTTTGCCATCCAAAAATGATAATATCAACACATGTATAAAGCGTAAATACAAATGGTAAAAACTTTTTTAACAGCATACTGGCACAATATCGTAATGATAAACTATGAAGTATCTAAAGCATCACTCTTGCCTTATTTACCTTATGGTGTAGAGCTAGATGACTTTGAAGGAAAATATTATATAAGCCTTGTTGGCTTCAAATTTCTGCGAAGCGCTTTGTTTGGCATTCCAATACCAATATTTGGATCATTTGATGAAGTAAATCTAAGATTTTATGTAAAACGAAAAGCAGATAATGAAACAAGAAGAGGAGTCGTATTTATAAGTGAAATTGTGCCATATTCTATTGTAGCTATTTTAGCCAATAAGCTCTACAAAGAGCATTATAGTAAAGCAAATTTGCAAAGCAAGATTGAAAGAGCCGATGGTCAAAAAAGCATAGTTTATCAATGGGAAATAAATAATAACAAATATGCTATTGATACAAATTTTCAAAACAAAGATTCCGAAATATTGCCAAATAGCCATGAAGAATTTATATATGAACACTACTATGGATATACTAAAGTAAATGATGGGGAAACATGGGAGTATAAAGTAAATCATGAAAGGTGGCGAGTTAATAAGCATTTAACACATACAATCAATTGTAATTTTGAAAACTTGTATGGAAATGCATTTTCATTTTTGAACAATGAACAACCACATTCTGTATATAATGCTGTGGGATCAAAGGTTTTTATTGATTGGCATATTAGAAAGCTGAAAGCATGAAAAAAATCAAAAAGGAAAATCTTCCTACCAAAATTTGTGTGGTCTGTCAACGACCATTTTCATGGAGAAAAAAATGGGCAAAAGTGTGGGATGATGTAAAATATTGTAGTGATAAATGCCGGTCAAAAAAATCTATATGAAAAACATATTTATCCTTTTTCCCAATCAATTATTTAAAGATTTCAGCCCTTTGAAAGAAGTGGATGCTATTTATTTGGTGGAAGAATATTTATTTTTTAACCAATATAAATTTCATAAACAAAAGCTTGCACTGCACCGGGCAAGTATGAAATATTATGAATCATATTTACAGCAGCAAGGCATACAGGTTGTATATATAGAAGCTAGAACACCGGAATCTGATATTAGAATTTGTATAGAAACATTAGCAAAAATTCCAGTAAACACCTTATGCTATTATGATGTATGTGATGATTGGCTTCATGAAAGAATAAATACTTCCTGCCATCTTCAAAGCATCCAGCTAAAAGAATATACAACCCCGCTTTTCATCAACACAAAAGAAGATTTGGAAATATATTTTAATGAAAAGAAAAAATATTTTCATACAGATTTTTACATTCAACAACGCAAAAGATTAAATATACTTCTAGAAGAAAATGGTAAACCAAGGGGTGGCAAATGGAGCTATGATGCAGACAATAGATTAAAGTATCCAAAAAATAAAACTGCTCCTAAAATTTCTTATCCTGATGTTTCCATTTTCTATAATGAAGCAGTACAGTATGTTGAAAAATATTATGGAAATAATTATGGAAATCTTACTGCGCAAAATATCTATCCAATCAACCATAAACAAAGTGAAGTCTGGCTCCATCAATTTCTTTATAATAGATTCAATGAGTTTGGGGAATATGAAGATGCCATTGTAGATAAAGAAAATATTTTGCATCATAGTGTGCTCACCCCAATGTTGAATATTGGATTACTCCTGCCGCTGCAAATTGTACATGCAGCACTTGACTATGCTAAAAATAATGAAGTTTCATTAAACTCATTGGAAGGATTTATCAGGCAAATCATTGGCTGGAGGGAATTTATACGAGGCGTTTATATCTACAAAGGAAAGCAAGAACGCAGTACCAATTATTGGAATTTTAATAAAACTATACCCAATTCATTTTATAACGGCACTACTCATATTGAACCCATAGATAACACAATAAAAAAATTATTGCAAACAGGCTATAATCATCATATAGAAAGATTGATGATACTGGGCAATTTTATGCTGCTATGCGAGTTTCATCCTAATAAAGTGTATCAATGGTTTATGGAAATGTATATTGATGCGTATGACTGGGTGATGGTGCCCAATATTTATGGCATGAGTCAGTTTGCGGATGGTGGTCTTATGGCTACAAAGCCATATATAAGTGGGAGTAGTTATGTATTAAAAATGAGCAATTATTCAAAAGGAAATTGGTGCAGCACTTGGGATGCTTTGTTCTGGCATTTTATGAATAAACAAAGAAATTTCTTTTTATCCAATCCACGTTTAGGTATGCTCATAAAAACCTATGATAAAATGAGCGAGGAAAAAAAGATTTTAATAGGGTAAATTATAGACAAACTTGATCTAAACCGATAAGTATTATGTCCTAAATTATTTTTTTTATACTGACTATAGAAAGCCATTCAAACTTCAAGATTTAGATTTATTTTTTAAAGACTAAATAAATAAAAAATTATACTAAGTACAATTCAAAGGATTACTAGTCTAAAAATCTATCTCCATTAACACTTATAAAAATTATAACAAGTCAATATTTCTATGCATTTTCGAAAATGGTAATAGTAAAAACAAAAAAGCCTCCCAAGGGAGGCTAAAAGAATATGGCAGCTACCTACTCTTCC
>CAXYYO010000037.1:0-33739 GCA_964293305.1 uncultured bacterium | reverse complement strand
TTTGGAAAAGTGTATCCGCAACAATAGTAGCCGAGCTGAGTGTAATATCCGCAGCCTGTATGGTTTGTAACCCCGCTGCACTGGTTTGATTATTGGTTACATTTGGCTTAGTTGTAAAACCAAATACCACAGGGTTTGTACCTGCAATGATTCTTACCGTTTTATTATCGCTGGCAGTATCTCTTACATTTACACTGATGATATAATAACCACTATCTTTTATATTCATCTGCCGATATACATTTAAACTATAAGTGGCTGTCGCATTTACGTTGGGAATGAGATAGCCCAAATAAGCTGCACCGCTAATACTTACCTGTGTGGGATTGTAATACACATAAGCACCTGTGAGGTCATTGGCATCATGAGAGCCGGAGAGTGTGAAGGTAACTTTATTGACAATGGCTGATGAGGTGCTTACTTTCATTCGGGTAGCTGAAATAATATTGCTGGTAGAGTTTTGGAAAAGTGTATCCGCAACAATAGTAGCCGAGCTGAGTGTAATATCCGCAGCTTGTATGGTTTGTATGCCAGCAGCATTAGTTTGGTTATTGGTAACAGAAGTTGCAGTTGTGAATCCAAATGTTACAGGGTTTGTTGCACCATTTATCTGTATAGTTTTATTGTCTTTTGCGGTATCTCTTACATTAAAAGTAATAATAAAGTAACCCGAACTACCTGCATTGACCGTTCTGTTAATATTGATGCTATAAGTTTTTGGCGCAGAAAAATTTGCAACAGAATTACCTAAGTATGATGCTCCGGTTAAATCTGGATTTAGATTAAAGTAAACTGATACTGTAGTTAATTCAGTACTGGTATGTGTGCCAGAAAGCGTGAATTGAATATTGTTTACGGTTGCATTACTGCCGGATACAACCATTTTACATGCATACAATAGATTACTAGAAGTATTTTGATAAACCGTGCCTGCACTATAGTTGGCAGTGCTGAGCACAGCAGTGGCATATAATGCTTTTGAGCATAATATTGAGAGAAGGGCAATTGCCATCAATCTGAGTACAAAAGATTTCATAATTTTTACTTTGAAATACAAAAGTTCGATTGATATTCACTATTAAAAAAACAAATGATTGAATGGATGATATGAATTAGGGAACGGCTATTACAAATAAAAAAAAGGGCAAGAACCCTCTTTCATATCAAATAATATTACCCTGTATTCGCTTCAAATACAGATCAAGTTATTTCATTTCACTCTGTAATACTGGTGTTTTAAATCCATGTCTTTTCTCATGATAATTTTTTGAAGCAGCTACAAAATGTACAAATAAGGGGGCAGGATTTTCTACAGTACTTTTGAGTTCAGGGTGATATTGTACACCAATAAAGAAAGGATGATTTTTCACTTCAATTATTTCTACCAACCCTGTTGCCGGATTGAAACCACTTGCTATCATACCTGCTTTTTCAAATGATTCTAAATACTCATTATTAAATTCCCACCTATGGCGATGTCTTTCAGCAATCAAGGGCTCATTATAAATATGCATGGCCAATGTATCCTCTTTAATAGAGCAGGGATAGGAACCCAAACGCATACTGCCACCCATATTTTCAACTTGCTTTTGCTCTTCCATCATATCTATTACTGGATTTGCAGTTTGAGGCATCATTTCTGTACTATGTGCATCATTTATATGCAATACATTTCTAGCAAATTCTATAACAGCCATTTGCATACCCAGACAAATTCCAAAAAAAGGTAGATCTGATTGTCTGGCATATTGTACTGCTAAAATTTTGCCATCAATTCCTCGTTTTCCAAAACCCGGAGCTACCAATAAACCATCTAATCCCATTAATTTGTCATCAATATTTTCATGTGTAAGATGTTCACTATGAATATGTGTAATTTCTACCTTAACCTCATTAATGGCACCTGCATGTACAAAACTTTCAAGTATAGATTTATAGGCATCTTGTAGTTCAACATACTTACCAATAAGACCTATAGTAATCTTACTTTTGGGGTATTTTAATTTATCCAAAAAAGATTTCCATTTGTCCAACTCAGGCTCAGGATAGTTATGAATTCCCAATTTTTTTAAACAGATTATATCTAACTTTTCTCTAAGCATTAAAAGGGGCACTTCATAAATTGTACTAGCATCCATGGCTTCTATAACAGCTTCTTTCTTTACATTACAGAACAATGCAATTTTATTTCTGATACTTTCGTTCAGCGCTTCTTCGGTCCTACAAACAATGATATCCGGTTTAACTCCTGTTTCGCTCAGCATCTTTACACTGTGCTGGGTAGGTTTTGTTTTGAGTTCTTTTGCCGCTTTTAAATAAGGTATTAGTGTAAGATGAATGACCAATACGTCCTCATCTGGGAGTTCCCATTGTATTTGTCTCACACTTTCTATAAAAGGCAGGCTTTCTATATCGCCTACGGTACCACCAATTTCTGTGATTACTATATCATATTTACCCCCTTTTCCAAGGAGTAACATACGTTCTTTAATTTCATCAGTTATATGCGGAACTACTTGAACAGTTTTTCCCAAAAATTCTCCTTTCCGTTCTTTATCAATCACAGTTTGATAAACCCTGCCTGTAGTAACATTATTTGCCTGTGAGGTTGTAATATTTAAAAATCTTTCATAGTGGCCAAGATCTAAGTCCGTTTCTGCGCCATCGTCTGTTACATAACATTCACCATGCTCATAAGGATTCATAGTGCCGGGGTCTAAATTGATATAAGGGTCAAATTTCTGTATAGTAACTGTAAACCCTCTTGCTTGAAGCAATTTAGCAAGAGAAGCTGCTATAATACCTTTTCCTAAGCTACTGGTAACGCCACCTGTAACGAAAATATATTTACTCATTTTGTATTTTTTTTAAAATCAAAAAAGACCACCCATGATTTCAATATTCCTTACGAAATAGAAAATCAAATAGTATTAAATTTACAATAAAATTTGTGATGACCTGTAAGAAGATAATCTTGAAGGTCATGCAAAAATAAGCAGGTAAATCAATGCAACAAATGATTCTTTCAAAATTTTGAAATTACTATGGAAAAAAGGTTGTAGAAATTTTTTTGCTCAGCTTAGCAAACGATTGAACCATTAAATGGCTCTCAATTTCATATTTTCTATTCTTCTGTACATACTCATTGCAAAGCCGACTATCATAACTAAAATACCTAACCACAACACATTAATGAATGGAAATTCATACACTTTTAGTGTTACTATATCATTCATTCGACGATCTTCTTTTACCCCAATTTCTAAAATCCCTTTTTGCTCATCCACTATGCGGTTAAACTTGAGCACCATACTTTGAGAAAGGATGGTGTCTGGTAAAATATCAAGTGTACTATCTTTGAGAATAATGGCAGGTTTTGCTGCATACTTGCTGCCTTCTTTTGAAATTACTGTAATATCTAATTGTACAGCAAGTGCTCCTGGTGTAAGCTTGGCCTGCATTTCCGGAGGATTCAAATCACTCTTATTCAAAATGATCATACCATTACTGTAAAAGGAAGTATCGCCAGCTTGTAAAGTAATGGGCCTATATTGAATGGTATCTGTACTTGTACCTTGCTGAAAGCTGGAGGTATATACAAAAATATCTTTATTCCAAAAATGCTCTTTATCCGGATTGGCTGAAAAGCCTTCCTGTCCTTTATTATTTGCCAGTACATCAGGATATATAAAGAATGGTTTACTACCATCTTTGGGTTCAAATAATAATTCAAAATATTTCTTCCTATCATAGGTATTGGCACTGTCTCCCTGATAGGTTACATGATAGGTATTCATATCTGTACGAAGACCTTTAAACAAAGTAATATTTTCAGCAGGGTCTTCATTTTTTGTTTTCTCAAACAAAGCTATCCCCGTTGTATTTTGACTAAGTACCGCTTTTCCTGCGGAAGATAATAGGATACCTAAAAGCACCATTCCAAAACCAACATGTGCTACAGAGGCACCACCGGCTTTGAGTTTGCCCTTCAAACCGGTAATAATATATCCGGCATTAGCAATTATAGCATATACGCTGGCAAACAGTGCCACATGTATTGCTCCAAGAAAACCAGCCCCTTTTTCCGTATAGGATACATTTCCAAAAATACTTATACAAAGGCTGATGACTAAGGCAATAACTGTGGGTAATAATATTTTTTTAGTAAACTGATTTCTGGGTGTGTCTTTGTATTTTAGATACTGCGTAATGGCGGTAAGTACACCGATGATAATAGCAATAAAAATTTGTACCTGATTGTGGGCAAAAACTGGGTCTTCAGGCAAGGCCACATTTGTTCCGAACACGAGGTTATAAACCGGTACAGATGTTTTTGCTGTAATAATAATTCCTGAAAGGAATAATACCAAGGCTCCAATAAACATCCAAAATTCTCTGCTATAGCTACTTTCTTCTTTATGAATTGTTGGAATATTTTTTCTATTGATAAAAAATAATGCTAGTCCAGGAATTAGAAAAGCTCCAAAAAAACAGAGTAATTGTACAGTCATATCTGCACCTGTAAAAGCATGTACAGATGTATCACCAAGTACACCGCTTCGCGTAAGAAAAGTACTATACAACACTAATGAGAAACTGAGAATATAGAAGACATAAGTAGTACGCAGACTATAGCCACTGTGCTTGTATATGAGGTTAGTATGTAATCCTGCTACAAGTATTAACCAAGGTACTAAACTAGCATTTTCTACAGGATCCCAGGCCCAGTAACCACCAAAGTTTAAACTTTCATAAGCCCATGCTGCTCCCATCATAATGCCTGTACCTAGTGCGGCTCCACTAAATAAGGTCCATGACAAACTTTTATTGGTCCAGCTATGATCTTTTGTAATCAGTCCTCCATAAGCAAAAGCAAATGGAACAATAGTAGAGGCAAAGCCTAAAAATAGCACCGGCGGGTGAATAACCATCCAGTAATTCTGAAGCAACACATTCAAATCATTGCCTTCCTTAATGCGGGCAAGTTGTAAATAATCAGGATTATTAAACAACGGCATGTCTGGCATTTGATCCCTAAATAGGATAAATGGATTTCCTCCTACTTTATAACCAAAGAAATAAATACCAATAAGCATGGTTGCTATAAAAAACTGACAAAAGCTAATGACAGTCATAGTTGTAGCTTCCCACTTTCCTGCTTTTTTTATAAGAAAAAAACCCAATACACAATTCCAAAAACTCCAGAGAAGAAAACTACCCTCCTGCCCTTCCCAAAGACTGGCTAATAAGTATTGTGGCTGGAGATTGATACTACTATGATTCCATGCATAATAATATTCATGGTAATGATTAGAAATGATATAAACAAGTAAACCGAAAACACCCAAAACAGAACAACAAACGGCAGCGTATGACCATCTACCCATTTTAATCCACATAGGGGCTTGAGTAGATTCAGACTTTTTTGAGGCAAAAAAATAAGATATAGTTGCGGTTAACGATGCTGTAAGTGAGATAAGGATTAACCACTCTCCAATTTGACCGGGAAGCAGATGCTCTCCATGATACTCCATAATGACTTATTGCTGTAAATAATGCTTTAATACGATATTGTTGTGTCTTCCATTTGAGCCTTCACATTTTGTGCATTGGCACTTATATCATCTTTATACTTGCTAGGGCATTTCAATAAAATATCCTCACACTCAAATGTACCATCTTTCACTCTTCCTTTTAATACAAGTCTTTCACTTTTTTCCATGTCTGTAGGTTTAGCATTGTGGTACACAACAGATATGGTATTGCCCAAAGTATCTATGGCAGTAAAGTGTAATAGATTTGGATTAATGGCAGGATCATATTCAAAAGGCTTCGATTTATCAAGTTTTGCAATGAGATTTACATATTTGCCCGGCTTTGATTTTGCACTAGCAATGGTTTCATAAGTGGTTACACTTCCCATAAAGCTAATGAGTACCCCAATTGATATAGCAATAAGCCCCAAGGCAATGATATGTGTCTTCTTCATAAAAGATTTTTGCAAAAATAGGCTTTGCGTAACCAATAGCTAAATCATGTTGAACAAGATATTAGAAAAAAAATGATAAAAACACGGCAAAGTTGTATAAATCATTAATCCTTCAGCATTAAACTCCCCCTATCAGAAGGCGGCAGCTTACATGGCACCCCTTTTGGCGGGCCACCACCCTCCGTAGTTCTTTTACAAATATTGGGTATAAGTTTATAACTGTCAGGTGTGGCTTTTACAGTGTCAGCATCAAAACCTGCATTAGCAATACTAGCTCTTAAATAATCTGATGTAATTCTATCCGGGTAATACTGAATCCTGATATTGGCAGCACTCATATTTATTATCCAACGTATAATACCTGCATCATTGGCAGGCCCTTTTTCATGCAGTAAATATTTTTCCAAATGGGTACTACACTCCCAGCATTTCATTTGAGGTACAGCTATGGTCAGCCATACTGCTTTAGCCTGCATTACCTGTGCATTTCCCTTTATAAAAACTACACTCAAAATAATTAAAACAAATATCTTTTTCATAACATCTACTTTTTTTTGATTAAATACCTTTCCAATTTGCAGGGTCGGCACTCCAATCCAGGAGAACTGCTTCCATTTCATGGCTAATCATTCCCTTCTCTATAGCCAACTCAATCAGCGATTTATAAGTGGTTAAAGACTCATAATGTACAGCAGCATTTTTAAATGCAGCAGCAGCCTGTGGAAATCCATAATTAAATATTGAAACCAGACCATCAATTTGCAACCCTGCTTGCTTCAATACATCTGCCACCTGCAAACTACTTTTACCTGTTGATATGAGGTCTTCAATAACAACTACCCGCTGCCCGGGTTTATAAAAACCTTCAATCTGATTTCCCAAACCATGCTCTTTTGGCTTTGGCCGCACATAAATATATGGAAGCTTCAATTGATCAGCTGCCATGGCGCCCCAAGCTATTCCCGCAGTGGCTACACCGGCAAGAATATCAGCATCAGGAAATTCTTCAAAAATATTATTACACAATTCACTCTTTATATAATCTCTTAAAAATGGGTAGGAGAGCACTCGTCTGTTATCGCAATATACAGGGCTTTTCCAGCCACTAGCCCAAGTAAAAGGTTGCTCCGGGCTTAGTTTGATGGCTTCAGCCTGTATCAATTTTTCTGCAATAATTTTTTCATTTTTCATGGCACGAAGATATGTTTGCCACAAACACAGTATTATCAATTAATGTATTTAACAAGATTTTTTCAATGAAAGAAATAATAGCAGCAGGAGGTTTGGTCTATAATGAGCAGGGGCATTTGTTACTCATATTCAGAAGAGGCAAATGGGATCTTCCAAAAGGCAAAGCAGATGAAGGAGAAACAATTGAAGCTACCGCAATTCGGGAAGTGATGGAAGAAACGGGATTGCAAGAACTAGAATTGATAAAATCCTTGGGCATTACCTTACATAGTTATTTTGACAAATGGCTTCAAACGGATGTCATCAAAAAAACACATTGGTTTGTGATGAAAGCTAATAGTGCGCAGCCCCTTATACCTCAAACAGAAGAAGACATTGAGCAAATCATTTGGGCAGATGCAGCTATAATTAGCTCTTGCATGGAAAACAGTTATAAAAATATTGTGGAAATAATAAAACGTGTCAGTTTATAACATCAATTCTTAATCAGAAATCGGCTTACTTCAAATAAATTTTGAAGGAGATATTTTTTTATATGCATAAAATTATATCCCCATTTCATCAATAAAACAGTCAATTTATATCATAAATTGGCTGATACTTGTTTTATATCTTGCATTAAGGTATTGGCAAGGGCTTCTGCATTATCAGCCGTATCGCTTTCTGAATAGATGCGTATAATTGGCTCTGTATTGCTTGTACGTAAATGCACCCAGGAGTGGTCAAATTCAATTTTCAAACCATCATCTGTATTCATGGGTTGCATACTATATTTTTCCCTTACTCTTTCAAATATAGTTTGTACATCCATACCCACAGCCAAGTTGATTTTATTTTTACTCATGTAGTAATCAGGGTATGTACGTCGAAGCTCAGCAGTAGATTTATTTGATTTTGCCAGCAAGCTCAAAAACAATGCTATACCCACCAAAGCATCTCTGCCATAATGTAATTCAGGTACTATGATGCCACCATTACCTTCACCACCAATTACTGCATTTTGTGCTTTCATTTGGTTTACAACATTTACTTCGCCCACGGCGCTTGCATAATAACTTCCACCATTTTTTAGCGTTACATCTTTAAGTGCACGGGTGCTGCTCATATTGCTTACCGTATTGCCTTTGCAATGCTGAAGTACATAATCTGCCACAGCTACAAGTGTGTATTCCTCGCCAAACAAAGTACCATCTTCACATACAAAACATAGCCTGTCCACATCTGGATCAACTGCTATACCTACATGTGCATTATTTTTTAATACCGCTTCGCGTAATGAGGAAAGATGCTCTGGTAAAGGTTCTGGATTATGTGCAAAATTTCCAGTAATGTCAGCATTGATTACATGCATTTGCTGCACGCCTAAGCTAGTTAAAAGTGCAGGCACTGCAATGGCTCCACTACTATTGATGGCATCAGTAACTATGGTAAAATTTGCAGCCCTAATGGCGGTTGTATCTACAAGCGGATGCTGTAGAATTGCATCTACATGTCTTTTTAAAGCCATTTCATCATAGCTCATTTTTCCGGCATTATCTACTGATACAAAATTGAAATGACCTGCAGACGCTATCTCCATTAAATCTTTACCATCCGCAGCATTAATAAATTCACCTTTATGGTTTAATAATTTCAGTGCATTCCATTCCGCAGGGTTGTGGCTTGCGGTTACAATAATACCACCACCAGCCTCATGATGAGGAACAGCCATCTCCACAGTAGGCGTAGTGCTTAAGCCTAAATTGACCACATCAATACCGGAAGCTAAAAGTGTCTCGGCTACAAGCGACATAACAGAAGGCCCACTTATTCTGCCATCTCTACCTAAAACCACTTTAAGAATGACACCTTGCTTTTTAAGCCATTCTGCGTAAGCAGCAGTAAATTGTACAATATCTACAGGGGTAAGATTCTCACCTGGCTTGCCACCAATGGTGCCACGAATTCCTGAAATTGACTTTATCAAAGGCATAAATATTCTTTTGAGATGGCAAACATATTGTAAATTCAAAATGAAGCTTTAAATAAATAGTAGCTTCAAATTTATTCTGCGCCAGCAGAATATATCCTATATTTTTGCATATCATAACAAAGCTATATGCCGGATAAAGAATGGTATAAGGAATGGTTTAGTTCACCTTATTATGATTTGCTTTATAAGCAGCGGGACGAACAAGAAGCCACCCAATTTTTGCAACTCCTCATTAAAACAATGGAAGCTACACCAGGAAGTTTGGTTTTGGATGCTGCCTGCGGAAAAGGTAGACATAGCAGGGCTTTGGCCGATATGGGGTTTGATGTTACAGGTATTGATATATCAGAACCTTCCATAATAGAAGCAAGAAAAAATGAAAGGGAAAACCTGCAGTATTTTGTACACGATATGCGGCTGCCTTTTAGGATTAATTATTTTGATTATGCCTTTAATTTTTTTACAAGTTTTGGGTATTTTCATACAGACCGGGAGCATGACAATGCTGTACGAACTATTGCTCAGAGTTTAAAACCCAATGGCATATTTGTTATAGACTATTTGAATGTACATTTTAATGAAGACAATATCATTCAAAATGAAGAAAAAGAAGTAGGTGATTTTCACTTTCATGTGGCCCGCTGGCATGATGAAAAACATTTTTATAAACGCATACAGGTTACAGAACCTGCAAGTCAACACATCAAACATTTGTATACCGAAAAAGTAGAAAAATTTTCCTTAGGAGATTTTACTGATATACTGGCTTATCAAGGTTTGATTGTAGAAGATGTGTTTGGAGATTATAGAATGGGACCCTACCATATCAGAAAATCTCCACGCATGATTATTATGGCAAGACGTATACACTAAACTATGCCTAGCCAGATTTTGCAATGGGATTATTGGTTGTTTCATAAAATAAACAAAGAATGGACCTCCCCACTCTTAGATGGTATCTATCCTTGGTGGAGGGATATGACAGCATGGTATCCCTTATATTTCTTTATCATCATTTTTGTATGGCAAAATTTTAGTTCAAAAAACAGGTTGATATGGTTTTTGCTTATAGCACTTACTATTACTATTTCTGATCAGGTAAGCAGCAATTTTTTAAAAGAATGGGTACAGCGTTTAAGACCTTGTCAGGATCCAGGTGTAGCGCCTTATGCACGTATGTTATTAGATCATTGCAGTGGGGGTTATAGCTTTCCGTCTTCACATGCTACCAATCATTTTGCAGCAGCAGTATTTTTTTACAGATCGTTTTATTCCTTTTTCGGAAAATGGAATAATTTGTTTTTTGTTTGGGCAGCCACAATAAGTTATGGTCAGGTATATACAGGTGTGCATTATCCAATAGACATAATTTGTGGAGGCCTAATTGGTGGACTTATAGGTTGGGCTATGAGTAAATTATATGATAGAGTTAACGCAATATATACAAGTTGAGGACTCAAATACTGTGTAACTACTAAAATTGATTAATTTATTAGAAAGCAATTGCTTATTTACATAGCCTTCATTTCCTCTGCCCACTTATCCCTATCATCTGGGGCTAATTTCCAAGGGGCAAAATTATTTTCTATATTGCTGAAAGTATTGTTCCATTCTGCTGGAGCATTTGCTTCTTCCATAATGAGGTATCTACGCATTTGAAGAATAATGTCAAGTGGAGAAATGCTAACCGGGCAGGCTTCCACACAGGCATTGCAGGTAGTGCAGGCTCTAAGTTCTTCGTCAGAAATATAATCACGGAGTAATGTTTTATTGTCATCAACAAAACTTCCATTGGTATCCACATTTTTGCCTACTGCTTCCAGCCGATCTCTTGTTTTCATCATGATGCTCCTTGGGCTTAATTTTTTGCCGGTAATATTTGCAGGGCAGGCGGTGGTACATCTACCACATTCTGTACAACTATAGGCATCCAAAAGATTTTTCCAGCTGAGGTCAAATACATCTTTGGCCCCAAACTTTTTTGGTGCATCGGTGGGTGTATCAGTTGGTATTGTTTCCGGCTGCATGGCATACAAAACCTCTTTTTGTATTTCGGGCATATTTTGCATTTTACCCTGTGCCGTTAATGGGGCATAATAAGCATTAGGAAATGCCAACATTATATGTAAATGTTTACTATAAGGCAAATAATTTAGAAAGGCAAAAATACCAGCTATATGCATCCACCAAGCTATACGCTCAATAGTTGATAATGATGTCATGCTCATTCCTGAAAATAATGGCTTCAGCAGAGCAGATACAACAAAATTTCCTGTGGCATGTGATCCATAATGTCCATAATTATTGTCTTGCAAAATTGTATCACAGGCATTCATGGTGAGAAAGAGGCTCATTAGAACAATTTCTGTAATTAGGATATAATTTGCATCACTTCGTGGCCATCCATCTAAATCATTGCTCATAAATCTTTTTAGTTTGAGCAGATTACGCCGTGCCAGAAAAATAATGCATACAATCAATACGCCTGCGGCTAATAACTCAAAGAAATTTATTAGGAAAGAATAAAACGAACCTAATAAACCCAGAAAAAGTCGGTGTGTGCCGAGTATGCCATCCAAAATAATTTCTAAAACCTCTATGTTGATGATGATGAATCCCGCATATATTATAAAATGCATTATAGCAACTGTAGGATTTTGAAACATTTTTTTCTGACCAAATGCCAACAATAAAACATTGCGCCAACGCTGCTTGGCATTATCAGCAATAGGCATGGAGCGGCCCATCAAAATATTTCTATTTATTGCTTTTGCTTTTTTACTAAAAGCCCATACGGCGGCGGCAGCCATGAGTATAAAAACTATTTGTAAGAATATTTCCATAATAAATGAGAGGCTACAAAAGTACTTAATCAAACGAGGTTAAAAAACATCGGTGTCTAAATCTTTTTAAGGTTATACTGTAGGATGGTACTTTTAAGCAAAAAATTGCAGCGAAACAGCATTATGTATGTTCGGATTAGAAATAGACAGAATTATTGATATACCCATTTAAAAGCAATATCTAATGCAAAAGAATATGCTTGACTTTGTAGATTAGTATATAATCGGAAAATACTTCGATCCGTAGAATCAGATAATCCAAAAATCATATTTGACTTCTTTTATAAAGAAAGATAATGATTCAAAGACAATGTTTATCATCATTACTCCATACAAAAAATTACATCTTTCGGTTTGACGAAATAAAAACATGCACCCACAACTCTATTTATCTCTCAACAAAAATGATTTCCTCTTACCTTCGCACCGCATTAAAATACACTTAATTATATGCCCACAGTAGTGATATTGGCCGCAGGTATGGCAAGTAGATATGGCTCTATGAAACAAACCCAGTCATTTGGTCCATCTGGAGAAACGATTCTGGAATATTCAGTTTATGATGCCATAGCAGCAGGTTTTAATAAAGTTGTTTTTATAATTCGCAAAGATTTTGCCGAATCATTTCAACAGATAGTAGAGCCCAAATTAAAAGATCGCATACAGATAGAATATGTCTATCAGCAGTTAGACAGTTTTACAGAAGGCTTTTCAATACCTCAAGAGCGTACAAAACCATGGGGCACCGCACATGCAGTGCTTTGCTGTTCAGGTATAGTACATGAACCATTTGCAGTTATTAATGCAGATGATTTTTATGGAGCAGATGCTTTCAAAAAAGCTTTTACATTTTTAAGTACTCGTTGTAACGAGAAAACCTATGCAGTTATTGGTTACGAGTTGGCCAACACACTCAGCGAACATGGAAGTGTAAGTCGAGGTGTAATCTCTACGAATTCAAAATCTGAGATGACAGGCATTGACGAAAGGTTAGACATATATCGCAAACCCGATTATAATATCGTTTTTAAAGAAAATGATATAGAAACTATACTAACTGAGGATACCAAAGTGAGTATGAACTTTTTTTGTTTTCATCAAAACTTTATTGACCTTTGCTTAGCCGACTTTAAAGATTTTCTCCAACATAATATTCATCTACCCAAGAGCGAATACCTCATGCCAAAAATGGCGGATCATTTTATAAAAAAAGGCGCTGGAGTAATTGAGTTAGTGCCCACATCTGCTAAATGGTTTGGTGTTACTTATAAAGAAGATGCACCAGTTGTGCAGGCTAGTGTCAATCGCTTAGTAATGGATGGCATCTACCCTTCTAATCTATGGGCTTAGCTATTTATTGATTCATGTTTAAGGAATGACTTTCCTTTTTTGAATATTTTTTGATTGAAGCCTTGAATCTTTTTTAGCAAAATTTGAATAGCTTAGTTGTTAACAAAAAACAAAATTAAAAATTGTATAAACAACCTAATTATGGGTTTAATAGAGCTGCCAACAGGTATTACTTTTCGTTTTATTAAACACGAATTGGATTTTATGCATTAAATTATTGCGGATATTCAACCCATATAGCTTGATGAATTCGCTATACGTGCTCCTCTTATAAAATATTATTTCCAAAATAAAAGAAATATGTAAAACATATCTACTTCGTAATCAATTAATGAATCATTAGAAAAAGTCATTATCAATATCCATTCCTTCACAAATAATCCTCGTTAATACAAAAAATACGGAACGGAAAATCTGTGAATTACATAATTTTCCGCCGATGCATCAAAAATCAATCATTTCATTAATAATCTTTTTATGCTTGTCGAGCAATCTTCAGGCACAATCTTTTTATAAATACACACCAGCTGCCACACATTGGGTAGATAGTGTATATAAAAGCCTCAGCAAAAAACAAAGAATTGCACAACTCATTGTTGTAAGATTATCTGAAAAAACTCCCGGTGGTGTTGTGTTTTATACAAAACGGGTAGATTCTTTGGTACGTGCATACAATATTGGTTCTGTATGTATTTTTCAGGGTGGCCCCGTGTATCAGGCAAACATTTTAAATGAATTACAAAGCAAAGCACAAACGCCCATATTGGTCTGTGTGGATGGGGAGTCTGGCTTGGGTATGCGTATGGCAGATAGTGTAATGCGGCTGCCCGATCAGCTTACGATGGGTGCTGTGCAGGATGACATACTTATATATCGTGCAGGCAAAGTAATAGGTGAACAGTGTAAGCGTATGGGTATTCAAGTAAACTATGCACCTGTAGTTGATATTAATAATAATGCTGCAAATCCTGTTATAGGTGTTCGCTCATTTGGAGAGGATAAATATAGGGTAGCAAATTTAGGCATAGCCATCATGAACGGCATGCAGGATGTAGGTGTAATGGCCTGTGCAAAACATTTTCCTGGTCATGGAGATGTAAGCGTTGATTCGCATTTGGATCTGCCTGTCATCAAAAAATCAATTGCTGATTTAGATTCATTGGAGCTTTATCCTTTCAAAAGAATTTTTGATGCAGGTGTGGGTAGTGTAATGGTAGCACATTTAAGCATACCCGCCATAGATGCCACACCACATCAACCCACTACATTATCTAAAGCAAATGTTACTGATTTGATGCGCAATGAATTGCATTTTAATGGTATCAGTTTTACCGATGGTCTTGAAATGAAGGGTGTTACAAAATATTATAGCAATGGTGCCATAGCAGTGCAGTCATTGCTTGCAGGAAATGATATGCTTTGTCTGCCTCAAAATGCAGCCGATGCTATTGATCAAATTTCAAAAGCCATACGCAAAGGCATTATTTCAGAAGATAGCATTGAAATAAAAGTAAAGAGAGTGCTTTTTGCAAAATATCATACAGGCTTAATGCAAAAGCCAGTTATCGATACAAAAGATCTTACGGCCCATCTAAATGCAGATGTACCTGCCATTAGAAAAGACATAGCCGAGCATGCACTCACTGTGTTAAAATGGAATAAAAAAATATCACTACCCTTGGATAGTGTATCAAAGATTGCGTATGTATTGATTGGAGACCAGCAGGACAATACACTTAGTAGTCGGTTAAAAAAAGATTATAAAGCAGATATCTATTACCTAGACTATAAAGCAGAAAATATTGTGATGGAAAAATTGCTTGACCATTTAAAAACTAAGTATGATATTGTAATTGCCGGGTTGCACAAATACAGAGGCGGTATTGCTTCAAACTTTGGTATATTCTCACAGGTTTCTTCATTTTTAAATAAAGTAGCTGAAGAAACAAATAGTTTAGTGGTAGCCTTTGGCAATCCCTATGGCTTAAATAATATATGCGATGTAAATAATCTGGTATGTGTGTATGAAGATGATGCTATTTTTCAGCATGCAGCAGCGGACTGGCTCATGGGAAAATATACAGCTACCGGTAGACTTCCAGTTACTATCTGCGAACAATTAAAAGTGGGTAGCGGAATAGCGGTAGCTCTTTCAAAAAAAATGATACAAAGCCCTGAGGATGCTGGTTTTGAATCATCGGTACTCATACAAATAGATAGTATTATAAATACTGCTATTGATAAATATGCCATGCCGGGTTGTGAAGTGATAATAGCAAAGAATAATAATATTGTATGGAATAAAGCATATGGCCATTTTACTTATGACAAAGAGGAAAAAGTAAATGTGCAGAGTGTGTATGATCTTGCATCCATTACAAAAGTTGCTGCTACTACACTAGCAATAATGAAATTATATGAATTGGGCCAAATAGAATTAGGAAGACCAATGGTACATTATCTTCCTTGGACCGCAGGAAGCAACAAAGCATTTATCACCATACGTGAACTTCTACTTCACCAAGGGGGTATGCTGGCATATATTCCATTTTACAAAGAAACGATTGAAACAAAATCAGGAAATCCTCTACCAGGTCTTTATCAAAAGATTTCAGATAGTCAATATGCTATTCCCGTGGCTGCAAATATGTATTTAAGAAATGATTGGAAGGACAGCATTTATAAAAGAATTCTACAAAGCAGGGTTTCATCAAACCCAAGCTATTTGTATAGTGATAATGATTTTATTTTTTTAGGATTAGTGGTAGAAGCCATCACAGGAAAAACATTGGACAGCTACCTTTATGAAACTTTTTATGAGCCAATGGAGTTGCCAAATATTCACTTTACTCCATTGCAATTTATGGCAGAAAAAAATATTGTTCCTACAGAATGGGAAATGCAATTTAGAGAACAACTCATTAGAGGCTATGTGCATGACCCCGGTGCTGCCATGCTGGGTGGGGTGGCCGGTCATGCAGGTCTTTTTAGCAATGCTGAAGATCTTGCTTCTATCTTTATGATGCTTTTAAATAATGGAGAGTGGAATGGTAATAAATATTTAAAATCGGAAACCATCAACATATTTACTGCATACCAAAGCAGCATCAGTCGAAGGGGTTTTGGCTTTGATAAACCAGAAAAAGAAAATCTAACCAGGAAGGAGCCCTATCCTGCTCAAAGCTGCTCAGCGCTTACATTTGGACATACGGGCTTTACAGGCACCTGTGTATGGGCAGACCCAGAGAAACAACTTGTATTTGTTTTTTTATCCAACCGTGTTTGTCCAAATGGTGGTGATAATACAATGCTCAATAGATTAAATGTGAGAACAAAAATTTTAGATACAATTTATAAAGCATTGGATGGGGAACAGGCTAAGAATTAGGTCTTTATTATCCATTTATTAGAAATCTTATCGATCAAATTCAAGACGCTCACCATGTAGATTTTCATTCCAAATTCCTTTTGCAAATACAGGGTGGCCATTCACAAAAGTATATTCAATAGTAGCAGGTAGCACATTTCCTTCCAAGGGGCTCCATCCGCATTTATACAAAATATTTTCTTTCGAAATTGTTGTTTCTCGTTTTGCATTTACTAGAACGATATCTGCATAATATCCTTCTCTAATATAACCCCTGTCTAAAATATTAAAACAATCTGCCACTGCATGGCTCATTTTTTCTGCCACCCGTTCAATGCTTATTTTTCCTTGTTGTACATAGTGCATCATCAATAATAAAGAATGCTGCACCAATGGCAATCCGGCATGGGCTTGCTCATAATTTCCTGATTTTTCTTCTATGGTATGAGGTGCATGATCTGTAGCTATTACATCAAGCCTGTTATCAAGTAATGCAGCCCATAAAGCATCTTTATTATCAGAAGATTTTATGGCAGGATTACATTTTATTTTATTTCCAAGTACTGCATAATCATCTGCTGTAAAATGCAGGTGATGTACACATACCTCTGCTGTTATTTTTTTCTGCTTCAGTGGTAGCATATTTGTAAATAAAGCAAGCTCTTTTGCTGTTGTTATATGTAGAATATGCAAGCGACTTCCATGCTTTTTTGCATATTGTATAGCTTTGAAACTACATTCAAAACAGGCATCCTCATTTCTAATAATAGGGTGATCTGATGCTTCCAAAGTCTGTTTATACTGCTTTAAATTTTCAAAATTTTTCTTGATGATTTTTTCATCTTCACAATGGGTGGCAATCAGCAATTCACTACCACCAAAAATTTTATCCAACACCAAGGGGTTATCCACCAAAAGATTACCTGTAGAACTTCCCATAAATATTTTTACCCCACATACCATTTTTCTCTTTTCATTCGTACGCATCACTTCATCATAGTTATCGTTACTAGTACCCATGTAAAAAGAATAATTAGCCAAACTGGTAGTTTTGCCTATATGATACTTGTCCTCTAAGAGCTGTTGTGAAAAACTTGGCGGCATAGTATTAGGCATTTCCATAAAAGAAGTTACACCCCCAGCCACAGCAGCTTTTGCTTCTGTATAAATATTGGCTTTGTGTGTAAGACCCGGCTCTCTAAAATGAACCTGATCATCAATGGCTCCGGGCAGGAGGAAGAGACCCGTGGCATCTATTTCATGGACAGCAAAAGAAACTTGTATGTTTGCAGCAATTCTCTCTATGCGTTTTCCTTTGATTAAAACATCGGCCTCTACTATGCGGCCTTCATTTACTATACTTGCATTTTTTATTAAATAACTCATTTAATCTATGATTTCAATTCGTATTAAAAGCACGCAATATATACAAACAGTATGCACTTGCATTGTATTGCTCCTATCAACGAATATACATGCACAAACAAATTATATTCCATTTGGAGATAAGTCCAATATTGTTTTGGATCGTTTAGAAATAAAAACAAGATTAACTGATCTAAGTTTTTCATCGGTAAAACCCTATATGCGTCGTAATGCAGCCAGAAATGTAGAATGGATAGACAGTGTAGCGGCGGCTGATAGTAATTATGCCAAAGCAATAAATCTTACCCCTGTTGATAGAAAAAACATGCTGCACTTACTCATGAATAATAGTGAGTGGAGTAAACCAAGAGAATATTATAAGAGCAAAAAAGATGTATTCAATGCCATTTATAAAACAAAAGGCAATTTGCTTGAAGTAAATAATGATGAATTTTTTCTTGCTATTAATCCGGTGGTATTATTTACAGGAGGCAAAGAAGATGATAATAAAGAAATATTATTTCAAAATACTAGAGGTATAGCTGCAAGGGGTATGATTATGAAAAGGGTTGGATTTAATGCCTACTTCACAGAAAATCAGGAAAGAGATCCCCGTTTTGTAAACAACTGGGTAGATAGTTTTGATGCCATTCCAAACAATGGAAATTTTAAAGAAAAAACTTATGGTGATAATCAAATATTAGATTATTTTGACGCAAGGGGTTCCGTTACCTGGAATGTGGCCAAATACATAGATATGCAATTTGGGTATGATAAGAACTTTTTCGGAAATGGTTACCGCAGTTTGCTCATGAGTGATTTTAGCAATAATTCCACTTTCTTAAAAATAAATACACGTATCTGGAAATTCAATTATCAAAACCTGTTTATGGAATTGTATGCAAGAACAGGAAGTGGCGGCAATGAATACTTTCCCAGAAAATATGCACGCATTAACTACCTCAATATAAACGCCACTAAATGGCTGAATGTTGGTGTATATGAAGCCATCATGTTTGGCAGGGAAAATATGTTTGATATACAGTACATGGTACCTGTTATATTTCTGCGCCCAAGCGAAATGAATGTGGGTAGTGAAGATAATTCAGTAGTGGCATTTGATTTTAAGGCAAACATTGCAAAAAGGCTTCAAGTTTATGGCCAATTTATGCTTGATGAACTGAAAGTAGAAGAAATACTCAACAATAAAAAATGGTGGGGCAATAAGCAAGCCTATCAAATTGGAGCAAAATATATAGATGCATTTGGTGTCGATAATTTAGACTTACAGGGAGAAATAAACTACGTAAGACCTTATACTTATCAGCATTTTGATGAAACGGGTGATGTGCAACCAATTGCAGCATTTGTGCATTATAATCAGCCATTTGCGCACCCTTTAGGTGCCAATTTTAAAGAATACATAGCTATTGCGAGATGGCAGCCGCTGCATAAGTTATATATTCAGGGTACCTTTATTCACTATGCCCAGGGTTTAGATAGTGCCGGTATAAATATGGGAAGCCGGTCAACTGCAGATTACTATAACCGCCCAAGAGATCCTGAAACAGGCAAACTCATTGACTATGGTTACAAAATAGGTAATGGTATATTAGCCAATGCCAATATTTTTCAGGGTGTAGCTAGTTATGAATTATTTGAAAACATGTTTTTAGATGGCACATTTTACTTACGTAACTATAAAAGAGAAGATGAAGTTGATGCAAATAAAACAGTTACGTTTTCAATATCACTTCGTTGGAATATAATGAGAAGAGATTTTATGTTTTAAGTAAAATGATATCCTAAATATAAAATCTTTAAGCCTATATCAGGATGTGTAACATTGGCGTTTATTGCTTAAATTAGATGATGAATATTAACCTATATACAATTTAGGACAGCAAAAATTCCAACAAAAGAACCAATATAATTTCTCTATTTTGTTCAGGGTTTATTTCAGTTCTTTATTCTGTTTGTTAGTATTGAATTTTATAAAACCGTAACCCAGATATTTAATTCCAATAGTATACTTTAATCTGACATTTTACAGTTGGCTTTGTTATGAAAAGTTGAAAGGCAATATGGATACGTATTTGAGATGAATTTCGGACTGAAGCAATAGTGAACTATTTAGAGGTAAAAAATTGATATCAAATGGTAATGCGGGCAGCATTTTGGTTCTTCTTGATATTTCAATTACAGAGTATTGGTTAAAAGAATAAGCGCATCAATACAACTGAACATAAAAAAAGGCTGTTCGAAAACAGCCTTTCAAGATTTATATAAAAGCAAACTATGCTTTTGCTTCTTCTGTATTTGTTGAAGTTTCTTCTGCAACTACAACTTCTGGAGCAGATGGCTCAGCAACAGCAATTGGTTCTGCTACTGTTGTAGTATCAGTTTCAGACTTTTTAGTACGACCTCTTCTAGTTTTCTTAGCAGTAGTGTCAGTAGTTGTAGCTACAGAATTGCCATAGATTGTATTGAAATCAACTAACTCAATCATTGCCATTTCTGCATTATCACCTTTACGAATGCCTAGCTTGATAACACGTGTGTAACCACCAGGTCTAGCAGCAATAACAGGAGCAATAACTGTAAACAATTCTTTAACAGCAAATTTATTTTTCAAATAACTGAAAACAACTCTATGCTGGTGCATGATCTGTGTAGCAGATTCTGTTTTCTTTGTTTTTGTGAATAAAGGCTCTGCATATACACGCAAAACTTTTGCCTTTGCTAAAGTAGTAACAATGCGTTTGTGTGCTATTAATTCGTTGGTTAAGTTGGCCAACAATGCTTCCCTGTGTGCTTTTTTTCTGCCCAGGTTTTTAATTTTGTCTCCGTGACGCATGACTTTTATTTTTAGTATTCACCATCTGTACCGTGTCAGGAATTACAGACGGTTATCTGCCATTAAAGGCAGAAGTTTTTTAAATGTTTATTTATCTAAATCGTCTAAACCCATTCTACCTAAATCCATTCCAAAGCCTAAACCTCTTTCTCCTAACACTTGCTCAATTTCACTTAATGATTTCTGACCAAAGTTTCTAAATTTCATTAGGTCTTCTTCTTCGTATTGAACAAGCTCACTAAGGCTATTGATTTTAGCTGCTTTCAAACAGTTAAAGGCACGTACTGAAAGGTCTAAATCTTCTAATGGAGTTTTCAGCACTTTACGCAGTTGTAAAGCCTGCTCATCTACCACATCTTCCTTATGTTCTTCCTTATTGTCGAAAGTAATATTCTCATCAGAAATAATCATGAGATGCTGTATCAATATACGGCTTGCTTGTTTTACTGCTTCTTCAGGATGTATAGTACCATCAGTAACCACATCTAAAAGGAGTTTTTCATAATCCGTACGTTGCTCTACCCTAAAGTTTTCAACTGCATATTTTACATTTTTGATAGGTGTATGTATACTATCTATTGGAATATGATTGAGTGGTGCATCTTTTGGGCGATTATCTTCACTTGGCACATATCCACGACCTTTAGAAATAGTAAGTTCTATATCTAATTTTGCAGTTGTATCCATAGTGCAGATGAGTAATTCAGGATTCATCACTTGGAAGTTCTGTAATCCGTCTGCTATCATGCCCGCAGTAAATTCTGTTTTATTTTTTATGCTGAGTAATGCTTTTTCAGCATTTACTTCATGATCAGAATTTTTCTTAAATCGAACCTGCTTTAAGTTCAATATTAATTCTGTAACATCTTCAGTTATGCCTTTGATGGTTGCAAATTCGTGCTCAACACCTTCAATGCGCATACCTGTAATTGCATAACCTTCTAAACTACTCAGTAATACCCGGCGAAGTGCGTTACCAATGGTAAGACCAAAACCAGGTTCTAAGGGACGAAATTCAAAAGAACCATCAAATTCACTTACTTTCTGAAGTATGATTTTGTCTGGTTTCTGGAAATTTAAAATGGCCATTTTTATTTTCCTCTATTTTTTGTTTGAAGTATTTGAGTACCTCTGTTATTGATGAAAATTATTAAAAATTAATTTTAGCTATTACTTGCTATACAATTCCACAATCAGCTGCTCTCTGATATTTTCAGGTACACTTTCTCTTTCAGGGAGTGTAATAAAAGTACCTTTCATTTCAGAGCTATTCCAATCAACCCATGTAAATTTATTGTTCTTACCAGCTATCATGCTCGTTAATGAGGCATTGGCAGCACTGCGATCTTTTAAACAGATAATATCACCCGGCTTCAGTCTGCAAGATGGTATGTTTACTACTATTCCGTTTACAGTTATATGCTTGTGGGCTACTAACTGGCGGGCAGCTGGACGACTAGGAGCTATACCAAGTCTATAAACTGTATTGTCTAAACGTGCTTCTAATAATTTAATGAGATTTTCACCGGTAACCCCTTTCATACGGGCAGCTTCTTCAAAAGTTTTGCGAAACTGACGCTCTAATACACCATAAGTATATTTAGCTTTCTGCTTTTCTTTTAACTGCACAGCATATTCACCAAGTGTTTTCCTTTTTTTGTTAGGGCCATGCTGTCCCGGAGGATTACTGTTTTTGGAAAGATATTTTCCATTGCCCAGAATGGGCTCACCGAACTTGCGGCAAATTTTTGTTTTTGGTCCGTTGTAACGTGCCATAGTTTGTTATTGATTTTTTATTGACGGTATTTCATCCTTAAAAATCAAAAATTAATGAAATACCCTGTTATGAAATAAGGAAGAAAATCTTCCTTGTTATTATACTCTTCTTTTCTTTGGAGGACGACATCCATTGTGAGGCATTGGAGTTAAGTCCTTTATCATAGACACTTCAATACCGCTTGTAGAAATGGCACGAATAGCACCCTCTCTACCAGAACCAGGTCCTTTTACAAATACATCTACTTTTCTTAAACCTGCATCAAATGCAACTTTTGCTGCATCTTGTGCTGCCATTTGTGCAGCGTAAGGTGTATTTTTCTTAGATCCCCTAAAACCCATTTTACCGGCAGATGACCAGCTGATAACCTGGCCTTGTTTGTTGGTAATACTGATGATGAGGTTGTTGAAAGTAGCACTGATATGTACATCGCCATTGGCGCTTACTTTAACAATGCGTTTTTTTGCTGCTGCTTTTGCACTTAATTGTGACTTTTGCGCTTTTGCCATAATTGTAGGTAGTCGTCTTTTGTGTAGCCTCCTTCTGCTATGCAGAGTATCCGGCCGTTTTATAAATAGAAAATTCCAAATACAGTTTTCTGATTTGGAATTTTCTTAGAAATCTATTTCTTAGGTGCCTTCTTTTTACCGGCAACTGTTTTACGTTTTCCTTTTCTTGTGCGGCTATTGGTACGTGTACGCTGACCACGAACCGGTAGACCCTTACGGTGTCTTAAACCCCTGTAACAAGCTATATCCAACAAACGTTTGATGTTCATTTGAACTTCGCTACGCAATGCTCCTTCTACCTTAATTTCGTTGGTAATAAAAGTACGAATGGCATTCAAATCATCATCATTCCATTCATTTACTTTTTTATTATAATCTATTTTAGCGTTGTCCAATATTTTACGAGCAGTGGCAGCACCAATACCATAAATGTAAGTGAGACCTATTTCGCCTCTTTTGTTCTTTGGTAAATCTATACCGGCAATACGAGCCATATTCAGTTTTTAAATTTATTAGTTACGATTATCCTTGACGTTGTTTAAAACGAGGATTCTTTTTGTTGATGATGTACAGTTTGCCTTTTCTGCGAACAATTTTACAATCGGCACTGCGTTTTTTAACGGATGCTCTAACCTTCATACTGTTTTTTTTTCCGTAAGAATTTCTTACCTGTTATTTATAGCGTAATATGATACGTCCACGACTTAAATCGTATGGACTCATTTCCACTTTTACTTTATCCCCTGGTAAAATACGTATGTAGTGCATGCGCATTTTTCCGGAAATTGTTGCCAATATTTCATGTCCATTTTCCAACTTTACACGAAACATTGCGTTACTGAGTGCTTCGAGTATCGAACCATCTTGTTGAATAAGTGACTGTTTGGACATACAATTTTTGGGAGCGCAAAGATAGAGGCATTGGATATATGGGCGAAATTATTTCTAAAATAAATTCCCAATTCTTCCATTTTTCTTATAAAAACCCATTTTTAGGGCCCATTTTTCTGCAATTAGATCATTTTTTTTCATTTTGCGCAGCAATAAAAAAGTAAAAAAATAAAAGGGTAGCAATAAATGCAGCTGGGATAAACACATATAATGCACTAAATTTTTGCCATACAACGCCAGCCATAATACTAGCTAGCAGTAAGGCAATACTTTGAAATCCAGTAAACAGACCAATGGCTACACCCCTGTTTTCTGCTTCCACAAACTGCAGTAAATAGGTTTTCATTTGAGATTCTATAGCGGCAGCATATAAGCCATATATAATAAAAAGTAAAGCAAATATGAGTAAGTTGGGTGAAAATCCAAATGCCGCATAGGTTATAGCAAAACATAGAAAACCTGCGGAAAGAATGCGAGATATACCCCATTTATCAGCCAATATACCGGCAGGCCACGCAGCTAATGCATACACCGCATTGTAAATAATATATAGTGTAAGCAGCAAGCCATCTTCGACTCCGGTTTCTTTTACTTTCAGTAATAAAAACACATCGCTACTATTAAAAAGGGTGAATACTACAAACAACAGTAAATGCTTTTTAAATCTTGGGTCTGACTTGCCATAATAGCCCAAAAAGATTTTCCAAGAAGGGAAATTTACTTTTGAGCCCCCCTCCTTTTTTCGCTCTCTTAGTCCCAAAAAAATAAGAATAACAACGATGCCTGGTATAGCTGCTATCCAAAATAACTTTGTATAATTTCCTGGATACCACAATAAAAATATTGCTGCAATGGAAGGACCCGCCACAGCACCAAGAGTATCCATAGCCCTATGAAATCCAAAAACTGCCGACCTCGTTTCCATACTTGCTTCTTGCGCCAGGAGTGCATCTCTGGGGGCAGACCTGATACCTTTACCCAATCTGTCAATGATTCTGGCTGAAAAAATTCCAGTAAGTGATGGTATTAATGCAATCAAAAGTTTGCCAAATGTACTAATAGCATATCCAACTTTTATAAATGGTGTTCGAAGTTTTACTCCATCGCTCCATGCACCAAAATATCCTTTGCACAATCCTGCTATGGCTTCTGAAATACCCTCTAATAAACCAATGGCAATCATAGTATATCCGGCTTGTTTTAGGTATAAAGGAATAACCGGATACAACATTTCGCTGGCCATATCTGTAAATAAACTGATGAGTGAAAGCCTCCAGATAGTTTTGGTAATAATGCGAGTGCCTGACATGGCGGGAAGGTAGGGTCTTTGCGGTAAGTTACTTCTACATATAAATAAACAAGCATCAATCAAATTTTGAAAACGCTTAATGCCCACAAACGCCAATTGAGAAAACGACCCAATGAAAACTTTATATCAATTTGGTGCAAGAACCAAGCATTTATTTTGGGCGTGTCCCTGTGGGCCGGGCTTTACACTACAAGTCCTCGCTGCGCTCCGGGCTTTTCGTTTCAATCCCTCACGCAACATTCAATAAGTGATTGTCAAATCCGTGTATGAACTAATTTAATGCTGCAACCTAACTTCTGTTCAAATGCTTCAACAAATTCATCTGTCAAGTTAGACCAATTCCAAAACGTAAATCCAAAATCACTAAATCCCCATACAGGTGTAAACTTAAATTGATTAATGTCTGCAGCAATATTGCAGAAAGGACAGGTTAAATTGTTACTTGTATTGTAACCCCATTCATTCAAGAAATCCCAATCTTCTGATATTATATTTTGCTTGCAATTTGGACAAATAAGCTCTTCAATACCATTTATTCCTGTATGAAAAACTTCACGGTCTGTTATGATCTCAAGCCCATTTGTTACTAAATTAAAAGGTAAATACTCTGGATCTACAACTACTAATTTTGCCCCGTTAGAAATTGCATAACCTTCATTTGCACCAAGAACGCATTCTGAAAGATTAGGCTTAACAATGTCTAAGGAAACCAGCCAATCTAAAATTTCTATTGACTTATTTTTTTTGTCTTGATAAATAGACTGGTTGGGCACAATTGAAATGCTTAGATCACTCATAATTAATTTTCGGATATTGACATATTTATCACCTGATGATTAACATATTCCTCAAAAATGCAATAGTAAGTAAAGCAAATACAAAAAAATATGCTTGCACTACCAATCTAAATTCTGCGATTTCTTTTTTGATTCTTTTTACTAATCAGGGGTTTCTTTATCCTTAAGGAAAAGACATTGAGTGCGTAGTTCATAAGGCACCAATTTATTTTCAAATTCCAAACTAGAACTGCAGGTTTTCTAGCCTATAGGCTTACAGATATGATACTGCTTTTTTTAAAACATAAATCATTTTGAGTCTTCACCAACAATGTTATGGCAGATATTTTTAATCGCTGCATTTTTAATGCAGGGCAAATAGATAATTTTTCTTCAATTGTACTCCAATCCTATAGATATTTTTCTTCGAATTTTATATTCTAAAATTGCTATTTTAAAGACATGGTTCCCCACATTTAAATAATGTAATATTTGCAGTATCTGAGAAGCCTATGATTTTTATTGCAATACCTAAGGCAATGCTCACAAAACATATAAGTACATGTGCACCATTTTAGCAACAGTTTCAGTGTAATCTATTGGAAATATTATTTTTTGCACAACAAAATCGTGCCTAGCATTTCGATTATCGAAATAGCAATAAATTAAAATGCTTATTTTTTTACTGACAACTATACAGCCTCGCTCTGCATACGTTTAGATTGTTTCTTTCTTTCGTCTTCGTCTAAAATTACTTTGCGCATGCGTATATGATTTGGAGTAACTTCTATACATTCATCCTGTTGAATATACTCCATACATTCTTCCAAAGTCATTAATAATTTTGGGGCAATATTGGTGGCTGCATCACTACCGCTGGCTCGCATATTTGTAAGCTTTTTACCTTCATTTCCATTTACTACAAGGTCACCGGGTTTTACATTTTCTGCTATTATCTGACCTATGTACACTTCCTCTCCTGGGTCCACAAAGAAACTTCCTCTATCTTGCAATTTGTCTATACTATAACCTGTAGTTGTACCGGAAAATTTACTCAGCAATACGCCATTATTTCTTCCCGGAATTGGCCCTTTCCAAGGTTTATATTCTGTAAACCGATGAGCCATTACGGCTTCGCCGGTGGTGGCAGTAAGCATTTGTGTGCGGAGGCCTATTAGCCCACGGCTTGGTATTTCAAACTCAAGGTGTTGCATTTCACCTTTGGTTTCCATTACATGCATTTCACCCTTACGACGGGTTACCAAATCAATAACTTTACTGGCAAACTCTTGTGGTACATCTACCACTAAATTTTCATAAGGTTCTGATTTCTTACCTTCAATATCTTTAACAATAACTTGAGGTTGTCCTACTGTAAGTTCATACCCCTCTCTGCGCATTGTTTCTATCAGCACCCCTAAATGTAGAATGCCACGACCATACACTATAAAACTATCACCACTATCACTGTCTTCTACACGTAGTGCAAGATTCTTTTCAGTTTCTTTCATTAAACGATCTCTAAGGTGACGGCTGGTTACAAATTTTCCGTCTCTACCAAAAAAGGGAGAATTATTGATACCAAACAACATATTCATTGTTGGTTCGTCAACACTTATAACTGGTAATGCTTCTGGATTTTCCGCATCCGCAATGGTATCTCCAATATTAAAATTCTCTAAACCAACTACAGCACATAAATCACCGGCAATTACTTCTGTTACTTTTTTCTTGCCCATACCTTCAAAAATGTAGAGTTCCTTAACCCTACTTTTCTTTTGTGTGCCATCAGTCTGCATAAGAGTAATGGGTTGTCCTTCTTTAATATTTCCTCTTGATACTTTGCCTATGGCAATACGGCCAAGAAAACTACTATAATCTAAGGAGGTTATTTGCATTTGCAAGAAGCCTTCCGAAATGGTTGGTGGTGGCACATACTTCAGTACGCCATCCAAGAGTGGAGTTATATTTTCAGATTGAGTAAGGCTATCATTAAACCAACCATTCTTTCCACTACCATAATAGGTTGGAAAATCTAATTGTTCCTCTGTAGCATCCAAATTAAAGAATAATTCAAAAACAGCATCATGTACTTCATCTGGTCTGCAGTTCGGTTTGTCCACTTTATTGATAACAACTATTGGCTTCAAATTCAGTTGCAATGCTTTTTGCAATACAAATCTGGTTTGTGGCATTGGACCTTCAAAAGCATCAACCAAGAGAATAACACCATCGGCCATTTTGAGTACACGCTCTACTTCACCACCAAAATCTGCGTGACCAGGTGTGTCAATAACATTTATTTTAACATCATTATAAGTAACTGCTGCATTTTTACTAAAAATGGTAATACCTCTTTCCCGCTCCAAGTCATTACTATCCATTATGAGTTCTCCGGTTTCTTGATTGTCTCTAAAAACCTTTGTGGCAAGCAAAATTTTATCAACTAAGGTTGTTTTACCATGGTCAACGTGTGCTATAATTGCAATATTTCTGATATCCATAATTCAATTTTTAATCACCTGAAAAAAATTAGTCAATACTAAATAGATGCGTAAATATTTTTAGGCGGCGCAAAGGTAAGGATGATAATCCGAAATATAGTATTCCTTGTACTCAATATGGAAATTGCTGGTGAAAATTGCAATATATTAGGTAGGATATGCTAATTTGTAGTGTTAGTTATTCTGCGCAAGCAGCTAAAAAATAATTATTTAAATATTTCATCTGATATTTTATCACAACCTAATTTTACAATAAAAAGGAATAGTATCAAATGAATAAAACACTATATGTTGCTATTTTACTACTCACTTCAATTTGCCAACTAAATTGTAAATTACCTAAAGATGTACGTATTAGTTCAAAGGAAGTATTAATTAATAAAGATTTGATAATAACGCAAATTTCAGAAAATGCCTTTGTTCATACTTCATATAAGCAAACGCAAGATTTTGGATATGTGCCCTGCAATGGTTTGATAGTAACAAATAATCAGCAAGCTATCGTATTTGATACTCCTACAAATGATTCAGCTTCCCATATATTAATTGATTGGATAGTTAAAAAACTACATTGTACCATAAATGCTGTAGTACCCACCCATTTTCATGATGACTGTATTGGAGGTTTAGCTGCATTTCACGCAAAAGAAATTCCATCTTTTGCCCTTGAAAAAACCATAGAATTGGCAAAAAAAGATGGAGCAGTTGTACCAAAAAATGGGTTTAAAGATTCTTTGCTATTGCAAATAGGAAATGAAAAAGTTGTAGCAAAGTATTTTGGAGAAGGACATACTAAAGATAATATCATAGGGTACTTTCCGAGTGAAAATATATTGTTTGGCGGATGTTTAATAAAGGAAATAAAAGCCAGCAAAGGATATTTGGGAGATGCAAATATTATGAGTTGGTCCCACACAGTTGAACTTGTAAAACTAACCTATCCCGGTGTGCAAATAGTAGTACCGGGGCATGGCAAGTTTGGATCTCAAAAACTCTTGGATTATACTATTCAATTATTTAAGCCTTAGTGGGCATGTCAGCCTCTTGAGTAATACTTAAATCAGCCTTATAACCCAGAAGGATTATAAGAGTATTGAGGTATCTGCCTGTACTATTCACCTCCCAAATAATTGGTGCTTTCCCTAACTTCGCCTGCTTTATGGGTGAAAAGGATAAAAAGAAATGGTTGGATATTGTAGTACTGAAACGAATTTTTGTTTTTGTAAAACCATATCAGAAAAGGCTTTACTTGGCCATAGGTTTAGCTATTTTTCTTTCAGCCATTACACCACTACGTCCATTTCTTATACAGCTTACAGTAGATAAAGCAACAGGTAAAACTTTAGATGCTCCTTGGTATGTAAAACCCTTTTTTGCGGAAGCAGATTGGACTGACGTTGTTCAATTCATATTTTACATTACCATATTTCAAATGGTATTTATTTTAATAGAAACTGTCCTTCGCTTTATATTTTCATTTGCCACTGCGGCACTTGGCCAAAGGGTTGTAAAAGATATGCGAGTATCCATTTTTGACAAGATACTGCGCTTGAATCTCAAGCAGTTTGACAACACACCCATAGGTACTTTAACCACAAGAACCATCAATGATATTGAAAGTATAAACGATATTTTTACAGATGGCTTTATAGCAATATTGGCAGATTTGCTTTCCATAATAGCTGTATTGGTCACCATGTTTTTTACAAACTGGTATCTTACTCTTATTGCTTTAATTCCATTTCCAATCATGCTGATTGCAACATGGTATTTTAAAGAAAGTGTAAACAAGAGTTTTATACAAGTGCGCAATGCTGTGGCATCTCTAAACGCTTTTGTACAAGAACATATAACAGGTATGGGTATTGTACAGGCATTTAATGCCGAAGATCGGGAGTTTTCAAAATTTAAAGACATTAATAGGAAACATAAAATAGCTAATATCAAATCGATATTTGCCTACTCAGTTTTTTTCCCGATTGTAGAAATCATACTTGCATTTTCTTTGGGTCTTTTAGTATGGAGAATAGCATATAGAGATTCGAATATTGCAGAAGGAAATCTTGCAGGCACACTGGTAGCATTTACATTATATCTAAATCAGATATTTCGACCGCTGCGAGTTATTGCAGATAAATTTAATGTATTGCAAATGGGATTAATTGCAGGGGAACGGGTATGTAAGGTCTTGGACAATCCTGATGTAACCGAAGATATTGGCACTACAACTCCTGACAATCTAAAAGGAGATATCAAATTTGAAAATGTTTGGATGCATTACCAGCCAGGTTTACCTGTTTTAAAAAATATATCATTTTATGCACCTGCCGGCAAAATGATTGCCCTTGTGGGACATACAGGTAGTGGAAAAACTTCAATAACTGGCGTGTTAAATCGGCTATACCCAATACAGCAAGGAAGTATAACAATTGATGATATTCCTATTCAATCTTTTCCCTTGGAATTTTTGCGAAGCCATATAGCAATCGTCTTACAGGATGTGTTTCTTTTTTCCGGTTCTGTAATGGACAATATTACACTCCATGATCAAGAAATTGATAAGGAAAAAGTATATGAAGCTGCAAAGATTATAGGTGTACACGAATTTATTTTAAGGCTGCCGGGTGGTTATGACTATAATGTGATGGAGCGTGGTAATACTTTAAGTCTTGGACAGCGGCAACTTATCTCGTTTATAAGAGCAATTTTATACAATCCTTCCATACTTATCTTAGATGAAGCCACATCATCCATAGATAATGAAAGTGAAAAACTAATTCAAGATGCTATTGAAAAATTAGTATCTGGCAGAACTTCCATAGTGATAGCACATAGATTAACTACCATAAGAAAAGCTGACATGATAATAGTTTTAGATGCAGGAGAAATAAAAGAATTTGGCACTCATGAATCATTATTAGCATTGAATGGAAATTATGCTAAATTATTTCATCAACAGTTTGAAACAAAACCCATTTTGATTTAAGCAAATATTATGAACGCATTATTTACTCAATGGGATGATACAATAGCAGCTTTGGCCACACCACAGGGCGTAGGTGCGCTTGGAGTTATTAGAATTTCTGGGAAAGACGCTATTCAAATAATCAATACTTTTTTTTCAAGAGATATAACAAAAGTAGATAGCCATACTTTGCATGTAGGCTTTATTAAACATCAAAATAAAATTGTGGATGAGGTAGTAGTTTCTATTTTCAAGAACCCTTCATCTTATACAGGTGAAGATGTTGTTGAAATAAGTTGTCACGGATCATCCTATATTTTACAGGAAGTGCTACATTTAATTTATACAAAAGGGGCCAGACCAGCATTACCCGGAGAATTTACACAAAGAGCTTTTCTGAATGGTAAAAAAGATTTAAGTCAAGCAGAGGCAGTAGCAGATTTAATTGCCTCCGAAAGCGCAGCCGTGAGAGATACTGCTCTAAAACAAATGCGTGGTGGATTTAGTAATGACATAAAAAAACTTCGTCAACAACTCATCGAGTTTGCAGCACTTATAGAATTAGAATTAGATTTTAGTCAGGAAGATGTAGAGTTTGCTGATCGAAATGCGCTGGAAAAATTAATAGCTTCTATTCTTTCTGAAACAAACCAATTATCAGCATCATTTAAACTTGGCAATATTCTTAAACAAGGAGTATCCGTTGTAATTGCAGGCAGACCAAATGCGGGGAAAAGCACACTACTTAATGCTTTATTAAATGAAGAGCGGGCAATCGTAACAGCAATTGCCGGCACCACTCGTGATACTATTGAAGAGAAACTAATTTTAGATGGAATTGTATTCAGGCTAACAGATACGGCAGGTATTCGCAAAGCCACAGATATGGTAGAGCAAATGGGTATCAATAAAACATTTGAAAAAATAGAAACCGCAGTTATCTTACTTTACTTATTTGATGCCTCACTCTCTACAGCCGAAGAAGTATCAACTGATATATTAAAACTAAGTACAGGAAATCAAAAGGTAGTATTGATTGCAAACAAGTTGGACTTGGTGGAGCAGGATGTATTAGATAAATTGTTATTGGACTTAAAGTCAGTTTTAGGACAAACAGTTACCATTTTTGAAATAGATGCATTGCATAGAATTAACATTGAGCAACTAAAAGAATGGCTTCCCAAATTGGTGCTAACAGAAAAAATTAATACAGAAAAAACAATTGTTGTTAATGCCCGACATTACGCAGCACTTATGGATTGTGAGCAGGCGCTTCTACAAGTACAACAAGGTCTTACTGCTCAAATTACCGGTGATATGCTTTCACTGGATATAAGAATTGCATTAGATGCACTTGGAGCCATAACCGGAGAAATTTTGCATGATAGAGATATATTGGGAACAATATTTGGAAAGTTTTGTATCGGAAAGTAATTTACTTTCTTTTGTTTGTTAAGTGCCTGTTTTTGTTGAGTTTCAGTACACTTTTCTTTCTCTTTTTTGTTGCCCAACTCTACTTTTTTACTTATATTTGTTGCCCAGTTGTTGCCCAATTGGCTATTTTGTTGCCCACATATCAGTTTGATGTAAGTCAGGCGAAATAATGCACCAAGTAGCACCACCCAGCAACATACTGCAACAAGTAGCAACAAATGAGTAGTACAATTAAACTTCCTAAATTCTGTAATCATTGTGGTAAGGCTTTCATAGCCCAAAAGACCACAACGAAGTATTGTGGCCATAAATGCAATAGTGCAGCCTACAAGAAAACCAAACGAGAAGAAAAGGTAAACGCAGAATTTAAGAACCAACAAAGCAAAATTGTTTCCCCTACTCCAGTAGTTGCTACTGAAACCCTATCCAATCCGATAGCAGGTAATCACACTAATTTAAGAGAGAAAGAATTTTTAAGCATACTGGAAGTTGCTACCCTTTTGGGTGCAAGTAGATGGACCATTCAACGGATGATAAAAAGTAACCGTTTGCCGGTGGCAAAGCTGGGCAGTCGTACCATCATCAAAAGGGCTTCAATTGATAATTTATTTAACTGATAAGAAAATGAAAGTAACATTAA
>CAXYYO010000036.1:0-35781 GCA_964293305.1 uncultured bacterium | reverse complement strand
CGAACGGTCGGCTTGTGTGTCGGGCAAAACCAAATGTGCCATTTGTGCGGCTGGCGTAGAATTTCAAAATATTTTGTGCGGTGGGAAAAAAATTAAAACACAGAAGGGTCGGCAAGGAGTGTCGGCTTACTCGCTGTCCAAATGTTGTATCGTTTTTATGTCGTTGGTCACCTGTCAAAATGGTTTACTTTTTTCTCGTTTATAGTCGTCTGTTTGTCGTTGCACTGTCGTCTGTTACACTTGCTGGTAACATTTAAATAAACGCAACTCCGCCTATCTATATGTTTGATTATTAGTTTTTTAGTTCAATACGAAACATTCGTTTTTAAGCGTTTGTAAACGGTTGCTTCAGGATAAATACCTAAAATGTTTTTTAACCGTCCTAACAAAAGTATTAAAACTATTGATGCAGTTTATAAATATTTAAACCCTTTTATTCATTATTTTTCCTCCACCAGATTTAATTTGGAAGCTATAATTTCTTTAAAGGTTATTTGAAAAAAGATTTTAGTTTTTGACCTTGCCCCGTTTCACCTGCAATGATGGATACGGCATCATCATTGCCCGTAGGGCGAAAAAAACTACGGATAAATTCCCCATTTATAATTTGTAAATAGCTTATAATTTTTGGTATTATAAGTTATAAGATTCTCCAAGAAGTTTATAGCCAAACTGTAGAAGACATTTATTTGCTTGACACTATTTCAGCACCCAATCCTTATTTGCCCATCCATCTTTTACCTGCATCAAATCTACAGTGGAATCAATATATAAACGGCTTGGAGCCCCATTGAGTGTAACGAATACATGGGCTTTTACTACAGGTTGATAGATGCCCGCTGCTTCATAATGCTTACCGAGAAAATGTGCGTATTGTAGTATCATATCCGGCTGCATGGCCATTTGCTTTTCTTGATGTGGGTTTAGGAAGTCGCTATTAAATACTTCTCCTATTCGGTTTGTACGGGTATCCGTTATATAAAAAGTGGCCGTGCCTGCTTTCTCCATCAGCATAACCCGCCATCCAAAACGATAACCTTGCTCTGTCCAGTACATATTTCCATTATACAATAAAAAACGCCAGGGAAAGAGGATTTGGAAGAAAAAATATACGCCAATTAACCAGTAAGAAATTTTCATTAAAGATTTTGGCACTTGCCATTGATAGCTACCTTGTCTTTGTAAAAAAATGAGTTGTTGGGCATGTATTTTTTTTGCAAGAAATAGCTGTATTCGTTCATGCCAAGCTGCTGAAAAAAATAGGGTTGTAGCTGCAATCATTACAAGCGGGAATACACCAATCTGAAATAACAAACCCGTTAACCCATGAAATACAATAACAGATAGAAATGCCCAAAATCTGGTACGTGTATTTATGAGCCAAAATACGATGGTTGTATCATAAAGCATACCTGCCCAGCTAAATATCCAAGGTGTATAATGCCATGCAAAAAATGGGCCTAGTAGCGGGATGGTATTGTGCGCCGGCAGCCAAATACGCAGGGGCAAGGCCTCTATGAGCCAAGTATAATTAATTTTTATAAGCCCGGCACAGATATATACTATGGCAAGTTGTAGTTTTAAAATGCCTATACACCATGATGGCACTCTGTTACAGTATAGTAGGGGTTTTCGTATAACATCCAATGATAGGCTTCTGTTTGCTGGTAGCAGTACCATCATTAAGCTTATGAGGCTTACAAAATAATAATGGTTTAAATAGTAACTAAGATCTATAAGTTCTGTATAAGTAAAACAAATAAATACGATGGCAGCTGCTATTCTATAAAATAAACCAAGGGTAACGAATAAAGCGGCAATAAGCAAAATAATATGCAGCGCATACATGCCTTGTACACCTAGTGGCTCCACCCATTCGAAACCAAAATATTTAAAATGAAAAACGGGATTTGTATAGTGATCTTCAATCCAGCCCAGCGCCATAAAGCGAGCCGTACTGATCATCATCAGTATGCCAAATATGATGCGAAAACTGACCAAAGGAGCAATATTAATCTGCTTTTGCAGTATATACTTTAAGCTACTTCGTACAGAAAGAATCATGTGATGAATGATTGATGTTAATCCCCGTCTCCACTACTAAATGTAATGGCTAATCCTAGGAGACTGCTCATTTCACTTTTATAGTTTGGGAGTTGAATTTGCAATTGTGTATGTAGGTTGCTCCAGACATTGAAGTTTGTTATAATTTGTATTTCAAATGATGGCGTTTGGGGGATGTCTGCCAAAGCATTTTTGATAACGGCCATTTGTGTTTCTGTACGACTTACTAAGTCTGGGCCACCAGTAACAGATAGTAGATATTCCTTCCATCCAATACCATCAATTCCTGATTTGCTGATACCCTGCCAGCATTTATCAATGGCCTCAACATTCAGTTCTATATATTTAAAACTGAGTGCTGAATATCTTGTTTCTACTTTTGTTGCTTCTGTACTTGTTTGTCCTATTCTCAATCCTAAAGGTATTCCTACTTTAAAGTTTTTAATGGCTTCAAAGTTTCGTACAAATTCATTATACATCTGTGAAGTGCTGCTACCTACATCTGTACCATCATTATTTATAAAATCGTCTTTGTACGACCCGTCCCAAGCTACCACTACTTCATCAGTTTGTGTTTTTAATTTATTGATTAAAGCCAATAAATAATTTATTCTGTTTGTACTTGCAGTAAATGCATTTACAACTGTTTCATCATTGCCCGAAGGGTCAAAAATTAAATAATCTATTGCATTGAAACCACGATTGTCCCGATTAAAATCGTTAAGGGAAGTATTGTTTGCAATGATATTATTTTCAATTGTTGCGGTGTTGGCAGGCCAAGTTCCTATTTCTTCAATTAACCCTTTTTTGATACCAGATTCACCGGCTGGGCCAAAGTTAAAACTATTGACATACATCCATGAAGTATAGGCATTGTCAAAAGCTTGCTGTGCATTATCTAAATCAGCCATGGAGCTAGATTCGGTAAAAGTGACAATGCTGGATTGCAGGTTTGCAACCTCGGTTTGTAAATCTTTATAAGCGGGCTCTATGATATTTTCTGCAAAATTCATCAACATACTTTTTCGATCAAAGTTGTTGTCATTTTCAGGGTCTTTTGCATCTTCACAGGACTGTATAATGAGTATGGAACCAATTGTGCAGATTTTAAGAAACCTATGAATCATGATTTGAATTTTTTGTATTTTTAAATACATCATATTAACGTATTTGATAGATAAAAAAGTTTGGTAAACAGCTCATATTATCTACCCTGCAAGGTTACCCAATTTATTTTAAAGTCTTCCATATCTGTTTCGGAAAAATCATAGACATCTTGCAATAATTCTTGGTAAGTAGTAATACCGGGCAATTTATTAACACCATCTGTAACAAATTGATACATGGAAGCATCCTTTCCGTCTGGAGCAAGTAAAGCATTAAGTACTTCATCCAATTGTGCATCTGTAATAGTGCGATGCTCCTGAGGGATACTTTTAAATCCATGTACAAAACCTACTGCCTCACCAAAGTCATGTAAACCCCCACTGATAGTGGTTTCCGGAGGATTTGAGGTGGATAGCTTTGTGGTACCTTCATATCCATAATATATGACTGTTGCCATTACGGCTTTTTCAATGAGCTCTTTTAAACTGGCAACTGCTTCATCCCTTTCCATATTATAAGCTGAACCCTGTGTAACAGCGGCTTGTAATTTTAAAAATTGGGATTTTATCTGATCGTAAAAACCGAGTCCATCATTTTTATCTCTACGAGCAGCATAATTGGCTATAAATGCATCAGGCGTTGGTGTATTTGCAGCGATATTGGTATTAGGAAATGCTATACTTGCTCCATAAATACAAATCATTTTATCTACAGTTGTAGGGTCTGTGAGATTAGTACTCAAATTGATGAAATGGTTATACAACGCAGCAGTATATAAACCTTTTTCTATTTCTTGTAAGGTTTCTTTAGATCGTTTATCTAATAATCTTCCGCCATACACTCCCCCATTTGTAGCAATCATACCATCATAAGGGGTATAGCTATTTTGACTACACTGCTCCATAACCGGAAACCATGAGCCGTTTATTAAATTTTTATAATAGCTCTGGGTAATAGATGAAATTGATGGATTGCCATTGGCTGAGAAATAATAATTTAGAGAGTCTAATGTGAGCTTATTGGCAATTTTTTCACCCTTTTTCATATAGGAGGTAAGTGCAGCCATTTGTGTTCTTACACTGGACTCAATGGTTATATTCGAAGTATAGCTGTCTGAAACATATTCAACAGGTATAACAAGCGGGATTTTATCAGATTCTTTCTTACAAGAAAATAATGACAGTAATATAGTTAGGAACGATAATGTATATTTCATTTAAAAAATTTTTGCAAATGTCTTTTTTGAATATATGCACTACATGCCAATATGGGAAAAGGATTTACGAATGTTGTAAACAAATACAATACCCGCACAAATAACGAACAGCTAACAACTAAATATTATAGGGATTTATGTAGATGCAAAGTCCGTAGCTTTTTTATTTTCCAACTCACTTTTTCTGTAATAGTATTTCATCAGCGGACCACTAATTACAATAGTTACAATAGTCATCACTACAAAACCAACAAAAATGGGTTCATCAATAATACCGGCCTGTAGTGCCAGTAAACCTAGCACAATTTCTTGACTGCCCCTGGCATTCATGCCAAATGCTACTGCTATAGATTCATTTTTTGTCATACCACTCATTCGACTGCCCAAGCCAGCACCAATAATTTTGGCAACGCAAGATATCAGTAGTATAATTAGGATAATTTGAATATTGAAATTTTGAATAAAATTAATGCGTAAACCTACAGAAGCAAAAAATAAAGGTGCAATAATATTTAGTACAAACTGATGGAGAATATGCTGATGTCTTTCAGAAAAATGTTTACTATCTCCAATGGCTACGCCCATCAAGAAAGCTCCAAAGATTCCCCTTACACCTAAGAATTCAGTAACTACTGAACCAAGTAAACAAAAAGCAACGGCTACTGTGAGTACTCCACCTAAAGTTAAAAATTTTTCGGCTATTAATAGAATTTTATCAACCAGCCATTTGCCAATTGTAAGCATTAAAAGTACAAATATAAACACGCCAATAACTGAGGTCAAGCTACTGGACTCTCCACCTTCTTTCCCCATGAGGCCAGTGATGATTGAAAAGAGAATCCATCCTAAAAAGTCATCAACCATAGCAGCTGTGAGTACTAAGTTTCCGATTTTTGTTTTAAGAATCCCAATATCCATTAGGAGTTTAGCAATGATGGAAAGTGCAGTTATAGAAAGAGCTGTCCCAAAAAACATGGCAGGTATTAACCTATCCTCTGTTGGTGTCGTAAATATATAATCATGAAAAAACCATACTGTGGCAAATCCAATGGCAAATGGAAATGCAATACCCATGAAACTGATGGATGCAGCCTGCTTACCTTGTTGCCTTATTTGTTTGAGATCCACCTCAAAACCAGCAACAAACATAAATAGTATGATACCAATATTGCAGAGACCATCGTAAGCAGCATAGGCACCGGGCTGGGCTATAAATATTTCATTAAAAGTTTCCGGGAAAAAAGCCCCAAATAAAGAAGGGCCCATTATAATACCAGCAAATATTTCTCCAATAACTAGTGGCTGTTTGTATTTGCGGCATATTTCTCCAAGCAGTCTGGCCAGAATAAGCATGATGCTTACAATAATGAGGAAATTAAGGACTTCCTCACCTTGCAATCTCGAAACGGTACCTGCTACATCTAATAAAAACATGGTATTGATTTTTATAAATTCCTACTAAATAAGTAGAATTAATGGGCAAATATATACGTTCAATCTAAACAATATATTTTTAGCAAAAATAAAGCCTTTTATGGATAGGAAACCTGTTCCATGAGCCAGTCAGTCAGTTCACTTTTATTAGCCAATGCAAAAGTATATGCAGGCCCATGCTCGGTTGGTCTCCGATAGTTATAAACTATGAGACTTGCTTTTGTATTTCCCGCATTTTTTATGGATTGTATAAAGCCTGCCATATCCGGAAGATTTGTGTCATACAGATTTTTATTTTTTGATTCCAACCACCATTCCACACCGGGCTCTGTATAGGCTTTTATGGGAATTTTATTATAGAAAATAGCTTGTTCATTTATATCATCCCAAAAACTATATGGGCTATAATTCAGATACTTGGTAAGGTATGATTTTGGTCTGCTTCCAAAATTTAGTTTGAGCAAAAAAGTAATGTATTTATACTCCTCAGAACCGGCACTTCCGGATTGTAATTTTAAGTTATGCTCCGCAGATTTATACAAGCGAATCATGTCCAAAGGGCTATCAAATAAGGCTATTGCCTTTAAGTCGAGCACCATACTGCTCCATCCTTTTTTATAATATTTTATATATTGCAATGCCCGGGTGCCACACAGTCCGTCACCAATCAATACTATTGGTTTTTCATTAAAATTGAATTGTTTTAGGGCCACATTTAGGAGCACATCTGCGTCATCTATTTCATTTTTATCAAAGAAAAAATCATAAGGTTTTCCTCTGGAAATATATAGTATGGAAAGATTTTTTTTTACTGATTCTGTAAAAAACTCTATTTGTGACTTACTAAGAGTATCCGGTTTATTTTCACAGAAAATGATGGCTACAGCAAGGGTAGTATCTGCTTTTATTAATGTAAAACCCTTACTGCTTCCCGGCAGATAAAGTTTTTTTCCTACCTGCACAGAATCTTTGACAGACAGATAGGATTCAATAATTTTTTGAGCATGCAAGTGCATACAGCATATACTGAAACATATAGCAGATATGATATTCTTCATGGAGGCAAGTTAAACAGATATCATTCAATAAATCTACTCGATAGTGGGTATTTTTAAAATGCTAATCAGTACTTTTAAAATAATCTTAGTTAGAGATAAAATGGGGGTTTGTATTAAAATTTATACAATAATACAAGCAGGAATGGAGCAATATCAACATCGTTTTGTGATATAAGTACGTATTTTTTAAAAGCTCCCTATCAAAAAAACAAAACAATAAAATAACAATGTGGGGATGAAACTACTTATAACTGCTCAACAGTTTTATATGTCAAACCCTAACTTTGCCAATTATAATTTTAAATATGTTAGAAAAGGTTTCTTGTTTGATTGTTGGTAGTGGACCTGCTGGATATACAGCAGCAATCTATGCATCCCGTGCCGGTCTTAAACCAATGCTATATCAGGGCATACAGCCCGGTGGTCAGCTTACTATAACTACAGAAGTGGAAAATTATCCGGGCTATCCTGATGGAATTCAGGGCCCAGAAATGATGGTACATTTTGAAAAGCAAGCGGCCCGTATGGGTACGGATATTAGGTACGGATTAGCCTCTCAGGTTGATTTTTCCGGACCAGTGCATAAAGTTTTAATTGATGATGAAAAATGGATAGAAGCAGACTCGGTAATCATTGCCACAGGTGCATCTGCCAAATGGCTAGGATTGGAAAGTGAGCAAAGATTGAATGGATATGGCGTAAGTGCTTGTGCTGTATGTGATGGTTTCTTTTTTAAAGGTAAAGAAGTAGCCATTGTAGGTGCAGGAGATACCGCTTGCGAAGAAGCTTTATATCTTAGTAAAATATGCAGCAAAGTACACATGATTATTCGCAAAGGAGTAGAAGGTATGCGTGCAAGCAAAGTGATGCAGGACAGGGTTATCAATACATCCAATATCATGACCTACTGGCACTCAGAAACGTTGGAAATATTGGGAGATGCAAAAGTACATGGTGTAAAAATTCGTAATACAGTATCTGGCGATGAAACAGAAATACCTGTATCTGCATTTTTTGTAGCTATCGGACACCAACCCAATAGTGATATTTTTAAGGATTGGATAACCATGGATGATGCGGGCTACATTCAAACTATAGCAGGTAGTTCAAAAACAAATATTGCAGGAGTTTTTGCCTGTGGCGATGTGCAGGATAAAATATATAGACAGGCCGTAACTGCTGCCGGTAGTGGATGCATGGCTGCATTAGATGCTGAAAGATATTTGGGTACAATAGGTCATTAAATATTTTTTACTACTTATCTGCTTTCAACCTTTCCTACCATTTTGGTTTTAAGCAATATCAGTACCCCTATTTCTAATAAACGCTATGCGAAAACTATCAATGGATGAGTTAGGTCGTATGACAGTGGAAGGTTTTAAATCTGCTGATAAAAATAGGCTTATAATCATTTTGGAAAACATAAGGAGTATGCATAATGTAGGTAGTGTATTTCGCACAGCGGATGCATTTCTGGCAGAAGCAATTATACTTTGTGGGTACACACCTATACCGCCACACAGAGACATTCATAAAACAGCATTGGGTGCTACTGAAACGGTAAACTGGATGTTTTTTGATGACATCATTCCTGCATTAAATGAGCTCAAGAAAAACAACTATTCCATATATGCAGTGGAGCAAACTACTTCAAGTATTCCATTAAATAAATTTGAATATAATGCCCAACAACCAATGGCTATTATCTTGGGAAACGAAGTAGAAGGAGTAAGTAATGCAGCACTTTCATTATGTGATGGCTGTATAGAAATACCACAACAAGGCATGAAACATTCATTAAACGTATCCATAGCTGCATCCATTGTATTATGGGAATTAATTGGTTAAATTGATGATATTAAAAAGAGAAAATATTCTTTTCGAAGACGAAAAATTGATTGCCGTCAATAAGCCTGCAGGCCTCTTGAGCATACCGGATAGATTTGGCAAAGAACCTTCCTTGAAAGTTTTATTACAAGAATCAGGAAGAAAAATATATACCGTACATAGAATTGACAGAGATACGAGTGGCGTCATTGTTTTTGCGAAAGATGAAGACACGCATAAAGCCCTCAATCAATGCTTTGAGCAAAGAGAAACTACAAAAATATATTTAGGCCTTGTGGTAGGTAAACCCACTGCTGATAATGGTAGTATTGATGCACCAATTGCTGAAAATCAAAGCGTACAAGGAAAGATGATAGTGCATGCTAGAGGCAAAGCATCATTGACAGATTACAAAATAATTGAAACTTTTAATAGCTATACTTGGATGCAGTTTCAAATATATACTGGACGTACGCATCAAGTGAGGGTACATGCAGCGCATCTGGGCCATAGCTTAATTTGCGATGCATTATATGGCAGTGAGCAACCTTTGCTTTTGTCCTCAATAAAAAGAAAATTTAAACTGGGCAAATACACCGAAAATGAACACCCACTTTTGGCGAGATTGGGTTTACATGCGGCTTTATTATCCTTTCAATTTGAGGATACCAACTTTAAATTTGAAGCACCACTTCCTAAAGATTTACAAGTGAGCTTACAACAGTTGAGTAAGTGGGGAAAATGATGGGTATGCAATTATTATAAATGTGTTATAGACATTTGTAATAACCAAGATTGAATTCCAATTTTTTTTGACAACATAAAAAAAGGCTGACCATAATGGACAGCCTTTAAATAAATACTTATAAACTTAACCTTCAATTTTTACTTTACCCTTGCTCTTTGCTACTACTTCTTCTGCAACGTTATTTGGAGCTGGCGCATAGTGGCTAAATTCCATTGTGCTGGTGGCACGACCACTACTTAAGGAACGAAGTTGGGTAACATAACCAAACATTTCGCTCAATGGCACTTTGGCTTTTATTACCTGTGCATTGCCACGGCTATCCATACCTTCCATCATACCACGACGGCGGTTAAGGTCACCTGTAACGTCACCCATATATTGGTCTGGTGTAACCACTTCCACACGCATTATTGGCTCAAGTAAAACTGGTTTTGCTTTGCGGCCTGCTTCCCTAAATCCGGATTTAGCGCAAAGTTCAAAACTCATAGAGTCAGAGTCCACTGCGTGGAAACTACCATCATATACACGTATTTTCATACTATCCATTGGATAAGATGCAAGTACACCTGTACCCATAGAAGATTCAAATCCTTTTTGTATTGCAGGCACAAATTCACGTGGAATAGAACCTCCAAATAAGTCATTTACAAACTGGAAGTTTTTGCCAGCATTTTCTTTTAGCCACTCTTCGTCAGCGGGGCCAATTTCAAATTGTATATCCGCAAATTTACCACGACCACCGGTCTGCTTTTTAAGTGTTTCCCTGTGTTGTATTGGTGTAGTAAATGCTTCTTTATAGGCAACCTGAGGTTTACCTTGGTTTACTTCAACTTTAAATTCACGCCTCATTCTATCCACAATAATTTCTAAGTGAAGCTCACCCATACCAGAAAGAATCGTCTGGCCTGTATCTTCATCTGTTTTTACACGAAGTGTAGGATCTTCTTCAATTAGTTTTGCAATAGACATACCCATTTTATCAACGTCTGCTTGTGTTTTGGGCTCTACTGCAACAGAGATTACTGGTTCTGGAATAAACATATTTTCGAGAACAATTGGCTTGTTTTCATCACAAAGAGTATCCCCGGTTTTTATTTCCTTGAAACCAACTGCTGCTGCAATATCTCCAGCTTCAATAAAATCAATTGGATTTTGTTTGTTGGCAAACATCTTCATGATTCTACTGATACGCTCATTTTTACCACTGCGCATATTTTTTACATAAGAACCCGCATCTAAGTGACCGCTGTAACACCGGAAGAATGCAAGACGACCAACAAATGGGTCAGTCATTATTTTAAAAGCCAATGCACTAAATGGTTCTTTAGCATCTGCTTTTCTTGTAATCTCTTTACCACTATCAGGATCTGTACCCACAGTATCTGGTAAATCTAGAGGTGATGGGAGGTAGCGACAAACTGCATCTAAAGCTGTTTGCACACCTTTGTTTTTAAAAGATGAACCACACATCATAGGCACAATACTCAAATCAATTGCTGCCTTACGTATTGCTTCATGTACTTCAGCCTCTGTGATGGTATCTGGATTATCGAAAAACTTCTCCATCAAATGATCATCATATTCAGCTACAGCTTCAATCAGTTGTGCTCTCCATAAATCAGCTTCTTCCTTCATATCTTCCGGAATAGCTATTTCAGTATAAGTCATTCCCTCTGTAGCATCATCCCATATTATACCTTTCATTTGGATTAAGTCAACTACACCTTTGAAATTATCTTCTGCACCTATTGGCAATTGTAATGGTACAGCCTTGGCTCCTAGCATTTCTTTTACCTGATTTACTACCATTAAAAAGTCAGCACCTGCACGGTCCATTTTATTTACAAAACCAATACGTGGCACACCGTATCTATTGGCCTGACGCCATACTGTTTCACTTTGTGGTTCTACGCCATCTACCGCACTGAAGAGTGCAATCAAACCATCAAGCACACGCATAGATCTTTCTACTTCTACCGTAAAGTCCACGTGGCCGGGTGTATCAATAATATTGAAATAATAGTTTTTTGTATCAGCAAAATCATTTCCTTGATTGGTTGGAAATTTCCACTGGCAACTTACAGCTGCAGATGTAATGGTAATACCTCTTTCCTTTTCCTGCTCCATCCAATCTGTAGTGGCAGCACCATCGTGTACTTCACCTATTTTGTGAATCATTCCCGTATATCTAAGAATACGTTCTGTTGTGGTAGTTTTGCCGGCATCTATGTGAGCAGCGATACCAAAGTTTCTTTGTAAGCGTAAATCAGCCATAAAAAATCTTATAAATTGAAGATAAAATCTGCTTTTTCAGCAGGTCAAAAATTTTGAGCCGCAAAAATAAGGAATTTTAGTATTGGGTATAATTGCTTATGGTACATTTATAAGGCATGTGCAAAATTAAATAGTGCAAGATTATATTTTTCTGCTTTATTTGCCATAATACCACGAATATGAAGTTTTGATTCATACAGTTTCATTCGATTAGATTTAACTGTATAAAGATTCCACATTGTTTTCAGCGCAAGCTGAGTATTTAATTATTGTATTTAATCAAAACTTCATGTCACATCAAATTTATATTTCCCGTTTTCGATCTATTGTACACCTCATGCGCCATGCGCTAAGTGGAGAGGCCACTGATTATACCCAAGGCAGTTTAAGAAAAGCTGTATTCCTACTATCCATTCCTATGATTCTTGAAATGATTTTAGAATCAGTATTTGCCTTAGTTGATTTATTTTTTGTAGGCCATTTGCCCAATAGTAGTCATGCACTTGCTACAGTTGGTCTTACAGAAAGCATGCTCACCATAATTTATTCACTAGCTATTGGTATTAGCATGGCAGCCACATCTGTTGTGGCCAGACGTATAGGCGAAAAAAATGAAGAAGCAGCATCAATCAGTGCAGCACAAGCAGGCTTATTGGCATTAGGGTTAACTGTATTGCTCAGCATTGTAGGATATTTTTATGCTCCCCAATTACTACGTCTTATGGGTGCAGAAGAAACAGCCATAAAGGAAGGTTATCAATATACGCAAATCATGATGGCAGGCTCTATTGTTATCATGTTATTATTTCTTATTAATGGCATCTTCAGAGGTGCAGGCGATGCATTTATGGCTATGAAAAGCTTATGGGTAGCAAACATATTTAATATTATTCTCTGTCCATTGCTGATTTATGGATTTGGAAATTGGCCAGGCTTTGGTTTAACCGGTGCAGCATTAGCCACTACAACAGGCAGGGGTATTGGGGTATTATATCAACTCACACATTTAAGAAAAGGTACAGGTAAAATAAAAATTAAACTGAAGTACTTCATACCGGATACAACTATTTTGAAAACATTGGTACGCATAGCCACTCCCGGCACTTTTCAGTTCATCATTGGTAGCTGCAGCTGGATTGTATTGGCCCGCCTGGTAGCTGAAATCGGACACAGTACAGCATCAGCAGGTTATCAAACAGCAATAAGAATATTGATTTTTTTTATTCTCCCCGCATGGGGAATGAGTAATGCTGCTGCCACTTTGGTAGGCCAAAATCTTGGGGCCAATCAACCGGAAAGAGCGGCAAAAAGTGTACTGACAACAGCAAAATTCAACATGATTTTTATGCTGATTGTTATGCTATTTAGCATCACGCTAGCACCATGGATTATTTCATTTTTTTCTACTGATGATGCAGTGTCAGACTTTGCTGTTACTGCATTACGCATTATCAGCAGTGGTTATATTTTTTATGGCATGGGTATGGTAATGGCCAATGCATTTAATGGTGCCGGCGATACAAGAACGCCTACATGGATTAATTTTATTGGATTCTGGTTATTCCAAATTCCATTGGCTTATGTTTTGTCAAAGCATTTTGAAATGGGTAGTAAAGGTATATTTTGGGCAATACCCATTTCTGAAACTTTTATTGCACTCCTAAGTTTATATCTTTTTAAAAAAGGCGGGTGGAAAAAAGTAAAAGTTTAGTTTTTTTTAAACCCAGATATTGAAGTTGAAATTTATTACACAGCCCAAAAGCTGTGTACATAAGCATTTGAGACCAATTTTTGATTTTAAAATAGATTTCTATTTCGTCAGCCAAAAATCAATCTCAAACACTTAACTATATTGCCTTTCAAGTTTCATTACGAAATCAACTGCAATATCTGGGTTAATAAAAGTTTAGAGAAAATATGCATCATTCACTTTCTAACAAAAAGATGCTGATTTCGATAATATCATGCATTTTTAAAAGGGTTAAAATGCATAACCTACATGAAGCATTAGCCTGTTTCCAGATTTTGCAAAATCATTTGCGAGTTGTTGCGTAATGGGCAATTGAAAGTTTGCTCCGGCTATCCAATTTTTTGCTCCATACTCCAAGCCAAGCGTAGTCATTAAAACATTACCGCCAGATGCAAAAACAGCTGATCCTTTGTTATAATCTGCACCAGATGTTTCATAGAGCAGTCCTGCATTTGGAGATAAATTTGACATTTTATTTAATTTCCATTTGTGGTAATATTGTGTAGCAACACTCAGCCTGTTTCCATATAAATACATTTCTTTATTTGTTGTATTTATTTTATAAAGCAGGTTTATATTTATGCCATCATCTTGTTTTCTCAAATCATACATAGCTTGCATTAAAAAGTCAGTGCTACCACTACCTGTTTGGAAAAAATTTGCTTGATTTTTATTGGAAGATTTATACACACCTGTGGGAATTTTTATTCCCCCACCCACCCATAAACTTTGTGCCCATATTTTATTTTTTTCATCCTGGGTTTTCTTTTGCAAAAGTTGAAAATGGGCCATCATAGAAATATCTCCAAAACCTTGTTGCGATAATTGATTAATACTATTTGTACGTGTATTAAATGTGTATGGTACTACGGCCATAAGCCTTAGCTTCTTTCCAACTTGTAAGGAGCCCCACAACTCTGCTATTTGGTATTGTTCTTTTGTAGTAAGATAGCTTATACCCTCACTACCTAAATGAGTTTGTATCAAATTATATCTGTATCGCAGACCAATAGCCCGTTGTTTAAACTCTGGCAGGATACCAATATAATTACTACCGCTGCCACATCCACAAATGTCGCAGGCATTAATTGCTGTTGAACATAAGACACCTATTAATAGTCCTATATATTTTTTCATTGCATTTTTTTATTTAATCATATTTCGTTTTCAATGTGATGGGTGAGTCTATTATTCTGGTGCCAATGATTTATCCGTAATAAAATGATAATCATTTAACGTAAGCAAAAAAGATTCTATTGCTGCTTGCTCTTCCATATTTAAAATAATTCCTACGCTACCGTTGGATTGTATCAACAAAGAATCTAAGTTTTTAAAGTTTTGAATCTCCTGCGTATAATGTTCAAAAACATTATCCAATGTATTCATTGTACCATCGTGCATATAGGGTGCTGTAAATGCCAGATTTCTTAAGGTAGGCACTTTAAATTTATAATCATCCTCATCACGAAGTGTAACCAAAGACCGACCTTTGTCATTAAAGGATGGATTGATTGGAATGCCATTGTTTCTAAAACTGTTATCAGTAAATAAAGGCTCTATATGGCATTGATTACAGTGTTGCAAAAAAAGTTGATATCCTTTGGTTTCCGAATTTGTAAATATGGCCTCTCCCCTCTTTACACTATCATATTTTGCATCAGCACTTATACAGACTAACATAAACTGACTAAGTGCTTTTAGGAACTGTGCAGTTGTAATATCTTCATTTCCATATACCTGCTTAAATAACCATTTATAATTTCGATCGGCTCTTAATTTTTCTAGAACATGCTTTACGTCTTCATCCATTTCTACTGGATTGGTAATGGGAGCAATGGGCTGAAAATCTAAGTCGAAAATACCACCGTCGTGCATAAAAAATGGCGACCATGCTAGATTGACAATGGCAGGGGCATTTCTAGTTCCAAATTTATTATAAATACCATGACTTCGTGCATGACCTTTATGAGCAAATCCGGATGACTGTATATGACAACTGGCACAGCTAATACTATTGTCCGCTGATAACAGGGGGTCGTAAAATAATTTCATACCCAGGGCCACTCCCTGCTTTGTGAGCTGATTATTTTCAAAATCATATTCTGTTTCCGGAAAATAATCAGGTTTGTTGAATGGATATGTCTGCAATTCATCTATCCCTTTCTGGCAGGCCAAAATGCCTGCCAGAAGAGACAAGAATATCCATATTTTCTTGTACGACATACCTATTCATTTTCAGTATGGTCGTGTGAAAACATTGACTTATAATTTGCTGAAATTGTAGTGCTGTATGGTGTAAACATTTCCATTGGATGTGCAGCAATACTTACTGTTTCATCTCCTTCAAAAAGTTTTAAAATATCTACAAAAAGATGAATATTGGTGCTGCCATCGATTTTTACTTCTGGTACACCTCTATCTTGTAAATTCAGTATTACAGTTTGAATATTATTGATCGTAGAAGAAGAATAACCTCCAAATCCTCCAATATGATACATAAAGTCACCATCCAGTGAAGAAGCCACTGATTTACCTTCTAACTTTAAAAAGATATAACCACTATTCCAGCCCCAATACATATCTCCGGCTACAGCTGTGGGGTCTAGCACACCAGTGCGGTCTTCTATATCCATAGTACTTCTTGTGCTGTCTACTCCTATAGTAAACTGTACAGATTTGTATGAACCAGTTGGTAATTCAAACAAAGGCTCATGTGTTTCTTCATCTGATTCATCTACCAAAAAATAACAATCACTCTGAGGTACTGTATAAACTGTGCCATCAGTTTTAGTAAAAATAAAATTGCTTACATAGTATCGGAATATATCTACTGAGAAATTTTCACCACTACTGTTTGTATAAGACCCGGCACCAAGGCTTAAATCAGCATTGCCTACTACATGATCAAATTCCACAGAAAGTGGTCCTGTACCTTCCTCGATTTTTGTGGTTTCCTTTTTACATGAGCTAAAAAGAATAAAAAGCATTATGAGAAAAATATTAATACGTTTCATAAAAAGTTATTTGTTGAGAAAAATTCCCAATGAATGAATGAATGATTGAATGACAAACATCATAAAATAAATGATGCTTAGATGTTTTAATAATTTAAACCAAATATTTCATTGATTTATTAAATACCAATACCAGCTAAAGGTTAGACTAAGTTATACTACTATTTGGTGGATGAAAATACGAACGAGGTTGGCTAAATGTTTCACATTGGTTTTCGTGCTGAAAAGTAGCCTTTTCAGCAACCCTTAAAATGGATTTTTTTTCGGATGAAGTCATAAGAAAAAAGAGTGTTTCTGATGATTGCCCTTTTTTCTGAGCGTCATTATCATTACCGTTTTGGTCCATTTGCTTTTTTAATTGACATTGACCATTACAATTTATCCAACTTTTGTCCTTATTTTCACAATTGGATGTATAAGAGGCCGTGTTAGAATAATAGTTAGCAACAACCAAAACATTGCCCAAGGCATAAAAGCCAAAAAGTATGATTAATATTAATGATACGATGCGATTCATCCGAAATGCAAAAGTAGGTAACAGTTTTGATGATATTATGATTTAAATTATAAATGCTTTGTTTTTCTTCTATCATATATATGCATAACTGACTTGTTTGCTAACCCAAGATTTTACCAACATTGCTACTGTAGATTTTTTTTATAGCTATACCCTATATTTTTGTAAAAAAAATACTTGAAAAAAATATCGTTCATCACTTTATTTTCATTGGCCGTTTTAGTAGTAGCAGCTCAGAAAGTTAATACGGCTGATACTTTATCGCATAAGCCATTTATTTTAGGAAGTATAGAATCTATTCATTCAAAAATTCTTGGGGAAGAAAGAGTGTTCAATATTTATCTTCCTGATAATTATAACAAGGAAGATAGTATAAAATACCCTGTAATCTATTTATTAGACGGCTCTGCCGATGAAGATTTTATTCATATAGTGGGGTTGGTGCAGTTCAATAGTTTTGAATGGATAAACCAATTACCAAAGTCTATTGTGGTAGGTATTGGTACAGTGGACAGGAGAAGGGATTTTACATTTCCAACTACTATTGAGGAAGAAAAAAGATTATATCCAACAACAGGTCATTCTGATGTATTTATTTCATTTCTTGAAAATGAATTACAACCATATATAGAGACACAGTTTAAAACCAATGATGATAAAACGCTGATTGGGGAATCACTTGGTGGTTTGCTAGCAACAGAGATTTTATTAGAAAAACCGACTCTTTTTAATCAATATATCATCGTGAGCCCGAGTATTTGGTGGAATGATGGTTCAATCCTGCATGCGCAAGCCGAGATTCTTGAATCATCATTTAAACAAGAAACGAAAATATACATAGGCGTGGGCAAGGAAGGGCTTGCACCTTCGAAGAATCCGAGGGTGATGGAAGTAGATGCTAACCTTCTTGCAGAAAAAATAAAGGCAACAAAAAGTAAATCGGTACATATCAGCTTTGACTATTTACCAGAGGAAAACCATGCTACAATAATGCATCAAGCTGTGCTAAACGCATTTAAAATGCTGAACAAAATTGATTAATTTTTTTTGTGTGCTCTTTTTAAAAACACACACTATAAAAACCCCATCAGAGGATTCGTAAATTGTATAGATTTAAAAGGATACAATCCTATTTTTATCAACAATCTGTATCAAAAAAAAATAGAATTTGCAGTTATTGCTTATACTGTTGTACATAGTAACTTTGGTAATCCCCACTTGTTACATGTTGTAGCCATTCCGTATTAGCCAAATACCAATCTATTGTAAGGCTTAATCCTTCTTCAAAAGTTACACTTGGATACCAGCCCAGTTGTTTATTTAGTTTACTGGCATCAATAGCATACCTCAAATCATGTCCGGGGCGGTCAGTTACATATTTAATAAGATGAGTACTAGTGCCATCAGGGCGATTTAGTTTTTGATCCATGAGTTTGCAAAGCAACTGCACCAGATCAATATTTTTCCATTCATTAAACCCTCCAATATTGTATGTTTCTTTATTTTCTCCTTTATGAAAAATGAGATCAATAGCTAATGCATGATCTTTTACAAATAGCCAGTCACGGGTATTATCACCTTTACCATATACCGGCAAAGGTTTTTGATTTATAATATTGTTGATAAATAAAGGAATTAGTTTTTCTGGAAAATGATTGGGGCCATAATTATTTGAACAGTTTGAAATAACAAAGGGTAGATGAAAAGTTTCGCCCCAAGCTCTTACAAAATGATCAGATGCTGCTTTACTGGCTGAGTATGGTGAGTTTGGCGAATAAGCAGTAGTTTCTGTAAAAAATCCTGTATTACCCAATGTTCCATACACTTCATCTGTACTTACATGATAAAACCGATGCTGGTCTATTCCATTTTTCCAGTATTCCTTTGCAGTATTTAATAAATTTACTGTACCTACAATATTTGTATGTATAAAATCCATTGGTGATAAAATACTGCGATCTACATGGCTTTCAGCAGCCAGATGTATAATATCAGTAACACCATATTTTTCAAAAATAATTTTCAGCGCAGCTGTATCCAAAATATTTACTTTTTCAAAAATATAGTTTGGAGCATGTTCAATATCCCGCAGGTTTTCAAGATTTCCAGCATAAGTCAAAGCATCTACATTGATGATTTGATAAGATGGATATTTATTTACAAAAAGCCTTACCACATGAGAACCGATAAAACCAGCCCCGTCCGTTATTAATATTTTTTTATTCATAGAAATGTTTTGTATTTAAAAGGATGTGAACAAAAATAAAAAGTAAATTTCTTTTGATAAATTTGACTGTGGCAGACTACATTGATGCTGTTTATACATTATAATATTTTAGATACCAGTCCACAAATTTTTGAATACCTTTATTTACAGGAGTGAAGGGTTTATAGCCTATATTTTTTGTAAGATCAGTAACATCACTATGTGCAGCCGGCACATCGCCAAGTTGCATGGGCATATATTCCCGGATTGCTTTTTTTCCTAATGCTATCTCTAAAGCACTAACATAATCTACAAGATTTACAGGACTACTATTGCCTATATTATAAATTTTATAAGGTGCCGAAGATTCAGATATAGGACCTGTAGATGGTTTCCAATTTATATTATTTTTAGGGGGGTGATGTAATACTTTGTAAACACCTTCTGCAATGTCATCTACATAAGTAAAATCCCTAACCATATTGCCCTGGTTAAACAATTGAATTGGTCTTTGCTCTATGATATTTTTTGTAAAAATAAAGAGTGCCATATCTGGTCTACCCCATGGGCCGTACACTGTAAAGAAACGTAAACCAGTGGTAGGAATATTAAACAGATGACTATAGCTATGCGCCATTAATTCATTACTCTTTTTGGTGGCAGCGTATAATGAAATAGGGTGTTCTACAGGCATATTTGTATTAAAAGGCAATTGATCAGTTAGACCATATACACTACTACTGCTAGCATACACCAAATGCTTAATTTGATGATGCCTACAACACTCTAAGATGTTTAAAAATCCAATAATATTGCTGTTGATATAAGCTTCCGGTTCTTCTAAACTATACCGAACTCCAGCTTGTGCTGCAAGATGTACAACAGCATCAAAATGCTCTATTTCGAAAATACGATTGAGGTGCAGTTTGTTTTCAAGATTGAGGTGATAAAAAGCATAGTTGGGATGTACACTGCTAATAATTTTTTTATCATACCTTATGATTGATTTTTCTATGCCTTGCTGTGCTAAACGACTGTATTTAAGCTTTACATCATAGTAAGCATTTAAGCTATCAATACCAACAACATCATGACCTGCATTTATAAAACGACTTGCTGTATGAAAGCCAATAAATCCTGCTGTACCTGTTATTAATATTTTCATTTGCTGTGCAATGATACTTCGGTATGATAAAAAGTTATATAGTTTTTTATTTCAGTATGCATAGAAAAATGAATAGCGGCAAATTGAATTGCCCGCTCCCCCATTTCACTTCGTAATTTTTCATTTGTGATAAGCATCTTCAATTTGTCATAAAATAGATTGACATCATGACGCTCCACTATAAAACCTGTAGATGCATCTATCAAAGTATCTCTTACCCCGCCTACATTTGAGGCCACCACTGGTTTTCCACAGATTTGAGCTTCAATAATTGAAAGAGGCGTTCCCTCATTTAATGATGTAAGTGCTATGATATCCATAGCATGTAATGCAGGTATGATATTTTTAATCCAAGAGGTAAAGATGATGGGGGCGTTATTTTCTAAGCCATCATTTTCACTCCACAACATATTATTTTTTTCTAATTGATGCTGCATATCTGATTTCAAAATACCATCTCCAATTACAAAAAACTTTACAGGCAATTTATCCTTCACTGTCCTTAGGACAATATCAATAAAAAAAGAAGGGTTTTTTACGGGAACCAACCTACCAATTAATGCTATGGCTATTTCATCATTTTTAAGTTGGTATGCATTTCTAAAATTGCTACGTTCTGTTTCTGCATCAGCTTGAAAAGCATCAATATCAACACCGAGGGGTATGATTATAATTTTATGAAGAGGTACAATTTTATAGATTTCTGTAAGTTCTTTTGATTGATGAAGGCTTATGGCAACAACTTTTGTTGTAATGCGCCCCAGTAATCGCTCCATTCGAATAATACTAGCAGAAAGAAAACCATTGTAATATGAATGAAATACGTGTCCATGATAAGTATGTACAATTGTTTTTATGCCACATCGCCATGCCGCTATGCGGCCTATCAAACCTGACTTGGCACCATGTGTATGCACAATATCATAATGTGCAGATTGTATGTGCTTTTTGATTTTGAAATAGGCACGTACATCATTTAACCAATTAATACTTCTTTTGAGTTGAGGAATTTTTGTAAGCCTAAGTGAAGGATATTTTTCTCGTAAAAAATCAGCTTCCTCTTCATCAGCTTCTTTTTCACCATACAATACATCTACCTCAAAGTGAGATTGAATGGCATGTGCTAAAGGGACTGTATCTAATGCCTGTCCGCCAATAACCAATCGGTTGATAATAATGAGTATGCGAGGTTTCAACTGAGTAATTTACTGATGTATTAATTGATGATAAAATGATTCAAATTTATTTTGCATAATCTCATCTGTAAAATTATGCTGATACCTCTCCAAAGCAGCATCACCCATCTGTTTTCTTAATGCCGCATCATTGGCTAATTTGTTTATAGCATCTGCCAAAGCGGTTGGATTCTTTGGGGGCACATTCAACCCGGTAACACCATGTTGGTTAACCCAGCTTACGCCGGAGCCTTCAATAGTTGTAGCCACTACAGGCTTTCCAAAGGAAAGTGCTTCAATAATTACAACACCAAAAGCTTCTGACTTTTCGCAAGATGGCAAACAAAATATGTCAGCTGCTTCAAAATAATTTTGCAAGTGATTATCAGAAATATTTCCTGTCAAAATAACTTTATCGGCAACTTTATTTTGTTGAATCAGTAGTTCATACTCTTGAAACAATGGACCATCCCCTCCAATGATGATTACAATATCATCCTGCATCATAGCAGCAGCTGCTATCAAATAATTAAAGCCCTTATAGCCAACGAATCGGCCGAGACTAAACACTATTTTTTTACCTGCATATTGTTGCCGTAGAGCAGCTACACCTTCTGCTTGATTTTGTCTATTTATAATGGTAGTACCCAGTGGAATAAAATGTGTTTTATTAGAATATTTTCTTAATGGCTCAGACTCATCAATATATGTTTGTGAAGTACCAATAATGCTTGATGCTTTTTGAAGCGCAGCTGTTTCAAAAGGCCTTATAAACTTATATAATATACCCTTATTCAATATATCACTGTGCCAGTGAATTATAATTTTAGCAGATGGATGTATAAAATACAATGCTATTAATGCTATGGGGTTTGGAGTATGTATATGTATGATATCATATTCATGGTGTAGTTGAAAAAATCTTTTAAAGAACCCAATTGAAAAAGGTGCGGAAAAAAAAGAGAATAATATACCACAACGAATGATAGTTGCATGCTTGTATTTATCTATAATAGTTGTTGAATTGGTATTAAAACAAAGCAAGTCCATTTTGAATTTTGTTTGATCCAGATTGTCAATCAAAGATTTTGAAACTGATTCAATACCACCTCTTTCGGGATGAAAATATTTTCCTACTTGCAATATCTTGATCATTGTAGTATTCTTTTTACAGATTCACTATACGCAGACCAGCTATACTTATATTGGTTTACCAATTCCTTAGCAGCATTGCTTACTGATTTGTATATTTCAGGGTTGTTTGCCACTGCAATCATTTCTTGAAAATCATTGATATCATTGAATACCAAAGAATTTTTTTTATTGCAAATATCATTGAGCATGGCTTCATCTTTTGAAGATATAAAACAAACAGCACCCAAGGCCATAGCATTTAAAACCTTTATTCTTACGCCTGCACCTATATAAGTTGGAGAAAGAAAAAATTGCTTTGATCTTATAGCAGATACGATATCCTCCACAAACCCCATCACAAAAATATGATGCTCCATAAGATTTATTTGGAGCAGGTTTTCGATGGCTACTTTCTCATTCCCTGTTATATACAATTTATACGATGGATTTGCATATATAAATGGATTCCATATTTCATGTACAAATGTTTTCAGATTAATGGCATTTTGTATCGTGTTTATATTGCCTGTAAAAATAAAAGATTCAGGCTCATATATGTTTTCATCAATTAATTTATCCATGAAAGCTTGTTCATAACTGTCATAAATTAAAGTGGTATTTTGCCCAATATAATATTGCTCGGCTATGGCTTTGTCTGCATCTGAAATAAGTATTACTTTATCAAATAAATTCCACGCAGTGGTTTCATATTGTTTAGTTTTATGATACTGCCAGTTGGCTAATCTCTTCTTAATATTGCCCTCAAGAAAAGGGACGAGTTGCTCTACTAGAGAAAACTCAATATTATGTTCTCTCAAGTATATTTTAACTGCATTCTGTTTCTTTAGTTGCAGGGCATATTCGGCCATGTGAGCATGATTAATCCAAATATGAGTTATCTTTTCCTTCCTGATTAATTCTTGTAAATATTGTAGAAATAGGGTAGAAAAATATTTTTGAAATTTAAATGGGATTGAAGAAAATAAATTCTTGATGAGGCCAAAAGCACTGTCTTTGGTAACAATTACAAAGGGATGCAAATGAATGCCCATAGATGAAAAATGTTGTGTACATTCTCCATCAGGTAATTTATCAGTCGTAAATGCGTAGTGGACTGTGCCCCATTTTGCATATTCAACTAATGGAAAATAAATACCAATTTTACCGCCATCTTTTGGTGGGAAACAATTTTGCGGTGCTATTACTAAAAGTTTCAATGCTATTAAATTGTTTTTGGGGCATCTGATTTTGACAGCTTATCTGCAAGTACAAAAATCATTAAATAAATATAAGCAGTTTCCCCGGCTACGCTCAATAATAATTCAAGAAAAATAAAACATGCCGCAAAACTTAGAATAATTTTCACGGCCGGCATTTGTATTTGTTTTAATGTTTTATTAAATGATTTAATCAAGTAAATTAAAAATATAATAGCTGTAATTCCATTAAAAACCATTTCAGATGGAATACCTGCTTTGGGAGAAAGATTGATGCCTGTATCAACCATTTCGGTCAACTCATTGGTGAGCAAAGGAATACCCGTAATGTCCACTAATAAATCATTAATGGGAAAAAGCAATTTTGGATAATAAACCATATATGTGCCATACCCTTCCCCGAAGGGATACATAAAAAAACTCTGCATAGCAGCTAACCATGTTGTACTTCTTGAACTAATGCTATTAAAACTTTCAAGATCTGTAGCTAGTTGAGGTACTACAACCAATATAAAAAAAACAATAACAGGAATGATAATAATGACTGCATACAAAAACATTTTTGGAGTAAATCTTTTCCTAATAGACCATAGTACCGCAATGGGTAAAAATGCGAATGAAGCTTTGGAGCCAACCAGCATAAAGGTAGCAAGTGCTATGGTTATTAATAGCACCGTTACAAACGAAGATTTTTTCAGATACACTCTCAATGCCATTAATAATGCAAATACGATAATAAAAAATGCAGCCGCTGTAGATGGCTCAGAAGCTATCAATGGTATTCTATCTATTTCTCCTGTAAATGTTGCATTAATAAAAGGTATCCTTACAAAGAAGAAATATTGTACAATACCGTATAAAAACAATACAAGGAACCAGAAAAGTAAAACGTAATATATAAACCTTAAAGATATTCTTGCTGCCAGCACATACAAAGTATAAGCAGTTAAAAAAAATACAATATTATAAGATGCTGTTTTTACAAGTTTCACAGGCATCCATTCATCATACACGTACATGTTAGTATCAGTAACAAATAAAATTGTAATACCAAACATTATTAAAGCTGTGCCAATGGTTATGAATACATACCACAAAAAATATTTTGGTATTGTATATAGTATAAATTTATTTTCAATGATAATGACCGCAATAAATAATATGGGCACTATAAATACAACCGGGCTGCGGGCAATAGAGCCAATGAATTCCTGTAGAAAAAAATCCTGAAAGAGTATTGCTGAAAACAACACAAAAAAGAAAAATCTGTATAATATATATACCGCCCTCATTTTTTGAAAAATTCTTTTAATACAGATTGATTCATTTTTTTAGCAACTGCTATATGCAAGCATATCAAAATTACAAACTCGGTGATTATAAAATGTACAGCCGTGCCAGATTGATCAAATTTTGATGAAAGAATTATATTGATGACAATACCAAATGCGGAGCAGGCAGATAAAATAATAGAAACTGTTGTATTGTGTCCAAATGATAACAATGCCTGATAGGCGGGTATGTTTAAAGCTATAAAAAGAACAGCAGGCAGCATGATGCGTACCATGTTAGATACTTCTGTAATATGGTCTTTTTGAAAATAACTACTCAGTAATGGACTCAGCACAAAGCAAATAGCTGCAAATACTGCAAACAATAAAAGAAATGGCAAATAAGTCTTTTTTAAGAATGAAAAAAATGAGGGCTTTCCCTCAATGGCTTTTCTACATCCTGCGGGGTAAATAACCTGTGAGAATAAGGGCAAAGGCTGTCGGATAATCTGAATTATTTTTTCCGCCACACCAAATAGTGCCACTGATTCATAACTTGCAAATAAGCCAAGAATAGCAGAGCTGCAAAAAGTATAAATGTTGACTGAAAATCCTGCAATAAAAAATGAAAAACTATTCTTGATATAGCCATATACGTCTGCACCAGTGCATCCTGTAAATTTGATATGATATCTTTTTATCAAGTAAAAGATACTGGCAAAGGCACAAAGAATTCCATTAATACCCCATAAAACATTTACACTGATATAATCTTCTGGTTTATGTATTATAATAAACACAACAGCTATATATGAAATTTTTATGATACCGTTTATGATGGTCAATGGGCGTAAATTTTCCAAACCCTGAAAAATCCAAGTGGGCACAAAAGATTGACCAAGCACAATACAGAATGAGCTCAGAAAAAGCATTTTGTCAGCGGCAAATTTTGGTATCATTAAGCAGCATAATAAAAGCAAAAAAGAAATACCTATTAGTACGCTACGCGTAATGAGTGAAATACTGAATATTTTATTGATTTGCTTTACATCTTCTCTATTAACAGCTACTTCTTTTGTGAGATAAAGATTAAAACCATAATCAACCAGCATTACAAAAAATGCCATAAAAGAAGCCGCAAAAGTTACTTTGCCAAAATTTGTGAGCCCCAGTGTTGTCAATAAATAAGGCGTAATAATAAGAGGTATCAACAGATTTACTGCTTGTAAAACTCCCAGTGAAAAGAAGTTCTTAAAAATGATATTTCCTTTTATTATTTTAAACATTAAATAGTAGCTGGCTTGTTTAAAATTGAAACCGGTCTATTAGCTATTTCATCCAAAAATCCTATGCATTGCTTTTTGATAATAAATAAATTTCCTTGTAACAATGCCTTTGGAAATACATAAAACAATCTTGTGAAAAAAAGCACAAAAATGGCTGTGAAAAACGAAAATAAATTATTATGCTTTTTCAAAGTTCTTATCCGTCCACGCATCATCCAATAAGTAGCGAAAGGTGAAATTTCTCCATTGCCGCTGGCACCTATTTTATGCTTTAAAATGGCATCTGGCACCAGTTGCAACTGATAACCCTGCTCATATGCATGCAGAGAGTAATCTAGGTCCTCATAATACATAAAATAGGCTTCGTCTAATAGGCCAGTTACTTTGCGAAGTTTATCTATTTGTATCAGCCATGCGCAACCCGTTAAGAAATTAATCGGTTGTTGTAGTAATGAAATATTGGCCATACCTTTATGATATGCTTTTAGCAATCCCAAAGATTTGTAATACCAACCACCGGCTGACCATATTTTATGCTCTTCGTGGTAGTAGATGAGTGGAGCAGTAATGCCTGTTTGTGCAGGATTTATTTGCGCAGCAGCTATTAATTTTTCTATGCAACCTTGCTCTATTATAGTATCATTATTTACAACAAACACATAATCATCTTTTGAAAAAAGTTGGTTATTGATTATTTGAGATAAAGCAATATTGTTAGCTGCTGCAAAGCCCCTGTTAGCACAGTTAATTTGCACAAAATCAGCATCATGTAAAATCTGCGTATCAATATTATGTTCCGAAGTGAAATATACTTTGGTACCAAATTCAATTTTTTGAGAAAGCATATCCTTCACTGCTTTTGACGAAGCAGCATCAGAAGAATTATCAATGACTATGCAAGAAAAAGAAACAGTAATAGAATGCTGTAAGGCGGTTAGAAATAGTATAGTATCAGCTGCATTATTATAATTTACAGTAATGATATAAACATGTGGCTGCATCTGTTAGGGCTTCTTTTTATTGAGCAAGGCCTGCTGATCCTTAAAATAAAATTTTAGGGAATAATAAAATAATGCAAAAACCCCAAATATGAAAGCTACAATAATACCTCCAATCATTCTGCCTAATTTCATATTCATGAGTGGTGCTCTTGGTGCATCTATAATTTGTATAAGTGGCGTTTCACGCAATAAATTAAACTTTGCTAACTCAAGATTTTTGAGCAATTCTCCATAAGCTGTACCCAATACAGTAGCATCTGTTTGCTTTTGTTGTATGCCTACAATAGGTAGTTGAAAAGCAGGATTTAAATTAGCATCAGCAAGCCTTGCCCTACCAGACAATGCCAATACATACGCATTATAGATGGAATCAGTTCTATCCTGTAATACTTCAACAGTTTGCTTTGCTTTCTTTGTTTTTGTTTCAGTATAAAACTGCGTAACCTGTTCGATTATTGCCTTGCAAAACAATATAGAAAAAGTTTCATTTTTTGTTGTACAGGTTACAGTAAATAAATCTAATTTTTTATCGGGTTTTTGGGTATAAATTACAGATTTAGACATTTGGTCAATTACTAAAAGCAGGATACTATCCTGTATGCGGGAATAAGTAGTAGGATCTTGGCTTTCATTATACACCACAGATTTGAGTGTTTTACTTTTGTCCATGCCTTCCCTCATTTTTGAAATCTTGAGATAGACGTTTAATAATAACTGCTCTTTATTTTCATACTTCACTTTTGTAAAAAGGGCACTCTCTATTATCCTCCGACTGTGCATTATACTCAGTAGGTTTTCCCCTGAAAATATATTATCAGACCCTCCAATATTAAAACCAAATTGTGACGCTATACCTGCAATGCCAATAGCACTTCCAGCCTGGTCTTCTTCAATTGAAAAACTGGTGGTAGCTTCATATTTATCTGTGGAAAGCCAGGCATAAGTAATTCCAATTAAACCACCCACAAATGCAATAGAGCCAATAATCAGCCATTTTGAAAAAAGATATTTTATAAAGGTCTGAATGCGCTGACCCAAATCACTAAAACCAATTTCTTCCGTATTTTCCTGATTTGTTTGCATGCAATAAAGAATTAATATTTAAAGTATAGTTAGGCAGGGGCTATAAAAGATAATATGTTTTAAATTAATACTTTGATTTATTGGAGTGAATTCAAAATAGCCACCACCACAGATATTAATGCGGCTACAGAGGAAGTGATACCAATAACTTCCACTGTGCTAATTTTATTTGGTTTTTGTTGCACTTCAGGTACAAATATTTCATCCCCCGCTTTTATGTCAGGATAAGTTTTGAAAAGGAGAAAGCCATGGGCCCTTTTTGCACTTCCATTGGCACCAAGTACAAAAGCTTTTCTTCTTACTGCTCTATTTGTAAACCCTCCAGCTTTATCCACGTAATACTTCATATTGTGCCCATCTTCAAAGGCAAATTGAGTGGGAAAAAGTACCTCTCCCCTCACTTTTACGGCTTGGTTTTTTTTGGGAACTGAAATGATATCTCCATCCTCCATAATCATATCATTAGTAATTCCCGGAGATTGCATAATTTCAACTAAGTTTATACCAATCAAATCATAGGGCCTTACGGCTTCCTGTCTTAAAGTGTCCACTGAACCCTTTGACACTGTATCCTCTCTAATATTTGCCAATTTGCTAACACTATATAGTTTCAATTGAGCTTGATCATCAAATCTATTGCTTCGTTTTAATGATGCAGAAGAAGCATCAGCAGTAGCTTTAAAACCTCCTGCTCTTTTAATAAGACTACTTAGCTTTTCATCCACAGAGTTTAGCACATAAGGTCCGGGATACATTACTTCACCATTTACAAAAACTACACGTTGATTAAAATAACCCGGGTTATTTCTGATGATCACCATATCAAATGGACGGAGAAAATAATTGGCACCTTTTACAGTCAAATCTCTTTCAGCTTCTACTTCAAATATGTCTGCAATTTTTGTACTTAAACTATCTGTGTTTCCATTAGTAACTCTTCTAGCCACTTCTATTCTTTTTGGAGTAGCCGCTTCTGTAAAACCACCTGACTGAAAAATTAAATCTTTTAAACTTATACTATCCTGAAACTCATATAAACCAGGCTTTCTCACCTCTCCTATAATATTAACTTCATATCTACTTCTCAAATCAAACAGGGAAACAATACTTATGCTGTCCTCTCTTTTAAGTTCAATATCTTTTTCCGAGCCATTCAGTATTCCTTCCACATCAAATGATAATGATTGTGGTTGAAAATCGTCCATCAATCTTGATATGCTACCTCTTATCCTGTATGCATCTTCTCTTAGACCTTCAGCTTTTGATATCAGTTGTTTCAGCGTCATACCGGGTGTGAGTTCATACTCCCCGGGCCTCAATACAGCACCTCTTATTTCAACCCTGTTTGAATATCGATTAAGGACTTTTCCTACTTGAACAGCATCGCCTGTTTGCATTAAAAATCTACCGTATTCATTTTGATTGACAGTGTTTACTTCCTTTTGAATACTACCAATTCTATAAACTGTAACTGAAGCTCTATATGCAGAATCAGAAAAACCACCTGCATAACTAAAAACCTGTTGTATATTATCTCCAGGTTGTATTTCAAAAATACCGGATCTTTTTACCTCTCCATCCAAGGTTATACGGTTATTGTAATAAGGTATCCTAATAACATCCTGATCCATCAATCTAATATTATCTGCAAGGCTGCCTCTTAGTAAGAAATTATATAAATCTATAACCCTCAGTACTTTGTTATTTCGAATTAGTTCTATATTACTAAAACTACCTTTAAAGTTTGGCCCACCACATAGGTAAAGCGCATTAAATGCAGTTGACAAGGATGATATGGTATAAGAACCGGGCTTTTTTGCCTGCCCTATTATGGTTACCCTTATACTCCTGATATTACCCAAGCTTACTTGCACACTTGTGGCACCTGTAGAAATAGCTTTATAAATTGTACCTGCTAATTTATTCCTTATGCGGCCTGCAGCCTCATCCACTGTGAGGCCACTTACAAATACCGGCCCGGCATTTGGGATATATACATTTCCTTCAGGATTGATTTTTAGTTTATAGTTTTCTTCGGAATAACCAAATACATCTACATTCAATTCGTCATCTGGGCCCAATACATAATTTGAAGGTGTGGCTATTCTTAAATTGGGTTCAAAACTTAAACTACTACTTCTAAAAAATTCAGAACCAAACACACGGGTATCAATCAGTTCTTCTGCAAATGGCACAAGTGTTTTGTCCGTTTTCCTGGCAGTAGCATTTACATCATAAAGACTGGTATCCTTAAGTACACCATTACTACCTGTTTTTGAGGCACCAGGTATAGGAGCATTTGAGCCACCACCATTTACTAGTATATCAATTCTCTGCCGCAGTTTTGCCACTTCTGTAGCAGGCATTCCCTTTGCTAAAGCAGCTTGGGCAGCCTGTTCAAATGGGATACCGGCCTCCTGTAGTCTATTATAATAGTATAAAATATCTTTATCGCTAATGGCATCCACATCAATTTTTGTTAGGTCCTGTTGAGACAGATCCTGAGCAAAACTAAAAACAACCGACAACACGTATATACTTATTAGAAGGATTTTTTTCATTCCCTTTTTTCAATTTATAACTTGAATATAGTTTCTAATTCCTTAAATTCAATTTAACGAATTCCAGTTAAATATTATTTAAAAAAAATGCCTGCCGCAATAAAAACCGGAGGCATGATTATGGTAAAAGACTAAGCACCATAATCTGGGAGGCAAATATAGGGAACTTGATTTTTAGCAATTTACATATTTAAAAGTACCTAAAATACCGGATAAATTGGTGGTCATGCATGAATAAAATTTTTCATCAAACGAAATAAATATGCCATTTTTGATTTCATATTTTCCTACTCGGTATACATCAAATATTCCCAATTTCAAAACCAATACATTTGCGCACAAATTATTATTATGCAGGGCATACAAATGGTCGATTTAAAAACCCAATACCATAAGATAAAATCGGAAGTGGACAAAGCGGTAATAGATGTGCTGGAAAGTTCTGCATTTATAGGTGGTAAAGCGGTACAGGAATTTGCAACAAATTTATCCAATTATTTAGGGGTAAAACATGTAATACCTTGTGCCAATGGTACAGATGCCTTACAAATTGCATTGATGGCACTCCGTCTTCAACCAGGTGATGAAGTAATAACCCCTTCCTTTACTTATATAGCCACAACCGAAGTTGTAGCTTTACTTAGGTTAAAACCTGTTTTTGTAGAAGTAGATCCTCACAGTTTTTGTATGGATACTGAATCGCTGAGAAAAGCCATTACACCAAAAACAAAAGCTATTGTACCGGTTCATTTATATGGCCAGGCGGCAAATATGGAAGCAATTCTATCTATTGCAAATGAGCATAATATTCCAGTAATTGAGGACAATGCACAAGCCATTGGTTGTGATTATTTTTGTAAAGATGGCACTAAGAAGAAATCTGGCACGATGGGTCTAATGGGTACCACATCTTTCTTTCCTTCAAAAAATCTTGGCGCCTATGGCGATGGTGGTGCCATATTTACCAATGATGACTCTTTAGCAGTACAACTTAAAATGATTGCCAATCATGGGCAATCCGTAAGATATTATCATGAACTTGTAGGATGCAACAGTAGGTTGGATACAGTACAAGCTGCCATTCTTAATATTAAATTGAAATATTTAGATGAATACATTGCTGCACGCCAGCAAGCAGCAGCTTACTATGATCAGGCTTTTGCAAATCATAGCAGATTGAGTACACCTGCTACAGCAAATTTTACCAACCATGTGTATCATCAATATACAATAATCATAAAAGGTGAAAATACACGCAGCTTAAGAGATGGCCTCATCCAATTTCTTTCTGCAAATCATATTCCTTGTATGATTTATTATCCTGTGCCGGGGCATCGTCAGAAAATGTTTGAATACATGGGTAGCCAAGAAGCTGACTTGCCAGTTACAGATTGGCTTACAGATCGTGTATTTAGTTTGCCCATACATACAGAACTACAGGAAGAACAATTAGAATATATCTCAAAAACTGTTTTAAATTATTTTGAACAAAATCAATAAAATCTGAAAATATTTATGGATAAGAAAAGAGTACTCATTACAGGAGCTGCAGGATTTTTGGGTAGTCACTTATGTGATCGTTTTATCAAAGAAGGATACTATGTGATTGCAATGGATAACCTTATAACTGGTGATCTACGCAATATTGAGCACCTTTTTCCGCACCCAGATTTTGAATATTATCATCATGATATCAGTAAGTTTATTCATATACCCGGAAAGTTAGATTATATACTTCACTTTGCCAGCCCTGCTAGCCCTATTGATTATTTGAAAATACCCATTCAAACACTGAAAGTAGGTAGCTTAGGCACGCACAATTGTTTAGGTCTTGCAAAAGAAAAAGGTGCACGTATTTTAATTGCTAGCACCAGCGAAGTCTATGGCGATCCATTGGTGCATCCACAAAATGAAGATTATTGGGGAAATGTAAACCCCATAGGCCCACGTGGTGTGTATGATGAAGCAAAGCGATTTCAGGAAGCTATCACTATGGCATATCATACTTTTCATGGTGTAGAAACTAGGATAATAAGAATTTTTAATACCTATGGACCCAGAATGAGGCTCAATGATGGCCGTGCTCTACCAGCATTTATAGGACAAGCCTTGCGGGGAGAAGACCTAACCGTATTTGGAGATGGTAGTCAAACAAGAAGTTTTTGCTATGTGGATGATTTAATAGAAGGCATATACAGATTGCTTTTGAGTAATTATGAAAGGCCAGTAAATATTGGTAATCCTGCGGAAATTTCTCTCAAAGAATTTGCGGAAGAAGTTTTAAAACTGACCAATGCCTCTGTAAAAATTACTTATAAACCATTACCAGCGGATGATCCAAAACAAAGAAAGCCTGATATAAAAAGGGCACAGGAATTATTAGGCTGGGAGCCAAAAGTGGGAAGATCTGAAGGACTCAAAATAACTTATGAATATTTCAAATCTTTGCCGAAAGAGGAGTTAGTAAAACAGCCAAAAGAATTCATCAGTCGTAAATAATGGTTACCGATTTACTGAATAAAAAAACCAGCCTATGTGTAGTAGGTTTAGGTTATGTGGGCCTACCCGTAGCATTAGCTTTATCACAAAAAATTAGCGTTATTGGCTTTGACATCAATAAAAAAAGGGTTGAAGCACTGCTACAACATATAGATCCTAATGGTGAAACAGAAAGTGTATCCTTTACTCATTCAGATATTATCTTTACTTCAAAGTTGGAAGCAATTGCTGATGCAAGATTTTTCATAGTATGCGTACCCACACCTGTTGACGAACATCATGTTCCAAATTTATCTATACTATTTGCTGCATGCAAAACCATTGGCGCTGTATTAAAAAAAGGGGATTATATCGTATTTGAAAGTACAGTATATCCAGGTTGTACTGAAGAGGATTGTGTTCCCATTCTTGAAGCCGAAAGTGGTTTGAAGGCAGGGGTAGATTTCAAGTTTGGATATAGCCCTGAACGCATTAATCCGGGAGATAAAGCACATACAATACAAACAGTTATAAAAGTAGTGGCAGGATGCGATGAAGTAGCGCTGGAAACGATAAGTAATGTTTATGGATTGATATGTACTGCCGGGGTTTATAAAGCAGAAAATATTAAAGTGGCGGAGGCAGCTAAAGTAATTGAAAACACACAGCGTGATTTGAATATTGCTTTAATGAATGAGCTATCTATCATTTTTGACAAGATGAATATTGCTACTCAACAGGTATTAGAAGCAGCAAAAACAAAATGGAATTTTCTACCCTTTACACCTGGCCTTGTGGGTGGTCATTGCATAGGGGTAGATCCATATTATCTTACTTATAAAGCGTCATCTATAGGTTATCAAAGCAAAGTGATAACTGCAGGTAGATATATAAATGATGCCATGCCCGGCTATATAGCAGATAAAGTTTTAAAACACCTCATTACCCATGTGGGTGATGTAAAAAAAAGCAGGGTACTTGTAATGGGTGCTACTTTTAAAGAAAACGTAAGTGATATCAGAAATAGTAAAGTAGTAAATATCATTGCGCAGCTAAAAGCTTACTTTATTCAAACTGATGTGATAGATCCAATAGCATCGGCAGATGATTTGGAAAAAGAATATGACTTGCTTTTATCTGATAAACCAAATGGCAAATATGATGCAGTTATTATTGCTGTAGCACACCAATCTTTCACCGATTTAACACAGCCTTTTTTTGAAAATATTACAAATCCAAATGCATTAATTGCAGATTTAAAAGGTATATACAGCAACAAAATAAATAGCAGAAAATACTGGAGTTTATGAGGAGGCCTTTATGCATTGTAACAGGAAAAAACGGGCAGCTAGGCAGATGCCTTTCTGATGTAGCAGATGGTGCATCAAATATTTCATTTTTATTCTTTGACAAATCTGCATTTGATATAACCAATGAAGAACATATCAAAACAATTTTTGAAAAATACCAACCCAACTTTTTAATAAATGCAGCCGCCTATACTGCAGTGGATAAAGCTGAAACAGAAATGGTGGAAGCTTATGCCAGCAATACAGAGGCACCCAGTAAGCTTGCATACTTTGCATATCTAAATCATTGCAGATTTATACATATATCTACTGATTATGTTTTTGATGGTTTGGCAACTATACCATATAGCACAAGCAGCACACCGAGCCCCTTAAACTATTATGGTTTTAGCAAATGGCAGGGTGAACAATTGGCCTTGGGAAACAACCCGGAGAGCATCATTATACGTACTTCATGGGTATATAGTGAGTATGGAAATAATTTTGTAAAAACAATGATGCGGCTCATGCAGGAAAAAAAAGAATTGAATATTGTATATGACCAAGTGGGATGCCCCACTTATGCCGGAGATTTAGCAACTAGCATAGTAAAAATAGTAAACAGTCTGATAGGTGAGAACATTTTAAAAACTGACAATAGAATATATCATTATTCAAATAAGGGGCAAACAAACTGGTACAAATTTGCGACAGCAATAAAAAAATATTTCCAATACAATTGCTTGCTTCATCCTATCCCTACAAGTTCTTATCCAACACCCGCTCAGCGCCCCATGTTTTCTCTTTTAAATACTGAATTAGTTCAAAAAGATTTTTCACTTGAAATACCCTTTTGGCAAGATAGTTTAGCGGTTTGTTTAGGTAGGCTGAAATAATTTCATTAAT
>CAXYYO010000035.1:0-36232 GCA_964293305.1 uncultured bacterium | reverse complement strand
TTCCCGGCCATACAAAACTGATTTCTTGTTCTATGTCAGGATGTATGCTTTTAGCCACAGGGCAATGCCTAGCTGCGTTTTCCAATATTGCTTGCTGCTTGCCGTCCACTTGCAAACTTGTAGGAAATTCGAATGAAACTTTAATGCCACCCACACGCCTGGGATCTTGTTTCATAATTTTGGTAATGGCTATTTGAGTTCCCTCTAAATCCACCTGCATATCCCTTGCTTTTATGCCCATTATGGTAACCATACAACATCCTAAAGAAGTGGCCAATAAATCTGTTGGAGAAAAGCGGGCACCCATGCCCTGATTGTCTGTAGGTGCATCAGTTTCTATTGTACTACCGCTTTGTAAATGGGTAGAAAATGTGCGTAGGCTTCCTTTGTAAATAATATTCGCTGTCATTTCTTTATTTTTGTTTCAAATACAGGTAAAACATATTTTATACCTCATGCAAAAGAAACTTATAATTTTTATATCCGCCTTATTTATTTGGAATATGGTAGCTGCACAAGAAGAGCAACTTAGCAAAAAAGATGAACGTAAAGCAGCAAGAGAAGAACAGGTAAAATCTGCCATTAAAAAAGAAGAAGAAGGGGCATTGGTTTATAATGTTCAAAATGCTTTTGGCATTCGCTTAAATACAAACGGGTGGGGTATTTTGTATGAACATGGCAAGTACAAAGACATCAATAAAACAAACCTATGGTGGGTGAGTTTAGATGAAATAAAAAGCCCTAAAGAAGAAAAAGGAGTATTGACGGACGGTTTTGGCTTTGCCATTGGCAATCCTTACATTTTTGGAAAGCAAAATACTGCCTACTCTTTAAAAGCAGGCATAGGTCAGCAAAGATTGATAGGTGGAAAAGGGAATAGAAATGGTGTGGCTGTTTCTGCTATTTATGGTGGTGGCATAACTGCTGGTCTGTTAAAACCATATTATTTAGAAGCATTGATTGATGAAAGTACTTTTGAATCTAGAGATGTAAAATATGGAGATGTGTCTGATTCCATATTTTTAAATGCAGGTTATATATTTGGAGGAAGTGGTTTTGGTAAAGGGTTAGATGAAATAAAAATACAACCTGCACTTCATTCAAAAGTAGCACTCAGGTTTGATTATGGACGATATAGTGAATTGCTTTCTGCCGTTGAATTAGGACTCAATGCAGAATATTATTTTAAACCACTGCCAATAATGGTTGTAGATAATAATCCAAAATTTATATTCAACGCTTATGTGAGTATATTATTTGGAAAGAGAAAATAAACATTAGCATTTACCAGCTGTTACATACAGCATTTATTGATAATAAATTATGATACAGGAACTTCCGGTAGTAAATATTCAATCTGAAAAATCTAAAAACAGAAAGCCTGATTGGCTAAGGGTAAAACTGCCCATTGGCGAAAGTTATAAGCATGTACGTGGTCTTGTAGATACACACAAGCTTCATACAATATGTGAGAGCGGCAACTGCCCAAATATGGGGGAATGTTGGGGTGCAGGCACTGCCACTTTTATGATACTTGGCAATATTTGTACACGCAGTTGTGGTTTTTGTGCAGTAGCTACGGGTAAACCGGAAGCAGCAGACTGGGATGAGCCACAACGAGTAGCCGAAGCTATTCACCTCATGAAAGTAAAACATGCGGTAATAACAAGTGTGGATAGGGATGAATTAAAAGATGGCGGTTCTATTATCTGGTACAATACTATAAAGGCGGTAAAGGCTTTAAATCCTAATACAAGCTTAGAAACACTTATTCCTGATTTTAAAGGGGAATCCCATAATATTCAAAGAATTATTGATGCCGCTCCAGAAGTGGTAAGCCACAATATGGAAACGGTAGAAAGACTTACCCGGCAAGTAAGGATACAAGCAAAATATAGAAGAAGCTTAGAGGTACTTCATATCTTAAAACAAGGAGGTATGCGCACAAAAACCGGCATTATGCTAGGTCTTGGGGAAACCAAAGCAGAGGTAGTGCAATCAATGGAAGACCTTGTAGGTGTAGGCGTAGATGTGCTTACACTTGGTCAATATTTACAACCAACACCAAAGCACTTATCTGTAAATAGGTTTGTACATCCGGATGAATTTGCTGAACTAAGAGAAATTGGCTATTCCATTGGGTTTGACTATGTAGAAAGTGGGCCATTGGTACGCTCTTCTTATCATAGTGAGCGTCATGTAATAGCAGGTTATGGCAGAAAGGTTTGGATGGGAGAGAAGCGTTAAATTGGTGAATTAATTGTAGGTTTATTATTCCATTTGATGTTATCTTGTTGTAATGATATGCTTATTATGATTATAAGTTGAATCCTCCATCCTGTTTACTTTTTCATGGTACTTTTTATTTAAATCATACTATGAAAAAATACAGTATCTAAGATTTCTTTTTAACTATATCTAATCATTCCAATAACAGTTTACGCAACCCGCAGCGCAGTGAGAATTTCTATTGTAAAGCCTGGCCCTAGGAGACTAGACCATATCTCATTATTCCCATAATAAAGCATGATATTTTTATTGAAATGAATAACAATTGGATGTGATTTCTAGATGAATGATTGCACCATTTGTAGGTATTGATACAAAATTTCAATAATATTTATCATCATTTAAATTGATTTTAAAGGTATACTGTTTTAATCATTTTCTAATTAATCATACCTTCACAGCCTATAATGGAAAAAAGCAAAACGATATCAACAATCAGTCGTCTTCGTAATCGCTATCGATTACTGATTATGAATGATGATACATTTGAGGAGATAGCTACATTTAGACTTTCCAGAAGGAGTGTATATATAGTAATGAGTAGCATTTTTGTATTATTAATAGGTTTTACTGTTGCAATACTTGTATTTACACCGCTCAAATATTATATACCTGGATATGGCAAAAAGGAAAACTCTGCAGAACTTCAACAATTGAAAATTAAAACGGATTCATTGGAAAATGCTATTCATTTTAAAGACCAATATCTAAAAGATTTGCGAACAGTACTTGAAGGAAAAAATCCTCTCATTAAAGACACCACTGCCATTGTGCTGCCAAAGGAAGATTTAGCCACAGAATAATCCGGTTTTAATTCTAAAACAGACACCCTATTTTTGCCAGCCAAAAAAATGCCGGATAGCCGGCTTCAATAATATATGACTGATCAATTAGATGCAATAAAAGCCCGTTTTCAACAAGTAGGTGTAGCACTTACAAACCCGGAAATTATTGCCAATCAAAAGGAGTTTGGACGCCTTAGCAAAGAATATAGAGATCTTGAAAAAATTGTAAACCCTTATGAGCAGTACATTAAAGTAACAGCTGATTATGATTTTGCAAAAGAAAGTCTTAACTCTCATGATGATGAAATGAGAGAATTAGCAAAAATGGAATTGCCGGATTTAGAAATTCAAAAAGACAGTCTAGAAAAACAACTTACTCAACTACTCATACCAAAAGATCCGCAGGACGATAAAAATGCGATATTAGAAATAAGAGCTGGTACAGGAGGCGATGAAGCAAGCCTTTTTGCTGGTGATTTGCTCAATATGTACCTCAGATATTGTGCAAAAAAAGGCTGGAAAACTGCTATTGCCAGTGAAAATGAAGGTACCGTAGGCGGTTATAAAGAAGTGGTAGTAGAAGTAACTGGTGAGGATGTATATGGCACTTTAAAATTTGAAAGTGGTGTTCACCGTGTACAACGTGTACCTAATACTGAAACACAAGGTCGTGTACACACCTCAGCGGCCACTGTAGCTGTGCTACCAGAGGCAGAGGAAGTGGACTTTGAGTTGAAAGAATCTGAAGTAAAAATGGAAACTTCCCGTAGTGGTGGTGCGGGTGGGCAGAATGTAAATAAAGTTGAAACAAAAGTGATGCTTACGCATTTACCCACAGGTCAGGTAGTAATATGTCAAACAGAACGTACCCAACTTGGCAATAGGGAAAAAGCTATGAATATGCTGAGAACAAGGCTGTATGAAGAGCAGGTAAGAAAACAGGAAGAAGAAATAGCAAGACATAGAAAAACTATGGTGAGTACCGGTGACCGTAGCGCAAAAATCAGAACATATAATTGGCCACAGGGTAGGGTTACAGACCATAGAATCAATCATACTTCTTACAACCTTCCGGCTGTGGTAGGTGGGGAGTTGGATGAATTTATAGAAGCCTTGCAGGTGGCAGAAAATGCAGAAAAAATGTCAAAAAAATAGTTGCCTCATTTTGTATGAAGCAACTATCACAATATTTGAATCCATTTAGTTTATAAATTCCCTCTTGCTTCTTGTTCTCTTTCTAAAGCTTCAAAGAGGGCTTTGAAATTTCCTTTTCCAAAACTTTTGGCTCCTTTGCGCTGTATTATTTCAAAGAAAAGTGTTGGTCTGTCTTCTACAGGTTTTGTAAATATCTGTAAGAGATAACCTTCATCATCCCTGTCAATGAGAATACCCAATTCTCTTAAAGGTGCTATGTCTTCATCTATATGCCCAACTCTATCCAATACTTCTTCGTAATAACTTGTTGGCACTTTTAAAAATTCTACTCCTCTATTTTGTAGTGCTGTTACTGTTTCAATAATATTATTGGTAGCCATAGCTACATGCTGCACACCTTCACCATCATAAAAATCAAGATACTCTTCTACTTGGCTTTTCTTCTTTCCTTCTGCAGGTTCATTTATGGGAAATTTTACATAGCCATTCCCATTGCTCATTACCTTACTCATGAGTGCAGAGTATTCTGTAGAAATATCTTTATCATCAAAAGAAAGTATATTTCTAAAACCCATTACATCTTCATAAAATTTTACCCTAGGGTTCATTTGATTCCAGCCGACATTTCCTACACAATGATCTACATATTGTAAGCCGGTGGGCTCAGGATTATATACACTACTCCAAACTCTATAACCCGGCATAAAAGTGCCTGTATAATCTTTTCTTTCGATAAAGAGATGTACAGTATCTCCGTAAGTATGAATGCCACTCATTACTATTGTACCATCCTTATCTTCAAGTGTTGTAGGCTCCATATAGCTTTCAGCCCCACGCTTAGTGGTTTGCAGCCAAGCATCAGTAGCATTTTCTACTTTTAATGCAAGCATTTTTACACCATCGCCGTGTTTGTAAATATGATCTGCTATGGCATTATTACTGCGAATAGGAGTGGTAAGTACAAGTGTCAATTTATTTTGACGTACCACATAGCTGGCCCTATCCATTACGCCAGTTTCGGGTCCTGCATAAGCCAGACTTTGAAATCCAAAAGCTGTTTTATAAAAATGAGCGGCCTGCTTGGCATTGCCTACATAAAACTCTACATAATCTGTTCCCTGCAAGGGAAGAAAATCCTCAATGGCTTTTGGCGTAGCCAATGGTGCTAATATTGTTTCCATAAAATGATTTTAAATTGATAAACTAAGAAAGTTGTATTGTGATGTTATAGTACAAGGGGGTGCATAGCAAGACTAACCAGCAGTAGCACATAACTGCATCGCTGATCTTTAAATATTTTATGAGGAAAATCTGGAATCATTATTTACAAAAATAAGCATCTTTAGGAAAAATATTTGATAATGCTTCCTGCGGAATAAGTGCCAGCTTTTTTGAAGCATAATCATAACAAAGCATTGTAGTCATAGCATAAGCAGCTGCTATTGTTTCGCTATTATTTTGAATGAGAATTTTATAATAAAGATCAAAGCCGTATTTGGTGGCATCTGTAGGTTGTAGTTTTATGGTTATGATATGATTATATCTCAGTTCTTTTTTATACTCAATCATTGCATTACTCATAATGAGGCCTGTGCCGGCAAATTCTAATTCAGTATATCCCATACCTGCTAGCCAAGCCATTCTTGCTTCCTGTAAATAGGAGAGGTATGTATCATTGCCCACATGACTGCCATAATTCAAATCTGTAATGCGCACCGGCATGGTATAGCTGAAAATAAAATCTTTGGGAAGTTCAATTTTTATACGTGCCATTTTTTAATATTTGTTGATGCCGTTGCTATATGGTTTCTATGATAGAATCATTGACCGGTAAAAAATCTTGTTCTGCATTTTTATGTAAAATCTCGATGCCAAATACAACTGCGAAATGTTTCAATAATTTCATTTTTACTTCCAGCATATCTACTGTTTGTCCCAGTTCTTTTTGAATTGAGGTAACCTGTTTATCCTGAATGCCACAGGGTATGATATGGTTAAAATAATTTAAGTCTGTATTTACATTTAATGCAAATCCATGTAGTGTTATCCATCTGCTGATACGGATGCCCATAGCACATATTTTTCTTTCCCTGCCCTTTATGTCTGCATCTATCCATACACCTGTTTCACCTTTGCTTCTTCCGGCAGATATATTATATTCTTGGAGCGTAAGAATGATTACTTCTTCCAAACTTCTGAGGTACCAACCTACATCCGTTTTAATGCGTTCTAAATCTACTATAGGATATCCTACAATCTGACCAGGACCGTGAAAAGTAATATCCCCACCTCTGTTAATATGAAAAAATTCAATTTGCTTTTGTTTTCTCTCATCCGTATTGATGAGTACATTTGAATCCTTCCCATTTTTTCCTAAGGTATATACCGGGTTGTGTTCTGTAAAAATTAGGTAGTCAGGTTCTGGTGTTTCAGACGGGTCGGGATTTTTTGTAAGCCTTATTTTTTGACTGATTTTTTGATCATGCAATGATTCCTGATAATCCCATGCTGATTTATAGGATGATAATCCCAAGTCAATATATTGCCATTGTAATTTACTCATTTGTTTGTTTTGAAAGTGACTGCATACGCTGCCTACTTTTATTAAAAATATTGCGCCCTTTGTCTATCCCTTTTCTTTGTTCTTTTTGTATTTCTATGGGCAATGCTAAAAAGTTTTTACAATCATTACTACAGCAGCTATTCATTTCCACAGCACATTTTTCACACTGAATAAAAAGCAAATGACAGGCTTCATTTTTACAGTTTATATGTGTATCGCAGGGGGCACCACATTGGTGACATTTAGCTATTATATGGTGTGAAACAGATTCCCCCATTCTATTATCAAAAACAAAATTCTTTCCTATAAATTTATTTTCAATGCCGGCTTTTTTTACTTCGTTGGAATAATGAATAATGCCGCCTTCTAAATGAAATACATTTTTAAATCCCTGGTGCAGCATATAGGCGCTGGCTTTTTCGCATCGAATACCACCGGTACAATACATAATGATATTTTTATCCTTATGCGGCTCCATCATTTCGGCTGCCATGGGCAATTGCTCTCTAAAAGTATCACTGGGTATTTCAATGGCCTCATTAAAATGGCCCACTTCATATTCATAGTGATTGCGCATATCAATGATAAATGTATCTGGTTCATTCATCATTTCATTCATTTGATGTGCATTTACATATCGCCCATTTTTTTGCATACTGAATGTATCGTCATGGATGCCATCAGCTACAATTTTATCCCGTAGTTTTACTTTTAATACCCAAAAACTTTTGCCATTATCTTCTACGGCTTGGTTCAGTCTAAGATTTTCCAAACCTTGAATACTATCAATAAATGTTTGAAAATTTTGTATGCCTACGGTGGGTACACTTATTTGTGCATTGATGCCTTCGGAGGCTATATAAATTCTACCCAACACATATAGGTTTGATAGTTCTTTATATAAAAAATCTCGAAAAGCTTTTGGGTGTTCTATATTAAAATAACGATAGAAGCTTATTGTGGTGCGTGCTGTATTGTCTGATAAAAGCTGCTCTTTTAATTCTCGGTTATTAACCCGGTTGTGTAGTACCGCCATAATTTTTTGTTTTTAAGCGATTCTTATGAAAAGCTTCGTTTTATTGACACCTGTTGCATGCAGGTAAAAAACGGTACAAAAATATGGGTTGCATAATTTGGAACAAAATGGCATAAGTAAATCTGAGTTAAGTAATTTTTTTACTATAATGTGATTCTTTATGGGGAGGAGGCAAAACGAAGCAATCTCTCCCACTAATGGACCCTAAAAACTGCGTGAGGAATTACGAATGAATTTTTTATTTTTTTTGGTATTCGTGAATTTTGCTTTGTTTCATTTGCAGCGAAAAACCCGCAGCGTAGCGAGGATTTGCAGCGTAAAGCCCGGCCCCTAGGGACACGCCCAAAAAAAATAAAAATGATGGTTTAAGTCAATTTTGTTATGCCTGTTCTTTGATGAATCATCTGTTAAAAAATAGGTTTCTGTAGAAAAACACAATGCTTTTGAGTTTATCCACAACGCTGCGGAATGATGTTTGTATTGAATGGATGAAAACTACCTTTACGGCGTTTTCAACAATATCATAAAAAATTTTATCACAAAATATCATAACGGCGTGTCCGTTATCCATTTAATATGAAACTTAGGTATCAGCATTTCATCAGTATACTGTTTTGCTTTTTGCTATTGCAGGCTCAGGCACAGTCTAATAAAGTTTCCAACGACCCTGATGCTGCATTTAAGCAGGCTAAGGAAATGATACAACAGGAAAAATATAGCCTGGCTTATCCATTGTTTAAATATGTGGTGGATCAGACTGCCACAAGTGCTATACCTGCCACTGTACAAATAGAAGCACAGTATTATGCTATTATTTGTGGACTTCAATTGAATGATCCCTCTGCTGTATTGCAGGCTGTGGATTTTATCAATTTAGAACACCATGAGCCAAGAATTGAAATGATGTGCTATCATCTCGGCAATTATTATTACAGACAGCAGGATTTTTCATCAGCCATTACCTATTATGAACAAGCTGGTATTGAGAATTTGAACAATGCTGAAATTGCTCAAATGAAATATCAACAAGGCTATGCTTTGTTCTCTCTTCAACGTTTTAATGAAGCCAAACCTTTATTTGATGCCATAAGACAGATGCCCTCAGATAAAAACTATGCAGCTGCAAACTATTACTACGGTTATATTTCATTTGGAGAAAAAAATTATAACCAAGCACTTAATGCATTTAAAATTATAGAGCAGCACCCGGATTATAGTAGCGTTATATCCTATTATATAGCCGAAGTTTATTACTACACGGGCAAAAAAGATGAAGCACTCAGCTATACAGAAGCTGCATTGCAAAGGGGCAATCAGTACTATGATCTTTCTATGAGGCAGTTGGCAGGGCATCTCTATTTTGAGAAAGGAAACTATGCCAAAGCAAAACCATATCTTGAAACTTATGTAAGCAAAACAGCCAAGGTAAGCAGGCAGGATTTATATGAACTTTCTTTTTGTTATTATGATGCTGCGCAATATGCAAAAGCCATACAAGGCTTTAAGGAGCTGGGTGGCAAGCAGGATACACTTGCTCAGCATAGTATGTATCTTTTAGCCGATGCTTATTTGAAAACAGGAAATAAACCCGGTGCAAGAAGTGCATTTCTATTTTGTGCGCTCAATAGTAGTAATGGCCAACAAAAAGAAGTATCAAAGTTTAACTATGGAAAACTTAGTTACGAATTGGGTTTTACAGATATAGCTTTGAAGGAATTAAAAGAATTTACTGCTTTATACCCCAGATCTTTCTACACCAATGAAGCTAAGGAATTATTAGTGAATGTGCTGGCACGTACCAGCAATTATAATGAAGCTTTAACACTTTTAGAAAGCCTACCTGTAAAAACAGACATGGTCAATAAAATTTATCCAAAAGTTTTGTATGGCAGGGCCGTGGAATATATTAATGATCAGCAGTTGAATAAAGCGGAACGGCTTTTTAATAAAATTTATACCCTTCAGTACAATACCGAACAAATGCCATTTACAAATTTTTGGAAAGGAGAATTGGCTTTTAGAAATAGTATATTTGATAGTGCCATCATTTATATGCAGCGCTATATGCTAGAGCCTGTTAGCTATGGTGAAGTAACTCCCACAAATGCAAGATATACACTTGGCTATAGCCATTTGAGGCAGCAAGATTATACCCAGGCATTAAATTATTTTGAACAAATAAGTAAAACAGTAACTACAGGAAGTAATAGTGTGCAGGCAGATGCATACCTGCGTGCCGCAGATTGTTATTTTATGCAAAAAAAATTGAGTACTTCACTCAGCATGTATCAAAATTTTGCTGCAACAAGTTTGCCGGGCAGTGATTATGCTTATTTTCAGAAAGCCATTATTGCCGGTGCATCAGATAATACAAAGCAGAAATTGGAATTGCTACAAACCATGCAACAAAAATATCCTTCCTCTGCTCTTATTGGTGAAGCAAATATGGAAGTGGCTAATACTTACCTTACGGAAGAAAAATACCAACAAGCTATATCTCCTCTAAATAGTGTAATACAGTCAAAAAATCTGGAAGGATTAAAGCCACAGGCTTATCTGAAACTTGGTATTAGTTATTACAACCTTAATGATAATACCAAAGCATTGGATCACTTCAAAAAATTGGTTAATAGCTACCCTGCCTCCGAAGAAAGTAATGAAGCAGTAGAGTACGTAAAGAATATTTTTATAGCGGAGCAGCGGCCTGAAGCTTATATTGATTTTATGAAGCAAAACGGGAAAACTGTTAGTTATAATGAGCAAGATTCTCTTACCTACATAGCTGCCTACAACGCTTATAAAGAAAAGCAAATAGACAATGCCTTAAATGGATTTAAAAATTATTTATCTAAGTTTCCCGAAGGGAGATATGCTGCCGATGCTGCTTATATTTCAGCTACTGTTTATAATCAACAAAAAGCTTTTGATGCCGCCCTTACTTATTATAAAATTGCCATAGAAAAAACTGCCAGTCAGTATGCAGAAGCGGCTACACTACAAACTGCAAGAATTTATTATTTTGAAAAGTCAGATTATGTGGATGCAGAGAAATATTTTACGGAGTTAAAGGCCATTGCTGCCTCTCAGGAAAACAGGTTAGAAAGTATGCGTGGCTTACTTCGCAGCCAATACAAACTCAATAAAATAAGTGAAGCAGTGCCAAATGCGCAAGAACTGTTGCAGCAAAAAGGTATTGCTACAGATGATAAAATGATGGCCAATTTAATTATTGCAAAGGATAAACAGGCTGCTCAAAATTATGCAGATGCACTCACGGGTTATAAAGCCGTAGTAGCATTAGGAAAAAGTGAATTTGCAGCAGAAGCCCGATATCGTATAGCTGAAATAAATTATATTCAAACTAGGTATTCAGATGCAGAAAATGCAGCATTTGATGTAATCAGTAAAAGTGGTAGTTATGATTTCTGGATAACAAAATCCTATATTCTTTTGGGTGATATCTACTTTAAACAAAAAGATTATTTTAATGCTGAAGCTACGCTAAAAAGTGTGATAGAAAATGCAACAATTGCTGCATTAAAAGAAGAAGCGCAGTCAAAACTGGATATCGTAATACAAGAAAAAGACAAGAACAGTAAAATTGAAACAAACTAATTTCATGAAGCAAATCATTATCATATTTTTTGGGTGCATCATTTTTAATAGGGTAGGAGCTCAGAAGGATTCTATTCCAAATAAAACTGTAGTCGTTACTTCATCATTTAAGCCAACGATAAAAAATAGTGCAAAGGTAAATTTTAGTGCAGCCACACCAGTACCGGATTCTGTGCAGCAGATATTGCGCTATGATATACCCGCTCAAAATCTTTTGTTTTCCTATCAGAGCCCTGCACTTAAAGCACTGGCTGCAAATATTGACAGCTTAGTACACTGGACTACCACCAACTTTGTAAAGGCGGGTTATGGAAATTTTACAACTCCATTCTTGCAGGCAGCACTATCGCTTGGTGATGGTACTCAAAGCATCATACAACTCAATGGAAAATATACTTCTTCAAAAGGGAATCTCCCTTTTCAGGATTTTAGTAGAACAAATGTTGAAGCATTGGGCATATTCAATAATACCAAGAATAATGAATGGAGTGCAAGGGTGCACTATGATCAGCAAAATCAATACAGGTATGGATTTAAGCCTGACACTTTGTTATTTGATAAAGATGATTTAAAACTCAACTATACTGCATTTGGTGCCAGAGTGGCGCTGCGCAATAAGGTTGAAAATTCTTTTGGTATATCGTATCACCCGTCTGCTGCATTTAATATTTTTACTGATAATAATGGTGCACGTGAAAACAGTTTGCTTTTACAAGCTCCTATTTCAAAATCAATAGCCAAAATATTTGCATTCAACGCAGGCTTCACCGCAGATATAACCCACTACACTTCAGACACCAGTACACTCGATAATAATCTCTTTTATTTTACACCATCCATCTCTTTTAAAACACCAAATGTGAAAATAACAGGTGGAATTATTCCATCTTGGGACAATAGTGTTTTTAATTTACTACCAGATGTAAAAGCTGAAATAAAAATCAAAGATGAAAAGTTTATATTAATGGCAGGATGGACCGGCTATTATGATAAAAATACTTTTCAAAGTCTTGCAGGATATAATCCTTGGATACAGCAACCCGCTGCACTAACCAATACAAGGGTAATGGAGCAATACGCAGGTTTTAAAGGATCCGCAGGAAGTCATTTTACCTACAATGCAAAACTGTCCTATATGCAGAGCACTAATAAGGCCTTGTATGTAAATGATACCATCTATGGCAATAGTTTTGAAACAGTTTATGAACCAGAAATTACAACCCTGCAACTGCATGGTGAAGCCGGCTATACTTTACAAGAAAAATTTAGTTTTATGGCCGGTCTTAGCTTCAATAAATACAGTGGCCTTGTAGTAAATGAAAATGCATTTGGTTTACTACCCATTGAAGCCACGGCCGCATTGCGCTGGCAACTGCTGAAAGACCTCATTATTAAAAGTGATTTATTCTTCTGGGATGGACCAAGGTATAGAACAAAATCTTTAACCAGTCAGAAACTAGATCCTGCTTTTGATCTAAATGCGGGTGCAGAATTTACCATTATACCTCAACTCAATATTTGGTTACAGTTTAATAATATTTTAAATAATCAATACCAACGATGGAATCAGTTTCCGGTATTAGGAGCAAACGTACTAGCCGGTGTTGTGTATTCATTTGACAGGAAGATTAAATAGATGATCGAGTGTATTTGTTAGTCTATACTTCTAATCCAGGTATAAAACTGTGATACTCTTTCAGCATAGGCTTCAGCTCTTCTTCCACTGCCATTATAGGATCGAACTGTTGTGTAGTAATTTTGACCACTGTGTTTCCATTTTTCATTCAATTCTGACATCAAATATTTCAAACATTCACTAAACTGATACCAGCCCTTATTCCTAAAAAAATCAGGATTTACTACAACATGTTGAAGGTCATATTGAAATAGACCATAACCCTTGTATAGATAATTTGATGGGCCATATCCTTCCTTTCTGCCGGGCTGAGGCATTGCTCTCATGTTGTTCGCTTCATCTATTAATTGCTGGGTAAATGGTTGTCCATATCTATCAATCATAGCTTGTTTGTTTTTGGGGAAAGCATTCCTAACTGTATCAGGAAAATCTCCACTGGCATCAAATACACAACTCTGTAAAACAGTTGAAGGATCAAAGTCATCAATCCATAAACCCCAACGTTGTGCGGTTTCTTGACAAGCAATGGCATATACAAGATATTCATCAAAAGGGCTATCTTTTACTGCCGTAAGAATATCATTTCTAAAATGAGTCATTAGCCATTTGGTGCATTTTATTGTATTTTTTAGACTCAATGGCATATCATCTGGTATGTGCTGTGGAGGATTCAAAATTGCTATGCCTTTTGTTAGCGCTTCAAATATTTTTAAACCACCTCCCCAATAATAATACAGATCTCCATCCTGATACCATTTTCCAAGTGCCTGATTTGGTATCTGGTTCTCTGGTACTTCAATGCCATTGAATGTGAAATTTTTTAATACTTGACCAACTATTCCGGATTGTTCTGGAAAATTTGCGGGTATTCTTTTTCTTCTATTCAGCCTATTAGCTGTTACTATTAGTTGTGACATGTTAACCTATGGCCTCCTCGCCATTATTTGAAATGCTGCCTTTAATATTCGAAGTACTTTCATTTGATTTGCCCACAGCGTTTTCTATAATGGAAGCCTCCGGTGTGGTCTTTGTTGAGTTTCTGAGTTTCATCATTTTATTTAATAAATCAAACCAGAATGGTGCGCCTAAGGAAATAGCCAATGCAGTAAGTATTAAACCAATAATATTTGCAAATGATAATATGGGTACGCTTAAAAAATATAAATCTATTTTTTTGTAATCCTTATATCCCAAACCCAATACCATATTGAGGTTGTTTACTTCATTGCGAATCATACTATTTGCAGTATTCATTAACTCTTGTTGATCCTTTAATGCTTGATCAAATATTTTTTTGTTTTCAGTATTTGTATCTCTTTGCTGGTTGTATGACAAGTCTTTTTGAGTGGCCATATAACTTTCTGTTTGTTTTAGTATTTGTGCCCTTAATTCAGGATCTTTTGCTAATTGTTTGGCAATACCCAGTGTATCCACATTAAAAGAAATTGCAATAAAGAGACCTATAAAAAATAAGATAAATCTTGTGTATCGCTGATACCAGCCCGCTGCCCTTTTCATCGTATCTTCAAACCATTGTTCCAAGCCCTTTTTAAACTGCTCCAAATCCCCTCCTGCGTGTAGCCATAGGGATTGTAGGTTTAGTAATGTTTCTTGGTCAATTGGTGTGGTGGATACTGCACCTTTTGTACTAATATTTTTTTGAATGGACAACTTTTTGTTATCGGCATCTAATGCTAATAATGCCTTTGTTGCCGGATGATTGCTGTCGGCTTCATTTGGTAAAAAATTATGGAAATAACCATTTGAAATTGCATCCCTTACACGAAGTGTATTCATATCTGATCCGGCTATGCCATGTAGCAAATCAAGGATTACTTTTGAAAAGTTATTGGCTGATATATAAGCCGGTTTGCTATAACAATTGTCTTCCGCAGCATATTTTATGATTGGATGTGTATAAAACCATGAGGCAAATGGTTTTCCTTTCAAAAGATTTTTTCTAGACAATAAATGCAGAAATGAATTTGATCTATCTTTAATGATATTATTTGTGCTGGTATTGTTGCCATCTTGCAGCATTCTGATAATGGCTTTTTCTAAAATCTTTGCACGGAATGAAAGTTTTGAAGCGATCATTTCCTGAATGATTGTTGCCAATAAAGAATACAACAAAAAAATGAATACCAATCCGATAATAACATCTAAAATTACTGAACCGGTCATAGTTGCATATTTTATAATGAATAAAAAAGATAATTCAATATGTAAGTAGGTATTACATCGGTCTTTATTGTAGAACAATATTTTTCAAAAATGTTACTCTTTTTTTTTAGATATTTTATTTTTAAATTGATAATTATGGCCCTGCGGGCAATGGATATTTGCTAGGTGGTACTACAATTTCTAGCGCTATGTGCTGAATTATATATGAGCATTAAAACCAGATAATGAAGTTATCTTGTAATAAAAGCTAAAGCACTTCATTCATATTGATGGTTGAACAATTCTTAACTTTTAAATAACTTACTATTTTTTCAGCCAAAAATTAATCACAAGCAATGATCTATATTGCCTTTCAATTTTTCAAAACAAAGTCAACACCATCATTTCAGTTAAAAAGGCTGCCTCATAGATCTGAGACAGCCTTTCAAATATTTATAATGTTGAGGACTATTCTGGTAAATAATCTAATAATAATTTATTAAACTTTTTTTGTAGTTCTTTTTCGTAAGGTGTTAGAGTTGCATCATCTAAAGGTGTATGCTCATCTGGGTCAGCTTGAATATTGTAAAAACGGGCACCATTTAAACTATCATATAATTTATACGTTGGTGTATATACAAAACTCATATTTTCTTCTTTCTGATAATTTCTATCCCAGTAACAGTAGTTCCACTTTCGTACTGACTTATTACTAATATCTACTAATTCGTCCGCAAAGCTAATGCCGTCTATTTTCCCCCAACTTGTTGGAATTTTTTCAGTACTTATATCTGATAAAGTGGGCATAAAATCAACCACGTCTACCATGCAGTATTTCCAAATATTTTTCTTTGGAAGATATTTGCTATATGCAACTAATGGCACATTAGTACCTTTACGATTTGTCCCATTTTTATTACCTTTTACAAGTTCTCCTTTATAAATTGATTCAATTCCTTTGTTTGTACCATTATCACCAATAAACATAAACAAGGTGGGTCTTGAGAGCACAGCAGAATCAGTGTGATTTATTAACTTCCCAATTATTTTATCCATATATTTTATCATGAATGGGAAATATTTTTTATCAGCCCTCTCTAAATCATCAACTGCTTCATCCCAACCAGCATAGTCAGGATGATCTGGAGTAGGCGACCAAGGTCTTTGTGCAAGGGTGTGAGAATAAACCATAAAGAAAGGAGCATTCTTATTTGAATCAACAAATTTTGTTGCATAATCTAACATTAAATCTTCCGAGTATTTATCCTGCACAAAAGTATCTGGCAGCCAGTCTCCATTTTCATAGAGGTAAGGATTTTTATATCTACGTTGATATTGGTCATAACCATTATTACGATCTTTATTAAATGGCATAAATGCAAGATATTTTTGGAATCCATGCCCTTTTATAGATTCATCACCCCCATCTAATTGCCATTTTCCAACAAAGCATGTTTTGTAGCCGGCCATTTCCATCAAATTGCCAATTGCTTTATCATTCGGATCTATATATAAAAAACGTTCCCAATTCCTATTATTATATTTCCCAGTTAAAAAAGACAATCTTCCTGGGGGGCCATCAGGATGAGTATAATAGTTAGCAAATGCTACTCCATTTGCTGCCATAAAATCAAGATTGGGGGTTTCATAAGATTCGCCGCCGTTATAAGTTGGTATCTCATAACCAATTTCATCCCCAATGAAAATAATTACATTAGGACTACCGTTTACAAAGTCAATCTTTTGATCGTTTGAGGTTTCGCTGGAGAGGGGTAGGCTATTATTTTTTTTGCACGAAGTGTCCATACTAAGTACAATAAATAATAGAATTTTAAAGAGTGGTTGTTTCATGTTTTTTTACGAAAATATGAATTTTCTATATGCATTATGTAGGATTTTTTGTCCTGAAATTTTATTGAAACAACCTGCTTATTCTCAAATCTTTAAAAGAACCGTCTCGGTATCTATTTATTTTAACCCTTGATGGTATAGTTTAATTTTATTTAAAAGCAGAAACGCCGGGTATATCTCTGTATAAGTGAAAAATTTTTACTCTAAAAATATTCGACAATTCATCAGCCAACAATCAACCTCAAATATTTATCTCTTATCTTTATTTTAAAAGCTCAGTTTCAAATTATTGGCTATTTAATGCCCTTGTAAGGTTTCACTGAACATTTCATTCTTATAAGAAAGATAATTGAAATTTGGTTCTTTTTAGTAGCCATTTAATCCAATACCACTTCATCTTGACCATGTACTTCCTTCCATCTTACAAATACTTTTTGGGAAGCAAATGTGTCAATGGCTCTACCCGTATAATCTGCGTGAATAGGTAATTGCCTGCTAAATCTTCTGTCTATTAAAACACATAGTGCCACCGAAGCGGGGCGGCCAAAATCAAGCAAAGCATCTAATGCAGAACGAATGGTACGTCCTGTCCAAAGTACATCATCCACAATTACTACTTTCTTGTTTTCAATACTAAATGGGATATCTGTTTTATTGGCAATTTTTATTTCATTGCGCACATCATCTCTGTAAAAAGTAATATCTAATTTACCATAAGGAATAGGTGTGTCACTGCTAATATTTTGTAGGGCATCAACCAATCTATCGCTTAAATAAATTCCTCTTGGTTGTATGCCAATGATTACAGTATCTGTAAACTGGGGATGATTCTCTAAAATCTGGTGTGCCAGTCTTTTTATGGTAATATCAATTTGCGTTGCTGATAATATTGTTTTCAATATTCACTATTTTTATTAAAAGAGTTAGTAATACCATCAAATATAGGGTTTAAAAACTCCTATATTTTACTATGCATACATACGCTCTATGGCGTCTTTGAATTTTTCCATAATAATCTTTCTTTTCAAACTCATCTTTGGAGTCATTTCGCCTGTTTCAATACTCCATTCACGGGATAGCAATTCAAATTTCTTGATTTGCTCTACATGATTAAAATTTTGATTTGCTGCTTCCACCACTTCTTTGATTTTATTAAGTAGTTCGGGCATTCTTATAGCTTCTTCATTCGAAGTAAAATTATATCCTTTTATCTCCATCCAGGATTTAATATGTGAAAAAGCGGGCACAATTAATGCGCCTACAAATTTGCGCTCAGCGCCCACCACTATTACTTGCTCTATAAATGGACTTTCCTTTAATTTGTTTTCAATAGGTTGTGGTGCCACATACTTACCACCACTTGTTTTAAACAGTTCCTTTTTTCGATCGGTTATTTTCAGAAAGGGCATAGTTGGATGTGTTGCATTTTCTACAAACACACCTATATCTCCGGTAAGTAACCAACCATCAACTATAGTTTCCGCTGTAAGATCCGGCCTCTTATAATAACCTTTCATAACGGTTGGCCCTTTTACACATATTTCTCCATCTGATTCAAGTTTTACTTCAATACCATCCATAACTGGACCTACAGTTCCTATCTTTCTTAAACCAGTTGGCTTTTGCCTGTTGATGCTTATTACTGGGCTATTTTCTGTTGGGCCATATCCCTCAAATACATTGATTTGAGCTGCATTGAAAATGCGCAATAATTTGATGGGTGCCGCAGCACCTCCGGTAATGATATACTTAACATTACCCCCTAAAGCCGCCCTCCATTTACTGAATACTAATTTATTGGCAATGGCCAATTGGGCTTTATAAAATATACTACCGTAATCAGGGCCATCATATTGCTCTGCTAAGCGTACACTCCAAAAAAACAGTTTTCTTTTTACTCCGGTGAGCTGCTGCCCAGCACCCAGAATTTTTTCATATACTTTTTCTAAAAGTCGTGGTACAGTACTAAAACATTGTGGTTTTATTTCCCGCAGGTTATCACCAATAGTATCCAAATTTTCTGCATAATATATACTTACATTGTTAGATAAATAAATATAGGACATTGCCCTTTCAAAAATATGGTTCAAGGGTAAAAAACTTAGCCCTTTTCCTTGTGCTTCTTCATTAAAAGGAAAACTGGATGTTCCTAATTTTATACAGTTTACAATATTTTTATGTGTTAGCATTACACCCTTGGGTGTACCCGTAGTACCTGATGTATAAATAATTGTGGCAAGTGCAGATTCTGGTATGTCCGCTTTTACAGCTTCCACCTTCTCTAACCATGTAGTAGTAGTATTGTCCAAAAGATTAGTCCAATGGGGTACACCAGGCATATCTTCAAAAGTAAAAATATGTTTCAAACTGGGCACATAGGGGAGTATGGCAGACACTTTATCATACAGTTCTTTATTATTTACAAAAAGCACTTTTACTTCAGCATCATTAAAAATAAATTGTAGTTCATTTGGATTAGTAGTAGGATACACGGGTATTAATACCGCACCTATTTGTTGTACCGCCATATCAGTAAAAAGCCATTCAGGCCTGTTGCTACTAATAATAGCCACTTTATCTGTGCCTTCATCACTGCCATCATTGGCACCCATGCCCAATTGTAGTAAGCCTGCGCTAAGTCGATTAATTATATCAATACTATCTTGGGTACTATACGATTTCCAACTACCATTTTCTTTGGCACTTAGCATTGTTGTTAATGGCCCGGTTCTTTGTTGATAATCCAAACAGTCAAACAGTCTTTTGAAATTTTGCATATACTTTATTTTGGGTATTTCTTTATTATTTTTTAACAAAGAAAATGGCTACATGTTACCTCATATCTGCTGCAACATATGGCAATGGTAAAAAACTAATTCTAAAATTTATACTTTGCACCCTGAAAAATATTTTTATGGAATATAGAAGAATGGGTAATACTGGTTTACAACTCAGTGCATTAAGCTTTGGAAGCTGGGTTAGTTTTCAAAAACAAATTGATGATAGCATGGCGGCACGCCTTATGGGTATGGCTTATGATGCTGGTATCAATTTCTTCGACAATGCAGAAGTATATGCTTTAGGAGAAAGTGAAAAAATGATGGGTAGGGTACTGGCTGGCGCCAAATGGGAACGCAGTAGTTATGTATTAAGTTCAAAAGTATATTTTGGCTGGCGGGGAAAAAACAATAAACCAAATCAAACCGGGCTTAGCAGAAAGCATATCATTGAAGCCTGTGACGAGGCTTTAAAAAGACTACAGGTTGATTATCTTGATTTATATTTCTGTCATAGGCCTGATAAGCAAACGCCTATTGCAGAAGTGGTATGGGCCATGAATCACCTTATACAACAAGGGAAAATTTTGTACTGGGGTACCAGTGAATGGAGCGGTGTTGAAATTATGGATGCCCACCACCAGGCTGCACATTACAGGCTTATGGGACCATCTGTAGAGCAACCGCAGTATAATTTGTATGAGCGAAATAAAATGGAGAATGAATATGTACACATTTTTAAAAATATAGGAATGGGCACCACCATTTGGAGTCCCCTTGCAGCGGGGTTACTCAGTGGTAAATACAATGACGGCATCCCGGAGAATAGTCGCTTTGCTATTACCGGCTTTGAGTGGCTTAAAGACAGATGGGTTACTGAAGACAAATTAAATAAAGCAAAACAATTATCGGCACTCTGCCATGAAATGGGCGTGTCTATGGCGGCTCTTTCCATTGCTTGGTGTTTAAAAAATGAAAACGTAACAACTGCCATATTAGGTGCTACCAAACCTGAACAATTAGAAAATAATTTAAAAGCATTAGAGGTTTTGCCATTGTTAAGTCTTGAAATAATGCAACAGATAGATGCCATTGTGGGCACTAAGCCCATATTGCCGGAATTTTAATTTTTACCAGTAATAAAATGACAGCTATAGCATTGAATAAATTATTTTGAAAGCTACATCTAAAAAATAATGACATTAAAAATAAAGATCGTAGGAGTATTTATTCTTCTACTTACAGCACAACTTACCTATGGTCAGGAAAGTGAAGAGAAATTGGTAAAAAAATCTTTTGACCGTTATAAGTCTGCAATTCTTAATGATAAAGGTAAAGAAGCTGCAACGTATGTTGACAGTCGGACTATAAACTACTACGGCGAAATACTTGAACTCGTCAAGACTGCCGATTCTCTAAAAGTTGAAGCATTGCCTATTATTGATAAATTTATTGTATTTGCAGTTAGGCACAGAACATCAAGGCAAGACATATTAAATTTTGATGGTAAAGCACTTCTGGTTTTTGCTATAAAAAGTGGAATGGTGGGAAAAAACAGCGTTGCAAATATCTCAATAGGAGATGTTATTATTGATAACGACTTTGCTAAAGGGCAATTCATTTCTAATGGTCAAAAAGCACCAATTTATTTTCACTTTTACAAAGAAGATGGTCTATGGAAAATTGATTTAACTTCATTATTTCCAGTGTCAGGGGAGGCATTCCAAAAAATTGTGGATGAAAGCGGAGAAAGTCAAAACGATTATCTATTTTCTCTCTTGGAAATGCTTACAGGTAAGAAACCAGGAGCCGAAATTTGGCATCCAATTAATTGACATTTATGGATACAAAGTCTTCATTAACCGAAAATTTTAAAAGTGAACTTGAAAAGGTAACTTCAAATACTATTCTGGACCCAAAATTTAAAAAAAAGAAGTTGCTATTATGGGCAATAAGAACCATGATAACAATCATACTATATGTAATTTTTTGGAAATATGATTGGATTAAATGGACCCTTATGTTTTCAATACCATTGTCCTTATTTAGCCTGTTCACAATTATTGCTTTGCCATACTTTCTCAATAGAAAAATTAACCTGACAAAGAAAAAAATTGTAGAAAATGAAAGTAAGGGCATTATAATAGGAAATCTATGATAAAGAAAATTTCATAACAACTGATCTCCAGAATTGCCATTATTGTGTTTCTGGGATAGAGCTGTTTTTCAAATCATTTTTTTTAGAATTAAGTAAAAGAAATCTCTCTGCTTTATTAAAACTAAAAAATATTAAATATTCTAAATTTGGAAACATACAACTGCAGCAATTTTCTACAATTAAATTCTCACAAATCTAATACCCTGTTTAAATCGAATACAAATTGACAAAACAAAAAATTACGCCAAATCTCTTTTATATACTCCTTTGTATTATTGCATTATCCTGTCAAAATAAACAGGTCCTATTCAGCAATTTGTCTGCTGATGAAACAGGTATTCATTTCAGCAATACAATTACTGAAAGTCCAGACCTCAACATCCTCACTTATGAATATATTTATAATGGAGGTGGAGCAGGCATTGCAGATTTTAATAATGACAGCTTGCCGGATATTTATTTTTCTGGAAATTTAGTTTCAAATAAACTCTATATCAATAAAGGTAATTTTAAATTTGAAGATATTACTGATAAAGCCGGAGTATCTGGTAATGGACGATGGAGCAAGGGCGTATCTATAGTGGATATTAATAATGATGGTAGGCAGGATATTTATATATCTGTGGCTGTAAATTCAGATGCTGCTCAGCGCAAAAATTTACTCTATATCAATAAAGGGAACGATGCTACTGGTACACCTTTTTTTACAGAATCGGCTGCAGATTATAAGCTTGATGATTCATCTCACACACAAATGGCAGCTTTTTTTGGTTATGACAATGATGGAGATTTGGATGTTTATTTATTAGTAAATGATTTAATAGACAATATTTATCCCAATGAATTTAGACCCATTCATAAAGATGGCAGCTGGCCAAATACAGATAAGTTGCTGCGCAATGATTATGATAGTAGTAAGGGGCATGCGGTATATACTGATGTATCGCATGAGGCGGGCATTTTGATTGAAGGATATGGTTTAGGCATTAGTATTGTTGATATCAATGAAGATGGTTGGAAGGATATTTATGTGAGTAACGATTATCTGTCAAACAATATTTTATACATCAATAATGGCAATGGAACATTTACAGATAAGTGTAACATCTATCTAAAACATACCAGTAAAAATGCTATGGGAAATGACATTGCAGATCTGAATAATGATGGGCTTGCAGACATTATAGAATTAGACATGGCACCGGAAGATAATTATCGGCAGAAAATGATGATGAATGATGTATCTTACCAAACATTTCAAAACAGTGCGCAATATGATTTTATGCATCAGTATGTGCGCAATACCATTCAATGGAATCAAGGCCGACGCACTTTAGAACAAGATACACTGGGCGAGCCATTATTTAGCGAAACAGCATTCTTTAGTGGTATAGCACAAACAGATTGGAGCTGGGCACCCTTGGCAATGGATGCAGATAATGATGGATTGAAAGATATTTTTATATCAAATGGTTTCCCAAAAGATTTGTCAGATCTTGATTTTATGGCATATCGTGTGGATGCATACAAAACCACACCTTATCAGCAAATGCTTCAGCAAGTGCCGGTGGTACAAACCACAAATTATGCCTATAAAAATAATGGTGATTATACATTTACCAATCAGTCTGCTTTATGGGGTTTTAATACTCCTACATTTTCTGCAGGAATGGCTTATGCAGATTTAGACCTTGATGGTGATTTGGATCTTGTAATCAACAATACAAATATGGAAGCTTCTATTCTTGAAAACAAAGCAAACGTACAAGCGGAAGCATCACATTTTTTAAAGGTTGAATTACTGGGCCCTGCATCCAATTTGAATGCAATTGGTGCCATTGTAAAAATATATTACGCAGGTCAGCAGCAAGTATATGAGCAAAATCCCTATAGAGGTTATTTGTCCACTGTGTCTATGGCAGCACATTTTGGATTGGGTAAAATATCTTTGTTGGACTCGGTTGTTGTAATCTGGCCCGGTTATAAAAAACAGACCATAAAAAATGTACATGCAGATGCAGTTTTAAAACTTAAATATGCTGATGCCATAGATGATCAACCTACGCATCATTCATTAGCCGAAGGCAACTGGTTTACAAATACCTCAAAGCAATCGGGGCTTACTATGCGGCATAGTGAACTTGATTTTATTGATTTCAATATTCAAAAATTAGTACCACATAAATTTACACAATATGGCCCTGCCATAGCAGTAGCAGACATTAATGGAGATGGATTAGACGATGTAGGTGTAGGTGGTGGATCCCCCAATATTGCCAAGGCATTTATACAGCAATCAAATGGCCATTTTATACAACAAAATCTTATAGATAGTTTGCCCGGTTTTAAATACCAAGATGATGCAGCACTCTGTTTTTTTGATGCAGATGGAGATGGTGATGCAGATTTGTATATAGCAAGTGGTGGCAGTGAAAATGGCCCTGGATACTCCGCTTATAGGGACCATTTTTATGTAAATGATGGTACTGGTCATTTTGTAGAAAACACAAAGGCAATACCTGCAAACTTTAATTCCAAAAGCTGTGTAAGAGCCGCTGATATGGATCATGATGGGGATCTGGATTTATTCGTTGGCGGTCGATTATTGCCGGGTAGTTATCCCCAGCCCATAAATAGTATGCTCTATAGGAATGACAGCAAAAAAAATAGTATAAAATTTACGGATATTACTGTTTCGGCTGCGCCGGAATTGGTTAATGTGGGATTAGTTTGTGATGCCTTGTGGACCGATGCAAATAATGATGGATGGACAGACCTAGTAATAGCAGGAGAATGGATTCCCATTACTTTTTTTAAAAATGAAAATGGGACCTTGAAAAAGCAGAATAATGCATTAGAAAAAGAAACAGGCTGGTGGAATAGCCTTCATGCTACTGATTTAGACAATGACGGAGATATGGATTATGTGGCAGGCAATTTTGGGCTTAACAGCTATATAAAACCACTGCCCAATATGCCGGTAAACGTGTATGGAAAAGATTTTGATGGCAATGAGAGTTTTGACGCCGTTTTTACCTCCTATATTCCTGCATCGCTTGCAGACAAAACAAAGAAAGAATTTATTATAGCAGGCAGGGATGAATTCATTAGAGAAATGACTGCAATGAAAGGGCGTTTTCCAAATTATGCTACTTATGCAAAAGCCACGCTATCAGAAGTATTTACCAAGGAACAAATGGTAAATGTTTTAAAACTTTCTGCTACAAATTTTAATACGAGTTGGATTGAAAATAAAGGAAATTTTCAATTTGAAATGCATGCATTACCTGCAAAATTGCAATGGGCACCGGTATATGCTATTTGTGCGGATGATTATAATAGTGATGGAAATATTGATTTGATCCTTACAGGAAATGAGAACGCAATGGCTCCATATCTTGGTAGGTGTGATGCACTCAATGGTATGGTGCTGAAGGGTGATGGTGCAGGAAATTTTTTACCCCTATCTATTGCAGAAAGTGGGCTCTTTATTCCAGGAAATGGTAAGTCGCTTGCACAAATAATGGTTGGCAATACTTCTGCTTTAATAGCAGGCCAAAATGCTGGTTCACTCAAACTATATACTTCAAAAATTCAGACAGGCTCAGGCTATAAATTTCTCCCTAATGATGACTATGCTATTTGTTATCTTAAAAATGGGAAACAACGTAGGGTAGAAGCAAGTTATGGTAGCTCATTTTATTCACAATCATCCAGATTTTTAATTTGGAATGATGCTATCGAAAAGATAGAAATTGTAAATAGTAAAAAAGAAAAACGATTGCTTCAAAAGCAATAATAAATACTATGCGATACATTCTTATTTGTTTTTTGATAGTTGCTTTAACGAATGCATGTAGAACTGACGAACAGCCCAATACATTGCCTTCTCACCTACAACAATTTTGTGTACATCGACTTACTGATGTAATTGTTTATGATATTTTTTCTCCACCTGTGGCTTCAAGAATTTATGCTTACAGTAATTTGGCATGGTATGAAGCTATAAAATATAGCAGTATAAGTTCAACATCAATTATTGAAAGGCTGCATGGGTTTGAGCCCATCCAACATACAGCCGATACCAATGCGGTAAATTATGAACTTGCTGCTACTCGTGCATTTTTTACAACTGCAAAAGCACTAATATTTTCAAAAGATAGTTTATCTATTACGCAAAGCGTTCTTGAAGACATATTCCGCAAGGAAAACAGTAAAATTACTTTTGAAACATCAATTGCTTTTGGAGATTCTGTTGCAGCTATCATTCTGCGCCGAGCAGCTAATGATAACTATAAAAAAACAAGAGGTATGCCCAGATATAGTGTTTTTAAAGAAACTGGAAAATGGCAACAAACTCCTCCAGATTATGCTGATGCCGCCGAGCCATACTGGAAGCTAATACTACCACTTTTGCCAGATAGTGCAGGTCAAATACCACCACCTCTACCTCCTCCTTATAGCGAATTGTCCGGAAGTATTTATCAAACACAATTGGAAGAAATATTTGCAATGAGCAAGCGTATTTCACCAGACATGGATACCATTGCACATTACTGGGATGATAATCCTTTTGTGACACAGCATGAAGGCCATTTTACTTTTGCTACAAAGAAAACAACACCCGCCGGTCATTGGATGGGCATTACTCAAATACTTACCCAACAGGAGCAAGCAGACAAGATAAAAACTGCTACTTGCTATGCACTTACAAGTGCAGCCATCTTTGATGGATTTATAATTTGTTGGCATGAAAAATATACCAGCAGTACGGTAAGACCTGTTACTGTTATACGGGCATTAAAAGATCCAAACTGGAACCCACTATTACAAACTCCGCCATTTCCTGAATACACCAGTGGTCATAGTGTGATATCAGCCGCCGCAGCAGGTGTACTTACATTTATGCTTGGCCCAGTTGCTTTCATCGATACCACAGAAATGGAGTATCTGGGATTAAGCCGGAGATTTGAGTCGGCAAAGCAGGCTGCAAATGAAGCAAGCACAAGTAGGCTCTATGGTGGCATACATTATAAAGCAGCGGTAGAGGAGGGGGCTATACAGGGTGAGAATCTTGCAGCATTGTATAAGTATGTTTTTGGTTTATGATAATTGAAATGCTGTATTCTGATTTTTAGATAATTTAAACCAAAATATTGCAAATGATATGTATCACAAAGCTAAATGGCCGCTTATTTTATTATTTGAGAACAATTTTTTGATGTTAAAATAGTTCACTATTCCTTCAGCCAAAAATCAACCTCAAACACTTATCTATTATTGCCTTTCAATTTTTTACTACAAAATCAACTGAAATATCTGGTTTGAAAGTATGGAATAACTGGTGAATTAATTTTATGATTATTATCAGTCCATGATTTTATTGACTCAGTATCTTTGTATAATGCAAAAAGATGACTTTCAAGCATTTATTCATACTCCAACTGTCAAAAAGAAACTGCTTGAATTTGGCTTTTCTAAATCTTTTAATGAGGGAGAAATTGTTTTAAATGAAAATGCCTATATCAGAGCTATACCTATTGTTACAAAAGGCAGTATTAGAGTAATAAGGTCTGATGATGAAGGAAGAGAAATTTTACTATATTACATTATTGCTGGTGAAACATGCATCATGTCTTTTCTGGGAGGCTTACATCATGAAACTAGCAAGATAAAGGCAATAAGCGAAGAAAAAACAGAAATACTATTCATACCCATAGACAAGGTTAGCTTATTGGTCAAGGAGTTTCCTGAATGGTTGGATTATATTTTCAGACTTTATCATAAAAGATTTGATGAGCTTTTGGAAGTTGTAAATGAAGTTGCCTTTAAAAAACTAGATGAAAGACTGCTTAATTTTATAAAAAAAAGAGTAGAATTATTAAGTCAATCTACTATACAAATTACTCATGAGCATTTGGCAAAAGAACTTGGTACAGTAAGGGTAGTTGTATCAAGAATACTTGGCCAGATGGAGCAAAATGGATTAGTGAAATTAGGAAGAAATAAAATAACCCTTATGTAACAAAAGTAGCCGTTTAGATCAATACTTCATTCCATCTTTGCTCCAAGTAATTAAAAATGAATAAAAAATATGAAAAAGAATATGGGTTTAATAGATAAACTGGTAAGAGCTACGGTAGCCATATTGATAATAGGTTTATATATGGCTGGTCAAATATCTGACACTACTGCAATCATCTTTTTGATTCTTGCAGGAGTTTTTATACTTACGAGTTTTATCAGTTTTTGCCCGCTATATGTACCATTTAGACTTTCTACAAGAAAAAAAATGAGCAAAAATGAATCACGAGATTGAGTGTATTTGAATAGGTAAAATATTTTTCAAATCATTTAACATAACAAAGAAATTTCAATAACAAATTGGAAAAACTTGACTTAATAACAATATGATAAAAATCTCAAAATTTAAACTAACTTTTATTGGTGCTCTTTTAGGTGCCGTTGGAGGATATGCCTATTACTATTTTGTAGGTTGCAAAACAGGTAACTGCGTTATAAGTGCTCATCCAATAAATAGTTTATTATACGGAGCTCTAATGGGTGGGTTGCTGTTGAATATTTTTGAAAAAGAACAAGTATCTGATAAAGAAAAATCAGATGCTAAGCAAAAAGAGTAAAAGAATCATCTTAGTAAAACAAATATTTTATGCAATTCAGCTTAAAATATAGAAGTAAGATGGACACATTTTTACAAATGATTTTAAAACTTTATATATGTTAGAGAAAATAAAAAACATGTTTGGACTTGGGCCAAAAGTTGACTTTGCACAATTAATAAAAGAAGGTGCCATTATATTGGATGTACGCAGTAAGGGTGAATTTGCCTCCGGCCACATAAAAGGTGCAACAAATATTTCTGTAGATACCCTTAATGAGAAAATGAATCAACTTAATAAGGAAAAAGTAATTATAACCTGCTGTGCCAGCGGTATGAGGAGTGCTGCTGCAAAATCGATATTACAATCAAAAGGTTTTAAGAGCGTATTTAATGGTGGTGGATGGATGAGTTTACAAAAGAAATTAGGATAAAAAATGTTCAATAGCATATTTTCAAACTGGTCTATAAAACGTGGTTTATACCTGATTGGAGGTATTTTGATTATTACTGAATCTGCAAAATCAACACAATGGGTGGGTATTGTATTGGGTGCATATTTTGCGTTAATGGGTTTGTGTGGTATAGGCTGTGCGGGTGGTAGTTGTTACCAACCAAATACTAATGCCAAGCAATCAGAAAAAACAGAAATAAATGATGATATCATTTTTGATGAAGTAAAATAAAATTTTATGTCAGAATCATTCAAGTCTATTATAAATAATGAAACCCCCACATTAGTCTATTTCTTTGCAGAATGGTGTGGCCCCTGTAAAATGATGAAGCCTATATTGGAAGAGTTGAAATCAACCATGGGAGAACGTATAAAGATTTTTAAAATTGATGTGGACAGAAATCCACAGGTTTCAGCGTTTTATCAAATACAAGGTGTGCCCACAATTATATTATTTAAAAAGGGTGAAATTAAATGGCGTCAATCTGGAGTTGTGCCTGCAAATAAATTAGAGCAGATTATAAATCAATTTTCATAAAATGAAGTTTAAATTATTTAGGATTGTTACCATAATATTTTTCGGAAGTTGTAGTACTACACTTTCCAAACAGACACATATTGATTTAGGTGCACAAGCCTTTGCATCAAAAATAGAAGCACTACCAAATGCCCTGGTTTTAGATGTACGTACTCCAGAAGAATACGCAAAGGGCCATTTGAATGACGCCATAAACATAGATTGGAATGATAACGATTTTGAAAATAAAGTTTCTACTATTGATACATCAAAACCCGTTTTTGTATATTGTTTAAGTGGAGCAAGAAGTACATCCGCAGCTATTAAAATGAGCACTTTGGGTTTTTCTACCATATATCAATTGGAAGGAGGTATTTTAAAATGGAGAGGTGCCAATCTTCCAGAAACAAATACCACTATACAATCAGGAATGACAAGAGCGGAATTTGATGTGCTACTGAACACAGATAAGGATGTATTGATTGATTTTTATGCCGAATGGTGTGGCCCTTGCAGGGAAATGAAACCTTATCTTTCAGCATTGTCCGATAGTCTGGCTCAAAAACTTGTAATTATTCGCATTAATGCGGACGATAATCAAGCACTTTGCAAAAGCTTTAAAATTGATGCATTGCCTGTATTGCAACTCTATAAAAAACAGTCACTAGTCTGGACACATACTGGATTTATTGATAAGCAATCATTGTTAAAACATTTATGAGTATAATGTTTCACTACACTCGTATAAACGCAAGTAAAATCGACAATCTAGTTTGGTTTTAGTCATTTGAGAATTTATTTTCCATCAGTTTTTCCTTGAATGATGTACCAAATGTGTAGGCAAAGGTTAGCAGAACTGCTCTTGTGTCCACTTTGAAAATACGACTTAAATTGAAGTCTTGCGTTTCCCAAATTAAGCCGTTTTTCTGGGTGTTAAAAATATCTGTTACAATCAAGCCAATCCTTGCTTTATCATTCCAAATTTTTTGTTGAAATGCCATATCAACATTATACACTGCAATTCTATTGCCTTGTATGGTGGCAGTTGGCGAATTGTAAATACCATTCACTTGTAGTTTGGCTTTCTCCCCTAACATGAAATCATTTATCCACTTTGTATTCCAGCTAAATACCTTGTTTAGTGCCTCGGCTTTAATATTATTTGCATCTATTTTTTGATTGAATAAAGATGCACTCCAATTTGTCTTCCAGAATTTATTTATGACTAAGGAAATAATTGTTTCAAAGCCTATTATTTCTGTTCTTCCAGCATTTAAAAGCTGTGTAAATAGCACACCATCTGGTCTTAATATTGTAAAAGGTAAAATACTGTTTTTGCTATTGCGATAGTACAATTTCGCAAGCACACTGCCTTGTCTGATATTTTTAGAAAAACTGAGTTCAAGGTTATTGCTAATTTCAGGCAATAGTTTAGGATTTCCACTTCGTTGTGTTAATGAGTCTGTAATATCTGTAAATGGATTGAGCTGTCCGAGTGTAGGTCTATTTATTCGTTTTCCATAACTCAATCTGATGTTTTGTTTATCGGTAAATGTATAGCTCATGCTTGCATTTGGAAACAGATTGATGTAGGTATTTTCGAAATCAATATTCAGACTTTCTACAGAGCCTTTGTTTGCTGTGTGCTCAGTTCTAATACCTATTTCATAATCCCATTTTTCAGCTATGTTACTTTTAAATTGAGCATAAAGGGCATCTATCCATTCATCAAAATTCAGCGTACCGGTTCTGTCTGCCACAGATACATAATTACCATTAATTTGGTCTTTTCGGCTAAAGTCATCTGTGAAATTTCGTAGTAGTACTTTATAGCCGGTTTCAAATACTCCACCTCCCATTTTTTGGGAATAATCAATTCGAAAATTACTTACAGCACTTTTGTCAGTAAAATTTGTTTTTTGCAAAAATGGGCTATCGATTTCATTGATTTCAGCTGATAAACTTTGTGTTGAAATGGCAGTATTTTCCTTTCCATTATTTATAGATGTACTAAAATTTGTGCTTATTTTTTGTTCTTCCCTTTTGAGATTTCTTTCATATTTAATTGCAACTTCACCTGCTTGTACATTTCTTCTTTCATCCGAAAATCGTTTATTCTTTGATTGAAATGTTTTATCTTTTTGCTCAATAGTGCTAAAAAGCGTTTCAAAATTGGTTTCCTTTTCAAGGCCTAGCATTAACTCAAATCCAAAAATATTTTTATCTTTTGTGTAATCAATATTTATTCTTAAATGGTGCATGGACTCATGGAGTATATCATTTCTTCTTTGAGTTAGATAATATTGTTCGGGGATATTAAAATTTTCTCTGTCTCCTGCTGCTTTTCGGTTTCTCTCCGCCATACGGTTATCATAACCTATGCCAAAGTTCCAATGATTCTTTTTATAATTCAGCAAGGCAGAATTGTTTAATCGCCAACTATATGCCACGCCGCTAGAAATAGAAAAAGCTCCATACAGTCCATCCGTTTTGCTTTTTTTTAGAATGATATTGATGATGCCATTTTCAGCTTCCGCATCGTACGATGCTCCCGGTGTAGTAATCACCTCAATTTTTTCAATACTATTGGCAGGAATCGCATTTAAATTATCCAACTTTGAGTTTCTTCCATTTATTAAAATCATGGGCGACTTTCCTCTTAAATTTATGTTGCCTTCGGCGTCCACAAATACAGTAGGTGTATTCCTCAATAAATCAATGGCAGTGCCACCTTGTTGCGATAGCGTAGCGTCAGCATTAACTACAAACCCATTGCTTGTTTTTTGAATTAATGATTTGTTTGACGATACAGTTACCGTACCCATTAATGCAATATCATTTTCTAAAACTATTTCATCCAGTGCTAGATATTTATTATTATTTGATTCAAAATATATGTTATGAGGCTTGAAGCCAATGCTATGAATTTTTACAAAGTATAAACCTGTTGTAAGTTCTAGAAATGTAAAATTTCCTGTGCTATCAGAAGTAGTTCCTTGAAATACCCTTGACGTATCTGCCTTTTTGTAAAGCAATATGTTGGCAAATGATATCGGGTTGCCTAAATCATCTTTTAATTTTCCTGAAACCTGATTTTGAGTATAGGCAATTTCAGCAATAAAAAATGCTATGAATAGATGTATAAACTTCATTACTTATTTTACAAGTTTAATTGCATCATCTAATCGCTGTGAAGCATTATCCCAGTTGATAATGTTGAATAAAGCATCTACAAAATCTGCCCGTTTATTTTTATATTTTAGATAATAAGAGTGCTCCCATACATCTAATACGAGTATTGGAATGACGCCCCATTGCGTTAATTTTTCATGATTTTCACATTGTAAAATTGTTAGTTTGTCTGTATAAGGTTGAAAGCCCAAAATGCCCCATCCGTTTCCATCTACATTTTTGGAAGTCAGGGATAAATAGGTTTTTAGTTTGTCATAGCTGCCAAAGTCTTTTTCTATTCGTTTGAGCAAATCACCTTTGGGAATTGTGGCCTTATTGGTGAGGTTTGTCCAAAAGATACTGTGTAAGATATGTGAAGATAAATGATAGGATAGCTTCTTTGTCCAATAATCAACCGTTTCAAGGTTATTGCTGTCCAGAGCCTCCTTAATTTTTTTTAGGTCAGTATTGGCAGCCTTTGTTGCCCCACCATGATGAAAAGTATAGTGCAGATGCAAAGTTTCACTATCCATATAAGGCTCTAAAAAATTTTCAGAATAGGGGAGTGCTTGCTGAATAAAATTGCCATTCTCGTCCACTAACTTGTCAATATTATTGTGTGTCAAATTTTGGGCAAAGGCGTTATTTGATCCAATATTTGTGGAAGCACTTGTAAGTGTACCAATTTTTAAAAAATCTTTTCTGTCCATATTTTGAGTTATTAGAAAATGTCAATTTACAAGGTCGTTCAGCCTTTTTAAAAACCACATTTTAAATTGCAACTTTAAGCAAATAAACGAAGTATTATAAGGCTCAATACTTGCAGTTGAAAATAATGGTTTGTACGCTTATGATAAATTGAAGAGTTAGGTAAAATCCAATGCATTTTAGCAGCATTCTTGTTACTAAGAATAAAAGACAATTGATTTCAGTTACTTTTTGAACCATTTTTATAACGGGGAAAGGAAAATATTACACCCTCACACAACAAAGTTGACATCTTGCTCACTTTACAAATACAAAAGCGGAGAATATACCTTACCAAAACCCAACAAAGAAGCTATACTAACCCACCTATACAACACAATCCCTCCTCACGGCCCGGCGTTGCTGAACAACGGATAGCCAACAGCCCCCAGTTCGTTTTATTCATAGCTTGTTCTAAGATTACTGATTCACTTGTATGCAGGGGCTTTTGGCTATCCGTCTAAATGTTGCCTGCTGCCCTTTATTGTGCTGTTATTTTTGCTCAAACGTTTTTTTTAACAACCATAACTCTTTTATCAAATGATGAACTTTCGTACAAGGTTTATGGTTTGCATAGTCTTCCCTCTCTTCCCATAAGTTCTCTAGCCTTTCCGCATTTTCGATTGCAAAATCTAAATTGCCATACTTAGAAAGAATGTCTAACATTTCTTTGCTATTTTTTGTATATACAAAGGGTTTTCCCATTTTTTTAGATAGCTGTTCTTCTAACATTCTTTGATATTCAGTTCTTCTTATGGCATTGTCAAAATAAATTAGATGAAGGAGATACCATAATTCAAAAGCTTCATTGCTCCATGCACACCCTATTTCTGGCTTTGATTGTTTGCACCTTGAAATAGCGGCATTAAATTGTTGTGCTTCAAAACTATCTCTGTCGAAAACAACCCATGCTTTGTCAATTGGACGACCAGTTTCTTCTTGCCATTTCCCCATAAGTCGAATTGTTTCATCTAAAAGTGACTCCGTATTTCTGCCTGCACCTTCGATTTCAATATGACATGCGGTCAGAACACCTTTAGGTAAACGTTCTTTGATTGACTCAAAATAATTAGGTTCTGTTTGCACACCTTCACATACTATCAAATAGAACTTTCTTTTTGTTCTTATATTTATTTTTCTTTTAGTGTTAACCCTAACTAATCTTTTTTGTAAATGGTTAGGAATTTTAGTTTTCCTTGCCATTAGTTTAAGAGTTTATGTAGGTTGCCAATAAAAGGAATAGCTCCATATCTGCCTTGTATATAATCTTTTTCAAATGAGCGGTCTTTTCTAATTTTCTTGCCCCCGTCTTCTTTGTATTCTACCAAGGAGTATAAATCTGAAGCTCCGTAAATATCTTTTTCAACAAAATAGATTTGGTCTCTTCGATAATGTCCATACTCAAAAAGATTTGTGTCGTGAGTTGCAAATATTAGCTGAGCATTAGTTTTATTAAATTCCGTGGAATTAAAAAGTTTTGTAATCATCAATGTCATTAAGGGATGCAGACTTGCATCTAGCTCATCAATAATTAAAACCCCACCATCTTTTAAAACATCAAAGACAGGACCTGAAATGTTGAATACTTTATTCGTTCCTGATGATTCTTGTCGCCTCATGTCAAACTTTTCAAATGAAACAACCTCGTTATTACTATTATACTTTTTGTGAATTGTCTTTATGTCGATTTTACTTTTTCCTTCAATGTCTGATAAAAATTGTTTAGCAATTTCCTCATTAAAAAGCTTGGTGATATCTTTTGTGTCAAAAGTTTTTTTCTCTAAATCTATTTCATCAAATCCTAAGTCCAATTTTTTATAGAAATCGAGCAACTTTGGTTTGGTATTATCATCCTCCAACATTTTAAATGTTACGTTCTTATAACGTTCGTGTGATAGCCCTGATATTGTTATAAAATTTGAGAACCATTTCATGATTTGTTTTGCTGTTGCTCCATTAAACTGGTCAATAACTGATAAAAACAAAGCATTGTCCCTGGTTTTTTCTTCTAAGTCCTTTGCTTCCTTAAAATTGGAAGAAACTTCAATACCATCTCCTTCTCTAATGAATAAGGGTTTCTCTGTTTTTTTTCTTGCTTCAAAAAGCCATTCGGACTTAATGGAAATATTGTCTACTTCAAAGCCATAGCGATATCTAATGTTGTCTATCAGAAATAAAATCTCAAAAAAGGAAGGCTTGTCAGAAGTTTCAGTGCTAAGTAAAAATGGGGTTATCCCTAATTCGTCGGTAGAAGATGCCTCAAAACTTTGCATTAAAATCCTTCGCATTGTACTCATTGCCTTAATAAAATTGCTTTTACCGCCAGCATTAGCTCCATATATCACAGCACCACGAAGCAGTTGTAGCTTATCAAGTTTTACAATGTTAGTATCAATATGTTCTTTGATTGCTGCCGCTTCGAGGCTTAATGTCTTTTTGCTTTTAAAGGATAAAAAGTTTCCTATCGTGAATTCTAGTAACATAATTTCCAGTTTATAAAATGAGAAAAATTCTCAAATTTGAAGCAAAATAGTTTAAAATAATTACAAAATGAGAAAAATTCTCAGTATTTAACCGATTTTTGACTTTTTAGTCTAAAATGCTAAGGTCGAAGCTATTTAGAATTGAAATGCTTGAGCAGGGTTCTGACTAACGTCAATAAAAGTCATTGTAAATCAATTAGTTACAATACCTAA
>CAXYYO010000034.1:0-37635 GCA_964293305.1 uncultured bacterium | reverse complement strand
GGCCCCACAGAAGGTACAAGTAATAAAATTGGAACAGGAAACTTCTTTCCAAAGCGCCGTCAAAAAAGATAAGATAAGGTTTGGTAAAATAGAAAAAGTCCCGTTCTGTGAAAAGACGGGATTTTTTATTTTCACAAAAATTCAACTTGACAGTTTTATTTAAATATGACTGCTACAGCCCAATTTCATAACTTTGCACCACTAAATAAAATAGAATGTCCACAATTTCAAAGAACATTGATTTCTCCTTGAAGCATAAAGTAGCCGATCTTAGTCTTGCCGACTGGGGCCGTAAAGAAATTAGACTTGCAGAAGCAGAAATGCCAGGTCTAATGGCACTTAGACAAGAATATGGTGAATCAAAGCCATTAAAAGGTGCAAGAGTTGCAGGTTGTCTTCACATGACCATTCAAACGGCTGTACTTATCGAAACTTTAGTTGCGCTGGGTGCAGAAGTAAAATGGAGTAGTTGTAATATTTTTTCCACTCAAGATCATGCTGCTGCTGCCATTGCTGCTGCAGGTATTGGCGTTTTTGCCTGGAAAGGTCAAACCATTGAAGAGGCTGATTGGTGCATAGAACAAACTCTTTTCTTTGGAAGTGCAGACCGTAGTTTGAATATGATTCTGGATGATGGTGGAGATCTTACAAATATTGTATTAGACAAATATCCGGAGCTTGTGCAGCATATCAAAGGTCTAAGCGAAGAAACGACAACGGGAGTACACCGTTTGTATGAACGTATGGTAAACGGTACACTACCAATACCAGCATTTAATGTAAACGACAGTGTTACCAAAAGTAAATTTGACAATAAATATGGTTGTAAAGAAAGTTTGGTAGATGCTATACGTAGAGCTACAGACATAATGCTTGCAGGCAAAGTAGCAGTAGTAGGAGGGTATGGAGATGTTGGAAAAGGTTCAGCCGCTTCTTTAAAGGGAGCTGGATGCCGTGTGATAGTAACTGAAATTGATCCAATTTGTGCGCTACAGGCTGCTATGGATGGATTTTCAGTAAAGAAAATGACCGATGCTGTAAAGGAAGCTGACATAATTGTAACAGCTTCTGGTTGTAGAGATTTAATTACAGAAAAGCATTTTCGTAGTATGAAAGACAAGGCTATTGTTTGTAATATTGGTCACTTTGATATTGAAATTGATATGGCATGGCTGAATCAATCTTATGGACACACAAAAGATACCATTAAACCACAGGTTGATATTTATGATATTGATGGAAAAGAAGTTATAATATTGGCTGAGGGTAGATTAGTAAATTTAGGTTGTGCCACTGGGCATCCAAGTTTTGTAATGAGTAATTCCTTTACAAATCAGGTTCTAGCACAAATTGAACTTTGGGTAAATCATAAGAATTATGAAAATAAGGTTTATGTTTTGCCAAAACAACTCGATGAAAAAGTAGCCTCATTGCATTTAGCAAAAATTGGAGTTGAATTAGATGAACTTTCTTCAGAACAAGCATCATATCTCGGTATCCCAGTTAAAGGGCCTTTTAAAAGCGATCTATACAGGTATTAATATATTTGCTTTGAAATTTATAAAGGAATGGTACAATCTACCATTCCTTTTTTTATCCCTAATACAGAACAAACCTATGTACAACAATCAACAATAATATCTCATCATTTTATTATGCTGTTTTGGATATTAAGCTTCTGATACAATTTCATGCTATGTAAAAAATACAAATAAAAATTTGGATGAATACTCCCTTTGGGAAATGAAGACAATTGTCAAAATACTATTAAACACCAAAATTCAAAACTCGCATAATCATCTATAACACCTATCTATTATTTTAAAAATTCGCAATTCTCAAACGATACGATATCGTATTTCCAGTATAAAAAATTACAAATCATCGATATCTAATCAGCCCAGATTTAGCTGTTAAATTTTATCATTACACCCAAACGAAGCATACCTATATCATGTATAATAAATTATTCACTTTTAAATGATTTACTATTTCATCAGAAAAAAAATTAACTCATACAGTTATGAATATTACGTTTCAACTTTTCAAATCAAAGTGAACCGTATAATTTGGGGTCAAACTGACAATTTATCTTTTGTGATTAGCCATTTAAAAATCAGCCTTATCTTCACGCCACTAAATAATTATGTCAAAATTTATACTCGCATTAGACCAAGGCACTACAAGTAGCAGAGCCATTGTATTCAATCATAATGGTGAAATAGTGTCTATGGCGCAAAAAGAATTTACACAAATATTTCCACAACCTGCTTGGGTAGAGCATGATGCTGAAGAAATATGGAGTACACAAATAGGAGTAGCCGCTGAAGCAATTGCAAAAGCAGGCACATCACCAGCTGATATAGTTGCCATTGGTATTACAAATCAAAGGGAGACAACTGTAGTGTGGCATAGGCATACAGGCAAACCCATTTATCATGCAATTGTATGGCAGGACAGACGCACTTCCTCAATCTGTGATGAATTAAAATCAAAAGGCCATGCCAAAATGATTCAAGATAAAACAGGCCTGGTTACGGATGCCTATTTTAGTGGTACAAAACTTCAATGGATACTGGATCATGTACCTAATGCACGCCAGCAAGCAGCAGACGGTGAGCTTTGTTTTGGCACCATTGATAGTTGGTTATTGTGGAAACTTACAAATGGTACAGTACACGCCACAGATGTTACTAATGCAAGCCGCACCATGTTGTATAATATTCACAACTTGCAATGGGATGATGAATTATTACAACTGCTGAACATTCCAAAATCGATGATGCCAGAGGTTAGAAGCAGTAGTGAAATTTATGGTTATACACAAACAGGACTCACCGGAGCGCAAATACCTATTGCAGGCATAGCAGGCGATCAGCAGGCCGCACTCTTTGGACAACTTTGCTTAGAACCCGGTTCAGTAAAAAATACTTATGGCACAGGTTGCTTTATGCTGATGCAAACTGGTACAACACCTGTGGCCTCGTCCAATAACTTGCTTACAACCATCGCCTGGCAACTGAATGGTACCACCTATTACGCTTTAGAAGGTAGTGTTTTTATTGGTGGTGCAGTGGTGCAATGGCTAAGAGACGGTTTAAAGTTGATAAGACATTCACCGGAGGTGCAAAATCTTGCTTCCTCCTGTGCTGATACCGGTGGAGTATATATGGTACCGGCATTTGCAGGTATGGGGGCACCTTACTGGAATCAGGAAGCTAGGGGCATGATCTGCGGCATTACAAGAGGTACTACAGATGCACATATTGCAAGGGCTGCATTGGAGAGTATTGGTTGGCAATGTTATGATTTGATACAAGCCATGGAAGCTGATAGCGGTTTAACCATCAAGGAACTAAAAGTAGATGGTGGAGCCTCCACAAATGATATGCTCATACAATTTCAAAGTGATATTTTAAATACAACCGTTACTAGACCTGTCATTACTGAAACAACTGCACTTGGTGCCGCTTTACTGGCCGGATTGGCGGTAAAGTTCTGGCCTTCATTAAATGATGTAAAACAACAATGGCAAGTACAAAAAACATTTGTTCCAGCCATGAATGAATCGGAGCGGGGTGTTAAAAAAGCAGGGTGGGAGAGAGCAATCAAGGCTGCTTTGTACTGGTCTACACTCGGTTAATTACCATAAAAACAGGGAAAAGAATGGGAGTTTATGGGTTTGATTTTTTATTTCCTACAAATTTTATAGATTTTATTGGAATTGAATGTTGAATTCCTAAATTTGCAAAAAATTTCAATTAAAATCAAGTTAATAAAATGGAAGTAGTTAGAAACATTGTATGGCATAATGCTACAATTGCCAAAACAGACAGGCATCGTATGAACAACCATAAAAGTGCAATTTTATGGTACACTGGTTTAAGTGGAGCCGGCAAATCAACACTTGCCAATAAGGTGGAAGAAAAATTATTTGAAAGAGGTCTTCACACTTATGTTTTAGATGGTGATAATGTACGTCATGGATTAAACAAAGGTCTTGGTTTTTCTGCTGATGATCGTAAAGAAAATATTCGCCGTATTGGTGAAGTTGCTAAGTTATTTATAGATGGTGGTGTTATTGTTTCTACAGCCTTTGTATCTCCATACCGTGCAGATCGTGAAATGGTACGTGAAATGGTAGAGCAAGGAGAATTTATTGAAATATTTGTAGCAGCATCTTTAGACGTTTGCGAAAGCCGCGACCCTAAAGGTTTATACAAAAAAGCACGTGCCGGAGAAATTAAAAACTTTACAGGTATTGATGATCCTTACGAAGCACCAGATGCTCCAGAAATGTCAATTGATACTGGCGCTAAAACATTAGAAGAGTGCGCAGCAGAAGTGATGAACTACTTAGAAAATCATGGTTACATAGATAGAGTATCTGAATAATTTTTAATTACTAAATAAATATATACAATGATAGCAGCTCATGGTGGTACTTTAGTAAATCGTATTGCTAGCGGTACCCGCAAAGCGGAATTAGAAGAAAAAGCAAAAGGTCTTTTTCAATTAACCATTGAAGACCGTTATGGTGCTGATGTGGAAATGATAGCTATTGGTGCATTTAGCCCTTTAACCGGTTTTATGGGAAAGGCTGATAGTGAAAGTGCCATTGAAAATATGACACTTACAAATGGATTAGCTTGGGGTATTCCAATTCTTTTACCTGTAGGTGATCAATTTGATGCCATTGAAACAGGTAAAGAAATAGCCCTGTTGAACCCGGAAGGAAATGTACTGGCTATAATGACAGTAGAAGAAAAATTTGAATTAGAATTAGATAATCTGGCTGCCAAATGTTTTGGTACTACAGAATCTGCTCACCCCGGTGTAGCGGCTATACAGCGTGGAGGCAATCGTTATATTGCTGGTCCACTTGAAATGGTAAACCGCCCCCTGCGCAAAGAAGATATAGCAAATCAGTATTTCATAGATCCAGTGGATACTCGTGCTGAATTTGAAAAAAGAGGTTGGAATACAATCGTTGCATTCCAAACAAGAAACCCCATACACCGTGCTCATGAATATTTAATCAAATGTGCACAAGAAACAGTTGATGGTGCTTTAATACATCCTATTGTTGGAGAAACTAAGAGTGATGATATACCTGCTCCTGTTCGTATGAAATGTTATGACGCTTTGATCAATGGATATTTCAATCAAGACAATACCATGCTAAGTGTATTGCCTACGGCGATGCGTTATGCCGGACCAAGAGAAGCAATTAATCATACCATCATTCGTAAAAATTATGGTTGCACTCACATGATTATTGGTCGTGACCATGCAGGTGTTGGCAGTTATTATGGCACTTATGATGCTCAAGTATTAATGGATAAAGTAGGCCCAAGCATTGGAGTTCAAATATTGAAATTTGAAAATACGTTTTGGTGTATAAATACCAACAGTATGGCAAGTAGCAAAACGGCTCCAAAAAATCCTGAAATGGTAAGTTTGAGTGGTACTAAAGTACGTGAAATGCTTCGTGAAGGCATCCGTCCTCCACAAGAATTTAGCCGTGCCGAAGTAGCCGACATCTTAATTTCATGGGCTACAGAAAAAGCATAAAAGAAGCTACAGCATAATTCCTTACTACAGGAATATAAGAGCCCCGCCATCGGCGGGGTTTTTTATGCTGCTTACCAGAATTTTACTTAGAATGCTTCAAATGAAAACTTCAAAAAGCATATTTTAAATATTGAAGTGGTGAAAGTAACTTCAACCCTATCGTCTGCTTGCTATGAGTAGATTGAGGTCAGTATATTTGAGGTTGAACCGCTGGCTCACATAAAAATTGGTGAGGTGGCCTTTGTAGAGATACACCCCATTGCGCAGATTGAAATCATGCCATACCATTTCTTCAATACCGCCTTCATCTCCAGCTTCTAATAAGAGCGGCATTAGTACATTGCTAATGGCATGACTAGCCGTACGGGAAAAGCCACTTGGAATATTTGGTACACAGTAATGTATGACTCCATGTTTTAAAAATACGGGATGCTGATGAGTTGTTATTTCGCTGGTTTCAAAACATCCACCTCTGTCAATACTTACATCAATGATTACACTACCCGTCCTCATGGCACTCACCATTTCCTCTGAAACAACAATGGGTGTGCGGCCTCCTTCACTACTTAATGCACCCACAGCCACTTCACATGTTTTTAATTGCTTGGCAAGTATACGTGGCTCCAATACACTTGTCCAAACTCGAATACCAAGATTATTTTGTAAGCGTTTTAATCTATAGACGTTATTATCAAACACTTTTACAGAAGCACCCATGGCCATGGCTGTGCGTGTAGCAAATTCTCCCACAACTCCAGCGCCAATAATGATAACTTTTGCAGGAGGTATGCCGCTAATACCACCCAGCAATACTCCTTTTCCATCCTGTGCATATCCAAGATATTGGCCAGCAATAAGCATTGCAGCACTACCTGCTATTTCGCTCATGCTGCGTACAATGGGGTATGTGCCACTGTGATCTTTAATATGCTCAAAACCCAATGCTGTTATGCGTTTTTGCATGAGCTGCTCCACTAATTCCTTTTTGAGCATGGGCACCTGCATGGGTGATATGATGGTTTGATTTTGCTGTAGCAAAGGAAGATCTTCATCCATTATAGGAGCGCTCTTTATAAGAATTGGAGCTTGATAGACTGTGGCCTTGTCCTGGGCAATTTGTGCACCTGAGTCACTAAAATCTCGATCTGTATATTTACTGCCCTCACCGGCTTTGGTTTCTACTATTACTTCATGCCCATTGCTTACAAGCACACCAACAGCTTCCGGTATTAATGCTACCCTACTTTCTTGTAATGCTGTTTCTTTTGGTATCCCAATAGAAAGGCGGCCTCCTCTTGTTTTAATATCTAATTTTTCTTCAAAGGTTTCATAACTGAAAGATCCACTGATAATAGGTTTTGTTAATGCCATATCAAATCTTTAATTTTTTAGATAATAAACGTATTGAGTACGATAATTTATGATAACGTAATTTCTATTGAATGCCTATGATAATCCGCAATAGTTAGATTTATTTTCAATACATGCTCTGGCAACAAATCTGCAGCAATAGATGGCCACTCTATAAAGCAGTGATGCCCACTTTGTAATGCTTCCTCTACACCTGCATCAATGGCTTCTGCTTCATCCCGTAGGCGATACCAATCCATGTGATAATAAATGACCCCACTTACACTTTCGTATGTATTTATAATACTGTATGTGGGGCTACTGATAGTTTCTGCTACCCCTGCGGCCATACAAAGCGCTTGTATAAAAGTAGTTTTGCCCGCACCCATATTGCCTTCAAATATCCAAATACGATGTTGCTGATATACTTGCCAGTACTCCAGAGCAAGTGCATTGATTTCTGATAGACTAAAAGTTTTTATCAACTGCTAATTTTAATTTGAAAACCCGATTTGATGCAAGGAATAAAATAACCCTGACTAAGATTTCATATTTGTAAACTGTAAGGGTAGATTCAATTCAGCATTGCGGCAAGCAGATATTACTTCCTGTAAGTCATCAATTTTTTTTCCTGTTACTCTTACAATATCATCCATAATCTGTACCTGTACTTTTAAACCAGATTCTTTTATGAGTTTGGTTATTTTCTTAGCGTCGTCCTGTTTTAAACCATTGGTAACTGCTACAGATTTTTTTATAATTTTTCCACTGGGGTAGGCATCTTTTGTAAAATCGAAAGCACTGCCTTCAATGCCTTGCTTCATACTACGGCTAATGAGCACATCTATGATCTGCTTCATCTGCATATCGCTGTCTGCTTCAATGGAGATGATAAAATCTTTTTTATTCAGATCTATATCCCAAGAACTATCTCTGAAATCAAATCTGTTTTGCAATTCTTTTTTCACAGTATTTACTGCATTATCTAAAGTTTGGGCATCCACTTTTGCAGCTATATCAAATGACGGCATATTTTTTTTACAAATGTATAAATTGGGAATTGGTAAAACATCAATGTGAGAAAAAATCAGGACATAAATATCTACTGCTTACACTTCTACAGTACCCTTAAAAACAAATAATGCGGGGCCACAAAGCCATATATCATTGAAAGAGGATTCACCGGTTTTATTATACTCCACTGCTAAATGTCCGCCGAGTGTTTGTATTTCAATTCTATTGAAACCTATATCATTATGATAATTGAGCAGGGCCACAGCAGTTACACCAGTGCCGCAACTTTGGGTTTCATCTTCAACCCCCCTTTCATAGGTACGCACATAAATATACTTATCAAGGATTTCGGTAAAATTTACATTGATGCCATTTTCTGTAAAAGGTTTGCTGTATCTAATATGTCTGCCATGCTCTGCCACATTAAAATGCATAATATTACTTACAGGTTTTATTAGATGAGGCGATCCTGTATCAACAATGTCGTAACCATCTATTTCTTCTATAGCATGTACTGATTTCATTTTTAGCCTCACCCATCCATTGTCCTCTAAACTGGCTTCATGAGGCCCATCTATTGCAATGAATGAGTAAAGCAATTTATGTATGCCTAAATAGTGAGCAAACTTTACAATACACCTGCCACCATTGCCACACATGGTGCTTTCACGCCCATCGGCATTATAATATTTCATTTCAAAATCATAACCCGACACCGAATTTAAGAGCATTAGGCCATCTGCGCCAATACCATAATACCTTTTACACATCACCCGAATTTGTTCAGCAGTGAGTTGGAAAGTATTGGTTCTATTGTCTAAAAGTATAAAATCATTGCCGGTGCCATGGTATTTGTAAAAATTGATGAGCATATAAGTGTTTCTTGCAAATTAAAAACAATGATTCGTTATTTTATACTTGTATACCTATTAAATATAATTGTATCATCAGAAATACTTTTTTTAGATCTTGCATGTTGAATAAACTGTTATAGAATTTAGCTTAATTTTTTCGTGTTGAAAAGACAACTATTTTTGCAAAAAAAAGATATGTATCCAGCAGAAATAGTACTGCCAATGAAAGCAGAACTTACAGATAATGGTTTTGATGAATTATTGAATAGTGACGCGGTTTCTACCAATCTTTCTCAAGAAGGTACCACACTTGTCATGATCAACTCAGTATGTGGCTGTGCAGCAGGTAGTGCAAGACCTGGCGTGTTGATGGCAGTAAATAATGCTAACATTAAACCTGATAGACTTACTACGGCCTTTGCAGGCTTTGATGTAGAGGCAGTAAAAAGTATTCGTGAAAGATTAATGCCATATCCACCTAGTTCTCCGGCTATTGCACTTTTTAAAAATGGGGAATTGGTACATATGGTAGAACGTCATCAGATTGAAGGAAAGAGTGCTCAAGCTATTGCACACAATCTTATAGCTGCTTTTGACAATTATTGTAACTGAAATAATATCAGTTGATTTAATATCTCCTTAAGTATCAGATACACTTGAAAGGCGTACTCAGTGTTTTTTATCTAATGAGTTGTACAAAATCTTTTCTATCAATAAAGCCACAGGATGTTTCTGCTTTTAATGTATATAGATAAGAACCACTTGGCTGGTTGATGGATTTGAAACGTCCATCCCAACTTTGGCGATAATCATTTGTCTTAAAAATAAGTTGTCCAAATCTGTTGTAAATACACAATTCAAACTTTTTAATTGGTGGTATATACTTCACTCTAAAATAGTCATTTAATCCATCATTATTTGGAGTGAATGCATTTGGAAGATAGAAATCATAAGATGAAAAACCAACAAAAACCTCTATGGAATCTCTTCCTATACAGCTATTCAAGCCAGTACCAATAGCATGAAATAGTGTATTTTTAAAGGGATATACTCTTATCGTCGAAAAGTTTACAATTTCGTACTCATTAGCAGGAAGCCATGTATATGATGAAGATCCAGTAGCATAGAGTAGGGCGCTTGTTTGAGTACAATTGATATCATTTGATTTTTTGAGCTTTATTATTGGTGCTGCATTTACTAGTACAGTAGTTTGCAAAGTAGTTGTATCATAGCAAGTATTGTTAGTAAGAAAAACGCTATACGTTGTTGTTTGTAAAGGAGACGCTATTGTGGAATTATTATTTATATTTGAAAGAGAAATAGCAGGGGACCAGATGTAAGTATCAGCGCCGGCTGCATTCAGGATTATACTATCACCATAACACAATGATGTATCACCATTAATTGAAAAAATAGTTGGTGGAATGATGTCTATTTTCATAGAATCTTTTAAGAGACAGCCTCCTGCAAATGATGCGCTAGCAAACACATATTGTGAAACAACATCTTGATAGATTGGATTTACAATTGTACTATCTGAAAATAAATAACCTGGGCTCCAATTCACTGCATATGAATTTGTAGATAAATTTACTTGTATGGGAGTTTTTTTGCATTTCGATTTATCGGGTTCCACTATTAGGTTAAAGCTCTTGACAATTGCAAACGTGTCAAAAGAAAATAAGCAACCAGACAAATCTGAGTAAGATAATTTTACAGAATAGTTTCCCGAGTTTGAAAAGGTATGAATCACATTTTGACCAGAAGCTGTATAGCCATCTGAAAAACTCCATGTATAGTTAATTAATGTATCCATAATATCAATTGCTGATGCTTTCAATGCAAGATCAGTGCATCCTGTATCGAAATAATTTATAGATATGTCCTTTTGGTTAATATAAAATGGTTGAAAAGATTTTTGAATTTGCTGATTGAATTGAATGATTCCATTTTTTCCATTTTCAGCACCATGAGGATCATTCAGCATTACATTGGTACCAAATACACCGCCTTCGATATCAATTTCAAGATTTGTCTGAAGGCTATTTTCACTTATTAACAATGCACCACCACCACCACCACCACCAGGACCATATAAATCTATATTATTAAAACTTATGTCAGCACCTTTTCCACCCTTTGCTTCAATATTTAATTTAGAATTTATTTTTTTTGAAATTAAAAATACAGATCCACCTGCACCACCACCTCCCATTCCTTCTATACATTTTTTTCCACCAACTTGACACTCATTTCCAGAAACCCCATTACACTCAATCTTCATTCCATTTCCTTCAATTTCTTTTGCTTGAATTATTATTAATCCTCCACCAGAGCCACCATTGTTTTTAGTCAACATTGTGGATACGTGACCACCACCTCCACCGCTGCCCATAAATAGTTTATTAGAAAGGATGCTGTAAGGAATAGAATCACCTCCTAAGCCACCATTCATAATAAGGTTATTACACACATTATTCTGCTGGCCACCTGTACCACCAATGCCTCCATTTCCACCACCTCCACCCCCAGATGAAAATCCTTGCCCTCCTCCACCTCCCGATCCCATTTTCCCTTTTCCAGCAAATGCAGAATCGCTTGTATTTGCATAGGAATATCCTTTTGCTGCCGCAAGAGCAGAACCTTTTGCATAAAAAAAGCTATCTGCAGCACAATTGCCAAAAGCAGGTAAAATGTTATTGGATATACCACCCTCAAAGCCTGAACCAGAGGCGTCAATATTTGCTGAAAAGGATAATGTGCCCGATACAAAAAATATTAAAACTCCACCAATCTTTCCATTCCAATCAAGAGGATTTAATGTCTGTGTAATGTCTGCATCTTTGTATTGTGGTATGCTTACAATCTGTAGACGTGCTGACCCAATATTATAGCTGTTTATTAGCGTATTTTTTAGTTCAATGTATCCAGCCTGAATAGTTTTAATATAATTAATTTCATAATTGCCTGCCTTCTTAAAATCCCTGACTTTGCCAAATCTTTGTGTATTCAAATTTTCAAACAAATCTGCCCCTTTCATTTGAATGATTAAGATAGTATCGCCGGCAGAAAAAGTACCATATTGGGTTTGGTCAAGATATAATCTGTTATTACAAACATCCAAGGAATCTATTGATGCATAACTATTGATAATTCCCCCAATATTCTGGATTTGTGCAGATGTATAATTCGAAAAAATAGCAAAATAAAAATATATAAAAAATGGTAGTATTTTGCTAAATGAAATATACCAAAAAGAAGTTATTAACTTCATAGTGAATGATAAATTTTTATAAAAGATTCCACTTAATAATTACTCTAAATTAAGAAGTCATAGTTTTTACCAAACTTTCCAACTCTGCCACACGCTGTTCTAATTGAGGTAATCTTCTCATTGCTCCCTGACTGCGAAGCATGGCATTGTATTCAAAAGCAGGTGAACCTGTAACGGTGCCTTTTTCTTTTAAATTCTTAGTAACTCCACTTTGAGCATTCACTTGGCTAGCATCTCCCAGTACCAAGTGTCCAACAATGCCGGCCTGACCGCCAATGCGAACCTGCTTACCAATTTTGGTGCTGCCACTTATGCCTGCTTGGGCTGCTATTACTGTATTTTGTCCTATCTCTACATTGTGTGCTATCTGTACTAAATTATCAATTTTTACTCCTCTTCGAATAAATGTACTACCAATTGTAGCCCTGTCAATGGTGCTATTACTTCCTATTTCAACCTCATCTTCAATAACAACATTTCCAGTTTGAGGTATTTTCTTAAAACTTCCATCTACTTGTGGTGCAAAACCAAATCCATCGCTTCCTATGATGGTACCTGAATGAATAATGACATTTTCGCCAAGCTTGCAATCCTGATAAATTTTTACACCAGCATATACGATAGTTTTATCACCTATCGATACATTATTTCCTATATATGCACCTGGATATATTTTTACTTGTTTTCCAATAACTACATTTTTTCCAATATATGCAAATGCTCCTACATAAATACCATCGCCAATTGTAGCGGTATTATCAATATAACTCGGTTCTTCTATGCCTTGAAAACTTTGCTCCATTGCCTGCTGATACAATTCTAATAATGAAGCAAAAGCAGCATAAGCATTTGGCACACGTATTATTGTAGCTTCTATTTGTTGTTTTAATTGTAAATCATTATTTAGAATTACAACTGAAGCCTTTGTGGTATATAAGAAAGGTTCATATTTTGGGTTTGCCAAAAAACTTAACTGACCTTGCGAAGCCTCTTCGATTTTACCAAAAGCGGTAACTGATATTGAACCGTCTCCTTCCACTGTGCCACTTAGATATGAGGCAATTGCTTCTGCCGTAAACTGCATATTTTTTAAAATATTTTTTTATTTATGATGACTGCAAGGGATAACTGCAAATGTAGAATTTTTTAACCGGCATAGATAGTGTATGATGTATGAGTGCATTATCCACTTCGGAAATGTCTCTCACTGTACCATCTTTATAAAGTATAAAAATATGCTCATCTTCCGGCTTATAGGTTGTAATGTCTATTTGACCTTCAAAAACCAAATACGCTTTTAAGTCCTCCGATAAATTTGTTTGATTTAAAACCTTTTTTGTGTGCGCTTCCACTATTACTTTGTCGAAAGCTGTGGACTGAAGTCTGCACTTATACAGTTGTCGGTTTAGAATGCCATTAGATAGCGTGCTAAGTATAGGATCTTTGTGCTGTGCCCATTTTTTGATGGAGCTCATCACATCAAAATCATCAATGGCACAAAATGTTTTTAATAAATTTTCTTGATTGTATGAAAAATGTAAAATGGCATCTAAATTTTCTGTTGTGGCACTTGCTCCAATTACCCTTGCTCTTTCAATAATTTTAATGAGCATTTTTTCAGCAGCCAGTACTGTTTTATGCAGGTAAACTTGTCCATACATCAGCCTTCGGGCTACTAAAAATTTTTCGATACTGTGAATGCCCTTCTGTTCTACCATCAATTGGTTTTCATGAACAACAAGCATCTTTAGGATTCTGTCATATCCAATAACACCTTCACTTACGCCTGTATAAAAACTATCACGTGTTAAATAATCCATTCTATCCACATCCAATTGTCCACTGATTAACTGGTGCAAAAATGGTTTATGATACTGATTCGTAAAAATGGAAATGGCAAGATCTAGTGCACCATTAAACTCCTGATTCATTTCCTGCATCATTTGCAAACCCAGTGTTTCATGGTGTTGATGAGGTATAAGTACATGCTCTAATGCATGACTAAATGGGCCATGCCCTATATCATGTAGAAGTATAGCCGCTTTTGCAGCATGTTCTTCTTCGGTTGAAATGTCTGTTCCTTTTTGCCTGAGTACTGTGATGGCCTGGTGCATAAGGTGATAAGCACCCAATGAATGATGTAGTCTGCTATGTACTGCACCGGGATATACTAAGTGTGCCAAAGCCATTTGATATATTCGCCGTAGGCGCTGATACCAAGGATGCTCCAGTATTCTAAAATTTAACGGATTATCAATAGCAATAAAACCATAGACCGGGTCGTTGATGATTTTGCCGGGATGCTTCATATTCATTATTCTGTTAAAAAGAAATTGATTGAAACAAAAGTGCAAGCTAAATGGCAGATTTGCAAATCCCTTTCAAAACAAAAATTAATACATCAGAAAAAATCAAATAAAAAAATATGGCTATTGCAACTATACTCTGGGTGGATGATGAAATTGAAAGCCTTCAATCGCAAAAATTTTTCTTGGAACAAAAAGGGTACCTCGTTCATACACGTACAAATGGTTTTGATGCCATAGATTTTGTAAAAGAAACGCCACCGGATGTAGTACTTTTAGACGAAAGCATGCCGGGTATAACCGGGCTTGAAACATTGGAAAAAATTAAAGAAGCCAATAACAATATTCCGGTGGTAATGATTACTAAAAATGAAACTGAAAATTTGATGGATGATGCTATTGGCAGCCAAATTTCAGACTACCTCATAAAACCAGTAAATCCGAATCAGGTGTTATTAAGCCTGAAAAAAATTATTGATAACAAAAGACTGGTTTCTGAAAAAACTACATTGGCTTATCAGCAACAATTTCGCAATTTATTTACGGCACTCAACAGTAATCCTGATTATAATGAGTGGATGGATATTTATAAAAAATTAGTGTATTGGGAATTAGAAATGGCTAAAACGGATAGTCCTGAAATGCAGGAAGTACTATATACCCAAAAGCAGGAAGCCAATACTGAATTTTTTAAATTTATCAGTAAAAATTATACTGATTGGGTACAAGGAAAAGCTGCTTCAAAACCTGTAATGAGTCATACCCTGTTGAAAGAGAAAGTTTTTCCAAATCTTCAAAAAGGTAGTCCTTTATTTTTTGTATTGATTGATAACTTGCGCTTTGATCAATGGAAAGCAATCCAGCCAATATTTGCGGAGCAATATAGAATAGTTGAAGAGGATACTTTTTATAGCATTTTACCTACTGCTACACAATACTGTCGTAATGCCATTTTTGCGGGAATGATGCCTTTGGAAATAGAAAAAAAATTTCCACAAGCATGGAAAAATGATGATGATGAGGGTGGTAAAAATTTGAATGAGGAAATCTTTTTACAGCATCAACTTAAGCAGGCCGGTTTTCAGGATATTAAATTTAGTTATACAAAAATAACGCATCATAATGATGGTCAACATTTGGTAAATTCTATACATAATTTAATGAATAATGAACTCAATGTTATTGTATATAATTTTGTTGATATGCTAAGCCATGCACGTACAGAAATGGAGATACTAAAAGAGCTGGCCGCAGATGAAGTAAGTTACAGAAGCATTACCCGCAGCTGGTTTGAACATAGTCCACTAAATCAGGCATTAAAAAAAATAGCAGATAAAAAAGTACAAATCGTATTGGCTACTGACCATGGAAGCACAAGGGTAAACACACCGGTAAAAGTAATAGGAGATAAACAAACAACTGCTAATTTAAGATACAAGCATGGCAGAAATCTAAATTATGAAGCAAGGGATGTATTGGCATTTCGAAATCCAGCACAGGCAGGCTTACCATCGCCCAATATTAACTCCAGTTTCATTTTTGCCAAAGAAGATTTATACTTATGCTATCCAAACAACTACAACCATTTTGCAAACTATTACCGCAATACTTTTCAGCATGGTGGTATAAGTTTAGAAGAGATGCTGATACCGGTGGTAAAAATGGTAAATAAATGATGGTGGCATGCTGAATTAATGGTAGTTTGATACAAATATCTGTATCATAGAAAAAAGTATATCTATCCTTTTTGATATTTTCTTTTGAACATTTATTCAATGGAATTTACCATTGTACAGCAAAATTTAAGAACTAATCTTCCCAACTTTCATTGAAGGATTTCTCTGCAAAATGAAGTGTATCATGGTACTGTGTCCAAGATTTAAAAATTTTGTTTACAACTTTATTTTTAATGTTTCCGGATGCGGTATTCATCAACTTTCTATTTACGCTTGCCTGCTTCCACATTTTCCATGCTAATCGCTCAGTCAAATTGCTCTCACCATCAGAAACAGCAATATGCCTATTGTCTAAAATCAATTCATGTAAATTGATTCGCACTGGGCACACTTCCGTACAATTACCACAAAGTGATGAAGCATAACTCAAGTGTTTGTATTCTTTTACACCCTGAAGGTGTGGTGTAATAACTTTTCCAATAGGGCCACTATATGTACTACCGTAACTATGCCCACCTATATTTTTATAAACAGGGCATGCATTTAAACAAGCTCCACAACGAATACAGTATAGAGATTCCCTAGTTCTAGTATTTGCTAATAAATTTGTTCGTCCATTGTCTAATAATATAACAATCATTTCATTTGGACCATCTGATTCATCTGATTGTTTTGGCCCGCTAATTATTGAATTATAAACCGTAATTTTTTGGCCGGTGCCAAAGGTGGAAAGTAAAGGCCAGAATAGAGATAAATTTTCTATTGAAGGAATAACTTTTTCTATACCTACAATTACAATATGTGTAGATGGCCAAGCACAACTCAATCTTGCATTGCCTTCATTCTCCGTAATAGCTATGGAACCTGTATCTGCGATTATAAAGTTGGCTCCGGTTACACCTATTTGTGCTTGCACATATTTTTCACGAAGTTTTTCTCTGGCTATATTTGTTATTTGTTCTGGTGATAAACCTTCAGGTACTCCAAGCTTATTTGCAAATAATTTTGCCACATCTTCTTTGCTTTTATGCATGGCTGGAGTTACAATATGATATGGTGGCTCACCATCCAATTGTTGAATATATTCACCTAAATCAGTTTCTATACTTTCAATTCCTTTTTTTTCGAGGTGATCATTCAAGTGTATTTCCTCCGTAACCATACTCTTACTCTTTACGAGTGTGTTACATTTTTTCTCTACACATATTTGGTCAATAATTGAAAGTGCGTCCTTAGAGTCCTCCGCCCAAAATACACGTGCACCTCTTTTTGAAATAGCTGACTCGAATTTTTCTAAAAGAGAAGATAAATTTTCAATAGCAGCCCATTTAATATTCTTAGCTACTTGTCTCGCAGATTCAATATCTTGAAACTGTTTTTTCCCAATGGGTACAGCAGCATTATATTTACCAATATTGAAATTAATTTTCCGGCGATGCTCCATGTCAGCCACTTTTATGCGGCTTTTTGCTAAGAAAATATTTTGAGTTTCACTCATTTTTCTTTTGATTTTTTGTGAACTGCTACTGCATCTAAAGCTTCAAAAAAGTTCGAACCATATTTTCGCTCTATTGCTTCTTTCAAAAATTTATAAACGGGTACTTTTAATTCTTTGCCGAGTGCACAAGCCGATTTACAATTGTCTGGCCTAGGTTCATAATTAACCATCTCAATTTTTTCATCTGATTTCGTTGTAGCAATACGAATGGGATAAAGATGACAGCTGATTGGTTTTTTCCATGATAATTTTCCGTCGTAAAAAGCCTGTTCTATACCACACTTGATAGCTCCATTTTGATCTCGAAATCCATAGGCACACATTTCACCATCAATAACAGGAGTAACCCAACCAAAATCTACATCATAAGTATATTTTCCTTGTTTGGCGATTGTCGATTTTCCTTGTGTAGTAAGGTATGGCTCAATTTTTTCATATTCATTTGAAAGTATCTCAAGCTCTTCCTTTGTAAGGGGGGCACCCGCATCACCATCAGCACAACAAGCACCTTTACATTTACTTATATTACAAACAAAATCTTCTTCTATCAATTGATCACTTACTAGTATATTACCTATTGCTATCATACTCTAAATTATGCTACAAATGTAACTGTGGATTTTCAAATCAATAATTTTTGTGGATACTATAGATAAGAAAAAAATAAAATATTATTTATACATTACAATCTTGAACTCAGTTCCTTTCTTTGTAGCATGTTTACAGGTATCATTGAATGTATTGGCAAAGTTGAAAAAATACTAGAAAATGGCGATAATTTGACCTTTGAAATCAATAGTCAGATATCAAATCAATTAGAAACGGATCAAAGTGTTAGCCATAATGGAATCTGTTTGACTGTAGAATCTGTTCATAATGGATTACATACAGTAACTGCCATAAGAGAAACTTTAGAAAAAACAAATGCAGGCAGTTGGAAAAATGGACAAATTATTAATTTAGAAAGATGTATAGTACTAAATGACAGAATTGATGGACATATGGTACAAGGTCACGTGGATAGTACAGCCACCTGTATTGATATTAATAATGCAAATGGAAGTTGGGTACTTACATTCAATTATGACGCTTCATTTGCACATTTAATGATTGAGAAAGGTTCCGTTTGTGTAAATGGTATTAGCCTCACTTGCTTTAATTTAATAAAAAATTCATTCTCTGTTGCTATTATTCCATACACATGGCAGCACACTAATTTGCAATATCTGCAAATCGATGATAAGGTGAATATCGAATTTGATTTAATTGGAAAATACTTGGCAAGATTCAAATCATTAGTTGTGTAATGTACTTAGATGGTAGTATTTCTGGAAACAGCTATTTTATTCAATTTATAGATAAAAATAGTATAACCAAAATAACACCCTGGAGCAGTAGCAATGATGTCCAAGTAGTCAAATGTGCGACCAAAAATTTCTATTAATTGTAAATATTCATTAACAAGAATTACTAGAAAACCAATCAAACAAATCTGCAATACTTCCACAGTCGTATTCATTTTAAAGATTCCTTTACCCCACCACAATGCAGCAAAAGGAATCAAGAAAGCGCCCACAAGGTTTGGGCTTATATCCGTAATTAATTGCCATGTATCAGTTAGTGGGGCATAGGGTCGGATGAGAAATTTTATAGAAAAAATCACAAAAATGCCAATGCAGACATACCATTTACAAATTGACCTCAGGGACATAAGTTTTTTCGCAAAATAAGGATACCCTCTCAATTGAAAATCGGTACTATTGGGTATTTTAGTTAAAAATGAGTTGTAAACTATTGGTCAAATTTTTCGTCTGGATTTGTCCATAATTTATAATACCAGTACAAGAGGACACCAAGACTTGTAATAAACCAAATATAAAAAATTATATTCCAAATATCGATAGCACCATCCGGGAAACCCAAACCAAGCATAATTCCAAGTGCAGTGTTGATAGTTAACCACAACAGTCCACCAAAAATTGTTTGAGCTACTTTTCGTAAAAATATCCTAACCTCAGGTTCCATATATTAAAATGTTGTAACAAGATTACAAACATACTGTTTGAATAATTTTAATAATTAAAAGAATGGATTAATCTGCTATAATTTTTTATTATAGGAATAAATAATAGCTCAAATAATTATTTTCTTATTTTCCGGCCTTATGAAACAAACCAAAGCATGTTTGGAGTAACGATTTTGGGTAACAATTCAGCACAGCCGGCTTATGGCAGACATCCTGCTGCCCAAGTTGTTACCTTAAACCAACATCAAATCCTTATTGACTGTGGAGAGGGCACACAAATGCAAATGGCTCTCTATAAAATTCGCCATAGTCGTATCCAATACATACTTATTTCGCATTTACATGGTGATCATTATTTTGGGCTGCCAGGTCTTTTGAATACAATGGCATTGGCAGGTCGTACACAGGATTTGTATTTGTTTGCTCCGCAAGAGCTTGAACATTTATTACACTTAATCTTTGAGTCTGCGGGAACTATAATACCCTACAAAATAATTTTCAAACCAATTACAGAAGCTGGACTACTTTATGATTCACAGCAATTTTCAATTTCTTGCTTCAAGTCTTTTCATCGAATAAGTTGTTATGGGTTTATTATTACAGAAAAAAGAAAGCCACGAAGGTTGGATATTGAAAAAGCCACAACTTATCAAATTCCTCACAGAGCGTTTGAAAAGCTAGCTAATGGCGAAGATGTTTTAAATGAAACAGGTGAAATAATTGAGAATCGGTTGGTTACAAAGCCCGGATATAGTGCAAGGAGCTATGCTTATAGTGCGGATACTTGCTACAATGAATCAATAGCTACATCCGTAAAAGAGGTTACATTGCTATATCATGAAGCCACTTATTTAAAAAATGAAACAGAAAAAGCGATACTAAGATACCACAGTACAACCGAGGATGCCGCAAATATTGCTAAAATGGCAGGTGTACATAGCTTGATTATTGGACATTTTAGTAGTAAATATAGTGAGCTTCATTTGTTTTTGGAAGAAACCAAAACTATTTTCCAAAACACTTCATTAGCCTTAGAAGGAACTACATATCTTGTATCAAATCATGCGGAATATGATAAGATTAAATAGTGCTATTCTTTATTTAGCCATCTTCCTCAATGTATACATTCAATCATCGCCATAATTTTTTCATGACCAAACAATTCATATTATCATTTTTTAATCTGCATATTTGCAACTTGTTTGTATGATTGGAAAATATTTATATCAACTGTTTATTTACCTTTATCCACGGGTAGCCAAACTGATTGCTCCTCTTAGCCGCAAAGCTGCTTTATGGAGCAAGGGTAGGGAGAATATTTTTGAAAAAATTGATGAAAAGATTGGTAAAGATACCAGCCCTAGGGTATGGTTTCATGCTTCCTCTCTGGGAGAATTTGAGCAAGGTCGTACACTCATTGAAGCATTTAGAGCAAATTACCCGCATGTAAAAATTGTCTTGACTTTTTTTTCCCCTTCGGGATATGAACAACAAAAAAATTATACTGGCGCAGACTATATTTTTTACATGCCAATGGATCATCCAAAAAATGCAGCAAGGTTCTATGAATTGGTTAAGCCTTCTTGTTTGTTTCTCATTAAATACGAGTATTGGTATCATTATTTAATTACAGCACATCAAAATAATATTCCTATTTTTTTGGTATCAGGTATATTTCGTGAAGATTTTAGTTTTTTTCAATGGTATGGAAAATGGTACCGACAAATGTTGTTTTTCATCAATCATTTTTTTCTACAAGATGAAAATTCAGCATCACTTTTAAAAAATTTTGGGCTTACAAATTATACAGTTTCAGGAGATACACGTTTTGATAGGGTGCTTGAAGTAGCCAGACAAAAAAAATCTTTTCCAGAGATAGCTTCTTTTTGCGCAAATCATGAAACGATTATTGCAGGAAGCACCTGGCATGAGGATGAAAAAGAACTTAGGCATTTTGCATCTACACATCCTGAAATGCGTTTTGTAATTGCCCCACACAACATCAGTGGTGAAAGAATAGATCAATGCATGAAAATTTTTGATCAAGCCATTCTTTATAGTGATTATCTAAGCCTCTATCATGCAAAAAAGGAATTTCCAACAGGTACAAATGTTTTAATAATAAATAATATAGGTATCCTAAAGCATATTTATAAATACGGAAAAGTGTGTTTGGTAGGAGGGGGGTTTAGAGGTGATGGTATCCATAATATACTGGAAGCAGCTGTTTATTACAAACCCACTCTTTTTGGACCCGAGCATCATAAAAGTCTTGAAGCATTAGAATTGATAAACCTAGGTGGTGCATTTGATGTAAGAGGAGCACTTGAACTAGAAGAAGAATTGATTCAATTAATGCATCATCCAAAAGTATATGAAAAAGCCTGTATGATTGCTGGCGATTATGTAAAAGAAAAAGCTGGCGCTACTCAGGAAATTCTAAGATACATTCAGGAAAAACGTCTTTTTACCAATTGATCAAAATGAACTACAGTTTCACTGTTTTCTTTCCAGCCTAATTTTACTTTTAGCTCCCTTTGTATCCAAGATTCTGCTTCACCAAAAGTGGTAAAAGAATTAATTGTTTTTATGCATCTTTCGTACATGGTTTCATCTGCATTAAACAGCTCCTGTATAAATAAAAATCGGTCGTTAATACCCACAGCATTTCTTAAATCTGTCAATGGTGCGGCATTTAAAATGGAGGCCAATTCAACTTTTTCCTCTTTTAATTTCTCATTGAAATCATGCTCTGCATTGATATGGAGCTTTTCATGGAGTTCTGCATTTTCATCTGGTATTAAGGAGCTTATAGCTAAAGTCTCTTTATTAGATTCTTCTACCTTTGGCATTATTGGACTTTCATCAAATACTTTAACTTCAGATTGTTGACGCAGAAATGGAATCTCAGGTAAATCAAGTTTTGGAATTGTAAATCTACTGTTTTGTGTTGTTTGATTGGTCAATTCCGGCTCATCATTGCTAAAAATATCGGCTTGATTTGAGTTTTGCTGAGGGGTATGCACTACAAAAGGATTGGAAACGATAGCACTTCCAAATTCGGCACCAGATGCATTACTCGCATTTGATAATTCTGATAAAAGCATTTGAGTTGTTACCAGAAGATATGTATGTGGTACGCCCTGCGTATATTGCTCTTTGAGTTTATCAATTAATGTGGCAATTCTATTTGAGTTATTCATTTTGTATCAACAATTATATAAGAATGTTGGCAAGCTAATAAAACAGGGTGAATATTGCAGCATTCACAAAAAAATGAATCATAAATTTATTACATGTTTATAGAGCCTACATCCAGAAGGGGTTGGATTGAAGTAATTTGTGGTAGCATGTTTAGCGGCAAAACCGAGGAATTAATTCGTCGATTAAAAAGAGCAGGTATTGCAAACCAAAAAGTTGAAATATTCAAACCAGCCATAGATACCCGTTATGATGAAGAGAAAGTGGTGAGCCATGACAGCAATGCCATTATGAGCACACCTGTAGAAAACTCACAAAATATTTTACTGCTTACGCAGGATGTACAGGTAGTAGGCATTGATGAAGCTCAATTTTTTGATGAAAATATTGTCATGGTATGTGAAGCACTTGTAAAAAAAGATATCAGGGTTATTGTAGCGGGATTGGATATGGATTTTAAAGGGCAGCCATTTGGCCCCATGCCTCAACTGCTTGCTATTGCTGATTATATCACTAAGCTACATGCTATTTGCATGAAATGTGGTAGCATTGCCAGTATATCTTATCGCAAAACAAATCAAGCATCTCAGGTATTGCTAGGTGAGAAAGATACCTATGAACCCCGATGTAGAAAATGCTATTATGAAGGGTAAGAAGTAGTGCGCATCACTATAACAATGGCCTGCCTAGACATAGCTGTACTACTCCTTATGCTTATATAATAATGTTGAATTTATCGTGCACCTGGTGGGCACCATTGCTTTAAAAAGGTTGTATATAAATTACTTAAATGCTGAAAAGTTCCTTTGCCCTCTGATATGCTGTGCGACCGGTTTGGATATGCCATAAAATCAATTACTTTATTTTGCTTGATTACTTCATTTAAGAGTAATTCTGCATTTTGATAATGTACATTATCGTCTCCGGTGCCATGTATATATAATAAGTGGCCTTCCAAATTTTTTACATACGTAATGGGGCTTCCAGCTTCATAATCTGCTTTATTTTCCTGTGGCACACCCATATATCGCTCCTGATAAATATTGTCATAAGTAAACATACTGGGCACAGCTGCAATAGCAATTCCTGTTTTATATATTTCAGGGTGTTGAAATAGTAAATTGAGCGTGGCAGTGCCACCACCACTCCATCCCCATACAGCTACTCGCTCTTTGTCTACATATTTCCATTTTAATATTTCTTTTGCCGCCATTGCCTGATCCCTGATATTAATGCGGCCTATGTTTTTATAAATTGATTTTCTCCAGTAGGTTCCCTTTGGTGCAGGCGTTCCTCTACCATCTAAACTGATTTGAATATATCCGTCACCCGCCATATCCCCATTGTATAAAAAATTTCCGGCAGCACCATATTGATCTGTTACTGTGGTAGCAGCAGGTTCAGTATATACATAAAATACAATTGGATATTTTTTTGTGCTGTCAAAATTGGTGGGCATAATCATATACCCGTCCATGGTTATGCCATCTTCGGTGGTAACCTGTATCATTTTTACAGGGTCAACAGGATAGGAAGGGCCATCTTTCTCTTCTTTGATAATTGTGTGCGCTGGAAGACTTACCCAGTTTGTTTTGGGTGCTGTACTGATATTGCTCCAATCGTGCTGCGCATACATACCATTTGTGCTTAGATCATAATCATGCGTACCATTTTCATTAGCAGGGCTCAATCTTTCTGCGGCTGCATTACCGTCCATTTTCACACGGTATAAATAACTTTGTGTGGCATTATTTGGCGATGCCATAAAATAGATATAACCTGTTTTTTCATCCCATCCTTCTATGGTTATTACATCATAATTACCTTTTGTAAGGAGTGATTCTTTTTTACCATCACGGCTTACTTCATACACATGTCTCCATCCGTCTTTTTCTGTAACCCATAAAAAGCAACTGCCATTCTTTATCCACTCCCATCCTGTGGGATCATTGGCCCATCTTGCCTTTATGTCAATCCATGTATCGCTTATTTCATCATATACATTTTGCACATTGCCGGAGGCAGCATTACAATACATTACATGGCTTTCATTTTGCTTGCGGTTTAGTTGTTGTATAACAAGATCTGTGCTGTTTGCAGCCCATTCCATGCGTGGTATATAGTTATTATCGGCTTCGCCTGGCACATTCATTTTTATGGTCTTGCCATTTTCAACTTGCACAGTATAAATATAGCAGGGTGAAGGCCGCTCTCCAGTTTTTGGATATTCTACGGGCACCGTAAATGAATACAAAGAATCAGTGTTATTCATCATCAGGAAGTTTCTGATTTTTGAAGCATCTATTTTCCAGTAGGCAATCTGCTTACTATCTGGGCTCCATCTAAATCCATCTCTACAATCAAATTCTTCTTCATAAACCCAGTCAAAAGTGCCATTGATTAATCTGTCCGTACCATCTGTTGTAAGTGCTTTTTGAACTCCTGTGTTTATATTTTCAACATAAATATTATGACCACTTACATAAGCCACCTGCGAGCCATCCGGTGATAGTTTAGCAAACATGAGTGAGGCTGCCGGCATGCTGGCACCTACCTGTTTTAGCGTATTTGTAGAAGTATTTAGTACCCAAAAATCGCCTCTGGTATCATAACGCCACACTTTTTTGCTATTGGTATAAATAAGAATCATTTTTCCATCTTCACTAAAAAAGAAATTGCGAATTTTTAGTGCTGACGTTTTTCCTGTAGGTGTCAATTGAGCTGAGGTGGCAATAGTTGTTTCAGTAAAACCCGGCATGCCTACCCGGACGATACCAGCTTCTGAAGATTTGTAATAACTATTGCCATCCGTACTCCAATGAAGACCTTTGGGCGGCTGAGCTTGGATTGAAGATGTAATAAAAATACAACTTAAAACTAGATATAGTAACTGACGCATAAAATATTTTTCGGGTGTGAAATTAAGGGATTTAGTTAAATTAGTGAAAGTCAAAAATTGCCATCTAAGTAGATTTGCCATTTATAACAACAAGAGTAGTTTAACAGGAATATGTTCTGAATGAATGTATATCAATAATGACCGTTTTTACGATTGTATGGTTACAAAATGTTTACGCAGAAAAGGTATTAAAACAACTATATTAGTCACGCACAAGACGAATTGGAGCTTTTGGATATCCCTTGTTTGGCAACGCCGGGCCATACAAAGCCGTTCTCTTAAATCTGTGATATAGTATGTCTTTTCTCCTGGTTGAAATGAAGATGTTTATAATGATTTTGCAGATCCCACATATGTAAAATAGGCTAAGTCATTTGAATATTTTTATTAACTCATTCAATAAAATATTTTTAATTCAGATAGTGTCTATCATTGTACAGAAAAATCAAATTTTTCAACAATATTTATTATCCAATTTTATAAATAAAGATTACTACAAAAGTGTTGAACGAAAAAAAAATTATTTTAACAGGCAGTATGGTGAAAGCAAAACTACGGCGCATGGCTCTAGAAATAGCAGAAAACCATCCAACAGAAAGCACTCCTCTCATTATCATTGGTGTAAAGAATGGGGGGCTGATTATAGCAGATAAAATTGCTGAATTATTAAAACCTTATATCAATACCTTCACTCTTTCGGTATCTATTGATAAAGCATCTTCTAACAATGTAACAATTAGTAATTCCTTAGATTTAAATGATAAACATATTCTAATCGTTGATGATGTTTGCAACAGTGGTAAAACATTACTCTATGCACTCAAGCCATTACTTGGATTTATTCCTGCAAGCATTCACACGCTGGTGCTAGTAGAGCGTATGCATAAACTTTTTCCGGTGAAGCCTGACTATATAGGATTATCAGTAGCCACAACAGCAGAAGATTTTATAAAAGTTGAAATGGTATCTGATGAATTAGTAGCGTATATTATACAATAATCAATTAAATAAAAAAGCATGGATTATAGATATCCCATTGGTGAGTATATTGTAAAACCATTTAGCGAAGCGCAAAAAAATGAATGGTTAAATGATATTGTCTTTTTACCTCAAAGAATTGAATCAGCAATTCTCAATTTAGATGCTGATCAGATGCATACACCATACAGGGATGGGGGTTGGACTATTCAACAAGTGGTGCATCATGTTGCAGACAGTCATATTAATGCATATACTCGTTTTAAAAATGGACTTACAGAAAATAATCCTACCATCAAACCATATCTGGAAGCTGAATGGGCACTTCTTCCTGATGTGGAAGCCATAGCCATCAATGTTTCAATCACTATTTTGCATGCTCTGCATTTACGTATGCATTGTACCATCAAGGATTTGACCGAATTACAATGGGAGCGTACCGTATTTCATCCAGAGCAACAAAAGACCATGTCGTTGTGGTATCTATTAGGGTTGTATGCCTGGCATGGCAAACACCATACTGCTCATATTACTACTCTCAGAACAAGAATGGGGTGGTAGATTAAATATTTTGGGAAATTATTATTGCTAAGCATTCTATTGTATGAAAATATTTTGATTTTTTTATTGACGCAGTATATTTAAGAAATAGGCACTACATCATTTATCAATCATGGAAAAAGAGCTTTGTTGGAAAACTGTACATTCAGAATATGTATATAAGGAAAATTGGTTTACAGCAAGAAAAGATACTTGTGCAAAACCGGATGGTACCATAGTAAATAATTATTATGTATTTGAATTTCCCGAATGGGCTACGGCGTTGGCACTAACAACTGATGGAAAAATAATTCTTGAAAAGCAGTACAGACATGCACTTGGTGCAGTATGTATAGAATTACCCGGAGGGTGTATTGATGACACAGATAAAAATAATGAAACAGGCATTCGAAGGGAATTATTAGAAGAAACAGGATATCAGTTTGAAAAGTTTGAATACTTAGGAAATGTATCTGCTAATCCATCCACCAATACAAACCTGATGCACATGTATCTAGCAACTGGTGGTGAAAAAGTGGCAGGTCAAGATTTAGATGGAAATGAAGAAATAGAAATTTTTTTGGCTCTACCAAAAGAGTTAATACAACTTATAAATGAAAATAAGATTATGCAGAGTATGCATATCAGTACAATACTTTATGCATTTAAAAAATTGGGCTGGTCTCTTTAGAAATCAATTGAAATTCATATAAAAATTCACAGGTGTGATGCTATTGTTAAGGAATCTCTTCTCCCAATGATGCACTATACAATTGAAACCATTCATCTGATGTTAAACTAATGATTGATGCATTTCTTGCTTGCATCAGCCTTTCCAATTTTGTGGTGCCTACTACAGGAATAATACCAGCAGGATGTGAAAGTAGCCATGCAATTAAAATTTCATTGAGACCTGTATTATATTGTCTGGCTAGTTTTGATGCAATGGTGGTTATAGCTCTGAATCGAGGATGAGTATCATCAGAAAGTAAACCACCTCCTAATGGCGCCCATGCCATTGGTTTTATATGGTGCTTGATGCAATGGTCAAGTTGTCCATTCGTAAATGCCTGAATATTAAGTATTGAAATCTCTATCTGATTAAATGCTATTTCAACACATTTCAGCAACATGTCAGCTTGGTGTGGGAGAAAGTTGGAAACACCAAATTCGAGAATTTTTCCTGTCTTTTTTAATTGAGTAACAGCTTCAGCTACTTCTTCAGGTTGTAGCAGTGGGCTTGGTCTGTGTATGAGTAATACATCAATATAATCTGTCTTGAAATTTCTTAAGCTATTTTCTGTAGAATATATTATATGCTCAGCAGAAGTGTTATAAGTTTTTGATACATACTCTGGTCTATTTTCACTGGGCATGCAAATGCCACATTTGGTTATCAGTTGTATTTGTCTTCGTACTCCCTGCATGGCTTGTAGTGCATGGCCAAATTCAGCTTCTGTGGTATATGCACCATAAATATCAGCATGATCAAAACATGTTATTCCTTCTTTCAAGCAAGATTCTATCAAATTTGAATAATCGGAGCTAGAAAAATTTGCGCCCCATTGTCCCCATCGCATGCATCCTGCTATTGGATTATTAAAATTATTCATAAATAATTTTTATACTAATTTTTTCAAAATAATAAAAAGCAAACATAGGAGAGGTTTTCTGAAAAAATAACACGAGGTAGTAATACAGTTTAAAAAAGATTTAAAGAAATTTTCAACTTTGCTGTATAAAAGATGGGTAAAAATAAATTTTTATCATTGCTTGATTACTTGCAACAAGTCAAAGACATATTTCCCTATATAAAATAACAAACTATATTTTATGAAATTGATTAAATTGCCATCATGCAGCCGCAGCGGTATATAGCACATTTAGATTTAGATTCATTTTTTGTGAGTGTAGAGGCTTTATTGAATCCTTCGTTAAAAGGGTTGCCACTCATAGTGGGAGGTAGCAGGGAGCGAGGGGTTGTATCTGCATGCAGCTATGAGGCAAGAGCTTTTGGCGTAAAAAGTGCTATGCCAATACAAAAAGCAATGGCATTATGTCCTCAAGCTATTGTCCTAAAAGTAAGTGGTAAAGAATATGGAAGATATTCAAGATGGGTTACAGACATTATAGCTGCAAAAGCACCTAGCTTTGAAAAAGCAAGTATTGACGAGTTTTACATAGACCTTACCGGAATGGATAAATATTTTGATCCATTACAATGGACTATTTCATTAAGAACCGAAATAATTGATGCCACAGGTCTACCCATATCATTTGGATTATCTGCAAACAAGTTAGTATCCAAAATAGCTACCGATCAAGCCAAACCAAATGGATATCTTTTTGTGCCTCACGGCAATGAGCAGTCTTTTTTATCCCCACTTACACTAGACAAGATACCCGGTGTGGGTGATACCGCTATACGAAGACTGCAAGAAGCGGGATATTATACCATAAGAGATGTACAACAAAAAACTGCAGCTGAAATGGGAATAGCAATGGGCAATTGGGGGGCAGACTTGTGGCGCAGGGCAATGGGGATAAGCAATAGCATTGTTCATGAAAGTAGGATTGCTAAATCCATTTCCACAGAAAATACTTTCATGGACAATATTTCTATTGAAGTTGATTTATTAAAACACTTGGCAGCAATGGTAGAAAAAGTAGCTTATGAATTGAGAGCAGATGAAAAAATGGCCACCTGTGTTACCGTAAAAATTCGGTATCCTGATTTTGAAACTACCAGCAAGCAAATGATGATAAAGCCTACCATGAGAGATGATGAATTGCTCCCCACAGCATACCTACTTTTTAATAGACTCTACAAAAAAGGAAAGCCTGTAAGACTGCTTGGTATAAAACTTTCTCAATTTACAGATAAAATTATTCAATCAAATTTGTTTGAGAATAATATTTCAAGAAATAAGTTGTATCAAGTAATGGATGAAGTAAAAAATCGTTTTGGAAAAAAAAGCGTTAGAAATGCGTCTTCAGGAAAATAGTTCTAAATAATTTAAAAAATATTTGGAAATATTATTTCAAAATCTTTATTTTGTTGGACAATTTTGAATAGTAAACATATTTAAATATTTTTCTTGGTTTTAATCTGGTATATTCATGGTGCAAGGGTCCCGTTTGGCGGGACCCTATTTTTTAAATCATATAGCTACCCTATTTTAAGTATTAACAAAAATAAAAATACAGAATTTTAAACCGGGAACGAAATTTGAACTCTATCTATTCATTAAACAAATAATTTAAAAAAAATGAGAAAATTAATTTTTACTGTAGTTGCCTTTTTGAGTATAATCTCTGTATCTCTAGCACAAGAAGCTGACAAAGGTTCTGGTAAGCGTGATGAGAAAAAAGAATGGGGCACTCAAGAGGGAAGAGAAAATAGAGAAGCCATAATGCGCCGCCTCAATTTAACTGAAGATCAAAAAGCAAAAATTATGGATCTTGTAAAAAATGGCAAATCACGAAGAACTGCTATCAATACTGATACAAAGCTCACAGAGCAACAAAAAAATCAGCAATTGAAGGCATTGAGTGATGAAGGACGTAAAAAAGTACAAGCAATTCTTACATCAGAGCAGCAGAAAGAATATGTGAAGATGAGAAAAGAAGCAAGAAGAAGATATTCTCAAGACAAGAAAAATGGTAATGGCACACCAATAAAAGAACCTGGTGATGTTATACTATCAGAAGAATAAGTATTAAACTGGTACAATTAATAAAAAGAGGCATTTAGCCTCTTTTTTTATGCCTATAATTTGCTATAAAATTTTCTTTTTGACTGCTAAGGGCTTATTCTCTACATTGCCGGAATCAAAATATATCTATGCCTCAATCACTTTTTAGAAAGAAATCACTTACTACTATTCAGCAGGATTATGAAAAAGGACTGGGAGATGGGCATGGCGCACATCTAAAAAAAGTTTTAAAAGTTAGAGACCTTACTTTTATGGGTGTAGCGGCAGTTATTGGTGCAGGCATTTTCAGTACCATTGGTTCTGCGGCCTTTAATGGAGGGCCGGGTGTTATTTTTCTATTCTTGATGACCGCAATTACTTGTGGATTTACTGCTCTGTGTTATGCAGAATTTGCTGCACGTGTGCCGGTGGCAGGTAGTGCATATACTTATTCATACGTATCATTTGGAGAAATTGTGGCATGGATAATTGGTTGGGCCTTGATACTTGAATATGGAATAGGGAATGTTGTAGTAGCAATATCTTGGAGTGCTTATTTTAATAATATTTTGAAAGCCATAAATATTAATCTTCCTGAATATTTAACCACAGGATACCAAACAGCAAATATAGCTTATGACAGTGCAGTGGCAGCTGGGTCAGATATAAGCCAATTGGTTTATTCAAATGCACCCACGTTTTTGGGTTTGAAAATAATTATAAATCTACCTGCATTTATCATTGTGGCACTTGTAACTTGTCTAGCTTATGTAGGTATAAATGAAAGTAGAAAAAGTGCAAATTTTATGGTGATGCTTAAATTAGCCATTCTAGTTTTTGTTGCGATAATAGGATTCTGGTATATATTTAGTAACGGTACTACAGATAATTGGAGCCCATTTTTACCTAACGGCATGACTGGTGTATTGAAAGGAGTATCGGCTGTATTTTTTGCATATATAGGATTTGATGCTATAAGCACAACCGCAGAAGAATGCAGCAATCCCCAACGTGATATGCCACGAGGTATGATTTATTCTTTGTTGATATGTACTATTGTGTATGTGGTAACAACATTGGTTATTACAGGTATGGTAAATTATATTGAATTTGAGGGAGTAGCAGATCCGCTTGCCTATGTATTTGAAAAAATTGATATGCAAAAAGCTGGTTTTGTGGTATCCGTAAGTGCAGTAGTAGCTGCTACAAGTGTACTACTTGTATTTCAGATTGGGCAGCCACGCATCTGGATGAGTATGAGCCGGGATGGATTATTGCCAAAACGATTTTCTACTGTGCACCCTCGATTTCTTACACCATCATTTGCTACTATAATCACAGGATTATTGGTGGGTATACCTGTACTAATCATTGACGATAAATTAATGACAGATCTTACAAGTATTGGTACTTTGTTTGCATTTGTTTTGGTATGTGGTGGTGTTTTATTTTTACCAAAAGCAGAAAAGCAGCCGGGTAAGTTTAGTCTTCCATACATCAATGGAAAATATATTATTCCAATCTTGGTTACAATTTTGATTGTGGGATTTAGACAAAGAATTGGCGATGCATTTTCAAATATCACATCAGAAAGTTATCAAGAAATTTTGTTTCTCATATTCATCATATTTGCTATAGCTCTAAGTATATTATCGTTTATAAAAAACTTTTCATTGATACCAATACTTGGTGTGCTTTGCTGCATGTATCTGATGATAGAAATACCTGCAAAAAGTTGGTTGGTATTTTTTGGATGGATGGCTGTAGGGCTTACCATTTATATGCTATATGGAAGACTGAAAAGTAAACTTGCTTCCCATTAAATTGTTTTTTGACAAAGGCAATACAAGTAGAAATACAAGATAATCAAAATAAGCAATTCGCATCAGAAAGAAATCTGCTATTAAAAATATGATCAAAAAATACCTCAGTATTTTATCATAGCGGTTTGTAAAAAATCCTACCCCAAAAAAGAGTTCTATCAGGTAGGCAAGTAAATAAACGAATTGCGCAAGAATCGGATGTACAATGATCCAATTGTAACTGTATGTCCATACATTCTTTGTTTTCAATACAAGTATATCTGCATGCTGTCGAATCAAAATATTTCGCATTTGATTTTCCCAAAAAATTCCACCTTGTGCCATCTTCCAAAGAGCAGCTGAGAGCATAATATAACAAATCATATATCGCAAAGCTTGTTGGATAATTGCAGTTGCTTTTTCATTGTTGGTAAGGAATAAACAAGGAAATAATATCCATCCTGTCATCACTTTTATTGAGTAAGATGGATATAAAACTAAAATCTGTATATAAACAAAGTTATATATCAGCATTAAATAGGCAATGAAAGAGTAAGCTCTGTTTTGTAATTTATGAAGCCACAATAATAGCATTGGTAATAAGAGGAATAAGCCATCCCCAATAATACAAGCCGTATGGTTATTTAAAAATATTTTATGCAATCCTGTTTGCATGATTAACCATGTCGAAAAATCCTGAGAGGTTGTTATAAAAAGCGGCTCTAATTGATATAGTAATAATCCATTGGTCCATTTATAAAACATAATTATATAAAATATTATGCAATACTGTGAGAGTAGATTATTTTGCTTATTTAAAAGCATCAGTTTATAGATTGGATTTGTACTAATGTTTTGATTTTGTGCCAATTGCTTTGATCAAAGGAATACAAGGCATACTCACCATTTAACTCATGCACCGATACATGAATAATATTTTCTATAAAATGATGGTACCAATTATCAAAATCATTAACTGAAATATGATTGATAAAATGCTCTTGCACTGAAAATGGAAGGAGTCTTTGAATATCTGTTTCAAAGAGAAATTGATTCCATTCAGCCTGCCTATAATATAACAATAGGGGTTGAGTCATCTTGTCCCACACCTGGGGCATAAAATCAGTGGGTTGTAATTGCTTCCCGTTTACGGTTAATGTTACTACAGCAACATTTGTATCAGACAATACCTTTTCGGAATACATGCCATAAGCATACCAAGGTGAAATGGCTATATCTTGCCTGATATTATTGATCAGTTGAATGGTGAAAAAAATAATAACCAAAATTGTTATAAAGCGGTTTGATTGATATGCCTTTTTTAGCCACATGAAGTAAATATAAAATACTTTCTGTTTTTAGTATACTTTTAAATCAAACACAATACAAAATCGCAATAAGGTTCAATAAAAATAAAATATTAAATAGGTTAGGAATATTAAAAAAAAATGCCCCTTCTATAGGAGCATTTTTCTAATTAATGTTTATCTAATATGGGAGGAAATTCTGGACAAAAAATAACGGTGCTTTGTGTTATGTTTTTTATATTATCTCTAAACAATATTCCATTAGGCCTAATGGCATAGGGTTTGGCTCCTGTGGCATAATTTGTATGTAGTCCCCACTGTCTGTAGGGGCGTACACTTTGAAATTCATCTCTATCTCCACTATACCACACTACAAAAGGCATACCCTGCAGTGCACATGTGAGCTCGGAAACGATGTCATCTGAAGGGGTAATTTGACCTGCTTCATTACATATTAAATCTTTGCAACCGACAGTATTCGAATCTGAGAAAAAAACAAATACTTCTTCTAAACTTCCACGGGACATATGTGCAGTATCAACGCCAGTTACAGGATATTCTTTATACCAATCTACCAATTTAGCTGGTTCATACCAATGTATATTCATGTAATCCATTGGAATGTTTTTATAGGCATTCAGATAGTAGAGAGCTCTTTCTTTTTTTTCAGTATAAAAGCTATTGGTAAGAAATGGTATGGATTCTGCCGGAAAAGAATTATTTATAAAGGTTGTAGCTCTTACCCTATCTTTTTTTACACTCAAAAAATCATCCCAAGTAGAGACTATTACACCTAAAGTAGAAATGCTTCCATTATAAACTTTTAAGTTGTTTCTATGGCCTTCTTCCACAACATAAGTCAGCATTTCAAGAAACTTATCCTGATCTTGTGTTGATTCAATTAGATGAAACTGCACATTGTTTTCTTCATTTTCTACCACTAAAAGTGCTGGTGGTATATAACCTGGTGAAGTAAGAGTATCAATTAAATCATTTATAAAATCTTTATACGCTGGAGTTGCTCCAGGAAAAGGTTCAGGTCCTGGTACACCAGTTAGCCAAAGCACATTTAATAAAATTCCAATAGAAGGTTTGCTTTTTGTATAGGTATTATACTCATCCAGAAATATTTGTCTTTTCTCATCATCATACCATACCCCATTATTTACATTTATACGGGCATATGCAGCACCTAGATCTTGTACCAAGCGTACGGCTTTATCGGGATCAAGGTTATATCCATTTGTTTGACTAACGAGTATACCATAAGGATTTGGTCTTGGCAAAATAATCTGATTTACGATTTTTGTTTGGCCAATTACATGCTGAAAATGAATACATAAAATTATCGTTGATAATATTCTAATTTGTTTCATTGGTTTTGTTTTAATTTATTGCTTAATCCATTTTTCCACTAAATGATCACCTGAAGTAGTTGCCATTTCAATATAGTAAGCACCGGACTTAATATCTTTTATATAGACCCTGTATGAATTGTTTCCAAGATCTTCCATTTGTGATTTGACTACAATACCCATGTCATTGATGACCTGTAAATGTTTTATTGATTCATTGCATGTTACAATAATAAAGTCAGTAGCTGGGTTTGGAGCAATTGTTATAATTGATGATGGTATTTTTATTGTTTGTGCATTAACTGATTTAGCTAAATTATTATCAGTTTTTATAAACCAAAAATCATAACCGCCAATGGATTTTTCCGATTTATCCCCTGAGATATTACTTCTCGAAATACCTCCAAGAATATATCCCCCATCATTCGTCTCATCCAAGGATTGTAGATAATCATTTTCAGATCCACCGAAACTTGCATCCCATACTTTATTTCCTGCTGGGTCAATTTTTAAAAACCAAAAATCGCTAAGGCCATTGCTGGCTTGAGATTTATCTCCATCAACTCCGGATGCTGACTCCCCACCTAAAAGTAAACTACCATCCGAAGTAATTTGCATGCAACTCATTACATCAAATTCTTTTCCACCAAATCTTTTATCCCAAAGTTTATTTCCATTACTATTCATTTTCAATATCCAGAAGTCATACTTACCTCTTGTATTTTGAGATTTGTCACCAGAAACTTTTGATCTTGAATCTCCCCCTATATAAATATCTCCTGTACTGGACTCTGTCATATCATATAAATGTTCGTAGTCTAGCCCGCCAAATCTTTTATCCCAAAGTTTATTTCCACTGCCATCAGTTTTCACTATCCAATAATCGCAGTTGCCTTGACCCGTTTCTGTTTTATCTCCACTGATGCCATAGTAAGAATACCCGGCAAGAATAAAACCACCATCTAATGCCTCTTCAACTTTATATAATTCATCAAAGTCAATACCACCAAATCTTTTATCCCAGAGTTTATTCCCATCGGCATTAATCTTCACAATCCAATAATCAGATTTTCCACGACTTGTGTCAGAGATATTTCCATTGTCATCAGACCATGAGTATCCCCCTAAGATGAAACCTCCATCACTTGTTATATCTATTGAAGTCAAATTATCTATGCTTGTGCCGCCAAATCGTTTATCCCAAACTTTTTGACCTTTCCTATCTACTCTCAATATCCAATAGTCTGTTTCACCCCAACTATTTTGTGATTTTATTTGTCCTTTACCTGATGCAGAACTTCCTCCAATGATAAATCCTCCATCGGACAAGGGTAGTATTGAGGTAAGGATATCTTCTTTATCGCCACCAAATCCACGCTGCCATTGAAGTGCACCTTGTGAATTGAGATTACCAATTAAAAAGTCATACCCGCCCTTATTATTTGCATTTGATTTGGTAGATCCTCCAAAAACATAGCCACCGTCAGCTACCTGAAATACATCTTTTAATTCTTCGTCTTTAAAGCCGCCAAGGGTTTTGTCCCACTGCTTTATTGGCGCTTGTGCAAAGGCGTTTAAATTTATAAAACACAAAATGTTTATTGATAGGTATACTAAAAATTTCATAGATGCTTAAAATTAAGGTAAGTAAAAAAGAGATTCTTTTATGTTGTTGTCTTGGCTTCAAATTTATATACTAAAATGCGAGTAAAAAAATTATAAAGTAAATTTTATTAGAAGAAATAATCTTAATAATTGTTGTTCCAATTAAATACCTGTGTTTTTGGATATCAAAATGGATGAAAAATAATTAATCCCAAGTTATGTAGAGGGCTTCTCATTGCAAAGCAGAAATATGCCTCACACAAGTTTAAGAAATAATTGAATTCTCAACACTCCCACAATGAATATAACCGGCTATCAGTAGATTCAACTAGAAATATGTGATTAGATTATTTTAATCAACAAAAATTTAATTTGTATTACCCAAAATAAAATAAACTAAACAGCAGTTGAGGGAATATGCCAATGGCTATAATGATGACGGCTATTGATACAATCAGATATTTGAATGTGGGAGTTATTGATGCTACTTCAGGTGTGCCTGATTTGAAATACATGGCTTGTATCAGCCTGAAATAATAATATACACTAATAGCAGCAAATACTACTGCCGCCACTACTAACCATGTATAAGTACCTGTACTGATTACAGATGCCAACATGTAATATTTTGATAGGAATCCTGCCGTAAGTGGTATTCCTGCAAGGCTTAATAAAAATATT
>CAXYYO010000033.1:0-38314 GCA_964293305.1 uncultured bacterium | reverse complement strand
AACTATATTTTTGTTGATTTAGATTGGACTATAATGTAATTGGATATGGTATTAATCATTTAATCTGCCAAAAATCAACCTCAAATATTTATCTATTTTGCCTTTCATTTTTGAATTCAAAGTCAACTGAAATATCTGCGTTTACGATATTGCTTTGGATTTGTAGGGCCAGAGTATTGCCCTGGTGGTTTTGGTTGTTCTTTGTTGTTTAAAATGTGTAAATCCATTTTAGGACAAGACATTACCTTTTTGGCATTCCTTTATTTCTTCCTAAAGAAAATCCGTACTGGTACTCCTGTAAAATTAAACAGCTTTCTCAATTGATTTTCTAAGTAATTTTTATAAGGTGTTTTTATATCGTTGGGATGATTGGAGTAAAATGCAAAGGAGGGTACCACAGTGGGCAATTGCATGATAAACTTTATTCTAACAGCATGACCTCTTACCATTGGTGCTGGGTTATTCTCAATAATTTTTAATAATTTTTCATTGAGCATATTTGTGGTTATTCTCCTCTTTCTGCTATCAAATACTTCAATGGCTGTTTCTATGGCTTTAAAAATTCTTTGCTTTTCTTTGACAGATATAAACAGTATGGGCACGTCCACAAATGGAGCAATTTTTTGCCGCACATGTTGTTCATATTCCTTTGCGGTGTTGGTAGCTTTCTCTTCTACCAAGTCCCATTTATTTACTAAGAGTACAATGCCTTTTCCTTTTCGAGATGCCAGTGAAAATATACTTACATCCTGCGCTGTTATGCCCTTTACAGCATCTAGCATGAGGATACAAACATCGGCTTCATCCATGGCACGTATAGCCCTGATGATGGAATAAAATTCAAGATCATCTTTTTCCTTACTCTTTTTGCGAATGCCGGCAGTATCTATTAGAACAAATTCTTTTTGGAATAATTTATAATGGGTGTGTACGGTATCTCTAGTGGTACCTGCTATATCACTTACAATAGTTCGCTCCTCTCCTATCAATGCATTTAAAAGTGAGGATTTTCCAGTATTTGGTTGCCCGATAATGGCAAATTTTGGAATCTGATTTTCTGTATCAACATCTTCCTCATCTTGTTTTGGAATAAGCGCTGTCAAATCATCCAGCAGCTCGCCTGTGCCACTTCCACTGATGCTACTTAATGGATAAATTGTATCATGGCCTAATGCATAAAATTCATTTGCCTCCAGCAGCCGCTGGCTATTATCCGTTTTATTAACAACAAGAAATACAGGTTTTGTACTTCTGCGAAGTAATGCAGCTGTACTCTTGTCTAATTCTGTAATGCCGGACTCCACTTCTACTACAAAAAATATAGCATTTGCTTCTTCAATGGCAATGGCTACTTGCTTTCGAATTGCTTTTTCAAAAACATCTTCGCTATCTGGCACAAAACCACCGGTGTCAATAATATTGAATGACTTTCCATTCCATTCTGCTATGCCATATTGTCGATCTCTGGTAACGCCACTAATATCATCTACAATAGCTTTACGCTGCTCTAAGAGTCTATTAAATAAAGTGCTTTTACCCACATTGGGTCTACCTACTATTGCTACTGTAAATGTCATGATACCTGATTTAAATTAATACCCGTACTCCTTTAGCATAAACTCACTATTGCGCCACCCCGGACGAACTTTTACAAAGAGCTGCAAATATATTTTTTGTTGTAAAAATGATTCTATGGATTGTCTGGCTTCTATACCCAATCTTTTTATCATACTTCCACCTTGGCCTAGTATGATTGCCTTTTGACTTTCCCGCTGTACTATAATATCAGCTTGAATTTTTATAAGTTTTTCCTGTTGTTTGAATTCATTGATAAGAATGGTAGAATGGTATGGAAGTTCATCATCCAATAAAGCATATACATGCTCCCTGATTAATTCACTTACAAAAAATCTTGTGGGTAAGTCACTCAGATCTTCATCATTATAATAAGGTGATGCTTCCGGAAGTAATGCCACTATTTTTGACAATAATTCTTGTAGGTTTTTTTGTTTGAGGGCAGATATTGTGATGATATCCTGTACATAAGGTTTTTCTTTAAAATAGGATTGGGCATATTCAAGTTTTACCTTACCAACAGCATCTGATTTGTTGATCACTAATATAGCTTTTCCTTTGAGTTTGAGTGCAGAAAAAAGTAAGTCGCTATTCTCGGGATTATCCCCTGCATCTACCAAAAGCAGTGCAATATCGCAATCTTCTAATGCAGACTTTACAGCCTTCATCATACGCTCATGTAGTTTGTACTTAGTTTCTATGATGCCAGGTGTATCTGAAAAAATGATTTGGTAAACACCGGGTTCATTTAAAAAACCTTTGATGCGATGCCTTGTTGTTTGCACTTTTGGACTTACAATAGCCAATTTTTCCTGTAGCAAACTATTCAGCAAAGTGCTTTTGCCTGCATTGGGTTTACCAAAAATGCTTACGAATCCACTTTTCATCGCAAATTTTTTAAAAAAGAAAAGCCCCGCTCAAAGCGGAGCTTTTATATAGTTGCGAAGGATGGGTTCGAACCAACGACCTTCGGGTTATGAGCCCGACGAGCTACCACTGCTCTACTTCGCGGTGCAAATATAGCAGAGTATAGCTTATAAGCCAAACCAATCTTTATATTTAATCCTTTTTCTTTAAAGAACTACCCCCACTTACATCTATATCTTTAATGATAGCTCCTCCTTTATAGCCAATATTACTGACTCCACTGGCACTTGCTTCTAATTCTTTTGACACATTTACACTTATACCCGAAGCACCACTGGCGCTCACATCTGCGGTTTCGCTACTCAGTTCAAAACCTCTAAAACCACTGGCCCCACTGGCATCTACAGTTAATTCGGTTGTATTTCCTTTTACTTCTGCTATAGATGCACCACTCAAACTAAAGGAAAGAGTTTCCGCAGTAATCTCACCCCGTACTACGCTGGCACCGGAAATATCAATGGATAAATCTTCCACCTTTAATAGCCCGGCTATTTTACAGCTACTGGCACCATTGATATCTAAACCATTTAAATCGGTAATAGTGATATAAGCTTTTAGGGATTTATTTCCCCAGTTCCAGTTATTCCAATTTCCACTTTCTACAAATACTCTTAACTCACCATTTCGCACTTCCGTTTCAATTTTATTATTGTATTTACCATCTTCAGAGCTTATTGCCAAAGCCTGCTCATTGCCCTGCGATAAAAAAACAGCTATGGCTCCATCTACTTTTATTCTGTCAAAAGATGCCACTTTTCTTACTTCAGCGTTTGTATCATACACTAATTCCTGTGCTCTTGCCTGTACCATTATACAAATGAACAACCCAAGGCTAAAAATTTTCTTCATTATAATTTTGTCTTAATTAATATCAATATACGAGCCATCCTAAAAAAAAGTTACATGCCATATTTTTTATCCGGCAAAAAAATCATCATCCTATCTATATGGGGCAGTATCTTTCTACAATGTTTTCAAAAAATCTTTTGTATGAGAAATGGTATCTTCTATATCCTCATAACTAAGCGCATTGTTTAGAAACCAACTTTCAAAAGGCGAAGGTGGTAAATAGATGCCCCTGTCTAGCATGAAATGGAAATAAGCTTTGAATCTATGATTGTCTGCATTGGCCGCTGATGCAAAATCGACAACAGGATGATTGCAGAAATGAATGCTCATCATGGAACCTAAACGGTTAATGGCTACAGGAATTTTTGCTTGCTCAAATGCAGCCTGCAATTCACTATGTAAGTAAGCAGTTTTATTATCCAATACTTCAATCAAATCTGTAGTCTGAATAATTTTAAGTGTGGTAAATCCTGCAATCATTGCCAAAGGATTTCCGCTTAAAGTTCCTGCCTGATATACATTCCCCAACGGGGCAATACACTGCATTATTTCTCTTTTTCCACCAAAAGCACCTACGGGCAATCCTCCGCCAATTACCTTTCCAAACGTAATGAGGTCTGCATCTATACCCAGCCTTTCTTGTGCACCACCTTTGGCCAAGCGAAAACCCGTCATTACTTCATCAAATATGAAGACGATATTATTTTGATTACATATTTGACGTAAGCCTTTCAGGAATGTGGTTTCGGGAATAATACAACCCATATTGCCAGCTACCGGTTCTATAATGATAGCAGCAATTTCGTTTGGATGTTCGTCAACCAATTTCTGTACTGCATCCAAATCATTGTACGCACAAGTGAGTGTATCGGATGCAACTCCTGTAGTAACGCCTGGCACTTCTTGAATATTAAGTGTGGCCACACCACTACCTGCTTTAACCAAAAAAGGATCAGCATGTCCATGATAACAACCTTCAAATTTTATAAACTTATTTCTTCCAGTATATCCACGGGCCAATCGTAAAGCACTCATACAAGCTTCAGTGCCACTGCTTACCATTCTTATCAAATCTACATTGGGAGCCATACTGATTATTAGCTCCGCCATTTCAATTTCCAATTTTGTAGGCGCACCATAGGAGGTACTCAAGACAGCTTTTTCCTGGATGGCTTTTACCACTTCTTCATGCGCATGCCCCAAAATCATTGGACCCCAAGAAGAAATATAGTCAATATATCTGTTGTCATCCTCATCATACAAATAAGCTCCTTTTGCATACTTAAAAAATACAGGATTGCCACCCACACTTTTAAAGGCTCGTACTGGTGAGTTGACACCACCCGGAATACTTTGTTGAGCTCTTTCAAAAAGCAGCTCACTATTGCTTCTGTTCATAGTAAATTTAATGCGGGGCAAAAGAAGGAAAGATTGATTGATAAAGTTGATTTGGATTGTAATGAGAATATCATAATTACAAACGTTTTGGAATTAATGCAGCCAATGCAATCCATAAAAACTAAGTTGCTTAAATAACTTTTAAACTTTCCCAAAAAAGCACTCATCGATATGCATACATCAATGCTCCATAACCTCCCATTCTATATCAACTTCTTGAAAACAGATATCATGATTTTTTAACACTTTTAATACTGGGTTATAAATGCTTTCTACCGCAGGTATATGTACCCCACGTTCATTTATTTTACCTTCCAATAAAAGTGTAGCGGCAATACCCAAGGGCAAGCCAACTGTTTTTGCCATGGCAGTATGAATACTATCATTTCCCTTTACCACTAAACTGCTTTTTACTTCATGTTCTCTATCATTTTTTCTATATTTAATTTCATGAAGCATTATTATCATATCCTTATCGTCAGTAGATAAAGCTAATTTATTTTCAAGGATGGATTGAAGAATATCAACAGCTGTACTTGCCCCTTTATTGATTAACGTTTTATCCAAAATACCAAAAAACATTAGCTGTTTCCAAATGATTTCTTCATCGGCTGAAAGCGCTGTCTGGCCTGATTTATCCACAATTTCTTTCCATCTTTCTGTGCCATATAAATTGATATGCGTTTGAAAGAATACTGCATAACTCATATCATCTGTTTGTATATGTGTAACTTCATCAGTAAGCTTCCATTCGGTTATATATTTCCATCCCTTTATAAAATCGGGATGACGAAGTGTGGTGCGCATAAAATCATGTACACTTTCTAAGTGATAGGTGGGTATATAACTTAGTGAATCACGATTTGCATACCAACCATAATCACCCATGCCCGGTACAGCAATTATTTGATTTGCATTAAATAGGTTTTCATAGTCAGTTTGTATGATTGCATTGTCCGATTTAAAAATAGCACCTGCCTTTCCGGCAAGTAGGATATTTCTGGGATTCCAACTTATTTTATAATGCCATGGGTTATTGTCACTCTCAGGAGCCACAAGACCACCGCAATGAGAATGAAAGGCGTGAATTACACCTCCATCATTTTGTATTTGATGAATCAATTGCATAGCACTCATGTGGTCTATGCCAGGGTCCAATCCCATTTCGTATAGAAATAAAATGTCTTTTGCTTTTACCGCATCGTGTAGTTGACGAATTTCTGTATCTACATAAGAGGCCGTAAGTAAATGTTTGCCAAGTTCTAAACAATCCAATGCCAGCAAACGATGCAAGTGTGGAGGCATGAGTGATATAACAACCTCAGCCGCTGATACTAGTGCTTTTCTTTCCGATTCATGCTCCAAGGATATTCCTCTAGCCACTACCAAATCATGATGACCCACTTTTTCTTTTGCTGCTTGTTCATTTGCATCAGCAATAAGTATTTTCCAATTTTTTTCTGTGGCTTTTTGTTTTAAAAAATCTATTAAAACAGTTGCGGATTTTCCGGCACCGAATAATACAATTTGGTATTGACTCATAATAATTTCTTTTGAGAGGTGCAAAAATATAGGCTGTAAGCATGAGAACAACATCATATTAATGAATACCCATTTTGATAGGGTCAATTTATAACTAACAAATGTTTGTAGGATGACAAATGCCTTTTGTCATTAGAATATTGCAGTTTGTCATAAAAATGTCATTTCGATGTAATAGTGATTCAAATTTGCATACAAATAGAAGAATAAAAGAAAAATTATGAAACGAATTTTAAGTGTATTAGCCCTCTTTATGCTGCTTTCGGGGTTTGTAAACGCACAACAAATAAGCGGCACTGCCTACTCGCCGGAAGGCAAACCATTGGGTAATTTAACCGCATCATTAATTAACAGCTCTGATAGTTCTGTTGTAAAACTGGCAGTTACCAATGCGGATGGCCGATATCAATTTAATGATATAACCGAAGGAAAGTATAGATTACTATTATCCTATGTGGGCCTCGAAAACTGGTACTCTGATATTTTTGAAACTAGCAGCACCGATAAAATAATGGAAGCTGTAACCATGAAAAAATCAGAAAGCAATTCTTTGCAATCAGTTACGGTGGTAAGCCGCAAACCGATGATTGAGGTAAAAGCAGATAAAACGATTCTAAATGTGGAGGGTTCTGTAAATGCCATTGGACAGGATGCACTTGAACTATTGAGAAAATCGCCAGGTGTATTAGTAGATAAAGATGATAATTTAAGCCTAAGTGGCAAAAATGGAGTGCAAGTGTATATTGATGGAAGGCCTACCCCACTGAGTAGTGCTGATTTAAGTGCATATCTAAAAACATTGCAATCATCTCAGATTGAAGCAATAGAAATTATAACAAATCCATCTGCAAAATATGATGCCGCCGGAAATGCAGGTATCATTAACATAAGGCTGAAAAAAAATAAAGCTTATGGTACAAATGGTAGTATCAATGCCGGATATGCTATTGGCGTTTTTTCAAAATACAATGGCGGTATTTCTTTGAATAACAGAAGTAAAAATCTAAATTTATTTGGTAGCTATAATTACAACAACAACCTGAATGAAAGCTTTTTCAAATTATATAGGGTGAGTGCTGATACCATTTTTGACCAATCAAATACGATGCGTAATAGTGGTGTTACTCACGGTTTTAAAGTAGGTGCTGATTATACAATCAATGCAAAAAGCACCATTGGTGTTATGGTTAATGGTAATATAAATGATAATGATTTTAGCAGCAATGGTAGAACAAGTATCATTTATGAACCGGATGGTAAAACAGATAGGTTACTGCGTGCCAATAATAGTAGTGTAGGAAACAGAGATAATTACAATGCAAATATCAATTACAAATTTGCAGATACTAGTGGCCATGAGTTGAATGTGGATCTTGATTATGGTTATTATGATATACTTACAAATCAACTTCAACCCAACGAATATTTTTCACCGGATGGACAAACGCTGTTGTATAGCAGAAATTATAATTTTATTTCTCCCAGCAAAATCGATATTGCTAGTGGCAAAGCCGATTATGAGCAAAATCTTTGGAAAGGCAGATTGGGCATAGGTATTAAGAGCTCATTTGTAACCAGTCAAAATGATTTTCAAAGATTTGATCTAGTGGATAATTTGAAAAACGAAGATAGTAGCAGAAGCAATAATTTTAGATATGAAGAGAATATTAATGCAGGGTATATCAATTATAATCGTCAGTTTAAAACTATAATGATTCAGGCTGGATTGCGTGCTGAAAACACCGTTTCAGAAGGCAAAAGTGAAGGCTTTAGTTCTGATGGTAATATATATATTGCTGATGATTCTATGTTTACGAGAAACTATACAAGTTTATTTCCAAGTGCATCAATCACATTTAATAAGAACCCAATGAATCAATGGAGTTTGTCCTATAGCAGGCGTATAGATAGACCTGCTTATCAAGACTTGAATCCATTTGAATTCAAATTAGATGAATACACATATCAGCGAGGCAATACAAGACTTACGCCGCAGTTTACCAATAGCTTTGGCATTACAAATACCTATAAATACAAACTTACCACTACTTTAAATTATAGTCATGTAAAAGATGTATTTACACAATTGGTAGATACTGCAGATATAAGCCGTAGTTTTATTAGTAAGCAAAACCTTGCTACACAGGATATTGTTAGTTTAAATATTAGCTATCCATTTCAATACAAATTCTATAGTTTATTTGCAAATCTGAATACTTACTATACCCTGTATAAAGCAGATTTTGGTAATGGACGTACAGTTGATTTAGATGTATTTGCATTCAATATTTACAGCCAACATAGTTTTAAAATCAAAGACGGATTAACAGCAGAATTAAGCGGTTGGTATTCATCTCCATCTATATGGCAAGGCACTTTTGAAAGTAAGCAAATGTGGAGTGTAGATGCAGGCATTCAAAAGCAAATACTACAGAAAAAGGGAACATTCAAAATTTCTGTTAGTGATATTTTTCAAACTTTGAGATGGAAAGGTGAAAGCAATTTTGCCGGCCAAAAAGTGATAGCAAGTGGAGGATGGGAAAGCCGTCAATTAAAGCTAAACTTTACGTATCGTTTTGGTAGCAATACCATCAAAGCATCACGCCAGCGTAAAACAGGCACAGAAGATGAAGATCAGCGTGTAAACAGTGGTGGTGGTGGTTTGGGAGGATAAAATAGATCATTCTCAATAGAAACATTTTATAAGTTACCCGCTTTGGCGGGTAATTTTTTTGCTGTAGCTATTATTGATTTTCAATCATTGTGCATTACAGATGTGGCAGATGAATATTACTTGAATACCGAAACGCTGGATATAAGTATTTGAAAATAAATTTTGACTCAAATAGTGTGCTATTTCATCACCCAAAAAAAGCTTTAAACACTTATCTATATTGTCTTTCAACTTTTCGTACCAAAGTCAAATACACCCTCTGCACAAAAGAACTTTATCAAAATCACAAATATTTTCCGATACAATTATTTAAATAGGTTTGTCAAAATAATTCTATACAAAAATTTCATATTTTTTGTAATTATTATCGATTTTATTATAAAATGAATTTAATCGGATACATAAAATTTGAAAAATGACTGAAGTTGTATTAAAATATTTTGATTACAACATACACAATCGCTTAAAATGGAGGATTAAAAAAGATATATCTCAAATTTTTTATTTATTACCTCATTATACTATCATTGTAACAGTTTTAGAGAACGAATTTTATGAGTGAACTAAGAATATATAATAACTTAAACAGACAAAAAGATGTTTTTAATCCAATTACTCCCGGGTATATTGGATTATATGTATGTGGGCCTACTGTAAGTGGAGAAAGTCATCTTGGGCACGCCAGACCTTATGTTACTTTTGATGTGGTTTATAGGTACTTCACTCAATTGGGTAATAGGGTGCGCTATGTAAGAAATATAACAGATGCTGGCCACTTTGAAGAAGAGGGAAGGGAAGCTGAGGATAAAGTGAGTACAAAAGCCATATTGGAAAGGTTAGAACCTATGGAACTGGTGCAGAAATACACAAATCTTTTTCATTGGGCTATGAACCAATTTAATTGTGTAGAGCCATCAATAGAGCCAACAGCTACAGGCCATATCATAGAACAAATTGAGATGATTGAAAAAATCATTGCAGATGGATATGCTTATGAAACAAATGGTTCAGTCTATTTTGATGTGTTAAAATATCACACAGATTTTTCAAAAAAAGGCAAACCATATGGTATGCTAAGTGGCAGGATTCTGGAGGAAATGCTGGAAACAACACGAGATCTAGAAAATCAAGATGAAAAGAAAAATAAAGTAGATTTTGCTCTATGGAAAAATGCACCACCACAGCATATTATGCGTTGGAAAAGTCCTTGGGGATATGGATTTCCAGGCTGGCATATTGAGTGCAGTGCCATGAGTAAAAAATATTTAGGAAATGTGTTTGATATTCATGGTGGTGGTATGGATTTACAATTTCCACATCATGAATGTGAGATAGCTCAAAGCACTGTGTGTAATGGGGAAACACCAGCCCGATATTGGATGCACAATAATATGATAACCATCAATGGTAGAAAGATGGGCAAAAGCTATAATAATGTTATAAAGCTCAGTGAAATGTTTATGGGAAGTCATCCATTATTAGAGCAACCTTATCATCCAATGACTATCCGCTTTTTTATCTTACAATCACACTACCGCAGTACACTCGATTTTAGCAATGACGCATTACAGGCATCAGAAAAAGCGTGGAAAAGATTATATGAATCTTATAAATTTTTACAAAAAACTTCTTTATTAGATAATGATAATGCGCTTGATACACAAATTGATGCTAGTGTAAATCAATTGGTTGCTGAATTTAGAGATTTCATGAATGATGATTTTAATACAGCTAAAGTTTTGGCGAATATGTTTGACTTATCAACCATCATAAATAAAGTAAAAGATGGCCAGCAAAAAATATCAACTTTTTCTTCAAAAACATGGCAGTATTTGCAGGATGAAATGAAAATATTTATAGAAGATATTTTTGGATTGAAACCATTAGACCAAGCAGAAAATAATAAGTTAGAATCAGTTATGAATCTGCTAATGGAAATTCGAAATGCTGCACGCAGCAAAAAAGATTTTGTAACAAGTGATACCATAAGAAATCAGTTATCTTCAATTGGCATTCAAATTAAAGATGAAAAAGACGGTTCTATGAGTTGGAATCAAAACTAATAAGTGTATCCAGTATTATTTTTCCAAAACTGATTCAGTCATTTTGTAAGAAGAATGAATCAAATAGCAATCCTTACGACTTTATCACTCGTATGAGGAGTTAGTATTTCAGTGTTTTGGGTTTGTAGAATAATGCCCTTGCTATTATAGATCAACTCATATTGTACTCTAATATTTTCTTTCCTACCAAATAGTTGATTTAAATTTACTTGCTGAATGCTTGCATTTCCATTTATAGGAAAATCACTTAAACAGCGGGTTGGATAAATATGCTGCCAGAGTAGTTCTTTTTTATTTCCATTTTCTGCAATAATGGTGATGCGCAAAGATACTTTTGCGTCCTTATAAGCCGGAGCATTATAATTGTACGCTTTATATATTGAAAATTCTACAGGCAATGCCATACGCTTTTTGTTGTGCTGATTTATGGTGATATATCCAGTAAATACTATTGCGGATAAAATAACTGCAGAAATCAAGATAATCTTTTTCATATATCATTTTTTTTCATTTCCCTTAGTGTATACGATAAGAAATTTCAAATGATACGCCAATACCAATTTTTACTATGAATGGCAAGAAATCAATGTTATTGGTATCATTACTATATGAATGCAGCAATTGATTTATTGATGCAATTTGACGTTGTATCATAAGCGAACATTATTGATACGAATAGGATCAGACATAAAAAAAGCCGTCCAAATTGAACGGCTTTACAATATAAAATTTTGAATTAGATTACTAATAGCGCATCACCATAATTGAAGAATCGGTATTTATTTTTCATAGCTACTGCATATATTTCCTGTGTAAGCTCATAGCCTGCAAAGGCAGCGGTCATGATATAAAGACTTGTTTTTGGCAAATGAAAATTTGTAATAAGACTATCTGCAATGTTGAAATTATATGGAGGGTGAATAAAAATATTTGTCCATCCTTCACTGGGTTTCAAAAATCTTTGTGCTGTAAAACTTGTTTCCATAGCACGCATGGTTGTGGTGCCAATAGAACATACTCTATGGTTTTTCTCTCTAGCTTTATTTACAATTTTACAACATTCATCATCAATTCTATAATACTCTGCATCCATTTTATGCTTACTAAGATCTTCCACCTCTATTGGACGAAATGTACCCAAGCCAGTATGAAGTGTAAGCTCAGCGAAACGAATACCTTTAATTTCACAACGCTTAATGAGTTCTTTACTGAAGTGAAAACCAGCAGTAGGTGCAGCCACAGCTCCTTCATGTTTTGCATAGACTGTTTGATAGCGTTCTCTGTCCTCATCATCGGGTTTTCTTTTGATATATTTAGGCAAAGGTGTTTCACCCAAAAATGCCAGCATTTCTCGAAAACTCTCTTCATCTTCATCCCATAAAAAACGAATGGTACGCCCCCTACTAGTTGTATTGTCAATGACTTCTGCAACTAATTCGTCTTTATCACCAAAATAAAGTTTATTGCCAACTCTAATTTTTCTTGCGGGATCAACTATAACATCCCATAAACGATTTGGCTTATTTAATTCACGTAAAAGAAAAACCTCAATCTTAGCACCTGTTTTCTCTTTCCTTCCATACATGCGAGCTGGGAACACTTTTGTATTATTCAAAACAAATACATCTTTGTCATCAAAATAATCCATTACTTCATGAAAAACTCGATGTTCCATTACACCGGTTTTACGATCTACGACTAAAAGTCGACTGTCTTCCCTCCTCTTTGTAGGGTTTTGTGCAATAAGATTTAGTGGAAACTCAAAATTAAACTGCGATAACTTCATGTGATAATACTATTTAAAATCCACATGCCGTTCGCCGCCGCCTTACGGGGCGGTACGGACAATGTAAATATATCCTAAAAGGCGGCAAAAGTAAGGATATCGGCATGAAAACTGTTCCTTATTTTCAATAACCATTAAACTGCCTGTAAATATTAGAAGAATTTTAGACTATTATTTTTTTATTTGACCCATTGCTTCACAGCAAATTGAATCAAAATAGAAAACAATAGTTCAATTTTCTTTCAATAGTCCATATTAAGGTGGGGCGCTCCATATCAAAGTATTATGCTAAAAAACAGGATTTAGAGAATATTTTATAATAAATATGAACTATAAAATCTAGGTTAAAGATATGGTTATCCCAGCTCACGTTTATACATTTGAACTGCGTTATTCATGCCAAGATAAAGGGCATCACAAATGAGTGCATGGCCAATGCTTACTTCATCAATCCAAGGGATACAACGATAGAAATAACCTAAATTTTCTAAACTTAAATCATGACCGGCATTGATACCAAGACCCAACTGCTGTGCTTGTACAGCTGCTTCTATGTATGGTTTTATAGCTTTTTCTCTATCAAATGAATAATGGCTGGCATAAGACTCTGTGTATAATTCAACACGATCTGTTCCTGTATCAGCAGCAGCGGATATCATGTCTATTACCGGGTCTACAAAGATTGATACGCGTATGCCTTCTCGCTTAAAAACTGCAATCATTTGCCGCAAGTAGGCCGCATGCTCAATAGTATTCCATCCATGATCACTGGTAAGTTGGCCCTGACCATCTGGTACTAAAGTTACTTGATGGGGTTTTGTTTCCAATACCAAATCAACAAAACTTTGTTCCCTACAATTTCCTTCAATATTAAACTCAGTAGTAATGAAATTTTTTATGGCACGTACATCAGCATATCGAATATGTCTTTCATCGGGGCGTGGATGCACAGTAACACCATCCGCCCCAAAATACTGAACATCAATAGCTGCCTGCAGTACACTTGGATTGCTACCTCCTCTACTATTGCGCAGCGTAGCTATTTTATTAATATTTACACTCAAGTTTGCCATAAAATTATAATATCATTAATCGCTCTAAAAACATTACAAAGTAACGATAGTTTGATTCATTTCAGCTTATGTTTTATTTAAATTACTTATACTTATTTTGTAATTTTTTGGTACATATTTTATTTAAATATTTTGTGCATTTTCAAGGTTTGTATTTTTACAGTGTTTAATTAGATGTTTTCAATATGAGTAAAATAATATTAATCACAGGTGCCACTACTGGATTTGGTAAGGCAATAGCAGAAACTTTTGCAGCCGCAGGTTGGCATTGCATCATTACGGGAAGAAGACAGGATAAACTATCAGCTGTAGCCAGGTATTTAGTTGAAAAATATACTGTTGAAGTAATGCCTTGTTGCTTTGATGTAAGGGATAGAACAGCCACAGAACATGCATTTGATTCATTGCCGGAGCAATGGAGAAATATTGAAATATTGGTAAATAATGCCGGACTTGCTATTGGAAGAGATAGTTTTGAAAATGCTGTTTTAGATGATTGGGATCAGATGATTGATACTAATTTGAAAGGTTTAGTTTATGTATCAAAATCTATTATTCCTTTTTTTATTAAGGGTAAAAGAGGTCATATCATCAACATTGGTTCTACAGCTGCCAAAGATGTATACAAAGATGGCAATATGTACTGTGCTACCAAGCATGCAGTAGATGCCATCAGCAAGGCTCAGCGTATTGATTTGTTGCAGTATGGTATAAAAGTTACCGCTATTCATCCGGGTGCAGTGGCGGGTACAGAGTTCTCTTTGGTAAGGTATAAGGGGGATGAATCAAAGGCTGATCAAGTATATAAAGGTTACCAACCTTTGGTGGCTTCAGATATAGCAGATGCAGTATATTATTGTGCTACTTTACCATCACATGTTTGTATTAACGACTTAGTGATAACCTGCACTGCACAGGCTGATAATGTTTACTTTCAGAAGGATTTATAATTTTTTATTTGCACAAACCAGATAGCCAAAGCATTACATCTACTCCATCTGCATAATCCTGAAGTTGAGGCTCTTGTGCTTTACCAAATGGTATAAAATTGTTGCCACAAATACATTGAATATGCTCATTATTTTGTAAGGCATTAGTAAGTAAATTGACGTCAGAATAAAATGAATAATGCGCTTGACTAATTGGAGCAAAAATGCCATCTTTTTCAGTAAGGAGAATTGCTTCGGTACTCATAAAATACTGCTTGTTCAGTATGATTATTGCAAGTTGATAATCATAATTATTTTTATACCTATAATTTTCTGCCAGATAATTATATTTTCTTAAAGTACGAATGAGTGGTTCAAAATCATATTGTGATGGTGTGTATATTTGGGTTACATTTCTGCATCCTAAACCAAAATAAGTGAGCATATCATCTGCCAAAAAATCAAGCTGTGCTTCGGTTTCAGACCCATCAAGTATGCCAACTGAGCTTCTATTTTTCCTTATAATTGATGGAAATTTTCCAAAATAATATTCAAAATATCTGCTACTGTTATTACTCCCTGTGGCAATATAGGCATCGCAACCACTTATCCGTTCTTTGAATTCTGTATGATTTCCTGGATAAAATTTTTCCAATTCCCGCACCAATGCTTTTATTAGAATCGTATCTTTTGAGGAAGGTTTTATAATGGCACGATGGCCACTAAGAAATACACACATCCAATCGTAGAATCCCACTGCGGGGATATTGCCAGCCATTACAATCCCGATATTTTTTATTGTATTTGGTTCCTGCAAATTATAATTACAAATCCAAGCCTCTAATTTCTTTTTATCAAGAAAATGAACAGCAATATTTCGCAGTGATATATGGCAAAATTCTTCAGTGAACCAAGGGTTCTCAATACCTGCTTTTTTTACTATGGGTGTTAATACATCTTTTTCATTTAGAATCCAATTACCTATTTGAACCAAAGCATTAATGCGTTGTTGCATATACATTATGAATCCCTATTTTTACAGCGCAAATATATTTTAAAATACAAGAAACATGGCAATAAAAATAACTGATGATTGTATAAACTGCGGTGCTTGTGAGCCCGAATGTCCGAATAACGCAATTTATGAGGGCGGAGTAGAATGGGCAATGTCTGATGGCACAACTGTCAAGGGATCATTTACGCTGATGGACGGCTCAATAGTAGAAACAGGTGCTAAGCACACCCCCCTCAGTAATGACACTTATTATATAACACCAAATAAGTGTACAGAATGTCAAGGTTTTCATGAAGAACCTCAATGTGCAGCTGTATGCCCTGTAGATTGCTGTGTGCCTGATGAAATGTATCAGGAAACGGTTGACGAACTAATGACCAAAAAAGAAAAAATGCATATTTAACCCATGTGATTCAATTGAATTTTTTATAAAGCTAAACGCTGCATTATCTGGTTTTAAAAATACTATTATAAAAAAATAAAGCCCCAAATTATTATGGGGCTTTATTTATAGTTCTATATCCTAATAATATAGATTTATTATTGTTGAACTTCTCTTACACCGGGATGTTTTTTTAAATCAAATTCAAATATTGAATCTGCAAGTTCTGCATTTAAATTTACACTTGATATAATTACTTCAGTTGTATTGCCCACTTTATCTGTTAGTATGGCTTTTGTAATTACATTTTTCTTTTTGTCGATGGTAATAGTTGCTGATTTTATACTTTTCCTTTTGTCATTTGGTGTTTGTAATAGGACGTATTGCGAAGCTGAATTGCTGGTAACAGCACCACTAAAATCTTTCAAAAACTGACCTGAAATAATATTCTTTGGAGAGAACGGTTCTTCCACAGCTTCCGATATTTTAGTAGACAATACTTCAGGGCCACCATCAAAATGATATACTTTGGTTCCATTACAAAAAATTTCATAGCTACCGGCCTTTACATAATATTTATTTCCTTTTATAGCAGCATTCCCTTTTTGAATGCCAGTCGTTTTTCCATTTTTATCTTTTTGATTGAGTGTAAAAGAAGCTTGAATACCCTTGGCAGTACTAATTTTCTTTTGTAAATCATTGAGAATACGGTTGGCCGCAGTATCTGTGGTAGCATGTATTAAGTTGCTAATCGCAATAAAAAAAATGGATGCTACAAACAGTTTCATTTTTTGATACATAAGGTTCAAAATTATATTTAAACCATGATATTCAAGAATCCTGCCTTTTCTTATGGGAACTAATTATTTCGAAGGATGGGGCTAAATCTTAACAAATTGACCAATATAAAGGTGAAAAGCACATATTTTTTAAGCATAAAACCATTATTTTTGCCGCCTTTATGCGAAAATTTCTTTATTATTTTCTGATCTTAACGACCTTGGTTGCTGGTAGTTGTGCTAGTAAATATGGTAAAGTGCTAAAGAGTAAGGATAATGAGTATAAGCTCAAGATGGCCGAGAAATATTATGTGGCCAAAGAGTATTTAAAAGCTCAACAGATTTATGCCGAAATAATGCCTCTTTTTAAGGGAGATAATCGTTTCGAAGATATTTACTACAAATACGCTTACACAGCTTTTTACCTAAAAGATTTTATCAATGCTGAAAATCTGTTCAAATCTTTTACAGAGAATTTTCCAAATAGTACAAGGGCTGAGGAGTGTGAATATATGCGGTGTATGTCTTTTTACCGCCAATCTGCTAAAGTAGATTTAGATCAAACGACTACCATAAAAGCAATAGCTTTAATGCAGGCATTTATCAATACGCATCCTGAAAGTAGTAGAGTAAAAGACGCCACACAAATTATAGACGAAAGCAGAGCTAAATTAGAATCGAAAGAATATAAAAGCGCAAAGCTCTATTATGATATTGGTTATTTTAAAGCAGCAGCTACTGCCCTAGCAGTATTATGCGATAATTATCCTGAATCTGAAAATGGCGATATGTATAAATTTGAAGAAATAAAATCATACTTCAGATTAGCAGGGCAAAGTGTTATTGAAAAACAAAAGAATCGATACGAAACAGTAATCACAGAATGTACAGATTTTGAATTACGTTTTGCTGATAGCAAATATTTGACAGACGTAAAAGAGTTTAAAGTTATTTCCGAAAACAATATTAAAAAGTTAGAAAATGAGCAAGCTTCGCAGACAAATGGCAGCAAATAGTACTAATGTAGTAGAAACCAAAAGTCTTATTCAGATTAAAAAACAAACCGGTAACCTGTATCAGTCCATTGCAATAATTGCCAAAAGAGCAAGCCAGATTAATATTGCCATCAAAGATGAATTGCACAATAAGCTAGATGAGTTTGCTACCCATACTGATAGCTTAGAAGAAGTAATAGAAAATAAGGAACAAATTGAAATATCAAAGGCTTACGAAAAAATGCCAAATGCTTCAATCCTTGCTACACAAGAGTTTTTAGAGCATAAAGTGTACTTTAGAAAAAACGAAGAAGATTTATTTCGTTAATTTAAATAAAAATATTTTCAAAGAGGCACAGTCGTACTGTGCCTCTTTTTTGTGCACTAAAAAAATCATTTTTTAATATTTCTATAATATTATTCTTTGATATACGTTTTGATTTCTCAAATCTATTATTGAAGCAGGACTACTTTTCAGTACGCTTGTAAAAGCGTTTTATTTCGGTGTTTAATAAAATTTTATCTTTTGAAAAATAAGTCCTTGGTCCTTGTCCTGCTGTTTGCATTTTACTTATGTGGTACATCTTTCCAACGCAAACAATTCTATGAAACTGGCTATTTAATTATTATTGATAAAAGCGATTATGAGCTTTTGGTATTTGATAATAATGGCTGGCTATGTACTTACCCTGTTGTATTTGGGAATAATGATCAGGGAGACAAGCTAATGCAAGGGGACCGACGCACACCTGAAGGCAGTTTTAAAATAATACATAAGAAATATCATAACTACTGGAATCGATTTATGTTATTAGACTACCCCAACAAAGAGAGCTATGAAAAATTTGAGCATAGGAAAACCCGTGGTTTGATACCCGGAGATTCTAAAATCGGAGGTGGTATTGGCATACATGGCACTTTACCAAAACAGGATTATATGGTTGATAAATATTATAATTGGACATTAGGTTGTATTAGCCTTAAACGTGGAGATGTTGAAGAACTCTACAATATGATACCTGAAGGAACATCCGTGGTAATCAAAAAGTAATTTTTTTGAATACCTGTTTTTTTGAAAAGACATACCCATTTCACAGTCAATGATAAATTTTCATTTTAGTTTGATTGCAGAATAAGATGAAGTCTTTTCTTTACAGATATGAAAATAAAAAAACTAATAGTTTTTGGGATATTTTTTATTGCCGCAGGTTATACAAAAACCCATAGTCAAAATATAGACATCAATTTATTAGAAAACATTAATCCTGTAAACCCTGATGCATTTATAATGAGGTCTTTAACCAATACTACCTATGCTTTAAGTGCCGGCATTCCGGCAGGCATATTCATTGGCGGACTTATAAAAAAGAATAGAGAAGAGCAATATAAAGCATGTGAAATGGGGAGTAGTATTATAATAGCTGCATTATCTGCACAATCTCTTAAATGGATTTTTAATCGACCTCGGCCTTCCGAAACGTACAATACCATCTATCCCTACAAAGTAGAAACAGGCACTTCCATGCCTTCTGGCCATACCACCATTGCGTTTGCCGCAGCCACCAGTTTAAGTTTACAATACAAAAAATGGTATGTGGTTATACCTGCATACACATGGGCTGCAAGTGTGGGTTATAGCAGAATATATTTGGGAGTACACTACCCTAGTGATGTATTGGCGGGTGCCGTTATAGGCACTGCCAGTGCTTTTGCCGGGCAATGGATTTCAAAAAAAATATTCAGATAATTTGGGTTTCAATTATTGAATTGTAAATGCAATTTTCCAGGTACCCCAATTGAGTGTTGTAAGACCCATATTGTCAATTTGAAACAAAAGTTTTTCTGTTGACACGCTATCCTTCAATACAGGTACATTTATCGTTAAAATATCTTTTGATTTATTTTTTTCATAGTCAAAAGCACCCCAGGTGTCCCATTCTTTATTAAAAATAAGTGTTGCAATACTATCTTTTTGCCATATGAAGAAGGCATATTTTCCCAGTGGCAATGCATTCCCATTCACTCTCACATTTTTACTGATTTCAAATGTGGTAGCTTCATTTGCCCCTGCTCTCCATATTTTATTATTCATAGGCTCTATGCTCAATCCTACCACTCTCGAATTTAATGAAGGTTGTCCATATTCAATTTTTACACTGGCCCTCGAAGCAAGTGTAGCCGTAGCAACCGCAGGTGGGCTAGGTCTTTTTGTCTTGTCTTCCAGCTTAATGGTATTGCATGCAATGCACAAAAAAATGATTACTACACTATTTACGATGATGAACTTTTTCATTACTTGTTAACTTTTAATAATTGATCTATTTGTAAAAATACTCCATTTGTCCATCCAAAACCATCCTGTGCAGGATATTCGCCACCACCACCTTCCAAGTCGATATTTTCTACATTGTATTTCTCCATCATTTTTCCCGTACGTTTAAATACATCTTCATTCATCTTATGCCATCTTTTTGCTATTTCGAAAGCAAATGAATACATGCCATAATTTATTAATCCCTTAATGGCAATCCATTGCAGAGGTGCCCATCCATTGGGTGCATCCCATTGCTGTCCGGTATGCTGTAGTGTTGTAACTAAACCACCTGCCTTTAAAAAATGTTTATGTAGGATTGCTGCTACTGATTCTGCCTGATATGTTTTGGCTAAATTTACAAATAATGGGAAACAGCCCCCAAGTGTTTGAGTAGTTTTTTGACCATGTAGCTTATAATCATAATCATAAAAAAATCCCAATTGTTCATTCCAACAATACTGCTGAATAGCATTTTTTCGATGCACAGATTTTACTTGGTAATGCCGGGCTAAGGCTGTATTTTCTGCCTCTTGATACCATTTACTCAACAGTGTTTCTACATAATAAAGCAAACAATTTAAGTCGATGGGTATGATGTCAGTAGTATGAATGGTGCTAAAAGAATTGTTGTCTGCAAACCAACGACTGCTAAAGTCCCAGCCACTTTCTGCTGCTGACCTTATATGCCTATAAATTTCATTTTTATTGTCTATTTCTTTGGCCAAATCAATATCCTCTTTGAATGATTCTGGTCTCGGAGTACTGTGAAAATCAAAGTACCTATTTAGTATTGTACCACAAGGCATCCTTACAATATGAGCAATTGAATTGTTTGCATCGCTCAAATCATCTACGCCATGCATCCACCAACTATATTCCTGCTCTACAATATCAATGTATTTTTTTGGGTTAATATCCTTATTTGAATTGCAAACTAACTCAACCATGAGCCCAAAAAATGGAGGTTGGCTTCTGCCAAAATAATAAGACCTGTTTCCGTTTGGAATGTATCCTAATTTTTTTATAAGAAATGCAAAATTATCAACCATGTTTTCTATCAAATCAATATGGCCACTTTGTGATAAACCTAACATGGTAAAATAGCTGTCCCAATAATAAATTTCTCGAAATCTTCCACCCGGTACAATGTATTTATTTGGTAAAGCAAGGAGCGAAGAATTGCTTTTTGCATCTATATCCTTTCTTGTAAGCAATGGCCATAAATTTTTAATATGCTCGCTTACTATTATTTTTTTTGTAAATGATGAGTTTGACGTGTTATTATATGGTAGAAAATGTGCATTTACGAAATGCCTGAAGTCAAAATCTGGATTAGCTTTTTCAGTATTATATTTTTCTACTATCTGCTCTAAATTTTCAGCTGGGGTGGCATCTACAATTTCTTTACCATCAGCAAATATTTGTTGTAATTGAATTTGTTCAAAGAGTGATCCACATTCAAAAATTTCCATATTCAAAAATATAGAAAACTTGATATACTTAATTATTTAAGAAAATGGCAGCAAGAGCATAGTCTGCAAACAAAATCATAATACAACTTACCACAACAGCTGTTGTGCTTGCCCTTCCAATTTCTAAAGCACCACCTTTTACATGATAGCCATAATAAGCAGGAACAGAACTTATAATGAAAGCAAAAGTATAAGCCTTGTACATGGCAAATGTAATATTGTATAAATTGAGATCCTGACGTAATCCATTGTCAAAAATTTCTGTAGATAATATTCCAGAAGCATTTCCAGCCATACGACCACCCCAAATAGCAAGCACAGCTGAAATAACAATAAGACAAGGAATAACCAATAAAGCACCCAAAATTTTTGGAAGTATGAGATAGTTTTTAGTATTAATGCCCATTATTTCTAATGCATCTATTTGTTCACTGATGCGCATATTTCCCAGTTCGCTGGCAATTTTACTCCCTACTACACCAGCCAAAACAATACTAACAACGGTAGGTGATAATTCAAGAATAACACTATCTCTAACTATTTGTGCTATAGTAGCTTGTGGTACTAATGGACTTACCAACTGATAGGCTGTTTGCACAGTTGTAACGGCACCAAGAAATAACGATATAATGATAACAATGGGCATAGAACCAACACCAATTTCGGCACACTGGTGTATAAATTCACGCCAATACATTTTCAAGTTTTCAGGTTTTGAAAACATTCCTTTAAGCATGAGCAGGTACCTTCCTATATGGTTCAACAGAATTGACATGATGCAATATTAGGCATGTATATCGAGTAATTGCCTTCGTTTATTTTGAAATGGTGATGAAAACAGAAGTGCCTTTATTGGGGGTTGATTCAATGATGAGATTTTCTCCTAATTTTTCCAAGAGTTCTTTGCTAAACATTAGGCCAAGTCCCGTTCCCTTTTCATTACTGGTACCTCTGGTAGACAGATACTCTTTTTTAATAATTTTTGTGAGATTTTCCGGACTTATGCCCATACCTTCATCTTTAATAATCAAGAGGAATTGGTCATTTTCTTCTTGGAGAAAAATTTCAATTTTTTTATCTGGATTTGTGAATTTTAATGCGTTGGACAGCATATTTCTAAAAACCGTTTGTATAATATCTCTATCTGAAAAAAGTGAAGTTTCTGGGTTAATATTATTAAGGATTTTTATTTTTTTGTGTGCAATATTTTTTTCATAAAGGCCTAGCGTTTCAGTAATGAGTTCATATAAGTTGAATGTTGTTTTATTAATATTGATGTCTGTAACTTGTTGTCTGGCCCATAGCAGCAAATTGTCTAACATGCCTCGTAGATGGTGTATTTCACCTTCCAAAACTTTACCTAAACTTTGAAATTCATGTGGGCTAAGGGTTTCATCCTGAGTAAGTGAAAGTGTGTTTTGTACAGAAGCTAATGGTGAACGTATATCATGTGCAATCATTGATATGAGTTTATCTTTCACACCATTAATTTTTTCCAATTCTGCATTTTTTTGTTGCCCAGTTTCCTGCAATAATTTTACATGATCTAGTACTTTATTTTTTTGCCGATACAGAATAAAAAGAAGCCCTGTAAAAATCAAAATACAGACTGCGGATATTATTAAAAGGGTTAGTCGCTGACGCTGTGTATCATTTTGAGTTTGTAGTTCATTTAGATCAGATGCTGCAATTAATTCACGGGTACGCATCTCACTCTTATCTTGATCTAATTCTGCATTGACAGCAATATATTCTTCAAGGTATTGAAATGCATTTTCCTTTATTCCAAGTGCTTTATCAGCTTTATATAAAATCTCTAATGCTCCTATCCTAAGATGTTTCTCTGGTCTTTGCTTAAAGAAATTATTTACTTGAAAAGCATTTATTTTTGCATCTTTATAATTATTCAAATTCATGTAAATCTTAGCCATGAAAAGTTTGCATCTATATTCATCGGCCATTAAACCGTTTTCAACATAATAATTTATAGATTTCTTTAGATAAAATTGAGCACTATCATAATCTTTTGTGGCTATATAATATTGCGCAAATTTTTCATTTACGTCAGAAATTTGCACCGGCTCATCCTGTTTAAAAAAATATTCATGTGCTTCTGTAATATTTTGGAATGCTTTCTCAAATTTATTCTGTGCTAATTGACTGGTAGCATATTCCAATTTACAATTTGCTAATATGTCATAGAAGCTATCTTTTTTAAATGCATCAATTGCTTTCTCAAAATAAAAATTTGCTTTTTTATATTCACCGAGTCCATCATAAATCACTGCATAATTATCAAAGACATCTCCACCATGAAAAGGGAATTTATTTTTGGGGTTTCTGATGTATTCATCCAATTTTTTATTGTATATCCAAGCCTCATCCCATAGTTCATTTAACTGATACATATAAGAATACATAGCGTAAATATCAACAAGAGCTTCTTTATATTCAGGGTTTTGTGCTATTATATTTGCTTCTGATAAGCTTTTTTGGGCTGAAGCATAATCTCCACTCCAAATTTCCGAAGTGGCTTTAGTTGTTAAAACGGACACTACAATTCCATTTTTATTGGAAACTCTGGCATAATGTAGGGCAGAGTCGGCAAAAAATCTGCAGGAATCAAGATTTACAGACATATACTCAGATGCAATTTCGCTCAAGTGTTCTGCCTTTTCGTAATCTGAAAGAGAAGTATTTTTTTGCTTATATTCTGTTAATTGTTGCCTTAGTCTCTCCTGTGTACTTTGAGCTGAAGCAATATACAATGAAAAAAATATTACAATTAATATCAAGTAGGTATGCTTTGCTTGCAAGGTGTTTTATGTGCTTTGAATAGCAAATAAAAGGTATTTATATTTATTCTGAAATTGTGTTTAAAGATATAGTAACAGAAGTGCCATATTGTTGAGATGAAGAAATATCAAAACTTTCATCCATACGCATTAGTAATTCCTGACAAAATAACAAACCAATACCAGTACCCTTTTCATTATTGGTACCCCTATTACTAAAGTGCACGCCGGTTTTAATTTTTTTCAAAGTTTCTCCATCAACACCAATGCCTTCATCTTTTACGGACAGATAAATTTTGCCAGATAAGGACACATATTGGACGTATATATTTTTATCCGGAGGGGTGAACTTTATGGCATTTGACAATAGATTTCTAAAAATGATAGCCACAGCTTCTTTCTCGGAATGCACCATCAATCCTGGTAGCAAATAGTTATGGAGTTTAATGTTTTTTGATAAGAAGCTATGCTCATATAACTTGAAAATATTATTTGTAAGCGTATATAAATCAAAGGCTGATTTAGTAATTTTCACTTCTACTACCTGTTCTCTAGCCCAAAGCAGCATATTATCCAACATATTTCTAAGATTGAATAAATCGGATTCTAAAGCTTGTGTGAGTCCTCTGAATTCATCTTTTGTAAGCGTTTCATCCTGCGTAAGAGCAAGTGTACTTTGAAGTGAATTTAAAGGTGATCTAATATCATGTGCAACCATTGAGAGCAGTTGATCTTTTACTTTGTTGATTCTGGCCAGTTCCTCATTCCTTGCCACAGCATCCATGTTTAACTGTTCTAATTCTTTTGTTTTTCCTTCATTTTGCTCCTGTTGTATATTGAGCGCTTCAATTGCTTTGTTCTTTTGGCTGAACATATAGCTCAGTAAAATAAGCGTTAATAGAATGAGTACTCCAGATATAATATAAATAGTTATTGAATCTTTATCAGTAGTTTTCGATATGGCGCCTATTGGATTTTCATCGTCTGATATGTCCGGAATCATGCTAAATGCCTGTGGCAAAATATTTAAATGCTCAGTTAATTGTAAGGAATCTGCTATGGCAATGTATTGAGTGGCAAAGGTTAGTGCTTTAATAGGATGGTTTGCATTGGTCTCTATTTCGATGAGTAATTTCAATAACTCGGCTCTTTTAATGTCATTTCCGGCTTCCGCCATCTTGTTTAAAGCAGCCTCTGCCATTTCTGTGGCTTTCGAAATATCACCTTTTATAAATAATATGTTTACTATGCTTGCCTGCTGCTCCTGCCAAGCAAAAGCCATCGAAGCATTTGCATAAATTGTGGCTGATTTCTGATGAAAATCTAAAGCATTTGTATAGTCGTTTTGGGCGAAGAATAATTCACCTAAATTGTTATAAATAGTTGCATCAAGCAAAGTAAAGTTTTCCTTATTGCTGATATCAAGTGCTTTGTTTAAAACAGCTTTTGCATCATCCATTTTACCTTGAGCTAGATAAATCTTACTCATCAAAATATAGGATGCTATAATATCTACTTTATTGTTTGCTTTCTGAAGATTTGACAACACAGAGTTACAAATGGTTAAAGCATTTTCATACTTGCCGACTGCCAAATTGATTCTTACAAACACTAGTTTATTTTTCTCTTCCAAATATTCAGGGTTCTTAGGATTCTGATACAGCTTTGATTTAGCAATTGTAGCATAATTAAATGCGCTGCTCCACTGGTGCTTTGCTATATAGAGATTTGAAAGTTCATTACAAATGTTGTAAGTTAATATCGGTAAGTCATTGTCCACGGACAACTGATAAGCCTGCGTGGAATATAATCCAGCTAATTTATAATTTTTGGCTATAAAATAATTTAAACCAATCTGTCTTTGGGCTTCAGCAGTTATTATTATATAATTATTTTGAGTTGCTATCTTCTCAGATAATTTGGCATAAAAAAATGAAGAGTCAGGTTTCTTGTACTGATAATGATAAGATAAGTCCAAATACCTTTCAGCCTTCTGCGAATCTGTAAGATTCTTTGATTGTAGGCTTATAAGTGCTTCCTGTAAGGATAAACGACGAATAGTCTGAGCATTTACAGCCAGACTAACAAACAATACAAAACAATAAACTATTATATGTTTCAGTTTAACCAATGGTATAAGGTACGGTATTAATTAAAGCTTTGCTCCCAGCCAGGCCATCATACCTGCTCCAAGTTGCAATGCATCTTCATCAATGTCAAAAGTAGGAGTATGCACGTTATGAACAATACCCTTGTTTTCATTTCTAATTCCAAGCCTAAAGAAACAACCGGGCACTTCTTGTGTATAAAATCCAAAATCCTCCGCGCCCATACGCATTTCTGTTTCTTCTACATAATCATGACCAATAAAACTTTGTGCTAAAGAACTGGCTTTTTCAGTTAAAACAGCGTCATTAAAAACAGATGGATAACCGATGTCAATTTTTATGGAAACATCTGCCCCCATTGCATTACCTATTCCACTTACAATTTGCTCTATAAGTGTATGGGCTTCATAACGCCATTGTTCATTAACAGCACGAAACGTGCCCATTAATTTTACCTCAGCAGGAAGTACATTGGTTGTATGCCCCCCTTGTATAGAACATATTGATAAAACGGATGGTGATAATGGATTATTATTTCTGCTAATAACCTGTTGTAGGCTTATTATTATATGACTTGCAATTAGTATAGCATCTGCGGTTAAATGTGGCGCAGCAGCATGTCCACCTTTTGTTTTTATATTGATAAATATTTCATCCGCACTGGCCATTGCTTGACCCGTTCTGAAACTAAATTTCCCAATTTGCAACAATGGATTTACATGCAATGCAATGATTGATGCAGGTTTTGGATTTTCTAACACACCTTCTTTAATCAAGATTGATGCACCACCAGGATTTCTTTCTTCACCAGGTTGAAAAATTAGTTTTATTGTACCTTGCCACAGTTCTTTTGTTTCATTCAAAATTTTTGCAGCCCCAAGCAGGCAGGTTGTATGTACATCATGTCCACATGCATGCATTACGCCATCATTCAATGATTTGCATGCTATGTTATTTGATTCCTGTATAGGTAGGGCGTCCATATCTGCACGCAGTGCAATGGCTCTTGAATCCGGATTCTTCCCTTTTATCAAACCTACAACTCCTGTGCCGCCCATCACCATGAAAGGTATATCTAATTTTAAAAGATATTCCTGTACAAATTTTGAAGTATTGTATTCTTGAAAACTAAGTTCCGGATTTGCATGAAGATGATGCCGTATATTTCTCAATTCCTCATCTAATGCTATGGCTTTTTTTTGTATGAGTTCAGGGGTCATTGTATTAAATTAGTCATCATTTAAATCCTCATCCTTCGGAATATAATCAATAAGATCTTCTACAACATAAATAGATTGCTTATAAAAAGTGGACAATTCTTTTTTGAAATCTTCTGCAGATTTTCTATCTGGAAAATTACCAAATCTTAATTTAAAACTTGGTGACTGATACATTAAATACCCTTTCTGATCAGGATAGCGCTGCATCAGCATTGTTTTGGTACTAAGTGCTTCTTCTCTGCTTCTTGTTACGAGCACCTGCAATCGGTATCCTTTAAATTTTCCTGTGCTAGTAAGTTTACCACTGAGTTTATTTACATAGGCTTGCTTTTGGGCAAAAGCATCTAAACGAGGATCTTTATTAACAATAACAGTATCTGATGATGCAAATACTGACATCGATACCAAGACGAATGCTATGATTAAAGTAAATTTCATAATTTTATGTTAATAGCAATATACATGCCTATAGAAAGCGGATTGGCAAAATTATCATTTTTGATGCACTATTTCAACTCCTGTACTACATCCTAATCTCGTGGCTCCTGCGGTGATGAGTTCTTCTGCAAACAACCTGGTTCTAATGCCCCCAGATGCTTTTATTTGAATACCTGTCGGTAAATGTCTTTTCAGCAGTGAAACTGCATGTAGAGTAGCTCCCACAGCAGCATAACCAGTTGATGTTTTCATAAAATCTACTCCGGCAGCGCTATAAAGTGTACAACATTTTATGATTTCATCATCAGTCAAAATACCACTCTCAATGATTATTTTTAACTGCTTTTGTTTTTGATGGACGATGGGTAAAATATGATTGATTTCATTTGCTAAAAATTCCCAGTCATTATTTTTTAGTGCTGTCAAATTAATAACCATATCCAATTCATCTGCTCCATCAACTAATGATAATAAAGCTTCTGCGAGTTTTGATTCAATAGGAGCATAACCAAAAGGGAATCCAATAACTGTAGCAGTATGTACAGCAGTACCTTCTAATGTTTTTACAGCCTGCTTTACAAATGGAGGCGGTACACAAACAGCAGCAAAACCATATTCTATAGCTTCATTACACAACTGGTTTACTTCTGATATAATTGTTGTTGGTTTGAGTATCGTATGATCTATATATTTATTTATTTCCATACATGAAAATTATTGCAAATTAACTGTCTCGTAATTAAAAAATGAAGATGGATTTTTGTATCAGAAAATTTATTTAACACCCACAATCAAATACAGTTCTACAAGCCACTGTAATATTACACCAAAATTGGATTGCACTTGTATAGATTTTTATTACTACTTAGTTTATCTTTTTCGTTTTATCAGCAAAGCATTTCGCAGTCTTTGCTTTTGAAAGGTGCTGTGTATGACCATTATTCCAAACAGCCCCTTCAATCTGTAACTGTGTATGGCACAAATGGCAATTTTGCCATCTGCGATTCTACCGGAAGATATTCCATAAGAATAGGTGAAAAAGACAGTGTTTGGTTTAGTTATTTGTTTAAGCAAACCATAAAGTATCCCATAGATACGATTACTGATCTGGAAAATTTTGATATTGCATTGTATGTAGATGCAGCATGGCTTCCAGAAGTAAAGGTTCGAAATAAAAACTACACATTAGATAGTATCAACAATAGGCGAGACTATGCAAAGATTTTTGATTTTAAAAAACCCGGTTTAAGCTTTAGCAGTATATCCCCTTCCACATACGTTCCAGGAGCCCTCACTGCTGGTATTGACTTAGTAGAGTTTATAAATATGTTTCGCTTTAGACGAAATCGTCAAATACTCAATATGCAGGATAGATTGCTCTGGGAAGAAAGAGAAAAATATATTGACCATAGATATAGTAAATTGTTTGTACGCAGGCTCACAGGATTGGAAATGCCAGCATTAGATAGCTTTATGAATCTTTATAGACCAGATTATAACACATTGCAGGAATGGAATGAAATAGAACTAGGTAGTTATATTGAAAAATGTTATCAGAACTATATATACCTCAAGCAAAAAGGTGAGTTAGATAGGTTATATAGATAAAATTTTTGTATGTAACTTGAGAGTTTCAAAAATATAATATTATGATTTTTTCCTCAACTTTTCTCGTCTCCTTAATTCACTTCTTATAAGTAAGAGTTCTCTATTAGTCTGACCATTAAGACTACTATTTTCCTGTGCTCTTCTCATGAGATATGGTATTACATCTCGTATAGGCCCAAATGGTAAATATTTACTAACATTATATCCTGCAGCAGCGAGGTTAAATGTAATATTATCGCTCATTCCATATAATTGGCTGAAATGTATATTTGGATGATTATGTGGGATGTTCATGGCATGTAATTTCTCAGCCGCAGCTAGATTACTATATTCATTGTGTGAAGCCACAATCACAGAAATATTTTCTAAATCGTTTAAACAATATTCAACTGCACCATTGAAATCCCCATCTGTGAATGATTTATCTTGTTGTATTGGAGATGTATATTGTAATTCTTCAGCACGTCCACGCTCCTTTTCCATATAGGCTCCCCTCACCAATTTTGCACCTAATATAAACTTTTGCTGGCGTGCTATGCGGTGACTCATTTTCAAAAATTGAAGTCGATCATTTCTATAAAGCTGAAAGGTATTAAATATACATGCCTTACTCTTATTATATTCCTGCATCATATTCGTAGTAAGCCTGTCTATAGGATCCTGTATCCAACTCTCTTCAGCATCTATCAATACTCCTATATTTTTTGCGGATGCCACTGCGCAAATTTTTCGAAGCCTGTTGGCTACCCTCTCCCATTCCTCTTTGTCAACTTCATCATCATGAATACCACTGCGCAAACGAGGAGCAGCATGCAATTTTTCTAACAAAGCGAATCTGGCAATACCAGTAACTTTTACACTTATAAATGGTATATTTGGTTGAGTAGCAGCATAATTTATGACTCTGATAAACTCCTCCGTAGCGTTATCAAAATTAGATTCACCTTCCTTGCCCTCAACACCATAATCCAAAATAACATCAACCTTATAATTACTAAGCAACTCAGCTACTCTTGTAGTCTCTTCTAATGTTTCCCCTCCTACAAATTGTTTGAAAATTGTTTTTCGAATCAAACCATGAATAGGCAATCCTGTTTTCATTAAAAATGGTGTAACCCTTACTCCAACTGAAGCAAACCAATTATAGTTCATTGTGCCAAAAAGAAATCGACCTGTCTTTAGAGCAGCATCATCTTTATAAGCAAAGGCTGTGGCAGTATCATTAAAAGTTAATCGCATAAGAAAAAGATTAATAGGCTAATATGAATTTCAATGTTTTAGAAATTAGATTATAATGCTATTGTAAAAAATGTTATTCTATTAAAATCACAATATCAAAAAGAGAGTTATCATAAAAAAAACCTAGCTCTTATAATTCTAGTAAAGCACCTACAGGATCTTTACCAAAAAGTAACAATGCAGGATTCTCCAGTAATTCTTTAACCCTCACTAAAAAACTTACGCTTTCTCTACCATCAATTATACGGTGGTCATAACTGAGTGCCAGATACATCATTGGCCTTATAACAACCTGACCATTTATAGCCATTGGCCTCTCCTGTATTTTATGCATACCTAGTATAGCACTTTGTGGCAAATTAATAATTGGTGTACTCATCAGGCTGCCAAATACTCCCCCATTTGTAATGGTGAATGTACCACCTGTAAGCTCTTCCATCGTTAATTTATTGTCTCTTGCTTTACCAGCCAATTCCACCACTTTTTTCTCTATATCAGCCATGCTCAAACTTTCCACATTTCGCATTACAGGTACAGTAAGACCACGTGGAGTGCTTACAGCAATACTTATATCAGCATAATCATGGTAAATGAGTTCATCATTTTCAATATAAGCATTTACTGCAGGCCATTCGCTTAGAGCTATGGCACATGCTTTTGCAAAAAAGCTCATGAAACCTAGATTGACACCATGCTTTTCTTTAAATTTATCTTTATTCTTTGATCTAGTATCCATAATTGCCCCCATGTCCACTTCATTGAAAGTGGTGAGCATAGCAGTTGTATTTTTTGATTCTACCAGCCTACGGCTAATGGTTTTTCGCAGGTTACTCATCTTTTCCCTACGAACATTTCTGGTCATCAAATCAGTACCGGCAAATGGTTTTTTCCCTGGATGCGCCAATGCTTCCAGCACATCTTGTTTTATAATTTTTCCACCCGCTCCGGAAGGGGTTATGGTATTTGTATCTAATTTTTTATCAGAAATAATGGCATGCGCTACAGGTGTTGCTTTTGTATTCATTTCCTGTGGCAATGTGGCAACTGGAACTGTTGCAACTTTTTCCTGAACTGCTACTACAGCAGGCGTTGTGTCACTCGTAGTACTTACTTCTGGAGCAGTTGCTGTTTCATCTATCTGAGCTAAGATACTTCCAATAGCAATGGTATCTCCTTCCTGAGCCAAAATAATTAATGTACCACTCTTTTCAGCATTTACTTCAAATGTTGCCTTTTCGCTTTCTAATTCAGCTAGCACTGCATCCCTGTCCACATATTCCCCATTTTTTTTAATCCATTTTAAAAGGGTTACTTCACTTATGCTTTCGCCTACGGTAGGCACTTTTATATCAATCATACAACCGTTTATTTGGGTGGCAAACCTAATAGAAAAAGTGTTATAAAAATTGCTTCACAAATTCATTTTTTATATCCATTCAAAGTTTGATGATAAAAATTAATTTCCATCAAAATAAATCTGGTCAAAATGTTTATACACAGATAAATGTTGTACGCTGGTCAAAAAAAATTGCTTCGCAAAAAAAAAAACCTATTTTGCCAGACTAAAATCAAACCAAATTATAAATGAGTTTATTCGTAAAGAAAGATTTGAAACTACTCTTGTCTCAAGCAGAAGATAGTGAAAAAGGATTAAAAAGAACACTAGGTGCAGGAAATCTTGTAGCCCTCGGTGTTGGTGCCATTATAGGTGCGGGTTTATTTGTACGCACCGCTGCCGCCGCAGGACAGGCAGCAGGCCCTGCTGTAACATTATCTTTTGTAGTGGCTGCCATTGGCTGCGCTTTTGCTGGTCTTTGTTATGCGGAGTTTGCAAGTATGATACCCATTGCGGGGAGTGCATATGCATATAGCTACGTAACAATGGGAGAATTGGTAGCTTGGATTATAGGATGGGCATTGATTATGGAATATGCGTTGGGTGCAGCTACTGTTTCAATAGCATGGAGTGAGTATTTGAACAAACTCTTGGGGGGGGATATTCCGTATGAATGGTGTCATAGTTTTCTGGAAAGCTATAAAGACTCTGCCGGAGTAGTACATAGTGGTATTATGAATGCACCTGCCCTGGTTATATTATTGGCATTAACATTATTACTCATAAAAGGCACACAGGAAAGCGCTATGATTAATGCAATCATTGTGGCGGTGAAAGTGACTATTGTAATAGTATTTATTGTAGTTGGCTGGCAATTTATTGACCCTGCAAATCACACGCCATATCTTATACCGGAAAATACACCTCCCCTGCTGAATAGCGCAGGTGATGTAATAGCCGATTATAGTGGCTGGAATAAACATGGATGGGGCGGTGTTCTGGGTGGAGCTGCCATTGTCTTTTTTGCTTTTATTGGATTTGATGCAGTAAGCACTGCCGCTCAAGAAGCAAAAAATCCAAAAAGGGATATGCCCATTGGTATATTAGGCTCCTTAGTAGTATGTACAATTCTATATATTTTATTTGGTCATGTACTTACAGGGGTTACCAATTGGAAGGATTTTGTTGATCCTGAAAAAGGTAGAGAAGCTTCTGTTGCTTACGCCATTTCTGCACACATGCCAGGATATGAATGGTTGGCCAAGGCTGTAACAATTGCAATCCTTGCGGGTTTTAGTTCTGTAATATTAGTAATGCTTATGGGTCAAAGTCGAGTATTTTATTCTATGAGTAATGATGGACTTATACCGAAGGCCTTTGGTGAATTGCATCCTAAATTTAAAACACCTTATAAAGCCAACTGGATTCTATTTATTTTTGTGGGTGCCTTTGCTGCATTTGTACCGGGTAGTGTGGCCGGAGATCTTACCAGTTTTGGTACACTATTCGCATTTGTTTTGGTTTGCGTGGGTATTCTTTTACTCCGTAGAAGTTCTCCATCAATCAATAGACCCTTTAAAACACCATGGCCATATATAGTTTGTCCTTTGGGAGCTTTAATATGTACAGCTATGATTGTAGGCTTAGATTTACAAACCCTATCCGTAGCTTTTGGGTGGATGGCATTAGGCCTTGTGGTTTATTTCCTATATGGAAAAAATAATAGCAAATTGAGAAATTCTAAATAACAAGTATTATGCATAGAAAAGCCCCAATGATAAATTGGGGCTTTTTTTATTATAGCTTCTTGCATTATAATGAAATGCAGGTAAATATTTAATCTGTTCTCTTATTCATGTACAACCAAAACTGGCACAGAACTGTGATAGGCTAGTTTCTTGGTGTGGCTGGAACTGAATAATCTACCAAGCAAGGAATGTTGCTTATGGATAGCAATAATCATGTCCACATTTTTATCTTCAGCAAACTGATGTATAGCATCATCAACATCATACAATCTCAGGAAGTAAAATTCTGGATTAAATTCTGCAAACATTTCTTTCAAATTATTCCGCTCTATCTCTTCTGACTCTGACAATGATATATATACTTCGCTGTTTACATTTAGTACATGCAGCTTTGGATTATTAAATGCAGCCAATGCAGTTTTTATAGGTGCTGACGGTATTGTGTTAACAACATCTTTTAAATCAGTAGCCAGCATCACATGCTCTATGGCTCTATCGCTGGCATCAGCGGGTATAATCAATACAGGACAGACTTTTTGATCTGTCATTTTCAAGGTGTTACTCCCAATAAATACTTGTGCTAAAGCACTACGCCCCGTTATACCCATTACAATTAGATCGGCTTTTCTATGTCTTGCTACTTTTTCAGTTTCTTCAACAAGATCTTTTCCCTGGGTGCTTATTATATTTATCAGTAATCCTGGTGTTTGTAATTCATTCCTCAAGTTTTCCAGTGCTGCTAGGGCAAGATCTTCACCATCATCATCAGAATACATGTGATAAAAAATTATTTCAGTATTCGTACTCCCTTTAAAAAGTTGTACCGAATATTTGGCAGCGCCACTTGCTGTTTCAGAAAAATCAACAGGAACAAGAATTGTTTGCATTAAATTATAATTTTTGGTGGCGGAAGGTATAAGTTTTTTTCATATCAATAAGAATTGAATTCCGTGTATGCCCAATACTATATGAAATGCAGTTGGATGGAAGTCTTTAAAAAATAAAACTACAAACGAATTGATTATTTGCCTTTTCAAACACATTAATAAAAATTCAAAATTAACGTTGATGATATATTCATCTACAAAAACATACTGTTGGTCAAATAGCTATATTTTAAAAAAAAGATGGATGTACGTTCGCAAAAAAAAGATGGATGTAAGTACTTCAAGACAGGCATATCTTGACTGGCTAAGAATAGCTGCTATAATCGGTGTCATATTTTTTCATGCAGCACAGCCTTTTGTGCAGGACGAAAACTGGCATATTATCAATGCTGAAAGAAGCGATTTGGTAAGTGAATTCAGTTTTTGGTTATCTAGGTTTCGAATGCCTTTACTGTTTTTTATTTCTGGTGCGGTAAGCTATTATATGCTGATAAAGTATGATGGAAAATATTTTATTAAACAACGCTTTCAACGATTGCTGATTCCACTATTCTTTGGTATGTTGGTAATTGTACCACCACAAGTGTATCTGGAAAGAGTGGCAAATGGATATACTGGTTCTTTTTGGCAGTTTTATCCCACAATATTTCAAGGAAATCCATACCCAAAGGGCAATACAAGCTGGCACCACCTTTGGTTTATTTTGTATTTATTTATCTATGATTTAGTCAGTGTTCCCTTATTCAAATGGTTATTATTTGGGAAAGGAAAAGAATTTACAGCCCAAAAACTAGTTTTTCTAGCTAGGGGAAAAAATATTTATTGGCTTATGTTGCCTAGCATGATCTCTTATGCTGCTCTTATATTAAAATATCCTGGTACAAATGCATTGATAGGCGACTGGTGTATGCTGATCTACTGGTATCTTTTTGTTATAGTTGGTTATCTTGTAATGTGTAATAAAGAATTAATTGAAAGTATGGTAAGAAACAGAAGGCTATCCATGTTGCTTGCATTCGGATCTCTCATTTGTATAAATTATTTTAGATGGAATGATATTCGACCATCTCAAACACTGGGTGAAAATTGGCAACACAATCCTTATACATATCTTTACCTATCTGTTTATCCTATTATAGCCTGGAGCTGGATTATGATGTTAGTGGGTTATGCAAAAAAATATTTAGACAAACCACACCGCATACATCAGTATATCAATCAAGCCATATATCCATATTATATTTTACATCAAACTATTATAGTTATTCTGGCTTTTTATGTAGTAAAAACTGATGAATCTGTACTAGCCAAATACCTTTTTCTCGTTTTTGTTACTTTAGCACTTTGTTTTTTCATGTATCATACACTCATTATGCCTTATAATTACTTGCGGATTCTTTTTGGTATGAAGCCAATAAAAATCGAAAAAAAAAGAAAATATTTGTGAACACGCTGTGGCTCAATCAATCGTTTAAAGCTCTTTTCTCATATATGAAATTATTTTGGCGATATATTTTTCCTGTGTTTTTTTGGATGTTGATTTATGCTTGTATTCGATTAATTAATGATACAACAGTTGGAATGAAATTCTGGCAGCGCTCTTGGCAAACCAATTTTTCTGAAATTGTACTTGGATTAATGATAACATTCATTTATATATTTGTTATCAATAGCTTGATTAGTTACTTTAATAAAAAAGCTGTTGAGCGAGTTAATACTAGACATATTTTGAAAGAATTTGCTATTGTTTTTTTTGCCAACCTCATCATTGTTCATCTTGCTATCGTTCCCATGATGATGTTTACGGATAATGGTTTACAAATAAATGATTATGTAATAGCCAATATCATTCCTACACTATTTGTTTTACTTTATTTTGCTATAGTTAGAGGTAATCAATATTTGAAAAACTTTGTTGGTCAAAAGCTTTTAGTAGAAAGAATTTCAAATGAACAATTACATACAGAGCTTAAGTTTTTAAAAGCACAGTATCATCCTCATTTTTTATTCAATGCTTTAAATACTATTTACTTTCAAATGGATGAGAATATACCTGATGCAAAGAAAACAGTTGAGAAATTTTCCGCCCTATTAAGGTATCAATTATATGATCAACAGCAAACAGTCCCCATCAGCCGTGAACTGCGATATCTTCAAGACTTCATTGATATACAACAAATAAGAACATCCGAGAAACTTCAGCTAAAAATAAATTTTGATATTGCTTTGCAACAGCAAGAGATATATCCATTACTATTATTGCCTTTGGTAGAAAATGCGTTTAAATATGTGGGTGGAGAATACAAGATAGAAATTATTGCGACAGCAAAAAAAAATTGGCTTGAATTTTATGTGTCTAATTCTTTGCCATCTTATGATATTCAAGAGAAGCAAAATGGTATTGGCTTGGAGCATCTGAAAAGAAGATTAGCATTGCTTTATCCGGGCACACATGAAATGATTTTAAACAAGGATTCCAACAACTTTACCGCATTACTCAAGCTCAATATTCAATGACTTAAAATACATCAATGAAAATCAAATGCATTATTACAGATGATGAACCCATTGCCCGAAAGGGCCTTAAAAGTTATATCGACAAAATAGATTTTCTTGAATTAACTGTAGAGTGTGAGGATGCTATTCAACTTAACTCAATACTTAAAGATACTCAGATTGATTTAATATTTCTTGATATAGAAATGCCATATATAAGTGGGATAGATTTCCTGAAAAATCTAACCGCCCCACCCAAAATAATTTTCACCACTGCTTATGATAGATATGCTATTGAAGGTTATGCTTTAGATGTGCTGGATTACTTGCTTAAACCTATTGCTTTTGAAAGATTTTTGAAAGCTGCAAACAAGGCTTTTGACTATTTTAATACACAACAAAATAATTTTGAAACCTATTTCTTTGTAAAGGTTAATAATAGGTTAGAAAAGATAAATTTTCAGGACGTTTTGTTTCTGGAAGCTATGGAAAACTATGTAGCTATCTATGTACACGATAAAAAGGTAATAGTTCACTCTACATTAAAAAGTATACTGAATTTGTTGCCAAATACACAGTTTATACAAACGCATAAATCATACATAGTTAACGTTTCCGCCCTTACTTCGATAGAGGGCAACCTATTGTCAATTGCACAATACCAGA
>CAXYYO010000032.1:0-38396 GCA_964293305.1 uncultured bacterium | reverse complement strand
ATTTTGTCCTTCAAATAAGTATTGTTTAGGCCTATATTCCTTAAAATACTCCCTCCATATTTCTATGGCTTTAATGGATAGCAAAGTGTATCGGTCTTTTTTACCTTTGCCTTGTTCTACTTTTACCTGCTTACGCTCTGAGTCGATATCTTTCTGATTAATGAAATAGAATGCTTCGTAGTGCCTCTTCGAAATGACGAAGATTGCTTCATTTCACCCACAATATCTAAGATTGCATAATCATTGCCCGCAGGGGCAACAAAAAAAAATTTTAAAAATTTCATTTGTCCATAATTTATCAAACTAACCCTTTTCTTTTGCTTCATTTTTTCAAAATTCTTTTGCCTATAACTTCCAATACCTATTTCTCCATCGTACCTGCTAACATGATTCCTTCAACTTACATAAGTCTTTACAAATAATATTGCATCTATTTTTTGACAATAGTTTTGCTGTTACAATCTCCACCTTGCCTTACCTACCCCTACATTTGCATCGCAAAAAAAATTGCTATATGATTAAAAATGTTTCAGTAATAGGTGCAGGTACTATGGGTAATGGTATAGCACATGTATTTGCTCAAAATGGCTTTGATGTACAGTTAATAGATATCAGTCAGGCACAGTTAGAAAAAGCAAAAGCCACCATTTCAAAAAACCTAGACAGACAGGTTTCGAAAGCCCTTATAACCGCTGATGATGCGGCTGCCACTTTAGAACGCATCAAGTTAGAAACATCTTTGGCAACAGGCGTGCAACAGGCAGATTTGGTAGTAGAAGCCGCCACTGAAAACGTAGAGCTCAAACTCTCCATATTTAAACAGATAGATGCAGCGGCACCTGCCCATGCTATACTAGCTACCAATACATCATCCATTTCCATTACAAAAATTGCGGCAGCCACACAAAGACCACAACAGGTTGTTGGTATGCATTTTATGAATCCTGTACCGGTGATGAAACTGGTAGAAATCATTAATGGATATGCTACTACTGCAGCCGTAACCCAAACCATAACAGCCCTATCGGAGCAATTGCAAAAAATACCTTGTGTAGTCAATGACTATCCGGGATTTATAGCCAATAAAGTATTGATGCCGATGATCAATGAAGCTATTTATAGTTTGTATGAAGGCATAGCTGGTGTGGCAGCCATTGACAATATTATGAAGCTTGGAATGGCCCATCCTATGGGGCCTTTACAGTTAGCAGATTTTATTGGATTAGATACCTGCCTTAGCATTATGAATGTATTGTATCAGGGATATGGCAATCCAAAATACGCACCCTGTCCTTTATTGGTCAATATGGTAACTGCAGGAAAACTTGGTGCAAAGTCAGGTGAAGGTTTTTACATGCATACACCAGGCTCTAAGGAATTGGTAGTAAGCCCTGCATTCAGTAAATAATATGACCAAACATCATTATTCATGGTTGGCGCTGGGCGATAGTTATACCATTGGTGAGGGTGTGCCTTTGCACTTGTCATACCCTTATCAAACCCTCCAACTTCTCAGAAAAAAACATTTTCATTTTCACGCACCGGAGATCATTGCCCAAACAGGATGGACGAGTTTTGAACTGGCAGATCATCTCTTACACTATAACTTATCCCAGCAGTATGATATTGTAACCTTACTCATAGGTGTAAACAATCAATATCGAAATTTGCCCATAGAAGCCTACAATACAGATCTACATTTTTTAATAAAAAAAGCACTGCATTTAGTTGGAGGACATAGTCAAAGAGTAATCCTACTATCCATTCCAGATTGGGGTGTTACACCCTTTGCTCAAGATAGAGATACAGCAGCCATAGCCACAGCCATCAACAGCTTTAATCAGGTTAAAGCAAGCGCAGCAGCTGAGTACGGCATCCATTGTATAGACATAACGCCCTACACTAGACAGGCAAAAGAGGATGCTTCATTATTAACGACAGATCAGTTGCACCCATCTGGTGCAGCATATACTGTCTGGGCAGAGCTATTGGCAACACAAATAGCTACTGTTTTACAATAATTTTTTTTTGCTGCTACGCAGAATGACTATGCATTTGTTACAAAAAATATATCCAACCATATAATTCACCCGCTTACAAAATAATTTTCTCCCATTCATTGCTAACAGATATTAGTTTTGCGGCATAGACACATTTCATGCAACAATTAGATAATTATATTTCAGGAGCCTGGATACCAGGACAAGGAGATGGCACCATTTTATACAATGCCGTTACAGGAGTACCTATTGCTACAGCCACTACTACAGGCATTGACATGGCAGGAGCTGTGCAATATGCCAGAACGGTGGGCAATCCAGCCCTTCGTCGTATGAGTTTTTATGAGCGTGGCCGTATGCTGCGAGCATTGGCAATTCACTTACGCCAACATTTAGAAAAATTCTATGCTATAAGTTATCAAACAGGAGCCACCAAAGTAGATAGTTGGATAGATATAGAAGGTGGTATAGGAAATTTATTTGCTAATGCATCTCTGCGTCGCAAATTTCCAAACGAGCCATTTGCTTTAGATGGTGAGGTACACAATCTCTCAAAGCAAAATACATTTATGGCACAGCATATACTTGTGCCAAAGGAAGGAGTGGCTGTGCATATAAACGCATACAATTTCCCCGTATGGGGAATGCTGGAAAAAATTGCAGTTAACCTGTTAGCCGGAATGCCTGCTATTGTAAAACCTGCCACTGTTACCTCCTACCTTACCCATGCTGTAGTAGAAGAAATAGTAGCATCTGGCATATTACCAGCAGGAGCAGTACAATTGCTTTGTGGTAGTGCCGGAGATTTGTTGAGTCAGCTCAATTGCCAAGATGTGGTTACTTTCACAGGATCTGCCTCTACTGGTCTCAAGCTCAGATCCCATCCCGTTATACTTTCAGAAAATGTAGCGTTTACTATGGAAGCCGACTCGCTAAACTGTTTGGTACTTGGCTCAGATGTAGAACCGGGTAGTAGCAATTGGGATATTTTTATAAAAGAAGTGCGCAAAGAAATAACCGTAAAAGCAGGACAAAAATGTACAGCTGTTAGAAGGATTATTGTGCCTCAAGAAAAATTAGAAGCCGTAGAGTCATCATTGATAAAAGCTCTGACACAAACTACTATTGGCAATCCGCTGCATGAAAAGGTACGTATGGGTAGTTTAGCAGGTCATGAGCAGCTTACAGATGTAAAAACACAAGTACAGAAACTATTAGCTGCATCCCAGTTAGTTTATGGTTCATTAGATAGTGTAGAGTTGATTGATGCCACTACTGCTGGAGCATTTATGAGCCCTGTTTTGCTGCGCAATGAAGATCCATTTAAAAATACGGCATCCCATCAGGTAGAGGCATTTGGCCCAGTAAGTACGATTATGCCCTATCATACGCTTGATGAAGCATTAGCGCTTAGCAAAATGGGTAAAGGCAGTTTGTGTACATCTATTGTTACAAACGATACTAGCATAGCAAAAGAATACGTGCTAGGTGCAGCACCATGGCATGGTCGAATACTTGTGCTCAATGAAGCCTGTGCCAAGGAAAGTACCGGACATGGCTCTCCATTACCCTTGCTAGTACATGGAGGCCCGGGTCGTGCAGGTGGTGGAGAAGAGATGGGTGGACTAAGAGGAGTGAAACATTATATGCAAAGAGTGGCGGTGCAGGGTAGCCCGGATATGCTTACTGCTATTACCAATCATTATATGCCTTTTGCTGCCGGACACAATGATGGCATTCATCCTTTCAGAAAAGATTTTGATACACTTAGCATAGGAGATCAACTCATCACGCCAAAAAGACTTATTACCTCAGAAGATATTAATCGATTTGCCGACCTCAGTGGAGATCATTTTTATGCACATAAAATGGATACTGATTTTACAGATACCATGTTTGAACAGCAAGTGGCACATGGATATTTTGTACTCAGTGCAGCCGCAGGTTTATTTGTGGATGGAAGTAGTTTGGGTCCGGTACTTTTAAACTATGGCATTGATGAGCTTAGATTTACAAAACCGGTGTATCCTGGTATGAATATGTATATCAGGTTTACTTGCAAAGAAAAGATTGAACAAGAGCAAAAAGAGCCTACAGATATTCCTCGTGGCATAGTTAAATGGTACGTAGAAATTTTTGATGATACAGATGAGCATGTAGGTGTGGCTACCATTCTTACAATGGTTAGAAAATAATTTTAAAGCACAATACAATTGAAATGATTATAGAAGAAAAGCAAATCCTTACAGAAGGATATGTAAAAACAGAAATACACAATCATGTGGCTACAATAGAATTTTTTCATCCACGTAGCAACTCATTGCCAGCCGCTATTTTATCACAACTGGCTCATGAAATTACTTATGCCGGCAATGATCAAGATGTACATGTGATCTTACTGCAATCTGCTGGAGAAAAAGTGTTTTGCAGTGGTGCATCTTTTGATGAATTAATGGCTATAGATACTGCGGAAAAAGGACTGGCCTTTTTTAGCGGTTTTGCACATGTTATCAATGCCATGCGCAAATGCGATAAGTTTATTATTGGTCGCATACATGGCAAATGTGTAGGTGGTGGAGTAGGTCTTGCTGCTGCTTGCGATTATGCCATAGCCACTGAGGGCGCAGATGTAAAGCTGAGTGAATTGGCCGTAGGTATTGGCCCTTTTGTAGTGGGCCCTGCTGTAGAAAGAAAGATTGGACCATCGGCATTTAGTCAATTAGCCATTGATGCTTCCATGTGGCGAAATGCAGACTGGGCAAGGCGTAAAGGATTATATGCTGAACTCCACCCTACACCAGAAGGCATGAATGAATCTATACAAAGACTTGCCAATGAGCTATCACATGGTAGCCACCAAGCAATGGCGGCTTTAAAAGCTGTATTGTGGAAAGGTACAGAGCATTGGGATCAGCTACTTACAGAGCGTGCAGCCATAAGTGGCAGCTTAGTGCTGAGTGATTTCACAAAAAATTTTATACAGAAGTTTAAGGAGAAGAAATAGATTTTGCCCTTTGGGCAATGATGAAAATGGATTCTAAAATTTAGAATACACTTTTCTATCTTTCAAGGTAACTTTAAAAACAAAGGTGGAATATTGAATACAGTATTCTCATATTTTTGCCACGTAAAATTATATAATGAAAAAAATACGAATCGGTTTTATTATTACAATGCTTGTTTTGGTTGTAACTGTTTCATTACAAGCCCAAAGTGATAATTCAGGAAAATTAAGTTTATATATTCACGGTGCTTATGGCGTGCCATTAGATAAAAGTACCTCCAATGCATATACAGGAGCATTTGGTGTACAAACCGGTGTGCTCTATCGTGTGGCTAACATGACTCATATTGGTGGCATGGTGGGTTATTCAAATTTTCCAGCAAAAACTGATAACCTATTAGGTAGCCTTTTCTATATTCCAATTAAAGCTAGTGTTCGTCAATACTTACCTATTCTTAATAACAAAGTTTTTGGTCAGGCAAATATTGGCGCAGCATTTATTGGTTTACCTGAGTCAGATGCAAATGATACAAAATTTGGTTTTGATATCTATGGCGGCATGCAAATCATTGATAATTTTGAAGCAGCTATTGGGTTTGATGCTTTTCAAGAAATTATAGAGGCAAAAGGTTGGACCTCACAGTTTACCGTTAAAATAGGATATAAGTTCAATTTGAATTAATTCGAACACAATATTATTTCATTGAAAACCGCTCTAGTAAGCGGTTTTTTTATGTCAGTATCAACACTACATTTTTTGGTATTAGATAGAATTTGCATTTTAATTATAGATAATGCAGTTGAACTCAATGCACAGCTGAAACGCTTCATACATAAGCATCTGAGAGCAATTATTGACTTCTAAACAGCTAAATATTTCTACAGCTGAAAATTAACTTCAAACACTTTTTATATTGCCCTTTAACTTTTCATAAAAAAGTCAAGTTCATACTCTATACCTATAACATTACATTTTTTCTTGAGTCTTATCATATACTTTTTGGCCATTTACAAAAGTCATCAGTACGGAGGCCTTTAAGATGTCTGCTGGTGCACAATTCATGAGGTCAGTATCAATCATGATAAAATCGGCTGCTTTACTTTTTTCTAAACTACCTTTTTCATTTTCTTCAAAACTACTTTTAGCAGCCCAAAATGTCATACCCCAAAGCGTTTCTTTGCGACTTAGTGCATTTTCCATTTGAAAACCTCCAATTGGATATCCCTGTGCATCCTCCCTTACAACAGCAGCATAAAATGTTTTAAAGGGTGAAATATCTTCTACCGGAAAATCAGTGCCCAATGGTATCCAATCATTTTGTTTCAAAAGTTGCTGATACGCATAAGCTGTTTTTAATTTTTCGGAACCTATTCTTTTTTCTGCCCAATACATATCACTTGTAGCATGTGTGGGCTGTACAGATGGAATAATTTTGTACTTGCCAAAATAGTCAAAATCATTTTTATCTATAATTTGAGCATGCTCAATTCTCCATCTTCTGTCATTTTTTCCTTTTAAAACATTTGCATACACCTGCAGTATCATCCTGTTTCCACTATCTCCTATGGCATGGGTACAGGCTTGAAATTTTGATTGGTAAATTTGTTCAATAACTTGTTCATAATAAGCACGGTCTTTTAATGTAAATCCTTTCCAACCGGGCTTATCCATATAATCGTTAATCAGGCATGCGCCTCTGCTACCCAATGCGCCATCTGCGTACAACTTAAAGCCAAACACATGCATTAAATCTGTTTTGTAGGGTCCTTTTTTGAGGTAATTGGCATAATTGGTACTATCATCACTTAATAATATACTTAGTTTCATTTTTAATAAGCCCTGCATTTGCAGGGAATCTATAATATCTACACTGTATTTACTAAGTCCGCAATCTTGGATATTTGTAAGGCCTGTGGCAAAACACTTTTTCTGTGCTTCCATTAAGGCGGTTGCATACTGTGTTTTTGTGGGTTTGGGAATTTTTGCGGTTATTAAATCCTGGGCATTATCTATAAATATTCCTGTGAATTTGCCAGCTGCCATTTCTATGGAACCACCCTTAATAGTTTGCCCTAGTTGTATGCCTGCCATATCTATGGCTAACTGATTTGCTATTAAAGCATGACCATCAATTCTAGATAAAACGATGGGATTGTTTGGGAAATACTGATCTAACAATGCTTTTGTTGGAAAAGTTTTTATATCCCAATCATTTTGATCCCATCCTTCACCTTCTATCCACTCCCCATGTTTAATTTTCTTTGTGGATATATAATTTGTCAATTTATCTATACATGCTTGCCAGCTATTTGTGCCTGTAAGATTTACATGCTGTAAACTGAATGCATAGCCAATAAAATGGGCATGTGCATCTATAAATCCGGGGTATATTGATTTGCCTTCGGCATTAATTTGATTGTCAGATGCATAATTTTTAATAATTTCTTCATTACTGCCAATTGCAATAATCTTTCCCTCTTGTACAGCCATTGCAGATGCAGTATCGAAAGAGGCATTTGCAGTATAAATTTTTGCATGATGCACTATTAAGTCAACTGCTACTTTATTCGTACAAGAAAAACAACAAACAATCAGTAATACTGAATAAATCACTCTTTGCAGATACATAACAATTTTTTTTTCAAAAATATATCAATTGGGTATCAAATTTATCCTGCCTAAGTCTCAGACTTTAAATTCCAAATAAATCAATAACTGGTTTTAAAATATTTAAAGTTATATATCAAATAGCACAGATGTTATCCCATTGCCCGAAGGGCTTAAAAATTTCAGCTCAAATTCCTTTATCCATTAAAACAAATTGTCGTAGTTTAATTTTAGTATAAAGCAGAAACACTAGATAAATACGCATTTAAGAACAGCTTTCCAATTTCAATTAGCTCACTATTTCTTCAGCCCAAGATTAACTTCAAACGCTTATCTCCATTGCTTTTCAATTTTTAATATCAAAGTAAATTGCATCATCTGGGTTAGAATAAAAGATAGAAATATAAAAGGGGTATTGTTTAATGACTTGTTTGATGGTTTTAAAAGGGAGGTTCAAAAAAATATTAAGAATAATCAGTATTTTTTCTATTCCAAAAATCCAAACTATAAAATAAGCCGTACATAGGGTTCTTAGTAAACCATTCGAATGAGTTTTTTAAACACTCTTCAGTATTTCATTTCATTTAAACAAAATTATTTATGTACAAAAAAAACCTGAAAGCTTTCTTGCCTGCACTTATGCTTTTATGTGTGGGCAGTCTGCTACATGCTTCCAGTCATAGGGAAGCACCACTGATTGCAAATGATCCGTTGGCTGACAATACCGATCTGTATGCATTTCGCAGTCCTTATGACACTAACAAGATTGTGATTATTGCTAATTACATTCCGGGTGAATTGCCTTATGGAGGGCCAAACTACTATAGTTTTGGGCCTAACATTCGTTATGAAATTCACATTGACAACAACATTCTTACTCCAGGAGATGATATTATTTACAGATTTACTTTTAATCAGGTAAATGAGGATCCCTCAACTTTTTTTAATATCCGTCTTGGTAAGCAAAATGGCAAAACCACCTACACTTGTGAAAAGAGTATAGATGGCGGTGTATCTTTCAATACAATTCTTACAAATGGCGTAGTACCTCCACCAAATATTGGTAGTTATTCTATTACCGGTGCAGCTGGATTGGGTGCACCAAATTATGCAAGTTTACTTACAGCGGCAGAGTATAATACACCCGAAGGTGAACGCATTTTTTGTGGCCCTGCAGATGATCCTTTTTTTGTAGATTTGGGTGGTATTTTCGATGTTGGGGATGCGCCACGTCAGTCAGGTAAACCCAGAGATGGATTGCAGAGTTATAATGTTCATGCTATTTGTCTTCAGGTTAATATTGCTACATTACAAAAGGATGGTCTGAGTGTAAAAAGAGCAAAAAATATTTTAGATCCTAATTATGTAATTGGTGTATGGGCAAGTGCAAGTAGGTTGAAAACAAAAGTGCTTAAGAATGATGGTACCATGTCAGAATCTGGTGATTGGGTACAGGTGTCTCGCCTAGGTATGCCGCTCACAAACGAAGCAGTAGTACCAATTGGTAATAAAGATTTATGGAATGCTATTACTCCTTACCAAGATTTGGCTTATCTCTCCACTTTTGGAAATTATTTCTACAATCCTGAGTTGGGATTATATATGGATGATGCACTTTTTGGAGGTGCAGTACCTGCATTCTCAAACCTTCGTATTCAGAAAAATTCATTGGGTGCTTATGGTTTCGGTAATGGCCAAGATGGATTATATGGTTTAAAAGGTACATCTGCTGTAGCAGGTACCGCATTAGATGAAGCAGCTTTTGGTTCCTTACTATTGCCAGCAGCTGGCTCTCCTCGTTCGGTTGATTTATGGCCGGCTTTTCATACCGGTGTTCCTAATTTAAGTCCATACCAATTAGCCACAGGTAAAAATGGCAATCCATTAGCCGCAGGCAAGCCATTTATAAATAATTTTTTACCAAATGGTGGTGATATGCTCCGCTTAAATATGGCAGTACCTGCAACACCCCGCAATAGTGCAGACTTCAGTTCTTTAGGTCTTGTACAAGCTTGTGTACTTGGACTTACTGACCCACGCTACAATACCGATACAAACCTTCAGTTTATTCCAAATATGGATGGATTTCCAAATGGACGCAGATTAGAAGATGATGTAACCCGTATAGAATTACAAGCAGTGGGTGGAGTTGTACTAGCAGCAATTGGCTTACCGTATGATGATTATGTAAGTGGTGGAAGTTTGGTAACACAGGACTTATTAGATGTATTAACCTATTCTACCGGTGTTGAAAAAAATGACCGTCCTTTTAAAACAAAGTTCCCATTCCTAGCTAATCCTTGGAGCGGAAAAGTGGTTAACAATTAAATTGTATAAAAATGAAAAGAATAATATTACCAGCGCTTTTATTGGTGGCATCACTTTGCTTTATGAGGGCAGGTGCATCAAGTCATCGAGAAGCCCCGCTTATTTCAAATGATCCATTGGCGGATAATACAGATTTGTATGTATTTCGCGATCCTACAGATTTAAATAAGCTCAATATCATAGCTTGCTATGTGCCAATGCAACTACCTCAAGGTGGGCCCAATTACTATAATTTTGGAAGTAATATTCGATATGAAATTCATATTGACAATGATCTTTCCACTACCGGTGATGATATAGTTTACAGGTTTACTTTCTGGCAAATAAATGAAGACCCTACTACGTTTTTTAATATCCGCTTAGGAAAGCAGAATTTGAAAACAATGTATAAATTGGAGCGTAGCTTGAATGGTGGACGTACGTTTACTGCCATATTAGATAATGCCGAAGTAGCCCCAACAAATATTGGCCCACGTAGTATCAAAGATCCGGTTGTAGGCTTGGGTGCAAATGACTACAGAGAGCTATTAAAAACATACACTGCCAGCAATGGAGACCGTGTATTTGCAGGGCCAGCAGATGATCCATTTTTTGTTGATCTTGGTGGTATCTTTGATTTGGGTGATGCACCACGTACGGATGGTACAAAAGCTTATGATGGATTGAAGTGTAAAAATGTATCTGTACTAGCTCTAAAAATTGATATTTCTAATCTTCAAAAAGATAGAAAAAAAATATCTGAGGCTGTAAATATTTTAGATCCTGATTATGTAATTGGTGTGTGGGCTAGTGCTAGTAGAAAATCTACAAGAGTATTAAATGGAGATGGTACTGAAACCCATAGCAATAAGTGGATTCAAGTGTCTCGTTTAGGCATGCCACTAACAAATGAGGCTGTAATACCGGTGGGTTATAAAGACTTATGGAATGCAATTACTCCCTATCAAGATTTAGCCTATCTCTCTACTTTTGGAAATTATTTTTATAATCCAGAACTGGCTCTGTATATGGATGATGCACAGTTTGGTGGTGCTGTTCCTGCACTTACTCCACTGAGGGTTCAGAAAAATTCATTGGGGTCTTTTGGTTTTGGAAATGGTCAGGATGGATTATACTCACTTAAAGGCACTCCTGCGGTAGCTGGAACTGCTTTAGATGATGCTATTTTCGGTACACTATTATTGCCAGCTGCTGCTTCACCACGTTCTGTCGATTTGTGGCCTGCATTTCATACAGGCGTTCCAAATCTTAGTCCATATCAATTGGCTACAGGTAAAAACGGTGATCCATTTGCCTCAGGCAAACCATTCGTAAATAATTTTTTACCAAGTGGTGGAGATATGCTACGAATCAACATGGCAGTGCCACCAACTCAAAGAAATAGTGCAGACTTTAGTTCTTTGGGTTTGGTACAAGCTTGTGTATTAGGCCTTACAGACCCTCGATTTAATACCAATACAAATTTGGAATTTATACCCAATATGGATGGATTTCCCAATGGTCGCAGGTTAGAAGATGATGTTACTCGTATTGAACTACAAGCTGTGGCGGGTGTGGTACTTGCTGCCATAGGCTTACCTTATGATGATTATGTAAGTGGTGGTAGTTTAGTAACACAAGATTTGTTAGATGTACTCACCTACTCAACAGGTATCAATGAAAATGATACAACATTTAGAACAAACTTCCCATTTGTGCAAACACCGTGGCCAGGTACAGCGGCGTGTTGTGGAAAACCAGCTGACAATGGCAGTGATTTACAAATCGGAAACTCTACTCCTGTATCGGCAGCAAACCTGAGTGTAAGTGCTCCTCAATTAGTTGCCTCCGTATCTCCAAATCCTTTTGTTAGTGCATTAAATATAAAGTATCACTTAGCTAATACTGCCAAAGTTGTACTTAGTGTTTATGATGGCCAAGGCAGGCAAGTGGCTTTGCTTGTAAATAAAACACAGGAACAAGGAAATTACAATGCTGTTTGGAATAGTAATAATGCTCCAGCAGGCGTTTACTATGTACAAACATTTATAAATGGAGAAAATACCCAAACCCTCAAAGTGGTAAAACAGTAATTTTTTCTGAGGGGATTATAAGTAAGCCGTTGCTTTTTGCAACGGCTTTTTTTACTTTAGGAAATATGCGATTTGTGTAGTTTGACAACGAAAATAGGGATGCATCATAACAAGGAAAAAGTATTTTAGAATTGTAAAATAAATTGTAGATGAGTGATTTCTTTTCTACAAAATACAATACTCTCATCATTTCGAAATCGCCATTTCAATAGTGAAATAATGATTAATAGGTAGATAATACCAACATGTAGGTATGAAGTAAAATGATATATGCATTTTAGTCAAAAAATTGAAAAGAATGATTTTATCTTTGCTTCTAATAAATCTATTTATCTTCATTTTCTACATAAAAACCACAATATGAAAGTATTCCTTATTTCGGCTTTTTTGTTTTGTATATTAACCGAAGGGTTTGCACAGTCATCCGAATCGAAAGAAAAAAAAATCTATGAGTATCTTGAAGTAACGGGTGCATCAAAGATGAGTGTACAAATTACACAACAAATGATTTTATCCTTTAAAGACAGTTACTCAAATGTGGAGGAAAAATTTTGGGATGAATTTTTGAAGGAAATTGATGTTGATGGAATGACAAAAATTATTGTCCCTATTTACGATAAATACTTTACGGAGGAAGATATTGATCAATTGATCATATTTTATAAAACTCCTCTTGGTCAGAAAATGCTTGAATTACATCCAAAGATTTCTTTAGATGCTATGGAGGCCGGCAAAATTTGGGGACAAGAAATTGCTGAAAAAATTTTATTTGACTTAAAGGAAAATAATTATTTGTAAAAAAATGGGTTCATTGATGTGGGGCTATAATCTTACCACTGTAAATTTAAGCTTTTTGTTTTGCAAGAAGTACCTTTTCAATCATCTAGCTTAGTAAATCCCCAATTCTTTTTCAATACTTCATATTGCACTTCTGAAAGACTTCTTTCTGCATACATTCCCGCAGACTCACGTTGTCTATAAGCTTCATAAATACTGACAGCACATGCCACAGATATATTGAGGCTCTGAATAATTCCTACTTGTGGTATCATAAAATTTGTGTTGGCATATTGTAAAATTTCATCGCTCAATCCCTCATGTTCATTGCCAAAAACAAAAGCTGTGCTTTTCAAAAAATCAAGTTCATATAATGATTTTGACTTAGTGCCAAAATGAGTGGCTGCTATTACTTCATATTTCTTTTTAACTTCAGTCATACATTCCGCTACATCAGTAAATATATGTTGGCTTAACCACTTTACGGCACCACTACTGCTATGCATTCCTATATTTTTTTTGCGTGGTATTTTTGTATTGATAACATATATATCCTGAATGCCTACCGCATCGCAAGTACGCATTACTGCAAACATATTATGAGGGTCATGGATATTTTCAACTACAACGCAAAGACCTTCCTGTCTTTTATGAAGTACATTCAATAATTTATTTCTTCGTTCCGGTGTCATAATTAATCAGCAAAAAAATCAATATTCCATTTTCTTTAGTGTAGGTGCTTTAAACCAGGTAATGATTACTACAAGTATGGTCATACAACCACCAAAAATAACTGATGGCCTTACGCCAAGTAATCTGGCAGCCATGCCACTTTCAAACTGTCCAAGCTCATTGCTGCTATTTATAAACATTGAGTTTACACTCATAACCCTTCCCCTCATATGATCCGGGGTTTTGAGCTGTAGTATAGTGCCTCGTATTACTACACTTATACCATCCAGCATGCCGGCTATTAGTAATGCTATAAATGATAGTATATAAAAATCTGAAACGGCAAAAACGATGATACAGATACCAAAACCAGCTACGGCAAAAAGTAATTTATATCCATGATTTTTTTGCATAGGAAAGACGGTAAGAATAATAACCATTAGAATGGCTCCTATATCAATGGCCGCATTTAGCCATCCAAAACCCTGTGCCCCCACTTGCAAAATATCTCTTGCATAAACCGGTATAAGTGCCACCGCACCACCAAAAAGTACAGCAAATAAATCAAGCGAAAGCGCACCCATAATCTCTTTTGTTTTCAGCACAAATCTTACTCCTTCTTTTACACTTTCCCAAGTGGCTTTTTCTGATGTGGTGGGTATGGGTGGTTTTGGTTGTAGAGTTATCAATATAAAAAAGGAAATGATGATACAAATACAAACGATGAGGAGTGTATAAAGATTACCCACTGCTGCTATTAACAATCCGCCAACGGCATGTCCGGTTACTGATGCAGTGAGCCAGATGCCCTGATTCCAAGTAGAAGCATTCTGCAAACTCTTTCGAGGTACAATTGAGGCTACCAATACTCCAAACACAGGCCCCGTAAAAGCTCTTATAATGCCCGTACAAAAAATGATGGTATAAATACAAATTGCTATCGACTGATGCTCCATTTTATTTCCAAGTTCCATCCAGGATAGCCCAAGCATTAGCAATGCACAGAGCAGATAAAGTAATACGCCAGAAATAATTAATTTTCTTTTTTCATTCTTATCAATAAAATGTCCTGCATATAAGGAAAAAGAAACTGCAGGTACCACTTCGGCCAGCCCAAGTAGTCCAATAGCGAATGGATCATTCGTCAAGTTATAAATCCACCATCCGGTAAGTGTTCCCATCATGCGCAAGGCGCTGATAAAAATAAAACGACCTGCCATCAGGTTTCTGTATTCGGGAATCCGAACAGCTTCAAAAGCATCATAATCTTTTTTATTGCTCATGCATCTGGTAGTGTAAAGTAATGTTGGCCATGTGCAAGATTACTATTTAAAGCATCTAATACAACCTCTAAATGTTTTTCATTGCCCAAAAAATCTGCATTGGATGCATCAATAAAAATGGTATTGATATTTTGCTGTTTGATATAGGCAGTATATGTTTCTTGTATATTAAAAAGATATTCATTCTTAATGCCTTGTTCGTACAACCTATTCCGTTTTTTTATATTTTCCTGTAATTTTTTTACCGGAGCATGTAAGTAAATGAGTACATCGGGAAAAAGTAACTGTGCATGTATGATGTCAAATAATTTTTGATACAGTCTAAACTCCTCTTCCGGCAAATTAACTTTTGCAAAGAGCAGACATTTGGTAAATAAATAATCAGAAACGGTAAAATGCTGAAAAAGATCCTGTGTGTGGAGCATATCTTTTAGTTGCTTGTACCTCTCTGCCATAAAAAATAACTCCAACGGAAACGCATACTGGCCGGGGTTTTCATAAAATTTTGGCAAAAATGGATTGTCAGCAAAGGCTTCCAATATTAATCTTGCATTTAATTTCTTAGCTAAAAGATGGGCCAATGTTGTTTTACCGGCTCCTATACTGCCTTCAATAGTAATAAACCGATTTTGCATACTGAGTGTTCAAAATTAGGGGCATGTACTTGTAATGGGTTTATATTTTATGCACAGCTAATTCATCTGAGCATACATCTAATAGCGTTGATATTGTTTGGTTGTAAATAGGATGTACAAACTCAGGGGCTATTTCATATAGTGGTTCTAATACAAACCTGCGATCTACAATACGTGGGTGTGGCACTTGTAATTTTTCTGTATTAATAATCTCATTATTAAAAAATAAAATATCAATATCAATAATGCGTGGCCCCATTTTAATAAGTCTTTCTCTACCCATTTTTATTTCTATATCAAGAATATTTTTGAGCAATTCAAATGCATCCAATTCTGTTTTGATGAGCAAAACCTGATTGTAAAAATCTGGCTGGTGAGTGTATCCCCAAGCCTTTGTTTCATAAATGCCAGATGCCCTTTGTATAGGACCACAAATATCAGCAATAGCAGTGGCAGCCAGGTGTAGATGTTCAGTTCTTAAACCAAGATTGCCGCCTGTAATTAAAAAAGCCTCATTCACAACTAATTCATTAATAAGGGCCAAATATCATTATTTTTGACGCTGCATCGTAAATTCATGAGAACATCTGTCCATTTATTATTATAAAATAAGATATATCTAAACCAAACCAGAGCATTCACAATAATCAGTATTTAATAATATGAACTGTATCAACTAAATTTTGTGAAAACGCTTGTATCCTATATTGAGTGTGAAATATGAAAACATTTTTTAAAACTTTTTTTGCAGCATTTCTTGCGCTTATTGTATTTTGTTTAATATCTATTGGTGTTATAATTGCCATAATTAGTGGACTAAGTGCTGACCCAAAACCAAAGATTGGTAAAAATGCAGTTTTAGTTATTGACCTTAGCAACACCATCAACGAACAAGCTGAGCAAAATGAACTGGCTGAATTGTTTGGCAATACAACTTCTGGAAAGCCGGGGCTATATGATATAATTCGTATGCTGCGCAACGCCAAATCGGATACCAGCATTAAAGCATTGTACATAAAAGCTGGTAACAATATAAATGGGTTAGCCACAAATCAAGAGTTGAGAAATGCTATTCTTGATTTTAAAAAAAGTGAGAAACCTGTTTGGGCTTATGGTGAAGCTATTAGCCAGGTGGCATATTATACAGCTAGTGCAGCAGATAAAATATATTGTCATCCTCAGGGTGGAGTAGAGTGGAAAGGCTTTACCATAACCACCATGTTCTTCAAAAATCTATTAGATCGGTTGGATATTGAACCCGAAATTTTTTATGCAGGTAAATTTAAAAGTGCTACTGAGCCTCTTCGAGCCACTTCCATGACAGATGCCAATAGACTGCAGACAACAGCATGGTTGAATGATGTATATGATGAAGTAACAAAAGCCATTGCAATATCCAGAAAAAAAGATACCGGATATATTAGGCAATTGGCAAACACGGCTGCCATTAGATCTGCAGCAGACGCTATAAAATATGGTTTATGTGATGGAGCAATATATGAAGATGAAGTACAGGATTTGATGAGAAAAAGTTTACAATTAAAATCCGAAGTTGACATCAATTTTGTTTCAATATCAAAATATTTTCGTGCAGCAGATTTTAAAGCTACAGGAGGAAACTATAAGATTGCCATCATATATGCACAGGGTGATGTGCAGGATGGAAAGGGTGATGATGAAAGTATTGGAAGTGAAGCATTTGTAAAACTGATAAGAAATGCCCGTACAGATGATGATGTAAAAGCGATTGTTTTCAGAATAAATTCTCCAGGAGGAAGTAGCTTAGCAAGTGATGCTATATGGAGAGAAGTAATGCTGGCAAGAAGAGCAAAACCCTTTATAGTAAGTATGGGGGATATGGCCGCCTCTGGCGGATATTATATTGCTGTAGCTGCTGATAGTATTTTTGCACAACCAACTACCATTACAGGTTCTATTGGAGTATTTAGTATCTACGCAAACCTGAAAGATTTTTTTTCAAATAAACTTGGCATCACATACGATGGCGTAAAAACTGCTCCCTATGCTGATTTAGGAAGTACCATAAGGCCACTTACAGACTTTGAAAGAATGATCATACAAAATGGGGTAGATTCCATTTATCAAACATTTAAGAAAAGAGTATCAGTTGGAAGGTTAAAGCATATAAATGCGGTAGATAGTATTGCACAAGGCAGGGTTTGGACCGGTAATGATGCCCTTGGCAATGGTTTGGTAGATAGGATTGGTGGCCTACAGGATGCTGTGAATTGCGCAGCAAAAATGGCAAAACTAAATGACTACAGAACCCGTGAATATCCAGAACCTAAAAGTATAATGGATCAGATAATGACTGCAAGTACCTACAATCAACTATTCCATACAAAACCTGACTTTAATACGGAAACGCTACTGATGCTGAAAAAAACTGAAAAGCTAAAAGCAATGATAGCAGTACCTCAGGCAAAACTTCCCTTTGATTTTATTATTGAATAAAGCTATCCATTTCGCCACAGCCTTTCATCAAAATGAAATCTTTTGTACACTTTTCCTCTTACCCTTTTATACATATCATGCTTTGGATTAAATACATAGTTCCACTCGTTATGTATTATTGCTGATGGGCATTTAAACAATAAAATATTGTTTTGCATAAGCATTTCAGTACCCATCCATTGTGTATAAAGAATATCCCTATGCCATTCCTTTTTTAATTTACTCCCTTCAATAGTTATTATAGGAATGTCTTCTGGAATTTCTATTTCCAGTAGTTCTAAACCTTTTAAATATTCCAACGACAGTGCATTAACCAACAATTCAAGCACACTTAGTGAAACATGTTCACTGGCATACAAACAAGGTATGCCAATCATATTCCACCTACCTCCATGAATTTGAGCTCCAACACCAGACATATCATGAATATGCTCAGCTTGAGCAAGTCTGTAAACTATCATTTTAAGCTACAATGCCGTATCGTATACGGCCTATTTGGTGAATTAAGGCATCAATTCCTTGTCTGTAGAACAATGCTTCAAATCCTAATGCTTGACCCATAATAATTTTAGAAGTTTTAAGCCACTTTAACAGCATTTCGGAAGATTGAAAAATTTTCAAACCTTCTTGTAAGAGTTCATCTATGTGAAGAATTCTATCAACATAGATACCTTCAAAGGGACGTGCTTCTTTAGCATATCTTTGAAGAGTACGCTCAGAAAGATGCAATATTTGAGCCCATTCTTTTTGAGTGAACCCAATTTTACTTGCAATTTTATCAAAGTGTTTTGTAGTAAAATGTAAAGTAGCATGAGCTGGTGAAATAGGCCTGTAATCTGCAACAGGCTCCTGAACAATCGGTAGTTTTAAACCCTGCTGTTTATTTTTTTTTATAGGAGCCATTTTTTTCATATCCGCAATTTGTGACAAACCTATACGACATTTGTTGTTTTTCCAAATTTTATTTTTTCATCCCATATTCAAGATACATTTGCGCAAATTTTTTCAAAATATGTCTGGGGACTATTCACAGATCAAAGCAATGCTTACCATCACAAAATACAGCCTGAAATCTATTTTCAGAAGCCCCAGTGCTGTTATTTTTAGTATCATGTTTCCATTGGTTTTTATTATGGTTTTTGGGTTAATAGGTTCTGGCGGGGGAATCAGTTTAGACGTGGCAATGGACAAAAATTCTGATACTACAAACCCGGTTTACCAAGCATTACGGAGTACAAAAAGCATTAATATTATCGTAGAGGATAGCAAAAAGACAAAGGAATACTTAGAAAAGGGCGACATAACTGCAATACTAAATATTCAGAAAAGAAACAATAATCAATACGAAATCAATTTAAAAAGTTCGGAAGCTGTAAATCCACAAAGCATTAGTGTCTTGCAATCTATCTTAAATGATATGATTAATACAATAAATAAAAATATTTACCCTTTGGCTCCTACAATTGCTACCATTAATAATGATATACAAAAAATTCCCGGCCGCATTTATAGACGTATAGATTTTATTCTTCCAGGGCAGCTTGGATTTTCATTGCTTAGTGCCGGAGTGTTTGGAGTAGCCTTTCTTTTCTTTAATCTAAGAAATCAATTGGTATTAAAAAGATTTTTTGCCACCCCTATCAAAAAAGGATATATAGTAGTGGGTGAAGCACTCAGTAGGGTTATTTTTCAAATGATTACAGCCGTTGTTATCATAGGAATAGGAGTACTTGCCTTTGACTATACCTTGGTAAATGGAATAACGACCTTATTACAAATTCTACTACTGAGTTTTATATCACTCATTGTTTTTATGGGATTTGGATTTGTAGTAAGCAGCCTTGCCAAAAACGAAAGTACCATACCACCATTTGCCAATCTATTCACGCTACCACAATTTCTGCTGGCAGGCACTTTTTTTCCCGTATCAGTATTTCCAAAATGGTTACAATATATATGTAATGTATTGCCGCTAACGCATTTCAATACAGCGATGCGAAACATTGCATTTGAGGGTGCACCGCTGTATACTTGTTGGCCAAATTTATTGGTTATTCTTGCATGGGGTGTGGGAATCTATGCACTTGCTATAAAAGTATTTAAGTGGGAATAAAAATCATAACATGTCAAAATCATTAAAATTAATTTTATATAGCACTTTGATTTTATTCACTGTGCTCACGATCATAGGATTATTATTGCCTTCGGTAGCAAGAGTTTCCAGAACAAAGGATATAGAAGTACCGGCAGACAGTATAAGGCCAATTATTTTTCAAATTGAGCAATGGGAAAAATGGATACCCGGTGCAGATTCTGTTGGCATATCAGTTAAAACTTACGATGAAAATAAATTTGTAAAATCTATAGCATTGGGCAATTTTATTATTACTGTTCAAAACAGAACGGACAGCTCAATTGTAACAACTTGGACTAGTGCTGATAATCCTTTACAGACTAGTACACTTAGCATATACCCACACACAGATGGAAAATCGGCAACAGTAAATTGGCTTTTTGAACAATCCGTAAAATGGTATCCATGGCAAAGACTAAGTACTATGATGTTTGAAAAAATATTTGGAATACCAATGGAACTTGGCTTGGAAAAACTAAAAGCCATTTGCGAAAAACGTACCATCTCAAAGTGATGCCAAAACCTCAAAAACTTTTTGTAATTCTATATCTGTTATGCAATAAGGAGGCATGATATAAACCGTATTTCCCAGTGGCCTTAAAAATACTCCATTTTTCATAGCTTTTTTAGTTATGGTTTCGCTAATACTATTCAGGTATTCATCGTTACCAGATTTTATTTCAAAGGCCATTATTGTTCCTACACTTCGAATGTTTTTAATCTTCTGTGCCGTGGTGCTATTCATTAAGTATAACAGCCCTTGCTCTATCAATCTACAAAGTCGTTCAATTTTATTTATGGTATCCAGGTCTAACAACAAATCAAGACTAGCATTTGCAGCTGCACAAGCCAGCGGATTTGCCGTAAAAGAATGTCCGTGAAAAAATGTTTTGAGCTTATCATCATCTACAAAAGCCTCATGTATTCGATCATTTACAGCTGTAACGCCCAATGCCATAGTGCCGCCGGTTAGTCCTTTACTCAAACAAATGATATCCGGTTTTTTGTGCATGTATTCGCTGGCAAAAAATTTTCCTGTTCTGCCAAAACCCGTCATCACTTCATCAGCTATGCAAATAATGTCAGATAGTTTTGCTGTATTCAACAGTTCATTCATAAGGTATGCATCATACATCCTCATTCCTCCTGCTCCTTGTATTAGTGGCTCATAAATAAATGCAGCAATGTCATCTGCATTTTTATGAATTACTGCTTTAATATCTCCAATATTTTGATGCGTGGGAGTATCAATAAAAATCACATCAAATAATAACGCATGAAATGCCAGGGTAAACACACCTCTATCGCTTACACTCATAGATCCAAAAGTGTCCCCATGATAACTATTCGAAAATGCAAGTATCTTTCTTCGTTTTGTATTTGGACCTTCTTTATTCCACCAGAATTGCAAGGCCATTTTTATGGCTACTTCTGTAGATGTGGAACCATTATCACTATAGAAGATTTTCGAAAAATTACCCGGTAAAATTTGAAGCAATCTTTCCGCAAGATGTACGGCGGGCTCATGTGTAAACCCTGCAAAAATTACTTGCTCTAAGCACAAAGCTTGTTCGTAAATTTTCTTAGCAATGTATGGATGTGCATGACCATGTAATGTAACCCACCAACTGCTTATAGCATCTATATATTCATTGCCACTTTCATCAAATAATAAACTATCTTTTGCTTTTACAATTGGCAAAGTAGTCGCCATTGATTTTTGTGGTGTAAATGGATGCCATATATATTTTTTATCCCGCTCGGTGATGCTCATGCAGCGAAAATATTATATCTGTAACAAGAATAATTAGGAGTGCAAAAAAAGTAGGTTGCGTTGTATGCCCTGCCACTTACTTCTTTTAAGTGGAGAATGCTGAAAAATATCCTTAAACCTCTCTTCACCCATTGCCAACCATTCATTAGTGGAAAGATTTAAAATTTCTGGCAGCACTTCAAATGCAGGCTCCTTATGTGGTTTACTAAACCTATTCCAGGGGCATACGTCCTGGCAGGTGTCACATCCAAACATCCAGTTGTCAAACTTTCCAGATAAGGCATCCGGTATAAGCATTTCTTTTAGTTCAATTGTGTAATAACTGATACAACGGTTAGCATCAATTTCTTTATTTGGCAAAATAGCCCCTGTGGGGCAATGATCAATACATTTTGTACAAGTACCACAATAGTCATTTGCAAAGGGTTGGTCATATACTAATTCAAGATCAGTAATAAAAGTAGCAATAAAGAAGAAGGATCCATATTTTCTGGTAATGAGATTCCCGTTTTTACCAATCCAACCCATGCCACTTCTTTGGGCCCAACTCCTCTCTAGTACCGGTGCACTATCCACAAAACCACGCCCTTCTATATTTCCAATTTTTTCTTTTAGTACAAGCAAAAGTGCATGCAGTTTATTTTTTATTACAGTGTGATAATCCTTACCATAAGCATATTTCGCAATTTTTTGTTTTGTTTCTTTTTGCATTTCCTCCGGAAAATAATTATACAAAAATGTAATGACTGATTTTGCACCCGGCACCAATTTTTGTGGATTAACCCTCAATTCAAAATTGCGTTGCATATAATCCATACCAGCCTGAAAACCCTTATTAAGCCAGGATTCCAGCCTACGTGCATCATCATCCAATGGCACCGCTTGCGCAATACCACAAAAATCAAATCCAGCTTTAGCAGCTTCCTGCTTTATGATAAGTGAGTATGCATTGAAATATGCCATAATAGATTATGCAATAATGGAGTTTTTGCAGCTTGTATTAAAAAAATATACTGAAATATACTTCTAACATTTTATCAATCCTAACTTCATACTCTATCAAATACATTAGCAAAGAATGACAACTAGTTGTCAGACAATTCTTGATAAGCCATAAATAGTTCATTATAGACATGTGTATCGCCAGCTATTTTGGCTATTTCCATTCCTTTTTTATACCAATTAATTGCAAGTGTAAGCTCACCCTGTCTTTCTAATAATTTGGCCAGATGATAATAGCTACCTACATAATCAGGTTGATCATTTAGTAATGATTCAAAAATGATTCTAGCTTCTGCATCTTGACCTATTTTTATTTTTTCCAATGCATAAGCATGCCTGAGTAATGAATCCTTTGGATTGGATTTTAAAAACGCTTCTAATTGCTCGATTTTACTCATAAGTATTGAATATCAATCTTGTTTTATATTATAATTTAAAATTCGTATAAAAAAAATATTTTTTTTAAAATTCATTAAACCAAAGTTATTGCCCTTAGTCTATCTATTCATAAACACAAAAACAGCAATTTAAATATAGCTAAAGAAGCAGCAGGGTTAAATCGGGGTGGCCAGCGGGATGCGGTCACCCTTTTTTTATAGCCTTTGTTTCAGTTTTATTACCATTTCGGCTTTCCAACTCAAAAAATCATTTTCAATGATATGTTTTCTGGCTTCACCCACTAACCATAAATAAAAAGCCAGATTGTGGATACTTGCTAATTGTAAACCCAATAACTCATTGGCCACAAAAAGATGTCTTAAATATGCTTTTGTGTAGTAATTACTGGTGGCACAGGGTATTCCATCGTCAATGACAGAAAAATCTGTAGCCCATTTTTTATTTTTAATATTTATTACACCGTAACTAGTAAATAACATACCATTTCTCCCATTTCGTGTAGGCATTACGCAGTCAAACATATCTATACCCAATGCAATATTTTCCAAAATATTCCAGGGAGTGCCCACACCCATTAAATATCTTGGTTTATTAGTTGGTAAAAGTTCACAACAAAAACCTGCAATGTCATACATGGTTTCCTCAGGTTCACCTACACTCAAACCCCCAATTGCATTGCCACTGGCTTGGATTGAACTAATCTTTTCACAGCTTGCTTTGCGAAGTTCTTTATGTGTGCCACCCTGTACTATAGGAAAAAGATTTTGGGTAGGACGATAAAAATCTTCCGTTTCGGATAGGTATTGCACACACCTGTCCAACCATCTATGCGTGAGATCCATACTTTTTTTTGCGTAGGCATATTCACTTTGCCCAGGAGGGCATTCATCAAATGCCATAATAATATCTGCACCTATATGCCGTTGAATGTCCATCACTTTTTCTGGTGTAAATAGATGCCTACTGCCATCAATATGGCTCTGAAAAAGTACACCATCTTCAGTGATTTTTCTACTAGACGCCAAAGAAAAAACCTGATAGCCACCACTGTCGGTAAGTATGGGTCCATTCCAACCTATAAATTGGTGTAATCCTCCGGCACTCTTTAAAATTTCTGTGCCCGGCCTCAAATACAAATGATAGGTGTTTCCTAAAATTATTTTTGCCTTGACTTCACTATCCAGCTGCTGTTGGGTTACCGCTTTTACAGAACCCACAGTACCCACAGGCATGAATATTGGCGTAGGTATAGAGCCATGATCAGTTTTTATTATTCCTGCCCTTGCTGCTGTGTTAGTATCTGTATGTATTAGATTGAATTGCAAATCAGCCATTGGGCAAATGTATAAGCACTTATCCACATAGATGTTAATGATTGTGTGATATGAAAATGTGACTTCTATTTTTGTGCCATGTATTATCTGTTGCTCATTCTGCCTTTTGAATTAATTTTATTTACAATTATTCAACTGTATTATTACCTTTTTATTTTCAGAAAATTAGCATTTTATGAAGAAAATGAAAAAAGTAACAGTCAGGAATACCCAGTTTCAGTGATTGTATGTGCAAAAGACGAAGCACAAAATCTTGCTGTAAATTTACCGGGTGCCCTATGTCAAGATTATAAAACCACTCACGAAATAATAGTGGTAAATGACAATAGTACTGATGAAAGTAAGTATCTGCTTGATGAGTTTCAAAAACAGTTTAAACACCTCAATATTGTTACCTTAAAACAGGAAGCAATGCATATACCCGGTAAAAAATTCCCGCTGAGTATGGGCATTAAAGCGGCAAAATATGAAACCTTATTAATGACGGATGCAGACTGTGTGCCGGCATCTGAGCATTGGATAAAGCATATTCAACATGCATACAGAGAAGGTGTAGAAATTGTATTGGGCTATGGAGCTTATAAAAAGAGCAGTGGTTTCTTGAATAAAATTATTCGATTTGAAACTTTTCATACCGCCATGCAATACTTTTCTTATGCGCTTTCGGGCATGCCGTACATGGGTGTAGGTAGAAATCTGAGTTACCTGCGGGAAGTATTTAATCGTAATAAAGGATTCTCCTCCATAAATCATATACCCAGTGGGGATGATGATTTGTTTATTAATAAGGTAGCCACAGCAAACAATACTGCCATTGTTATCAATCCTGAATCATACACAATCAGCATAGCACCAAAAAGCTGGAGCGCATGGATCAAGCAAAAGCAAAGACACTATACTACGGCCAAATACTACAAACCAAAACATAAATTTTTGTTAGGTTTATATGCCGCTGTACAAACTACTTTTTTCCCACTATTAATTGCCACAGCAATTTTTTACGATTGGAAAATGGCATTAATCTGCTTTTTGTTGAGGGCCATCACACAGTATATAATAATGGGAAAGGCCATGCAAAAACTGAATGAAAAAGATTTGATACCCCTCATTTTCATTTTCGATATATGGTTGTTTTTTTACAACCTATTATTTGTGCCTGCCCTTTGGAAAAAACCTGCAAAGCGATGGCATTAGGATGACGAAATTGTTTTGAATGAATAACTAATATTTCAACCCTTTTTTATAATTAGAGCTATTTGTGCATACGCACAATGATTCATTAGAAATAAATTATTCTTTAAACAAGTACTTTTTCAAAATTGGCCCTTTTACTAATCACCATTATATTTGCCACCTCAAAAAATGCATGTGGCTACTAAATTTTCTAAGGAAACCTATTTGTACTGGTATGAGTTAATGCAAATGATACGTCAGTTTGAACTCAGATCAGAAGAAATGTATAAAATGGCAGGAAAAATTCGTGGATTTTTTCATGCCTATATAGGCCAAGAAGCAATTGCCGCAGGCTGTATGACCGCTACGAGACCCGAAGACCCATTTATAACGGCATATAGGGATCATGGACTTGCGCTTGCAAAAGGAGTAAGTGCAGATGCTTGTATGGCAGAACTGTATGGTAAGGCCACTGGTTGCTCCAATGGGAAAGGTGGCAGTATGCATTTATTTAGCAAAGAACATCATTTTTTTGGTGGACATGGAATTGTGGGTGCACAAATAGGTACTGGTGCCGGTATTGCTTTAGCAGAGCAGTATCGTGGTACGGACAATGTGTGTCTTACATTTTTTGGAGATGGTGCTGCACGCCAAGGTATGCTTCATGAAACTTTTAATTTAGCAATGCTATGGAAACTGCCTGTTATTTTTATATGTGAAAATAACAACTATGCCATGGGTACTTCCATAAACCGCACTAGCAATGTGATTGATATTTATAAATTAGCGGATGCATACGAAATGCCTGCTGATGTAGCAGATGGCATGAGTGCAGAGGCGGTGCATGATGCTATAGCAAGAGCTGTAAAAAGAGCAAGAGAAGGTGGTGGACCTACATTGATTGAAATGAAAACCTATCGCTATAAAGGGCACTCTATTTCCGATCCACAAAAATATCGCACAAAGGATGAAGTGGACGAATACAAAACGAAAGACCCATTAGGTATGGTTTTGCACACCATTCAAACAAACAATTTTGCTACACCTGAACAGATAAAAGCTATTGATGATAAAATAAATGCTATTGTGGATCAATCTGTTCAATTTGCGGAATCAAGCCCTTATCCAGATGAATCTGAAGTGCTGAAAGATGTATATGTAGATGCAAATTATCCCTTTATAACCGATTAATATTTTACCCAATTTATCAAGATTAAAAATTTAGAATGAGTCATAAAAACGAACAGGAATCAGAAGCGATTCAATCACTGCATGTAGTAGAAAAATTTTGGCACAAGAACCAGAAAATGATTTTGTATATGGTGGGCGGTCTTGCCATCATCATTGGAGGTTGGTATGCCTACCAAAATTTTGTTGTAAAACCTAAAGAAGCAGAAGCACAAAATGCCATGTTTAAAGCGGAGGAATATTTTAGAATGGATAGTTTGAAATTGGCTTTAAATGGAGATAAAAAAGATAAAGGCTTTTTATATATCATTAATACTTATGGTGGCACATCAAGTGGTAACTTAGCCATGTATTATGCAGGCGCTTGTTATTTGCGTACAGGAGATTATAATAGTGCTGTAAAATATTTAAACGGATTTTCTACAGATGCCAGTCAAATTCAAATGCTAGCTTATGGCATGCTTGGAGATGCATACAGCGAACTAAAGAAAGACGACGAAGCCGTAAGTAATTATAAAAAAGCAGGTACCGCTTTTCCAAAGGATGAAAGCGTTTCAGCTGAATATCTATTTCGTGCTGCACAAAAGTTGTCAATGATGAATAAATCATCAGATGCACTCAGCCTCTATCAACAAATTAAGGAAAACTACCCACAAACAGAAAGAGGTTTTCAAGCAGATAAGTATATATACGAGCTCAGTATTGAACCTAATCATTTTAGTAGTAAATAATGGCCACAAAAGGAAATAAAAATATTTTAAAAGGCATCCCTAAATTAAAGGATGCCTTTATAGTTATTGTAAAAACTGAATGGAATAATCAGTTTACAGATTTGCTGGAAGCCGGCGTAAAAGAAGTATTAGAAACTGCAAAAATAAAGTCAGAAACATTGGTTGTACCCGGTGCCGTAGAAATACCTTTTGCCATAAAGACACATTATACACGTGCTGATAAAACGCCTGATGCATACATAGCCCTTGGATGTGTAATAAAAGGCGGTACCCCACATTTTGAATATGTGTGTAATATGGTTTCTGAGGGTATTCTAAACCTTAATCTTTATTTGACAAGTCCAATAATTTTTGGTGTACTCACTTTAAATAATGAAGAGGAAGCAAAAGAACGAATTGGTGGAATACATGGCAATAAAGGAACGGAAGCAGCTATAACAGCTATAAAAATGATAGACCTTAATCGTAAACTTATAAAAGGATAGCAATTGGAATCTTTTGGTATTGCTCCATTATCCTTCTGAATTATTAAGAATAGTTATGAACGTACAAATATTTATACCCTGCTTTATGGATCAATTATATCCTCAAACAGGATTTAATATGGTAAAAGTTTTAAAAAAAGCCGGCTGTACTGTATCATACAATAAAGAGCAAACCTGCTGTGGGCAGCCTGCTTATAATGCTGGTTTTAGAGGAGAAGCCAAAGATGTTTGTAAGAAATTTATAAAGGATTTTAGTGGATCAGATTATATAGTGGCACCCAGTGCTAGCTGTGTTGGATTTGTAAGAAATTACTACACAGATCTTTTTAAAGAAGGTATACTAAAAGCGGATGTGTATAATCTTCAAAAACGCATTTTTGAATTTAGCGAGTTTCTCACAAATGTGTTGCATGTAGATCAGTTTGGTGCTGTATTAAATGGTAGAGCAACTTACCATGACAGTTGTGCTGCATTAAGAGAATGTAAATTAAAAACTGAGCCACGTCAATTGCTTCATAAAGTAGATGGCTTAGAACTCATAGAAATGAATGATGTGGAAACATGTTGTGGTTTTGGCGGCACATTTGCCGTAAAATTTGAAGATATTAGTGCGGCCATGGCAGATCAAAAAGTATATCATGCTTTAGCCACAAAAGCAGACTATATTATTAGTACAGATATAAGCTGCCTCATGCATTTAGAAGGTTTTATCAAACATAAAAAGCTTCCGCTAAAAACTATGCATCTTGCAGATGTGCTGGCATCAGGATATTAATTGATGCTACTACATGTGTTTTACAGCATCGGGCAGATCGTAAAAAGTAGGATGTCTGTAAACTTTATCAATAGCTGGTTCATACAATTCGCCTGCCTCATCAGGATTAGAAGCAGTTATATATTTACTTTCCACTGCCCAAATGCTTACCCCTTCCAGTCTTCGAGTATATACGTCTCTTGCATTTTCAATTGCCATTTGTGCATCGGCTGCATGAAGACTACCTGCATGTTTATGATCAAGACCTTGTTTGCTTCGGATAAAAATTTCCCACAAAGGCCAAGATGATGTATCAGTTTTTACCACATAGTCATTGCCACCGTTTTTCTCTTCCGGTATATCTCCGTAATAGAATTTTTTTATAAAATTTTGCCTCATCCTTTTTATTAATTTATTATGTTGATATAATAAGAATTATAATTTGCAGAATCTTCTTTTGAACCAGGACTTTGCAAAAATGTATAGACTTTTGCTGAAGTTGTACCAATTTGCTTCGGTATTATTATTAAGTTTTTACTAATACTTCCACCAGTCATATTTTCAGAATTATTATCATGCGTTTCTATATAAGAAAGCTCCACTAAATGAAGACTATCATATAAAACAAAATCTGTGCTCTGCTCATATGCACAACCTCTGCACACTGATTCAAAAATAATTAGTGTATCACTCAACTTTACTGTGTTTATAGTGTCAGTTCTTAGTACAACTCTATTTTGATTTTCTTCTGTTTCAATTTTATGTGTAAAAAGTTTACAGGAGTTAAATGTAAAAAATTGAATGGCTACTAGTATATACCACCTCATTATGCAGCCTTAATTTTTTCAATTGCTCTTTGCTTTTCAGCATAGGCAGATGCTGCTTCCCTTACCCATTGTCCATCTTCATGAGCTTTTACTCTTGCATCAAGCCTTTGTTTATTACAAGGACCATTTCCTTTTACAACCTGCCAGAATTCATCCCAGTTTATTTGACCAAAATCATAATGCTTTCTCGTTTCATTCCATACCAAATGCTCATCTGGTAAATGCATGCCTAAAACCTTTACCTGCTCAGCAATCATATCAACGAAATTCTGCCTCAGTTCATCATTAGTTTTACGTTTTATTTTCCACTTCATACTCTGGTCACTGTTAGTACTTTCACTGTCTTTTGGTCCAAACATCATGAGGCTTGGCCACCACCACCTGTTTATGGCATCTTGACACATTGCTTTTTGCTCTTCTGTGCCTCTGCTTAAAACCAACAAAATTTCAAAACCCTGTCTTTGATGAAAACTTTCTTCTTTGCAAATGCGCACCAAAGCCCTAGAGTAAGGTCCATAAGAAGTGCGGGTAAGCATTACCTGATTTAATATGGCGGCACCATCTACTAACCAACCAATAGCACCCATATCTGCCCAAGTAACTGTGGGATAATTAAAAATGGATGAATATTTTGCCTTGCCGCTATGCAGATCAGCAATCATTTCATCCCTACTCATACCTAAGGTTTCAGCAGCGCTGTATAGGTATAAACCATGCCCAGCTTCATCCTGTACTTTCGCAAGTAATATTGCTTTCCTTTTTAAAGATGGAGCTCTAGTAATCCAATTTCCCTCCGGCAGCATACCAACAATTTCGCTGTGTGCATGCTGGCTTATTTGCCTAAGATTTGTTTTTCTGAATGCATCAGGCATCCAATCTTTTGGTTCTATTTTTATTTCCTTATCGATTCTTTGCTGAAATATCTCTTCAAAATTTTGTATCATAAAACTATTATGGCTTCAAAAATAGGAATTGATTCATAGCTAACAAATGTTAGTTTAATTATTTTTTAGATTTTCTTAGTTGAACAACTAATTTGCGCCCCAAAATCAAATTTTTTAATCATGAAATCAGTATTTCTACCAGTTTTCTTATTGATTGGTTTTATTTCTGTGGCCCAAAATCAGGGATGGAAAAAAATTAACCAATCCAAAGCCACTACACTTAACAAAGGAGTGGACATTTTCAACAATAATTACAGGCCCTCAGCCTACAGTCTTTTCAGTTTGGATGAAAAAGAGATTCGTACAAAGCTATCGATGCTTAACAGTGGTTCATTAACCCAAGTGAATATAAAATTTCCTGTAGGAGATGAATTCTTCGATTTTGAAGTAAAAGAGCATAGTATGATGCAGCCTGCACTTCAGGCTAAGTACAATAGTATCAGATCATATATTGGTTTCTGTAAGCAATTGCCAGGATATAATGTAAGGTTTGATATAAACCCAGGAGGTCTGCATGCACAAATTAAAAGACCCGGCAGCACTATTCAATATATAAACAGTGTAGCCCAAAAATCCGGAATTTATGTTTCCTTTGATAGAAAGGATGCCAGTAATCATCAGGATTTTAAATGCCAAACTGAAAATATCCTCAAATCAAATAAGGAAAATAAAGGACTCGAAGCCATCAGTAATGCCAATGATGGCATCATGAGACAATATCGTATTGCTTTTTCCACCGGAGGTGAATTTTCAACACTATTGTTAAACGGTACAGAAACAACTGATGAAGAAAAAGTTTTATCAGTAATGTCTGGTTTAAATACAATTCTCACCAGAACTAACGAAGTGTATGAATCTGATTTTGCTGTAAGGTTAGTGTTTCCAGAAAATATGGACACGCTTATTTTTCTTGATAAAAGCACAGATCCTTATACATCATCCATTATAGGTTTTTTGTTTTTATGGGGCAGCAAAGGACAACAAACGATGAATGCCAGGATAGGTGCAAATGGATATGATGTAGGCCATACGCTTATGGGTGTACCCACAGGTGGAAATGCTGGATGTATTGGATGTGTGTGCGATAACGGAAGTAAAGGGCTTGGCGCTACAGGATTCGTAGATAACCTTACCAGTGACCCTTTCATTATTGATTATTTAGCACATGAAATAGGACATCAGTTTGGTGGCAATCATACATTTACCTACAGTATTGAAGGAAGCCCTGCTCAAATAGAGCCAGGTAGTGGAAGCACCATTATGGGCTACGCCGGTACCACAGGGGCAAATGATGTGCAATCATATTCTGACCCCTATTTTAGCACTGCCACGGTTAAACAAGTGATGAATAATACTTCATCCGGTACTTCATCTTCTTGTGCAGTTGTATCCAACACAAATAATACAGCTCCAACAGTAGATGCAGGTGCTGATATTTTCATCCCAATATCTACACCATTCAAATTACTGGGTACAGCAAGTGATGTGGATGCCGGAACAAGTTTAACTTATAGCTGGGAGCAGAATGATTTGTTCGTAAAAGGAAGTTCAAATTCATTTCCATTACCTACATCCACAACAGGTCCCGTATTTAGAAGTTCTAACCCCACTACAAGCAATGTCCGTTATTTTCCAAATTACGAAACGGTATTGCAAGGACAACTTTCCAACCAATGGGAAGCATTACCTAGTGTAGGTAGAGATCTCAATTTCAGATTGACAGTAAGAGATAACAGTATTGGAAACGGTCAAAACAACGGAGATGATAAAAAAGTGACCGTGGTAAGTGATGCAGGGCCTTTTGCCATCATTCAGTCTAATGATACTTGGATAGCCGGTGAATCTCGTGAAATAACCTGGCAGGTAAACAATACCGATGCAGCACCCATCAATGCCACGCAGGTAAATATTCTTATGTCTGTGGACAATGGTAAAACATTCCCCTACACACTTGCCACTGCGGTAGCAAATGATGGAGCAGAAACAGTAACCATTCCCCTTATAGGTGCAAATACAAGTGAAGGAAGGGTACTTATAGAACCTACAAATAATAGCTTCTATACCCTATCTCCAAACCCATTAATCATTGACGCATTGGTTCCTGTAAACTGGGTTTCCTTCAAAGTAATACCATCAGGAAAAAACAATGCATTATTACAATGGAAAACTGCAAATGAATATAACAACAATCGCTTTGAAATAGAGCGGAGTGTAAATGGTATCAACTTTACAAAAATTGCAACTGTAGCTCCGGGCAATCAGCCAAACGCTACACAGACCTATGAACACACAGATGTCAATTTACCAAAAGCTAAATACTTCTATAGAGTAAGACAGGTGGACAACGATGGGAAAAGTAGCACATCACTCACTGCATTTATTACTATTTCATCAGAAGGTGTAAACTGGATTCTATTGTCCAATCCGGTTACAGACTATACTACGATACAATTTAATAATTCTGCATCCAATGTAGAAATGCAAATAGCAAATGCCAATGGAAAAATAATATATAGCCACACTCTACAAAGTGTACAAGCCAATACCACTGAAAAAATATCAGTAAGCGGATTTGCAAAAGGCATCTATTTTATTACTATTCAAATGAATGGTGTAGTGGAGCATAAAAAACTAATTGTAAATTAGAAATAAGATATTCAATCAACTTCAAGCCGGCTATATGCCGGCTTTTTTAATGCCAGATTTTATGGGATGTAATAAAAATAGCTTTGCTCAGTAGAGATATATTTTTGATATAGCTTATTATCAACAAAAGAGTTGGTTAGTTATAAATTTTCAGGATGAATCTTCTGGTAACAAAGCTGTCAGACAGCATACCATTCAAATTAAAAATGCAAACACAGTTCAGACAATTACCCCTTCGGGCAATGATGATGCAGACTCCTTTATTGCAAGTGAAATGAAGCAATCTCAAATTATGCAAATCATTAAATTAAATGAATTTTCTATTTTTCTTATCACACTAAAAAATACCACACCTGATGGCCTTACCACACAAAGGGTAAAAGACTATTTACAGTATTGCCATACGACGCTAAAACTTACTGAAAACAACATACACAACCGTATGAATACCCACAAGTTTTATTACTAACAGTTACTTCGACGGGAGAAATTTTTTTTTGGGAGATACCGAGGCCCAAGAAACCATTACTCTTACCCAAAGTTTTAAACGAAGTTGAACTGGGTAGGTTATTAATGCAATAGAAAATAAAAAATACAATGCCATACTTTTTACTGATTACAGTACTAGTTTAAGGGTAAGTGAAGTGGCTGCATTAAAAATAAAAGATTAGAAGTAGGCGTTATATCACTCCATATTAAAAGCTTAGATAGTTAGGATTATAGTTGCCTTTACTAAAATAAATATCCATTTATTTTTAAGAGTAATAACATCATAGAGTTTGTTACACAATTTGACAACAAAGAAAAATGCTTAAATTCCTCAGGTAGTAAAAAATGGAAAGATGGCTTTTGTTGTTCAAAGAGTAACAATGCTTCATGGAGAAAAACAAAGATTTTTTACATACGTAAGTGTAATAAATCTAAGCGTAAAGCGTCTTTTACAGTGGGGACATTATTTCATAAATGCAAGTTTGATATTACGAAAGCGTTCATAATTATGTTTAATGAAGAGGAGTATTAGATAGCAGTTTCAAAGCGAACAGGAAAAAATATAAATATTTAACCATTCTTTACAGGATAGTTTTTTTGTAAACAACTAAACCAGATGTAGGGGCAGGCAGATACATCTAAAAATCTTGTTTCTTTTTGGATTGTTAAAAAAATAATTTGAAGAATATTTTTTATTTAAAATTATATTTGCAACTAAATATTATTTTCACATCAAACAACTTTTTATCAATGCATCATTCAAAAGAAGCACTTTTTCAATCCAGCAACCATAAAAGTGCATTTAGGTCTTTCCTCGTATTAATGTTTTTATTATCCTTTACTGGAAAGATTTTTTCTCAAAACCTTGATAAAAACGCAATCAATGTCTTTATTAAAAAACATGCTGCTGAACTAAACTTTACCGCCGAAAATCTTGAAAATTACCGAATCCGGGATGCTTATTTTGATAATTTAAGCGGTGCAATGCTGGTTTATTTACAGCAAACATATAGTGGTATTGATGTTTATAACTCTATTCAGGTTCTTGCAATAAAGAACGATAAAGTTGGCTCTTTCATGGGGCATATTGTACCTATGAGCAAAGGAAGTGCTGTTGAAAAGAATGCAACTCCGTCGCTTACTCCCGCCGATGCCGTAAGAGCAGCGTTAACGCATTTGAAACTTACCGTTCCGTTTCTTGTACGTGGGAGTAAGGTAAAGCAACTTGCCAATGAATATGAGTTTGGAAAATTAAACGCTACCACCAATAATATCAAAGGTCGCCTGCTATGGCTTGCAGGTGAAAAAATAAAAAAAAATACGCTTATCTGGCAAATAGAGATACAACCAGCAGGCTCCTCTGATTATTGGATGGTAAAAGTGGATGCTAAAAATGGTATAGTTCTGGGCAAAGAAAACCTAACAATATATTGTAATTGGAATGTAAAAAATAATATTACTGTTCATCCATTGGAGTCAATTGATGAGCGCATTACTCTAGAAACAACTAATAATACATCCCTTTCAAATAATGCAAATCAAAAAGTTTTTGGTAAAAGTCCTACAGCGCTTAACTCTGCCAATTATACGGTTGTTAAATACCCTGTAGAAAGCCCCAAACATCCGGGTGGTACACCAGTCACCGTTACTAATCCCTGGGAACTATCACCTGTCGGCAGCCTTGCTACTACCCTTAACTGGCATGAAGATGGCATCAATACTTATGACAGCACCAGAGGAAATAATGTATTAGCAAAGGAAGACAGAGATGGAAATAATGAGGCTGGTTTTGGCAGCCATTCGCTTACTCCTGCGCCTGACCTGAATTTAACTTATCCCCCAGATTTTACTTTAGATCCTACACAGAATATTAACAAGTCATTTGCTATTACTAACCTTTTTTACTGGTGTAATTTGATGCACGATATGAGCTACGCTTATGGCTTTGATGAAGCTTCGGGTAATTTTCAGGCCAATAATCAGGGCAGGGGAGGGATCGGGAATGATTATGTTTTGGCAGACGCTCAGGACGGGATGGGATTTAATAATGCCAATTTTGGTACGCCAGGCGATGGCGAAAATCCACGTATGCAAATGTATTTATGGGATGCGCCCAACCCCGACCTGGATGGAGATGTGGATAATAGTATTGTGTGTCATGAATACGGGCATGGTATTTCAAACAGACTAACTGGAGGACCACTGGCTGCAACAGCACTTTCTAATGAAGAGCAGATGGGAGAAGGTTGGAGCGATTATTTTGCTTTGATGATGACTACAAACTGGGCTACTGCAACTATTAATGATGGAGTGCTACCTAGGACTATTGCTACCTACGCAAACGGCGAAGCTCCAACCGGAGTTGGCATTAGATCAAAACCCTATTCCACTGATATGGTAGTTAACAACCTCACTTATAGAAATGTAACTAAAGGGAATCCAATCAGTTCTTTTTTAGGATTGAGTGTACATTATGTTGGTGAAGTATGGGTAGAAGCGCTCTGGGAAATGACCTGGGGGCTTATTCAGCAAGAAGGCATCAATACGAATTTTTTTAATCCTGACGGAGCAGGGGGTAATTCTGTGGCTATGAAACTGGTAGTGATGGGCCTGAAATTACAATCAGCAAGCCCTGGTTTTGTTGATGGCAGGGATGCAATATTAAAAGCAGATACCTTACTGTATAATGGTAAATACAGTTGTATTATCTGGAAGGCATTTGCCAAACGTGGCCTAGGAGTAAATGCCACCCAAGGCAGCCCTTATAATTACAAAGACCAGGTGGAAAATTTTAATGAACCCAACAAAGCGGTCATTCAAAAAGTAGCGGATAAAATAACTGCTGAGCAGGGAGAAGAAATCAATTATACTTTTACAACAACCTGCCAGTGTGCAGACATTACGAACTATACCATTACCGATACCCTGCCAGCCAATGTTACCTATGTATCTGGAGGAACTTACGATGCGACTACCCGTACTGTAAAATTTAGCAATGTTAATCTTACAAAAAATAATTCTGTAAGCTATACAGCAAAAGTGATCATTAATGCTGGTACATATAGCCCTACTGTTGAGCATTTGAATGAAACGATACCCACTGATGTTATCTCTGCTGATTGGGTCTTGGCAAATTCGGGAAATCCCAACTGGCATATTTCTACCAATTTAATTCATTCGGCTCCATATTCATTTTTTGTTGATGGTGATGTAAATCCCGGTAGTGCAACACTTACCACAAAAAATGCTATTGCTTTATCCGGAGTAAGTTATTTGAATTTCTGGCATTATTGGAACACAGAAGCAAGCTACGATGGCGCCTGGCTGGAGATAAGCAGTGATAATGGAATTACCTGGTCAGATATTTCCCGGGCAGCATTTATTAAAAATGGGTACAATAATAACCTCCTGATAGCTACAAAGAGTGTAAGAAAAGCATTTAGTGGAAATGGCCCCGGGTGGGTTGAATCAATAGTTGACCTTTCACCTTATGCAGGCAAATCAGTTAAAATCAGATTCCAATATAGTTGTGATGAAGGTACGAACTTTGAGGGGTGGTATTTGGATGATATTAAAATTACTAGCGAATCAGGCGTGTATAATACAGCTCATTTATTTGATGAAGCTAGTCTTGATATCAGCAGATCTGCGGCCATTACCAATATCAATGGAGAAGTAATACCAGTAATTTGGGGCAGTTTTTCCGCAGTGAAACAAAATAATACTTCAATCCTGACCTGGTCCACACTTACAGAGCAGAATACAGATTTATTTATTGTGGAAAGAAGCGTATTAGGCTCAGGCTTCATTGAAATTGGCAGGGTTAAAGCTGCGGGATATAGTAACAGCGAAAAAACTTATTCCTACAATGATAATTCCCCGTCTGTTGGCGATAATCTATACCGCATCAGGCAAATGGATAAAGATGGAAAATTCCTTCTCACTGAAATCAGGAACCTTAACTTTAGCGATATTATCAGCCTGATTAAAATTACCCCCAATCCTGCAAGTGATTTTATAAAATTACTTATACCGGGAAATACAGGTGTCATAAATGTATCCATTATAAACGCAACCGGGAAAATTGTTTACCAGCAAAAGATAACGGGGGAGTTGAATAATATTAATTTGCCGCATCTTGCTTCGGGATATTATCATATACAACTTCTGGGCGAGGGTGTAAACTACAAGCAAAAAATCATGGTTAAGCAATAATATTATCAGACCTGTTTATAAATAATAAAAGGGGCTGTCTCAAAAGTCTGAGATAGCCCCTTTTTATTCGATACAGTTACTAAAGTAATTGATTGATTAAATTTTTGGCTTTGCCGGTTTTAGAAAATATTTCCCTTATTTTTTAGACTGCATGAAGAACATTTTATCCATATTATATTTTTTTATTCACAGGTTCTCCGTACGAGTAAGCACAGCAAACATCCTGCATAACCATTGCCCTACAAAAATTACAGCGGATGCAAATAATCCGGGATGCTTATTTTATGCCTCGTATTTTCTCTTCTTATATTTCTAATAAACAGCAGTACACTACATAAAAAAAAGACAATAATATTATTTACAACGGGCTTGTAGCCTGCACCCAGCATTCTTTAGCACCAGATCATAATACCATTAGCAACTTTAGAAGAGACAATAGTAAAGCCA
>CAXYYO010000031.1:0-38492 GCA_964293305.1 uncultured bacterium | reverse complement strand
AAAAAAATCAAATAAACTATTTTGGACTATATATTATTTGGAAATGGTATAACCACAACGAATATAAAATTGAATAGCAATGAGCAATAAAAAACTCCGCTTCTCATGCGGAGTTTTTATTATAACCTAAAGTTTAAAATTAATAATCCATACCCATACCACCACCCGGAGGCATAGCAGGGGCTGCAGATTTAGGCTCTGGTTTGTCGCTGATTACACATTCTGTAGTCAATAACATACCGGCAATAGATGCAGCATTTTCAAGAGCTACACGGCTTACCTTAGTTGGGTCGATAATACCTGCACTAAACATTTTTTCATACTGTTCTGTGCGTGCATTAAAACCAAAATCACCTTTTCCTTCTTTCACTTTTTGTACTACGATACTGCCTTCAATACCAGCATTTTCAACTATCTGACGTAATGGTTCTTCCAATGCACGTCTTATAATTTGTACACCAATATTCTCATCAGCATTATTACCACGCATTTTATCTTCTAAAGCGGCAATAGCACGGATATAGGCTATACCACCACCTGGTACAATACCTTCTTCTACAGCAGCACGAGTAGCATGCAATGCATCATCAACACGATCTTTCTTTTCTTTCATTTCTACCTCTGTAGCAGCACCTATGTACAACACGGCAACACCACCACTTAATTTTGCAAGGCGCTCCTGCAATTTTTCACGATCGTAGTCTGAAGTAGTACTTTCAATCTGTGATTTTATTTGATTAATACGTGCAGTTATATCAGCTTTCTTTCCTTTACCACCTACTACTGTCGTATTATCTTTATCAATCGTTACAGAAGATGCTTGTCCTAAATAGCTAATGTCAGCATTTTCTAATTTATATCCCTGCTCTTCGCTGATTACAATACCTGCTGTAAGCACGGCAATATCTTGCAACATTTCTTTTCTACGATCTCCAAAACCTGGAGCTTTTACAGCAGCCACTTTTAGTGTACCACGTAATTTATTTACTACCAATGTAGCAAGTGCTTCACCTTCCAAATCTTCTGAAATGATTAATAATGGGCGACCACTTTGAGCTACTTTTTCTAGGATATGTAAAATGTCTTTCATTGTACTCACCTTCTTATCATAAATCATGATATAAGGGTTTTCCAATTCTACTGCCATCTTTTCGCTATTGGTTACGAAGTAAGGAGATATATAACCACGGTCAAATTGCATACCTTCTACTACATCTACTGTAGTTTCTGTACCACGTGCTTCTTCTACAGTTATTACACCTTCTCTTCCTACTTTAGCCATTGCGTCAGCAATCAAAGTACCAATTGTATTATCATTATTGGCAGAGATAGATGCTACTTGTTGTATCTTTTTTGTATCATTACCTACCGTTTGGCTTTGACCTTTTAGGTGATCTACAACTTTTGCTACAGCTTTATCAATACCTCTTTTCAAATCCATTGGATTACTACCCGCAGCTACTACTTTCAAACCTTCTGCTATAATGCTTTGCGCTAAAACAGTGGCAGTTGTAGTACCATCACCAGCTATATCAGCCGTTTTGCTGGCTACTTCTTTTACCATTTGAGCTCCCATGTTTTCTACTGCATCTTCTAGCTCAATTTCTTTTGCCACAGTAACACCATCTTTTGTGATGGCTGGTGCTCCAAATTTCTTTTCAAGTACCACATTGCGGCCTTTAGGGCCTAATGTTACTTTAACAGCGTTGGCTAGAGTATCAACGCCTTTTTTCATTTTATTTCTTGCCTCAATATTGAAGGAAAGTTGCTTAGCCATTTTCTTCTATTTTATTTTCTGATTTAATTTGTTAATGATTGGACTGGCTTTAAGAGCCAATTCGTCATTGATTATACGATTGCAAGTATATCACTCTCTCTCATGATGAGATAATCTGTACCTTCAATAGTAATTTCAGTACCTGCATATTTTCCATAAAGAACAGTGTCTCCATTCTTTACTGTTACAGGTTCATCTTTTTTACCGGGACCAGCAGCTATTACTGTACCACGTTGCGGTTTTTCTTTTGCAGTATCAGGTATTATAATACCGCCTGCAGTTTTTTCTTCAGCAGGAGCAGGCTTGATGATTACCCTGTCGTGCAGTGGAGTTACTTTCAGCTTCTGTTCTTTTTTTGCTGTTGCCATTTGTTATTGATTTATTTATTTTTTACGTAATGAAACTACCATATGTCAACATTTTTGCCAATACAAACAATATGGACAAATTTTCTTGATAGAGTTTATATGAACTGACAAAATATTTTGATTTCTGGAGGGAGCAAAGAAATATGTAAATTTCTTACTGACAAAATTGCCAGAAAATTATCCTGCTGTTTTTGTATTTTTCTTGTTAGTCTAAAATATTACCACTGCATTACAGATAAAACTGGGGATCCATATTTACAAAATTATCTGAATGTCCAAATCCATGTTGTATGCAAGTATACTGTTGTGACATAAATATTTAAAATCATTTTTTAAATATCTACTATAATTCCAATTCAATAATTTTGCAGAAAATTATTTCACGTTTATATTATTACTTCATAGAACGATCTCTATGATATTAAAATAAAGTTAATTCATGTCTCAATCTTTATTAGATTTTACTTTGTATCTAGCTGACAATACCCTGATATTAAGTCAACGGAATGCAGCCTGGTGTGGTCATGGACCAGTGCTTGAACAAGATATAGCACTAACAAATATTACGCTTGATCTCTTGGGCCAAAGCCGAAACTGTTATCAATATGCAGCAGCATGCATCAATTCAACAATCTTAGAAAAAAAGCATAAATACCCAAAACAATGGATTAATTTGAGTGGGCAGGTGGATGAAAACACATTGGCTTATATGCGCAATGAAAGAGAGTTTAAAAACCTGTTGATAACAGAACAGCCAAATGGTGATTGGGGCCAAACCATACTTCGGCAATATTTGTTTAGCGAGTTTCAACTTTTATTTTACGAATCTTTAGTCAATCAATTGCAAGATGTATCGATTATAGCTATAACAGCTAAAGCACTCAAAGAAATAAAATACCATGTAAGGTGGAGCGGTGAATGGGTTATAAGGCTTGGTGATGGTACTGAAGAAAGTAGGATTCGTATGCAGCAAGCTATAGATCATCTTTGGTGCTACACCGGCGAAATGTTTATGCCTGCTCCATTTGAAACTAACATGGGTATTGATATTGAAAAGATACAAGAGCCCTGGATTCAAAAAGTTTCGAAAACAATAAACGAAGCCACGCTTCAAATTCCTGAAAAAACTTTTATGCATCAAGGTGGAAAAACTGGCATACATACAGAGGAAATGGGTTTTATTTTAAGCGAAATGCAATATCTGCCTCGTACATATCCCGGAGCAGAATGGTAATATGAAAGTTGACGACATAAAATTAAAAGAAATTTACAAGATTCTAGAGCAGGTTTCGGACCCTGAAATACCAGTGCTTACAATTACAGATTTGGGCATTGTTAGAGAGGTATTATTGGCCGAAGGCAAAATAGAAATTATCATTACACCCACTTACACAGGGTGTCCTGCTATGGACATGATTGCCATGCAAATAAGAATAGCTCTTATAGCAGCAGGATTCTATAGTGTTAAAGTTACTAGCACACTTTCCCCATCTTGGACTACAGATTGGATAACAGATGTGGGCAAACAAAAACTATTGGAATATGGCATAGCACCACCAAAAGGCAATGCAGACAATCCTCCCTCAGATGGTGTAAGCTGCCCTCATTGTAGTTCTAATGATACAAAATTAATTAGTGCATTTGGCAGCACAGCTTGCAAGGCACTTTATAAATGTGAGGCTTGTAAGGAGCCGTTTGATTATTTTAAGTGCTATTGAGAACATGAATACCAAATGCATTATTTGTATGTGTAAACTCCATTAAAAAGGAGTGGAAAACTCCACTCCTTTTAGATTTAAAATATAATAATTTGAAATCCTATTGCTTTATAAACTTTTGAGTTGTTGTACTAGAGCCATTCTTAATTACTAAAAAGTAAGAACCTGTAGCAAGTGACTCAATATTTATTGAATAGGTACTTCCACTTGCAGTTACCTGCTTTACAGTTTTACCATTACGATCTATAATTGTGTAAATAGTAGAATTAGCTGTATTAACTCCTTCAATTGTAATTTTATCTTTTGCAGGTATAGGATATACCTTTATTGAAGGTAGTGCTGAAAAATCAACATTTTCAGCTTCTGAATAGTTATATGAACCATCTTTATTTACAATTTTTAGTCTGTAATAATTCAAACCTTTTTCATATTGTACATCTTCATAGCTGTATGATGCTGCTTTGCTGCTACTTCCTATTCCATTTATTCTTGCAATTTCATTAAAAATTTTAGCATCTGTACTACGCTCAATGATGAAGTGACTGAAATTAAATTCGCTTGCAGTACCCCACTTAAGAATTGCACTATTTGCATTTTTTGAAGCTGAAAAATAGGAAAGTGTTATCGGAAGTATTTGGCTACTTTCATCCCATTTAAACATACCGCCTGGCAATGAACCAAGAATTCTGTATTGACCTGTCCATCCATGTGTTGCATCAAAAAAACTAACTTCTGAATGTTGCAGTGTTCCTTGATCATCTATATCTATCGCAGTCCATGTATTTCCAAGATCAGTACTATAAGAAGTACCTTGTGGCCCAATGTAAATTCCATTAGAACAAACAAGTGTATTTGTGCCGGGTACATTTGATGTAAATCCACCAGTAAATGGACCAGAATAACCTACCTCGGACCAGCTTTCTCCTCCATCTGATGTGCGATATAAAATAGGGATTTGTGAAGCTACATCCAAATCAGAGGTTATGCCATTTAAATCATCTAAGAATACTATATCTTGTAAAGATTCGTTGAAAGTTGCTGCTCTATATGCTTCCCATGTCAAACCCTTGTCTTTCGATCTGTAAATGTATTGTAAAGCACCTGTAGTTGGATCACCATCATAAACCTGTGCCCAAATTGTATTTCCATACACGGCATAATGATTAACTATCCCGATTGGAGGTTGAGTGATGAATGGAATATTTGCACGTGGTACACGATTCCATGTATTGCCATAATCACTTGTTGTATAAACTTCGAGATATGCACCTAAGCCACTACCATCATCAGTTGCATCACCCATTGCTATACCTTCTGCAGCATTCCAGAAATGAACTAAATTCGGGAATGATTGATTATTAAATAAGATACCTGTCGATAGACGATTCCAAACAGTTCCCCCATCTATGGTTTTCCAAACCCCGCCGCCTGTACCAGTAGTACCATTATAAACTGCAATATAGGCTGTATCTTCATCAATAGCTGAAACATTTGCTACTTGCAAACCTTGTAATTGTGAAAAAATAGTCTGCTTAGTCCAGCTTGCTCCTCCGTCAGAACTAGTGGCAACGGTTGCTGAACCCCCAATTTGACCACTTGTACTCACAACACTATAACTTGCCCAAATAGTATTTGTGTTTGGCAGAGAAAGTGTAGAAGGAAAAGATCTACCAGGTCTTGATAAGTTTATATTCTGCCACTGTGCACCAACAGATAGACTTCCTAAAATTATACACATTAATAAAGTGTAAATTTTTTTACTCATATTTATTTGATTTATGGATGCAAGGTAGTTTTTATTATTCATTTTTTTAGAACCTTTGTAGGAGAAAAAAAATAACTTGCCAATTTTCACGAATTTTTTAAAATAACATCTAATTCCTATCTCGTTTAAATAAATAGTGGTAAAGGTTTTATTTTATTTTTCTACTTTTTTTCACCAGTATTTTTTGTTCTATAAATAATAGATTGTTTATTAAAATAAAATTAATTCCTCAAAAAATTATCTATACATCATAAATAAATAATTAGGACAATGTGAAGAGGCAAAAAAGTAGTGTCACATTTTTGTAGAAATGAAGTTGGATTTCTTTTGATAAATTTTTTATACAAACTTTCCTTCCACACACCTATTTTTGCGGCCTTTGGTCCGGTAGCTCAGTTGAATAGAGCAACAGCCTTCTAAGCTGTGGGTCATTGGTTTGAGTCCAATCCGGATCACAATCCCCGATTTTTCGGGGTTTTTTTATGGATGAATCTCTCATTGAATTATGAAAAATGCCTTTTTTTTATTACAACAAATGTAGCTTACTAAATTTGCATCATGTCATTACAAATAGTTGAATGTCCAAGAGATGCCATGCAAGGATGGCCCCATGCCATAGACACTGCTATAAAAGTATCCTACCTCAATCAACTGCTTGAAGTGGGTTTTCACACGCTGGATTGTGGTAGTTTTGTTTCTCCTAAAGCTATTCCGCAAATGGCGGATACCAAATATGTAATTCCACAATTAAAACTTGAAAATAGCAATACTAAACTTTTAGTAATAGTAGCAAATACAAGAGGTGCAGCAGAAGCAGTACAATTTGAAACCATCAGTTATCTGGGATTCCCTTTTTCGATATCACCCATTTTTCAGCAGCGAAATACCAATAGTACCATTGAAGAAAGTTTAGAAAGGGTAAAAGAAATACAGGAACTCTGTACACGCCACAACAAGGAGTTGGTTATTTATATGAGCATGGCTTTTGGTAATCCTTATGGGGATGAATATGATGCAGATGTTTTAATGGGTTGGACAGAGAAAATCATCGCCGAAGGCATTAAAACTGTATCTCTTGCTGATACAGTGGGTGTTGCTACACCTGCACAAATATCTGTTGCTGTAAAAACATTAATTTCAAACTATGCAGCTACAAATATTGGGGTACACCTACATGCCGCAGAAAATAATTTTGAATCCAAATTAGCAGCAGCCTGGCATGCTGGATGTAGGCGTTTTGATGGTGCATTAAAAGGCATTGGAGGGTGCCCTATGGCACAGGATGATTTGGTGGGAAATATGGCCACAGAAAAAATGATTGATTGGTTTGATCAGTCAGGAATAAGCACCGACATAAAAACTGATCAACTATTACTTTCCATTGGCCATGCCAATAATATTTTTATTTAATGCAATTTTTTTCCTCCATCACCTACAAAGCACCACAAGAACAAATATCTTATGAGGATTCCCTATTGCTGAACGGAAGCTGCTTTACTGAGCATATTGGAAATGCGCTTCAACAGTCAAAATTTAAAGTATTACAAAATCCTAATGGTATTTTATTTGATGCATTGCAAGTAGCACAATCAGTAATAGATTGGATTGAAAATAAGCCCTACACAGCAGCATCTTTTTTTATGCATAATGACTGGTGGCAAAGTTGGCAAATGCATAGTCGATTTGCACATGTAAATATTGATACAGCTATTCTACAGGCTAATGAAGCCAAACAAACAGCACATCATTTTTTGAAAGATGCGGGATGGCTTATACTTACTTTAGGCTCCTCTTTCACATATAAATTAAATGGTCAAATGCCCGGGGAATATTTAGGTAATTTGACTGTGGGTGATGGTGTTGCAAACTGTCATAAACTGCCTGGGAAATTTTTTGATAAACATCTTGCCGGTATTGATGAAATGATTACTGCATTAGACACTATGATATATAGATTATATCAGTTTAATCCCAATATCAAAATAATGTTTACAGTAAGCCCCGTAAGACATTTAAGGGATGGTGTAATAGATAATAATCGGAGCAAAGCCCGGCTCATAGAAACGGTGCACCATCTTGTAAATAAATTTGACCATATCTATTATTTTCCTGCTTATGAATTGGTTATTGATGTGTTGAGGGATTATCGTTTTTACGATGTGGACCTTGCTCACCCAAATTATGCAGCTACACAGTATGTTATTAATTTTTTTAAAGAACATTGTCTCTCACCGAATGCGCTGACTTTGCAGGAAAAAATTGCAGAAATAGTAACAGCAAAGAATCATAAACCTCGCAATCCTGAAAGTAAAACACACCAGCTTTTTGTCGAAAAATATGCTAGCATAGTAGCAGAAATGGCTAACGCAAACCCATTACTAGATTTTACAGCTGAAAAAAATCATTTTTTGGGTAAATAACGCATTTACCATCTTCCTAAAGGAAAGTTTTAGATCTAAAGCATTTATTACTCTACAAGAAATCTACCCTCGTATATTTTTCCAATGGCGTGAATTTGTACAAAATAATTTCCTTGGGGAAGGTTTGATGTAGGAATATTTACAGCTTGCAAATTTGTTTGAACCTGTAGTTCCCAAACCCTTTGCCCCATAGCATTGGATACAGCAACCATTGCATTCCGAGATGACACATCATTTGGTAATAAAATATGAACCTGCATACCAGATTTAACCATAGATGGCAATAATTTAAGTTTTCCTACTCTCGGCAATTCATTGCCCGTAAGGGCCAAAGGACTCAAAACACATGCAGCTTGATATGTAATATCATTATTCGTTTCTAAAATATTTTGGAATGTTGCAATGTCAGATGTACGATTGTATAATACAGCACCCAACCAAGGTGAAAGAAATGACATAGTATTGCGGTAAGTACCAGATGGATTGGTAGAGAATCCACCACAGGTAAACTCACCCAATGTACAAAGCGTGCCATTGGCTGCCCAATGACAATGTTTTGCATTTTTGATTTCTACATAAACTTTGCAGGCGCTGGACAATGCATTGTACATAGGAATTTGGTTGGTGGATGGAGGAGTAACACAATCCTTTTTACCTCCAAAAATGAGGGCTGGTTTAATAATGCCAGTACATGCACTAATAGCGGATGGATCTGTTTCTGCTGCTGCCAATGGGCATACCCCGTTTATAAATGAGCTGTACTGCACTGATAGTAGCGCACAACCACCACCCATACTATGGCCACTTACTGCAAATTTTCCATTGAGCCGATTGAAGAAAAAGAAAGTGGAATTACTATTACCGGTAGTCATTTTTTTTGTGATATAAGCAAGGTCTTGGGCAAAGGCTGAATGATTAGGAAACAACTCTTCCTCAGTGCGTGGAAAAGCAACAAAATAGCCTTTCTTTACTAAGCTGTCTTTAAGCCATAAATAATTGGCGTAAGTAAGTTGGTAGCCATGACCAAAAACTAGCGTTGCAAACTTCATTGTGCCTGAAGCCAGAGGTACACTTTCACCATTATTATCTGCAGGATAATATAGCTCTGTAAGCACCTGCCTATTACCACGGCTGCTATCTACCCAGAGCATTTGGCGATGGCCAACTTTATATGTTTGAGAGAAGCATAGTTGAACAGATATAACAAGAAGGGTTGTAATCAATAAATTTTTACTCATTTTGGATAATATGGGATGATAAAAATAAAATTTTACTAATAAAAATGCAATTGTATTCTTAAATTTTTGATTTAATAATGATTACAGGAATTTTTTACACTCCCTTTTCATAAACCCACCTCATCTCCCCATTCAAATTTCAATATTTTACGCCCAAATTATTTGAGTGAGAAATATATTGACCCTCTTATTGTCATTAACATGTATCGCCTCTTTTGCTCAGCATGCACAAAAAAACTATTGGCAGCAGCAAACAGATTATACCATTTCAGTACAACTAAATGATACTTTAAAAACATTGGATGGGTTTGAAACTATACTATATTACAACAACAGCCCGGATACACTCAAATACCTATGGTTTCATTTGTGGCCAAATGCTTACAAAAATGAAAACACTGCATTTACAGAACAGCAGCTTAAAAATGGAAATACATCATTTTATTTTGCCGCAGAAAATGAAAAAGGATATATCAATATGCTTTCATTTGAAGTAAATGATATAGCAGCAAAACTAAGTCCTGATAGTGCCAATCCTGATATGGCAGTGCTTTATTTACCTACTCCATTGGCGCCTCATACCAATATAAAAATTACCACTCCTTTTCATGTAAAGCTCCCTTATAATATATCCAGAGGAGGCTTTGTAGGTCAAACAATTCAAGCTACTCAGTGGTTTCCAAAACCAGCTGTGTATGATGCGGCAGGTTGGCATCCCATGCCCTATTTAGATCAGGGTGAATTTTATAGTGAATTTGGAAAATGGGATGTATCCATTACAGTTCCTGAAAATTATATAATAGCTGCATCGGGTATTTTAGCAAATGATTTGCTGCGCAATGAATTAAAAAAAATGGGCAGAACACTACCCCTGCGTCAAAAAAATTATACCCAGTGGGATGAAACAGAACAAAAAAAATCAAAAAAGATTGCTGAAGATTTCATGCCTGCCTCATCCAAAAAAACAAAGACCTGGAATTATACATTGGACAGTGCGCATGATTTTGCTTGGTTTGCCAGTAAGGCTTTTATAGTGCAGTATGATTCTTTAGTAAGTGATGGAAAACAGATTGATTTATATTGTTATTATCACCCCTGGGATGTGGAAAATTGGGATTCATCCATGCAGTATTTAAAAAGAGCAGTAGCCTTTTACTCAAAAGAAGCCGGTGCATATCCTTATGCCGTGGCAACTGCGGTGGCGGGTAATTCATCCGTGCCCAGTGGAGGTATGGAATATCCTACAATAACTTTAATAACAGAGGGAGGTGGTGGTGAAGCCCTTGATGCTACCATTGCCCACGAAGTAGGACATAATTGGTTTTATGGCATCTTAGCCTCTGATGAAAGAAAATATCCTTGGATGGATGAAGGGATTAATTCATTTTATGAAAAAAGATACAGGGATCAATTTTATCCCCGGAAAAAAACTATAAAAATATTGCCAGATGATGAAACAAAACTGCTCATACAAACATTAGAAACACTGCATAAAGATCAGCCCATTAACCTGCCATCTGCAGCATATACTTTAATAAATTATGATGCGATGGTATATGGTAAAACGCCATACTGGCTGCAAGGTTTGAGCAACTATGTGGGTGCCGCAGCTTTTGATACTGCTATGCAAGCATATTATAAAACTTGGCAGTTTAAACATCCCCAACCTACTGATTTTAAAAAGATTTTTCAGCAATACAGTACAAAATCATTGGATAGCATCTTTATGCAGCTTGACCATACCGGTACCATATTTCCTAAGGAAAAGAAAACGCTAAAGCCTGCATTGTTTTTTAATTTGAACCAAACAGAAAAATATCAATATGTTTCATTGATGCCTATTCTCGGCTATAATTATTACGATAAGTTAATGGCCGGTGTGCTCATACATAATTATCAGCTACCGCCCTCCCGTTTTCAATTCTTTGCAGCACCATTATTTAGCACAGGAGCAAAAACTATAAATGGCAATGCCAGAATGAGCTATCATTGGTTTGCCAAAAGAAAATTTATTGAAGTTGCCCTTAGTGGTACACGATATACTACCAATGATCTAACCACTGAGAAAAATGAAACCCTTTTTTTGTCACTCAATCGTATTGTACCTTCTATAAAGTTTACATGGTATCCTCAGGATGCATTATCACATTCAAAATGGATACTGCATGCCAGGAGTTTTATTCTAAATAAAGATGAGGCCTCTTTTACGAACATTGATACCAGCTTTACTATTTCAAAAAAGAACAATACAAATATTATCAATCAAGTATCGCTGCGCTATGAAAACAAAAGAGCACTTTACCCCTACAATGCACAGTTGGTAATAGATGAGGGTAGTGAATTTATTAGAGCCGGTTTTACCGGTAATTATTTTTTACAATACGGCAGCAGGAATGTATCTGATGGTGTTAATCTTCGATTTTTTGCTGGCAAGTTTTTTTATTTAACTACCAAAAATTTCATTTCTTCTTTCAGCACAGCTCCCTATCAGCTTACGCTTTCCGGGCCACGAGGCTATGAAGATTATACTTATAGCGGCTACTATACAGGCCGCAATGAATTTGAAGGATGGAGTAGCCAGCAAATACTGGAGCGGGATGGCTTTTTTAAAGTAGGAACAGACTTGCTTGGAGAAAAAGTAGGCAAAACGGACAACTGGCTTACAGCAGTAAATATCAGCGGCAATATTCCAAATGCCATCAACCCACTCAGTGTGTTACCCATAAAAATTCCGATTAAGTTTTTTATAGATTTAGGTACTTATAGTGATGTGTGGAAAGATGATTTTGCTAACAGCCGTTTTCTGTACGATGCCGGTATTCAAGTAAGTATTTTAGGTGGCAGTGTAAATATGTATTTGCCCCTACTTTATAGCAAAGTATATGGTGATTATTTTAAATCGGTATTGGGCGATAATCGTTTTAGTAAAACAATTGCTTTTGATATAAACCTGCAGGCCTTTAAAAAATGGTCTGCATACAGCATGCTCCCTTTCTGATGATGCAGATACAAATTATTGAATCAAATAAAATAAATACAGCAAGCTGGAATGAATGTGTAAGTGCACATGCCAATGGACTTGTGTATGCCTATACCGAATACCTGCATGCACTCTGTGATGATTGGGTTGGCTTTGTGCTCAATGATTATGAAGCCATAATGCCTGTGCCCATTAGAAAAAAGATGGGTATTTTATACACGTATGCAGTTCCTTTTATACAGCAGTTAGGTATAATTGGACAGGCACACTATCAACCGCTTTTTATAGATGCACTAAACTCATTTATTCAGTATGGAGATTATGATTTTAATTTTCAGAATGATATAGTTCCTCACAAATTTCATAAACCAATACGGCATTGCAATCTAATTTTATCACTGCGTAATGATTATATCTCCATCAAAAAAAAATATAAAACTGACTTAATACAAAATCTAAAAAAAGCAAATGGCAGCTCACTAATATATCAGCATGCGGATATAGAAACTGCCATCAATCATTTTCAAAAACAGTATGCAAACAGATCTGAAAACTACACGGATAAAGCATTTGTACAATTCAAATCTTTTTGTTTTTCTCCCGGAGGGAATGTGGAAGTTATCTGTAGAAAGGTAACAGATGATTCAAATACTTTGCTTGCTATTGCCTTGTTTTTGAAAGATAATAAGCGAGTGTATAATATGATGAATACTACAACCATAGCAGGCCGTGCCGTAGCAGCTAATCATTTTCTTTTAGATGCCGTAATACAAGAATTTGCCAGCACTCCATTGCACTTTGATTTTGAAGGCAGCAATATAAAAGGCATTCAACATTTTTATAAAAATTTTGGAGCAGAAGTTGAAAATTATACGCATATCCATATCAATAGGCTGCCATTACCACTTAGACTTTTAAAGCATTGATCTGCCATTTAGCATAGCTTCTGCTAGTACCATATCTACAGGTCTTGTAATTTTTATATTTTCATATTCACCTTCTACCAAGTGTACGGCTTTACCAAAAGATTCTACAACAGTAGCTTCATCTGTAAAGATATCCTTAAAGGGTTGTTCAAAAGCAGGCAGTAAAATATCACTATGAAAAGTTTGTGGTGTTTGTATAATGCGCACCTGCTGTCTGTCTGCTGCTGCATTCCCATTTTCATGTACAATTCTTATGCTATCTGTACTGGCTACCGATGGTATAGCCGTACCCATTTCCACTGCCGCCTTATAGCAACGTTGTATAAGCGGCACAGACACTAAGCAGCGTACAGCATCATGCACAAAAACAATGGATGGGTCTTTTATCATTTGCAATCCGCTCTGCACAGAGTGGAAGCGAGACATGCCGCCCTCAGCAAAACTAAAACGGTTATCTGCATTAAACATAGCCGACACCTGTTTCCCTTTCTGGGTATGAATAGCAGGTAGTACTAATATGATTTCCATATCAGGATATGAGCGCAAAAAGCTATCAAGTGTGTACCATAGTATGGGCTTATGATGGAGCAATAAAAATTGTTTGGGTATAACATTTCCCATACGCTGCCCACTACCTCCCGCCACTATTACTGCCTTCTTCTTCATAAAATATTGCTTCAAATATGGGTTGCAATTTGGGGAAAAGTTGATAGGTAAATTTAAAAATATACAAACCTTCATCTAATTGGGTAGATGCGTATTAGAACAAAATTTTATTTTCCCCCTACGGGGAATGATTATGCACGGTAAATTATTGCAAGTAAAACGAAGCAGATGAACGCCCTTCCTATCATTGCGAGGAGGCACGACGAAGCAAAAAAAAAACATTAAACCACAGCAATCAAAGTGGATTCAACTCAGATGATGCAAGGTTGCGTGCTACATAAAATCTTTCATGGTGGTGGAGGGAAATGAATGATAGCCCAAATCAAGGCCAATAAAAGAATAATATTTTCGGATGGGTAAACACGATCTTACAAGAAAGAAGTATGAAAGAGAAAGCAAATGAATAACACAAAAATTTAATTGGATTTTTTATTTCCATAAGCAGATAGCACATCTATTTTATACTTATTCATAATAACTCAAGCAAATGATGGTTGATTTATTGGTTAGTTGTTGAATTAATTTACAAATTAAATGTATGGGTACTCATTTTCTATAATATTATAGTATTTAGTTTTGCATTACTGATTTTAACCATAAATAGTTATAATATTTTGACCAATTGGACTTTGTATTTGAACTATATAATTAGATTAGTAATCGTTAGAAATTCTGCGTGAGGCTATATGAATATATTTTTTATTTTATTTTTTTAGTGAATTTTGTTTTGCCTAAATGTAGTAAAAAAGACAACATTCAAAAGGCTCGAATGGCTTAAAAGTGTAGAGAAAATTCCGCCTCAAAGTGCAGTCCCAAAAATTTAATACATCTTTTTCTGGCTATGGTTTTATAATGACTTGTCATTTATGCCTAAAACTCTTAGCTTTGCGCCCCATTTCCCGTATGGCCTTACAAGTTTCTGCCCTGTGGTAGAACGCCAGCAGGGTGTAATCGAAAAGATTATTCATAATGCCAAAAGTTAAAACGAACTCCAGTGCTAAAAAAAGATTTAAAGTAACTGGAACTGGCGAAATCACCTTTCAGCGCTCATTTAAGCGCCACATTCTTACCAAAAAATCTAAAAAAAGAAAACGTGCCATGCGCATAACCGGTGTAGTAGCAAAACCAAACCAGGATTTTGTAAAGCGTTTACTCCGTCTTAAATAATTCAGGTAAGCAATTTTATTTATCAAATTAATCCGGAAAGTTGTCCGGTACTAAATTTAAAAGATTATGCCACGTTCAGTTAATGCAGTTGCATCTAGAGCACGCAGAAAAAGAATACTTAAACAAGCAAAAGGATTTTATGGCAAACGTAAAAATGTATATACCGTTGCCAAAAACGTAGTTGAAAAAGGAATGACCTATAGTTATGTAGGTCGTAAGTTAAAGAAAAGAGAATATCGTCAGTTATGGATTGCACGTATCAATGCTGCAGTGCGTGCTGAAGGTATGACTTACAGTCAGTTTATACATAAATTGAATGAAAAAGGAATAACTTTAGATAGAAAAGTACTTGCAGATATGGCTATGAATGAGCCTACTTCATTTAGTGCTTTAGTAGCTTCTGTTAAATAAACTTACAAATATTATAAGAAAGGGCGCATTAAAAATGTGCCCTTTTTTATTTTGAATATATTTGAAATATTACTCTCTACACAGCGAAGGATGTGCCACAACCGCATGTGCTGCTGGCGTTGGGATTTGAAAAAGTAAAACCCCTATTGTTTAAGCCGTTTTCCCAATCAATTTGCATACCTTCCAAATAAATGCTATGCGCTTTTGTCATAACAAAAGCAATGCCGTCAGAATGAAGTTGCATGTCATCAGCTTGTATATTATCAAAACCCAACACATAACTTAAGCCGCTGCATCCGCCACCCTTTACACCAATTCTAAGGTGCAAAGACTGATCAAAATCCGGTGCTTGCATAATGCGATTTAATTCTTTCTGTGCCCCCGGTGTAAAATTTATTTTTATCTCTACTGAAGTTTCCAATTTGTGTTTTTTATTAATACAATAATGTTTAGTTATTGTTTGATTAATTTGATAACTTGAAAAGTGTTTCCTGATTTTAAAGTTATGAAATACATGCCGGATAAATATGCTGATACAGGTAGTGTAACGGATGAAGCATCTTTCGTAACAGACTCCCAAAGTACCCTCCCATTCACATCGGCAATTGAGATATTGGCAGATGTATTATCAGATAAATATAGAATGGCATTTGTATTGCTTAAAACAGGATTAGGTGCCAAATAAGCCAAAAGTTGTTGGATTGAAATATTTCTTACTTCACTGTATTTGTAAGAAGCATCCTTATCCACTAATTTCAAACGGTAATAATTTATGCCTTTTGCAGGCTTCAAATCTGTAAAGGTATAGTTACTATTTGAACCCCTTGCCGGTACTGTGGCTATGCTTGAAAATGAACGTCCATCTACACTTCGCTCTATAACAAATTCTTTTGCATTTATTTCAGATGCAGTTTGCCAACTGATTAAAGCAGTTTGTTGGGATGATTCATTAACCTGAAAATTGAGAATGGTAATTGGAAAAACTTCATCATTAATTTTTGTTAGAAATGCATCGTAGTTACCGCCAGCAAAATTCGGACGAAATCCAAAATACTCAATACCTTCTGTGGAGTTGGTAATGCCACAAAGATATAAATTTCCATCTTTATCATTTGAAATAGAAAGTCCAAAATCTGACTCTCTTCCACCCAAGTAGCTTGACCATTCTCTCTCACCTGTGGAAAGATATTTTACAAGTATTGCATCATTAAATCCACCTCCATATTCATTTTGAAATCCTTCCTGGCTGATGTTGTTTTGAGAGCCTGAATACCCTGCTACATAAATATTTTTCTCTACATCTGTAGTAATGCCTTCTGCTTTTTCTTGCTCCTCCTGACCAAAATAAGTAGCCCAAGAAAGTGCGCCATCATTATTCATTTTTAGAATCAAAGCATCGCAACAACCACCACCAAATATATTTTGTGCAGCATTTTTTGCTATTCCATTTAATGAGGCTGTAGCACCAGCAGCCAAAATATTACCATCTTTATCGATACAGCTACTGTAAACACGATCATAATCAGTACCTCCAAAATAAGTAGCCCAAACTCGGCTACAGGTAGGTGTAAATTTTATGATTGCAGCATCCCCATTTCCAGCATAGTCTTTTTGGTGAGAACCTGAGCTAGCTATTAATGTAGTGGAGTAGGTAGAGCCTGTAAGAAAAACATTTCCCATTGCATCTAGACCGCATGTGGCACTGTAGTCAACATCTTCACCTCCATAAAAAGTACCCCAGACTCTGCTTCCTGTACTGCTAAACTTAACCAAAAACATATCCTGCTTACCGTTATTTTTAAAGCGGTATCCTGTACCTGCTGCTATGCTAGTAGCATTCGTGGAACTAGTTTCTCCTGCAAAAAAAATGTCCCCTGATGGGTCTGCCACACAACTCGTGATGCTTTCATTTCCATTTCCCCCATAATAGGTACTCCAGCTACGCTTTCCCAAAGCGTTTAGCTTTAATACAAATCCATCTGAAGTGCCGCCACCAAAAAAATTTTGGAAACCGTTAAAACTTATTGCATTTGTTGAATAGGTTTCACCACAAATTATTACATTTTTTGATATATCAGTTTTCACAGATAATGCATAATCATCTTTCAGACCTCCAAAGTAAGTACCCCATAATCTATTACCAAGCTTATCAAACTTTACAACATATGCATCTAACAAACCTCCGCTAGCATTTTGAAATCCTAACTGAGCAATACCGCTGGTAGAGTTGGTACCTCCAACTAAATACGAATTTCCATCAATATCAATTGTTGTACTTGGGTCAATATATTCTGTACCACTACCACCGTAGTATGTTGACCATTCAATAACAGGGTCAATAGTGAGTAATTGTGTAGCATCGTAATTACAAGCAAGGGAAACTATATTTTTATTGAGCACAAATCTACTGTGCACAAACTTATCGGTTGCCTGAAAACTGATTGGAGCTTTTTGTTGTAAGATGCCTATAGAAGAATTAATTTTTAGTGCGCCAGTTTTAGTTATTGATAAATCATCTACTCCTTGATATTGCATTTGTATATCTTCAAGATGGCCACCGGGTTTTACAACAAAATCATATTCTAACTGATTATTATTGATGTATATAATCCAATCGATATTATGATATATATTTTGCAAAGTTATCCGCTGATAATTTCTAACATTTACAATGCCCTGTGGGCAATGAGGAAGATAAAAATTCTCCAGATCAGCACCAGCTTGATTTTTTAAGATGGAAGATGGTTGTTGTCCATTTTTTAGCACCATTTTAAAACTGTGCAGATTATACTCAGCCTTTAAGCTACCAGTAGCAGCAGGTGATTTTTCTTGCTCCTTGGTATGAAAATTAGATGCTTGTAAAAACTGATAAGAAAGACCTGTTGTTGTAATAAAAATACGCAAACCACCTGCTTGTGTGCTATACAGCACTTCTGGCATTGGTTTACCATCTTTATCGACTAACTGACCAAGGTTTTCAGTAAAACGTAATTTACTATTAATAAAACTTTTTGTAGATTGCTGTGAAGATGCTTTGTTAGGTAGCTCTTTTACATTTTGTGCTAGTACGTCAAAACTGATATATGTTAGCAACAATATAAAAACTGTTCTTTTGCAGCAGACAAATTTTGTAAACATGCCTGTATTTTTGTGCAGCAAATTTAGAGGAATAAACCTAAAATATGATAGCAATTTAAAAATTAGTAACATAAAAATAAAGTATTAAATTCTATGATAGAAATTTTTTCAGGATCATTCATCGAGTTTGAGCACAGCAAGGAAAGCCTCTTGCGGTATTTCAACATTTCCTATTTGCCTCATTCTTTTTTTACCTTCTTTTTGTTTTTCTAAGAGTTTTCTTTTACGGCTTATGTCTCCGCCATAACATTTTGCGGTTACATCTTTCCTCATAGCACTAATATTTTCTCTTGCTACTATTTTGGCGCCGATGGCTGCCTGGATGGCAATTAAAAATTGCTGTCGAGGTAAAAGTTCTTTGAGTTTTTCACAAAGTTTTCGACCAAAATCCTGTGCCCTTCCACGGTGTATGAGTGCACTGAGGGCATCCACTTTCTCTGCATTGAGCAAAATATCCATTTTTACAATATCGGCAGTTCTGTAACCTATGGGGTTATAGTCAAAACTGGCATAGCCACGTGTACAGCTTTTTAGTTTGTCGTAGAAATCGAAAACTATTTCAGTAAGTGGTAATTCAAAAATTAATTCTACCCGTGTAGTTGTCAAATAACTTTGATTAATTAAAATACCTCTTTTACCCAAGCATAGTGTCATTATATTTCCAATATATTCAGGTAGGCTAATGATTTGCGCTTTAATAAAAGGTTCTTCGATTCGATCTAATTTTGTTGGATCTGGCATTTCTGCTGGATTGTTTACAATTAATTTCTCCTCTCTAGTGGTGTATGCATGAAAGCTAACGTTTGGTACCGTAGTAATAACAGTTTGATTAAACTCTCTCTCCAATCTTTCCTGAATAATCTCCATGTGTAGCATACCCAAAAATCCACACCTAAATCCAAAACCTAATGCTTGAGAAGTTTCCACTTCATAAGTGAGTGAGGCATCATTGAGCTGCAGTTTATCCATGCACTCTCTCAACTCTTCAAAATCTTCTGTGATCACGGGAAATATTCCAGCAAATACCATTGGTTTTACTTCTTCAAAACCCTTTATGGCGGTTCCAGAATTAGCAGCATGGGTGATAGTATCACCAACTCTTACGTCTTTGGCATTTTTAATACCTGTTATGATATAACCAACATCACCCGCTTTTATTTCATTTTTTGGTTCTTGGCCTAATTTTAAAATACCTACTTCATCCGCCTCATAAATTGCATCAGTTGAGATAAATTTGATTTTATCTCCTTTGCGCAGCGTACCATTTTGTATTCTATAATATGCAATAATACCCCTAAAACTATTAAACATACTATCAAAAATTAAGGCCTGCAGCGGTGCCTCTTCATCACCTTTGGGTGCAGGTATTCTTTCAATTATAGCTGATAAAATATCTTCTACTCCAATACCCGTTTTTCCGCTTGCCAGCAAAATCTCTTCTTCTTTGCAACCGATGAGCTCAATAATTTGATCTTTTACCTCTGGTATCATTGCCCCATCCATATCAATTTTATTGATAACAGGTATTATTTCAAGATTACTATCAAGAGCCAAGTATAGATTACTGATTGTTTGCGCTTGTATGCCTTGGGTGGCATCTACTAAAAGCAGCGCTCCTTCACAAGCCGCAAGAGCACGACTTACTTCATAGCTAAAATCCACGTGGCCAGGCGTGTCAATCAGATTAAAAGTATAACTCTGATTTTGATGAAGATATTGCATTTGAATGGCATGGCTTTTTATAGTAATTCCTTTTTCCCGTTCAAGATCCATATTATCCAATACCTGATTTTTCATTTCCCTAACGCCTATGGTATGCGTATGTTCTAAAAGTCTGTCAGCCAGTGTACTTTTACCATGGTCGATGTGTGCTATAATACAAAAATTGCGGATGTGCTTCATAAGGCTGTAAAGATAGTATTGGGAATTGGTTTATGCTTTTTTATCATTTACATGTCATAGTACATCAGGAGTAAATAATAATATTTTTTTGATGCCAATTTAAAAAGAGGGTGACCCGACTTATAAAAGAATTTGATAGATGTGGTGTATTTTTCTGCTTCCTAAAAGTCATCAAGCGTAATAAACAAAAAATTTATTCTGGTTGGGAAAGGTCTTTCATCACCTGAGTTGTATTTAAAATTTTTTATAGGAAATCAAATGGGGTGATACTTAAATATAAACTGCCTTATTTAAAATAAGGCAGTTTACAATATTATTAGTGTAATTTATACGTAGAAACTATTTGTCGTCTGCATTATTGATTTTAAAAACAATAGCAGCCAATGCTGCACCACCAAAATTTCCCAATAAGAATACCCAAATATCACCCCAATTGGCCATATTCAAATTTGTAACACCTACAGCCACAGCAGGATTAAAAGCACCGCCGGATATACCACCTAAAGCATAAGCCATAGTAAGCACCGTAAAACCAATTGCTAAACCATAAAAACTATTTCCTGAAGTACCTTTTGCTGTAGCACTGTTTAATACCACATATGCTAACGCAAATGTGCCAATAATTTCTGCAACTAATGGCTTAATGGCATCTGCAAAAGCATCAGGCTGTACATAAGCAACTTTATCCCCCAATAAATAAATAACAAGACCACTTGCTGCAAATCCACCCGCTATTTGCACTACCATATAAACTAATGCTTCCGGCAGAGCTATCCGGCCACGTATTAGCACAGCTAAAGTAACGGCAGGATTGTAATGCCCACCTGATATGTGACCTCCAGCAAAAATCATTACCATTAATGCACTTCCAATGGCTATTGGAGCAAAATCTCCTTTGCCGCCATTTACAACCATGCCAACGGTTAATACCAGAAAAAAAGTTCCGATAAACTCTGTAATGTACTTTCTCATCTATTTGATTTTATTTTTTGAGTAAAAGATATAAGTAAACGCTAAAATGCGATTTTATTCAAGTTGATTTGAAACAAAAGCTATCATCAAAGCGCTGTCATTAATTTTTGTTTGACAGCATAATTGTAAACTTGCAGAATCAAAGGAAAACAAACAGCAGTTGATAATATGCTATTTCTAAGGAAAGGGATACCTGCAATATAGCATTGTACAAGCCCATTAATATCTTTGCTATAGCCAAGACCATCATTCTGTATCCACACTAAAAAATTGGAAAGTAGAAAATAGAATAAAGGGCCTGCAATTATTCCAACTATCATCCCTTTTGTGTCATATTTACGAACAAACAAGCCAATAAGACTTACAGAAATAATCAATAAATAATTAATCCATTGACCTGTATAGAATCCTTTGAAAGGATATAATTCGAATTTAAATAGCAACTCTATGGCAATATCACTCAACAGTAATGTAATGAGTGGCAACAAAATTGTATATTTTTTTTCCTGAGTAGTGAATCCGGAAAAAAGTGCAACGGCGAAGAGAGCCGTGAAGCCCCCTGTAGCAATATTTCCAGCAAAAATGAGTTTGATTAATGTAGCAGCAATAGCCAAAATAATATAAAAAAACAAAATCTTAGGTGCAAAACGCATTGTACAAAATTTGCCACAAAAATAGGTGGATAAATTATATGGAATGGAATGATCAAAAATTTCGTTGATAAGTATTTGAAAACCTTATTCAATATGCAGTCTTATGCTATAAGCTAATCTCCTGCTCAAACTATGCTAGCATTTTTTTACGCATAAAATGTGTTTAATATTTTATTAAAAAATATATCTATTTATTTGATGAACATTGAATTTAAGTAAAAAAATAATTTTCAGTACAATAGAATCAACAATATACTTTGATTAACTGAAATTCATACTCATTCTATGAAAGGGTATGCAAACAGGATGATGTACGACTAAATTGGTTCATTACAGTTATGAGAATAAGTGTATCAATCAACTAAAAACTCTTACTATTTTATGAAAAATGTTACATTAAAAATCAATTTCAGATGCTACCATGAATTGTATAATCAATTTCTTGATCGAAGGACAAGTATGATGCGATCAATACTATACAGCAAGTACTGGCTGATTTAATCTTTTGACTTCAAACAACTCTGAAGGGAATTCTAACTGCCATGCTAATTGATCTTCTAAAATATCTGCAAATGTTTGTAAATACACAACTACATCAGCACGCTCATTGCGTTTCAGCCATCGAAAACCGCCGGGCAATTTGTCTAAGATACTTCTATCATTTAGGTATTCTATGTGATGGACGTCAGTGGGTGTAAGACCTGCTTTTTCAAGGGTTTGCATGAGCTGATATGCAGGTAAATTTGTAATTCCACAATATTCTTCCGCTATCTCTGTCCATTCGCCAATGGAAGTATGTGCTCCTTTGAGTAAATCCTCCGGGCTTTGGTTTGTAATGCTTTGAAGTAAATGCCCACAATTACAGCAACCATGATGCCCCCATGCATATATGGCTCCATTCTTTAATCTATTTGCAGTTGTTCTTAGTGCTTCAATAAGTGGTAACGATGGTGTAGCCATAAAATATTTTTTTTATAACAAGCAATTGTGAAATGTGTTTAACTTTTGAACTAATGATTATTTCATGCTGATAAACTTAAACATAGGAAAAACTGATCTTAACCACTCTCCTATTCAATGAAAAGAGAATCTTGAGATTTATTTATGGGCAATGCTTTATCAGCAAATCAGCTATACCATCCCACAGGGTTTTCGTCAGTATTGATATTTACCTGTTTGGTTTGCAAATATGCATTTATACCTTCCATTCCCAATTCCCTACCGGTGCCACTTTGTTTGTAACCTCCCCATGGTTGTTCATTAAAAGTGGGATGAAAAAAGTTGACCCAGGTAATACCACAATGCAACTGAGGCAACACTCTTTGAGCTCTTGTAATATTTTCAGTAAAAATGCCGGCCGCCAATCCATAAGGCGTATTATTTGCTAAGGCTATCACTTCTTCTTCTTTACTAAATTTTTGTAGGCAAACTACAGGGCCGAATATCTCTTCCGTCATGATGCGCATATCCTCTTTGACATTTGTAAAAACGGTGGGTGAAATGAAGTATCCCTTTGATAAATGACCGGGCCTCTCTCCACCACTTGCCAGTGTGGCTCCTTCTTCTTTTCCAATAGCTATATATTGATTTACTTTTTCATATTGTAATGCACTAACAACGGGCCCCATTTGGATGTCCGCATCCAATCCATTACCAATTTTAATTTTTTTACTTTTTGCAATAAAATCATTTACAAACGCATCATAAATTTTTTCATGAATATATATACGACTTCCTGCACTACAGACCTGTCCACTGTTTGCAAAAGCAGCAAATAGTGTCCAATCTAAAGTACACTCCCAATTACAATCATCAAAGACAATTGCAGGATTTTTGCCACCTAATTCTAAAGTAATTTTTTTTAGTGATTCAGCGGCTGATTGCATGATTTTTTTACCAGTAACTGTACCTCCCGTAAAAGCAATTTTATCTACTAAAGGATGATTGGTAAGTGCAGATCCGGCCACAGGTCCATCCCCACAAATTATATTTACTACTCCTTTTGGAAAGCCTGCATCATTTATTAGTGTTCCCAAAAAAAGGGCAGAAACAGGCGTAATTTCAGAGGTTTTCAGGACCACAGTATTTCCCGCTGCTAGAGCAGGAGCTAGCTTCCATACAGCCATAAGCAATGGATAATTCCATGGTACAATTTGAGCACATACTCCTATTGGCTCTTTTACCGTGTAAGAAAAGCTACCCGGTGGTACAGGCATCGTATCCCCTTGTATTTTGGAGGCTAATCCTGCATAGTATTCAAAACAGTTAGCAGCATCATCTACATCAAACTCAGCCTCTCTTCGTGGCTTACCATTGTTTTGTACTTCCAACGAAACAAAAGTTTCTCTATTACTGCGCATAATATCTGAAAGGCGTAGCAATATTTTTCCACGGTCAAGGGCATGCATATTTTTCCAGGTGCCTTCATCAAATGCAGAACGGGCTGCATGCACTGCTGCATCAATATCTTCAGGGCCGCTATCTGGTACTGTACAAAATATTTCTTCTGTTGCGGGGTTTATAACCTGGCGAGTAGTTCCTGATATGGCATTACATAATTCGCCATTGATAAATTGCTGGAAATGCATGTTTGAGTAATATTAATGGAGCCAAATGTAGCTGGAAAGTAAGTACAAAGAAAAATAGAAATTATGTTTTAATCCAGGTGATGCAGTTGTATTTTATTATCATTCTGAATCTTGTATTCATAATCATTGGAAAACAATTGTTTACTTTAAAACGGCTTACTATTTTTTGCAAAAAATATACCTCAATCGCTTATCCATAAAGCTTTTCAACTTTTAAGTACAGAGTCTACCGCATCATGTGGGTTTTATAAGAAGCATTAAAATTAATAGAATGTGTATAAAAAAAGGCTGTCCTTTAGGGGCAGCCTTTTTTATCTTTTTTTTAGCGTTGTATTCTCAACTCTTTAGACATAACTGCTGTACCACTCTGTACCCTCAATATATAAAGGCCTTCTTGAAGATGTTCAACTTTTATTTTGATATCTTTTACTTGGGCGTTTGAATAATTATTGAGCATGAGTTGTCTGCCATCTTTAATATTGTAAATACCGACAGCAATTTTATCAGTTGCACCTGATACTTTTACATTGACAAAATCACTGGCAGGATTTGGTGATAATGAAAAATTTAGTGCTGGATTCTGCATGTCACTATTAACAATAACCCCTAATGCTGGCACAATTGGAGATGGGGTTATTAAATCTGCTTGCCAGATACCACGACCAAAAGTAGCTGCCACCAACTTATTGCTGGTATAATTAATTTCCAATTCATGTACCATTACATTTGGCAAGCCATTATTAAATGCTTTCCATGCATTGGTTGTATTGTCTCTATAATACGTGCCTACATCGGTTCCTACATATACCCTATCGTTGGCAGTATTATTTTGATATACAATTGTATTAACTGGAAGGTTTGGCAAAGTGCCTGAAATATTTGTCCAATTTGTACCTCCATTTGTACTGGAGAAAACTTTATTGCCAGCATTATATCCACCAAGACAAACCCATACTTTGTTTTCATCAGTATTGCTTACTGCAATGTAATTTATGCCAGTAAGGCTAACAGGTAATGTACCTGTAATATTTACAGAAGTGCCGGCACCAACATCACATTTAAGTATTTTTCCAAAACTTGCATAATAGACTATATTGTTATTTGAAGGAGCAACCGTTATGGCACTGGCATCATCCCCAAGACTGGACCCTGCTATTGAAGACCAACTTGTACCATTATTATTAGAACGATACAAATTGCTGAAAGAACCATAATATAACCTGTTTGCAGTAACAGGATCTAACACAAATGGTGTAATCCAATAACCAGAACTTGGTGCAATATACGACCAGTTTGTACCACCATTTGTACTTCTTTGCAGACCTCCATTTTGATAACATTCATACATTAAATTTTGATTTGTAGGGTCAATAGCAGCTTCCATTCCATCTGCACCATATACTTGCTTCCATGAAGTGCCATTCCATGTATTACAACCATTATCCTGCCAACCACTGATATACAGGTTCGTGTTTTGAGGAGATGTACCCAAGCGATAGATTTGAGCAATCATTAATCCATTGCTTAAATCTGTCCAATTTGCACCATTATTCGTTGTTTTAAAGATACCACCATCGGTTAATGCAATAGCTGTATTTGGTTGACCAGGAATAAAGGCAAATCCATGCTTATCTGCATGCACATAGTTAGCAGCCGTGAAATTACTCCAATTATCCACATTTGACCATGAAGTACCTCCATTTGATGACCTTACAGTATTCAGTCCCCCTGCATACAGTACGTTTGCATTGTCTGGAGAAACTCCAAATGCAATATCATAATATCCATAAAATGAAGCACCGAATGGATAGGTTTTACTACTCCAAGTAGTGCCACCATCTCCACTGTATTGGAAACTACTTGAATCTGATAGTGCATACACCACATTTGAATTTGCAGCACTCACTTCTATAGACATTCTACCTGTACCAGCTCCAGTTTTTACTGTTGACCATGTAGCACCCGCATCTATACTGCGATAGATAGTGCCATTGCCTCCGGCATATACAGTATTTCGGTCACCGGGTTTCCACTCCATATCATGGCAGTATGCATTTAATACTTTAGTGATAGAAGCGCCACCGTTGGTTGTTCTATAAATGCCATCTAAAGCTGATCCTATTAAAATATTTTTATTTGATGGATTTATAAGTAGTCTTTGAATCATAGATCTGTCTGACTGGCTGAGATTTGGAAATGCCGTAGACCATGTAGTACCTCCGTTCGTAGTTCTTAATACTCCAGATGTGTAAACACCACCCCAAAAATCATTTGCAGATCCAAAGGTATATCCACTTCTATCGCCAGTGGCCACATACACGTTATTTGAATTTGAAGGGTCTATAGCAATATCAGAAATACTGGTTACTGGAAATTTATCACTCAAGCAGGCCCAAGTGGCTCCACCATCTGTTGTTTTCCAAACACCTCCTCCAGCCGTGGCCAGCCAAATAATATTGCTATTTGATGGGTCAATTCTAGCAGCATTTATTCTACCTGCACCACCACCGTTGGATGGTACCAGACTTGTACCTACCTGACTCCATAATGGAAGGGCGGCTTGTGTAGCGTACATCTCAGGATTTTTTTCCAAAGATGCGTTCCATTCTTTCCATTGTGCACCAGCATCCGGTAAATTTCCACTTGGGAAAGTTCTACTTCTCATGAGATATTCCCAACGCTGAAATTGTTTAAGGATTCCATCGACCTTTTTATCCTCCCTTTGACGTAGCCCTGCTTTTACCTGTCTTTCATATTCAGCATAGAATTTTTTTGAAATTTCATTCAGATTTCGAGGTTTGTTTGGTGCCTGTTGAGCATTAATAAAACAGGGAATGAATAATAACGGCAATAAAAATCGTAGCAATTGTTTTTTCATGACATATATTTCTTAAAAATGAATAATTTGAGAGTCAAATTTATTCCTAAGTATTAACGTTAAATACTTTGTGTAATTTCTGGCTATCCAATATGAAACAAAATACCTTGAAGCATTTAAATGAATGTTTATATTTATGACAAATTTTATTTGATTATTTGAAAAAATGATGCATTTAAAAAGCAGTTATTATTAATCATCTGGCAGTTCTTTTTTGGCTACTATATTTGCATTCCAAAAATTAAGTATATGTATCGTACACATACCTGTGGCGAATTAAAGATAAGTGATAAGGAAAAAAATGTAACATTATCTGGATGGATACAGACCATTCGAAAATTTGGAGCCATTACATTTATTGATTTAAGAGATCGATACGGCATAACACAGCTTTTGATATCTGAGCAACTAAATACTCAGCTTGAGGACAATCCACTAGGCAGGGAGTTCGTTATTCAAGCCAAGGGTGTAGTGGCAGAACGGAGTAATAAAAATAGTAATTTGCCTACCGGCGATATTGAAATCATAGTCACAGAATTTGCATTACTAAATGCAGCTGTCACACCACCATTTACAATTCAGGATGATACAGATGGCGGTGATGATTTAAGGATGAAATATCGATATTTAGATCTAAGGCGAAACAGTGTAAGACGAAATATAGAATTAAGATATGCTGTTAATAGAAGTACGAGACAATATTTGCATGAACATAGTTTTATGGATATTGAAACACCATTTCTAATAAAATCAACTCCAGAAGGGGCAAGAGATTTTGTAGTGCCAAGTCGTATGAATGAAGGTCAGTTTTATGCATTGCCACAGAGTCCACAAACCTTTAAACAACTTTTAATGGTAAGTGGATATGACCGATATTACCAAATTGTAAAATGTTTTAGGGATGAAGACCTGAGAGCTGACAGACAACCGGAATTTACTCAGATAGACTGCGAAATGAGTTTTGTAGAACAGGAAGATATTTTAAATATGTTTGAAGGCCTCATTAAACGCATTTTTTTGGATGTAAAAAATATCGATATTAAGGAAACCGTACAAAGAATGACTTGGGATGAAGCTATGTGGCTGTATGGAAATGATAAACCTGATATTCGTTTTGGAATGGAACTCTGCAATTTAAAAAAACCGGAAGTTGTATTCAGAAATAAATTAGACCAGAGTGGATTGATAAATGGAGTAGATTTTCAAGTGTTTGACAGTGCCGAAACTGTTTTGGCTATTGCTGTGCCTGGGTGCAGTGAATATACTCGTAAACAAACTGATGAGATTACTGAATGGGTAAAGCGTCCACAAATAGGCATGAAAGGTCTTGTATTCATAAAAGTAAATCAGGATGGTACTTATAAAAGTAGTGTAGATAAATTTTACAGTCAAGATAAATTAGCAGCTATTTCAAAATCATGTGATGCCAATGCAGGTGACCTGATTTTTATACTTGCAGGTACAGAAGAAAAAACAAGGAAAGCCATGAGTGAACTACGGTTGGAAATGGGCCGTAGACTTGGTTTAAGAAAAGAGAATGAATTTAAATTGTTATGGGTGCTGGACTTTCCATTGTTTGAGTATGATGAAGATGGAAATAGATGGGTAGCGAGGCATCATCCGTTTACAAGTCCGAAACCGGAAGATATATCTCTGATGCTGAATAATACACCGCAAATTGAAAATGCATCAAAGTATCTAGATCATCCATATAATAAAATAAGGGCAAATGCCTACGATATGGTTTTGAATGGCAATGAAATTGGCGGTGGATCTATACGAATTTATCAAAGGAATTTGCAAGAGAAAATGTTTGCAGCTTTGGGTATGAGTAAAGAGGAGCAACAGGAAAAATTTGGATTTTTATTAGGCGCATTTGAATATGGTGCACCTCCACATGGTGGACTGGCATTTGGATTTGATAGGCTTTGCGCCATAATGGGTGGTAGTGAAAGTATTCGAGATTTTATTGCTTTTCCAAAAAATAATAGCGGTAGAGATGTAATGCTTGATGCACCAGGCCCGATAGATAAACAGCAGTATGCAGAATTATCTATTCAACCCATTTCATAATCATTTTTTAAACTTAATTATCAGATAGTACATGACTACATTCTATAAAATTCTTACCTATTTATTAGTGCCCGTAGGTCTATTATTTGCGCTTACAACAGCGCTGCTTTTTGCAGCAGCCATTGAGAATCCACAGTTATTATTGGGATTATTTATGGTAGCTTGTACTGCCATTTACATATTTGTATCATTTTACTTTGTTGTGGGAGGCATAAATCAGGATAAACCTGTGGGAGCCATTACAAAAAAATGGTTGATAGCAAATGGTATTGTTACCGGTGTTTATTGTGGCATATTATTTTTTACTTGTGCTTCTCTTACCATGAGTTCAGAAAACATGAATGAGTTTGTAACAATGTTTTCCACCAATTTCAAGAGCCCTGAAAATATTTCAACAGATCAGATGATTAGTATTCTCAAATCATCACTTTTTGTTGCTGTAGTGCTTTCATTCCTGTTATTGGTACATACCATATTGAGTATTCGCATTGTAAAGCAGTATCAACATCTTTTTGAATAGGTAAATAATAGGGAGTTAAAAACTCTAAAGAACATATTATATTGCGAAGTCAGAGACTTCGCAACCTCCTCACAAATGTAATCCTTGTGCAAACTCGTACTGCACCCTTTCATAATCTTCCGGTATGCCAATGTCAATAAAATAGGCATCTTCCTTTAGCCCAAAAAGAATTTTATCATCAACAACTTTTTCTAAATAGTCTTTCTCAAAGGAAAATTTTTCACTCCAATTATGTTGTTTAAATGATTCCACATTCAAAGCATACATTCCTCCGTTGATGAAGCCCTCTGTATAGAATTTTTTTTCTTTGAAAGAAACAATTTGATGGGATGCATTTGTAGCAACAACGCCATATCTATCAAAATTTTTCATGGGTTTAAGTGCAAGGGTACAGGCTGCATGATTATCAATATGCATGGCAGTTAGAGCTGCAAGAGATACGGTAAACATAGTATCACCATTTGTTATAATTGCGTGCTTATTGTTTATGGCATTACAGCTTTTAAATATTGCACCACCGGTGCCCAAAGGTTCAGTTTCTATTACAGTTGAATACATGGAGCTAGCATAATGTGTAGCTAGCCAATTGCAGATATATTCATGTTTATATCCTAATGAAAAAATAAATTTTTCAATGCCTTCTTTTTGGAGATAGGCAATTACATAACGCAGAAAGGGTTTACCATTTACGGGGGCCATACATTTAGGCAATTCTGGCACTGCACTGCGAAGCCTTGTACCCAAACCACCGGCAAGTATAATTGCTTCTTTAATCAACACAGATGGAATTAAAGATTAAAATATTTTTCTTCAACCAGCTGGCAGATGATGTGGCCTAGAAGCATGTGACATTCTTGTATTCGCGGTGTATCAGTACTAGGAATATTGATCAATATATCACTCAAGTCTTTCATGCCACCGCCTGTAGCTCCAGTAAAACCAATGGTTGTAATTGCTTTTGTACGAGCTGTTTCAAATGCTTTTATGATATTTTTAGAATTGCCGGAAGTGCTGAGGCCAAACAGTATATCGCCAGTATTGCCAATACCTTCTAATAATCTTGCATATACTACATCGTAGCTGTAGTCATTGGCCACAGCTGTGAGGTAAGAAGTGTTGCAATGAAGAGCTTCGGCAGGAAGTGCTTTTCTGTCTGTATAAAATCTACCGGAGAATTCGGCAGCAAGGTGTTGAGCATCTGCTGCACTACCACCATTGCCACAAAAAAGAATTTTATTGCCTGCATGCAGGCGATTAGTAAGAAGATTTGAAATAGAATTAATTTTTTCAATCATCACAGCATCATTAGCCAGTTGTTGTTTTACGGCTATGGATGATTGAATAATATTTTTAATTTTGTCGATCATGTGTTCTTTCGTAAAAATTGTATTTCGTAAAAATAGAAGTGGGTGCAAGATACAGGAATGTATTTTTCCTTTTGAATTGTTTCAAGGATTATAATTAATTGCAAGGGGAAATTCAACATGTAGTAGGAATATCAATGATTTTTAAATAAGCAAAAAGTTTTAGTTCAGGATAAAATTTAAGATAATGATTGAAAATAATTTGGGGCATGCAATAACCGGCTCCCATACCAACTAAAATATTCTCCATCCACTAGTATAATTTCAACACCCGGTAAGGCTTTTTTAAAAAAATCAATATGTTTATTTTTAAAAGGAAAAGGCTCTGATGATAATAACAGATAGGATGCATCATTTTCTTTTGGAATCAGCAAAGTCTGAAGCTCTGTCAAAGATATTTCAGGGTAGCGTATTTTATCATTAAAGACATTTTCATAACCAGCATACTGCATCATATTACTTATAAAAGTATCATGACCAATGGTTATAAAAGGATTTTGCCAAATGAGATATGCGGCTTTTTTTAATTTAGTTTTTTTAGATTCCTTCAAAGCTTCCAAAACATTAAAACTAGTTTGAATTGACCTCACAATTTCATTTGCCTTTTCCTTTCTTTTTGTGATATGGCCGATAGCTTGAATCATGTGGAGGGCATCATCAAAACATTGAATGTCACTTACCCAAACAGGTGCATAATTTGCTAACTGTTCAACCTGGTCCTTTATATTTTCTTCTTTATTGGCAATAATTAAATCAGGTTGTAATGATATGATTCTATCTCGATGAAAATTTTTAGTACCCCCTATATTTGATTTAGATGCTAGCCAATCTTTGGGGTGAACACAAAATTTTGTAATCCCAACAACATTATTATCAAGGCCAAGGTCATATAAAAGTTCTGTTTGTGATGGCACTAAGGAAACAATTCTTTTGGGTGGATACGAAAAAAATGGCAGTGATTCCTTTCCTTGAAAAAAAACATCAAACATGTGCAAATAAAATATTTGAATGAGGTACAAAAAAAAGAAAAATTGATATGCGTTGATGCTGTTAATGGTTATAATGTAAAAAACACATGTCTTATTTTGTTAGATTTTAGAAGTTGCGTTCCTGAAAAGCAGCCATTTTTAATCGAGCAATTGGTAGAGCAGGCGTATGCCAAAGCTATTAAAGCATTTGAACAGTAAATCTTAAAACACTTAGACTTTGTGTAGTATTATTTTTAGTATAACACATGGTTAATAGTTGGCAGATGATTTACTTCAAGATAGTTTTATTCATGTCTGGAAAGACTTGGATATGTAAGACGCTTCAAGAGCCAGATTTTTTTTTACATGGGCTGCAGATATTGCAAGAACTACAATCACTGATTATTTCAAGGGTAAAATTTTTAAAGTAACGGCAACCAAAGAGCCAAATTTTTTCGAATATGGTAAAGAAAAATATGCTTTTATGCCGGAAGATAAAAAATGATACGAGAGGAAATCATGCATTTAGATGTACAGTATAGAACTATTATTCACCTTTTGTATATTTGAGGTTTTACTCAGAATGAGGTTTTAAAAATGTTAAACATTCCTGTAGTTACAGTAAAAAGCAGCTCAAGAACTGCAATTTTGCAATTGCGGAAAGCATTAAATATAAAATGAATATTCAGAAATTTATAGAAAGTGGGCAATTAGATGCATTTGTACTTGGCATGCTACCCTCTGATGAAGCTAAAGAGGTAGCTGCGCTAATTGATCAATATCCGGCCCTAAGGATGGAGGCAGACGCCATTGAATCTGCACTGCGTCAATATGGTGCAGCAGTAAATACTGATGATAAACAAAAACTCTTTGAAGCAATTGATTTGTTGGAAATGGATGCCACTTCACTCCAAAAAAAACAACTTCCAAAAATACATAAATATTCAGATGCAAAAGCTTGGTTTCAAACCGTAGAGCATCTAGTGCCAAATGTAAACGAATCAAATCCATTGGTACAACAGATCATACATGAAGATGAGCAGCTTTGTCTCTATTTGGTAACCACTATTCAGGATGTGCTTCAAGAAACGCATGAAAATGAAAAAGAAAGCTTCCTTATTTTACAGGGAAGTTGCACTTGCTATATAGGAGAAAATGTAATTTCATTAAGTGCAGGCGGGTTTGTGGACATTCCTATGCTTACCAATCACCATGTAATAGTACATCCCGGCCAGCCTGTGGTTGCTATCTTGCAACATTTAAAAATTGCCATTTAGTACTCTAATTATGGCTTGGTATCTCTAAGGATAAAGGAACAAAATAATGCTAAGTTATTTTGTTATATGAACATTAGTGATGACACTTACATGGATGCCATCTCAATGATAAGTCTATAAAATAAGTAACTCGAAAATATCTGCATGAAAGGATTTTCACATTTACCCTCCAACCATTTCCATGCAAAGAATGTGGGTGATTTAGCACTTAAAAATATGGATCTACAAAACAGTTTTTGATGTGTATATGCTAAGATACTTATTGCACATGTATTTGGCAAGTTTGCTTTTGCAAAAATGTGGTTGGTTATAAGACAGATTGACAGTTGGCAGATTTGCGATGGGCGGGCTTTTTTGTACAAAAGTTTGTTCGGAGAACTGAACTTTTGGCTACCACAAAATTGTCAAGAAGAGACAAAACCCCACCTATAGCCAATGTGCTTTTGGCAGCTAATGTTCTTGTCTTGTTGTATTTTTTGATTAGTGTCATTTCTGGCTTTCTAATGTATTTTTTCCAACATTGTATGCATAAACTGCTGCTGGTAAATATTGCAGTTGAATATTGTTAAATTCCTTTACTCCTGATTTGTCAATTGAGGTTACCAATGCCTGCTTTAGTTTGTTTTCTTCACAAAAAGAAGAAAGGCTCTTTAATTCATTTGGTGATTCAAAAAATCTGTTGCTCCATTTAATTTCTACAGCCCAATCTGGTCTGTTTGATTTTCTACTAATATTGACCAAGTCAACTTCACCATTTTTCCACCTTGCATAGTAGGGAATGAATGAAGTCCGCTGCATCCATTGACTAAATATTGCAGTTTCAACAATGGCTCCCATACCGTCAGATTCTGCTGTAAGTGGGGCAAACAATGCAGTTCTTAAGCTTGGATTTGTGAGATAAATTTTAAAGAAGTTTTCTCGTTGGAAACGTCCTGCTTTTTGATCTACTCGTTTTACAATGTGAACTAAAAACGCAGCTTCTAAATATGACAAATATTGTCTAAGCGTAGTTTTCTTAACACCGCTGCTTTTGCTTAATTCATCAATGCTACATTCTTGTCCACTATTCCAGGCTATTGTTGTAAAAAGAGAATTTAACTCTTGAACATCTTGTATTCCGTATAATCCTGGCAAATCCCTAAGCAAAACTTTGTCAATAATGTCGGCTCTCATAAACCTGCCGGGATTACTTTGTATTTCTTGGTTGAATATTACTTCAGGATAACCACCGAAATTCACATAATTTATAAAGTGTTTGTTTAATTCTGAGATGTTTGTAGTTGAAGAAAAAATAGCAATATTCCCTTTCCAATTGATAGTATCTGCCTTAATCAGTATTCCTAAATTTTTGAGGTGAATAAATTCATAGAATGTTAAAGGAGGAAGCATAAAATCAGTAAATCGTCCTGCGCCACTTTCATTGCTTTTTAGTTTTAATGCGGCGGCAGCCGAACCACTTGCTATAAATTTTGTGTTATGGTAAACGTCAACTAATGTTTTTAAATGAACTTCCCATTCTTTAAGATATTGAATTTCATCAAAAAATATATACCATCCATTTGAATCGGTGTCTCCAGTAGCTTTTTTTGCCATCTTAAATAGCTCGTCAAGTGGAATATTATTATAAATTGGTGTTTCGATTGACGCGTATAAAATTTTCTGAGGAGATATACCTTCTGAAATTAATTTTTGAATGGTGTGATATAGCATAACAGTCTTTCCAACACGTCTTGGTCCCATTAAAACACTCGCTCTGTGAACGGTAGTGTTTTTTACCAAAGGGTAGAACAGATTGAAATAGAGTCGTGGTTTGAAAGATTGGTAATATCCGTCTAAGTTACCAGTCGCCCACCAAGGGTTTTCAAACTGGAGTCTTGCTATTATTTGTTCCTCTGAAAAAGGATTTAATGCCATAATAGAAGCAAATATACAAAATAAGGTCAAAAATAAAACCTTATTTGTACAATTTAGTAACTTTAAGCAATTTTTATAGGTTTAAAGTAGCTTAAACGATCTTTTTATGTCTGTAGGTATGTTGATTTTTTCGCACTCTGTTTCGTCACACTTGCTGCCAGGTCAGTCTGTCTAAAAACCACCATCACTTTGAAAGATGAAGTAAAAAAACTAAACGTTTACAAGATCATTCCAAGCAGATGAAAAATTAGTACGCAACCACACTGGAAGGCACGGCGTAGCTGAACAACGGATAGTCAACAGCCCCAATTCGTTTTATTCATAGCTTGTTCTAAGATTACTGATTCACTTGTATGCAGGGGCTTTTGGCTATCCGTCTAAATGTTACCAGCTGGTGTTCTTCTCGGTCGACCTTGTAAACCATTGTCAGCACTACGTTTTAGCGTCTTTGTCGTGTTGGCTTGAGTGTCGGGTGTTTTAATTTTTTTAGAAGGGGAGGAAAAAATATTTTGAAATTCTTTCTGCGGTGGAACAGGCACACTCTTTTGCAAGCTTTGGCTTGTGTGTCGGCTTGTGCGGCTTGCAAATGTGTGTGACTGTAGCGTTAGCATTATTTGTTTGCGTTAAATTTTGACATATCTCTCATCATCAACTTAAACATTGTCCCTGCAAAAAAATCTCTAAACTCTTTGTTGTCGCTGTATTCCTTGAAAACTTCAAAATTGCTTTCAATATGGTTTACCATTTTCTCTTTTAAAACATCGGCAAAGGTTATCTCTGCGTTTTGCAAATCTTTTTTAGTGAGTGATGCGTTGATGTTATCAACCGCTGCTTTGTCTTTCATTACATCTTGCATCAATTCCTCTGTCATTTTTTTAACCTTGTCTTCGTTTGTAAAAGTTGTTCCGAACTTGTCGTTAAATGCTTTTACAATGTTTGAGAGATATTCCAATTCGGGTTCTGCAACTCCAGCTCTCATGTCGGTTGGCATAGGTTTCAGTTCATCGCCTTGCTGCAACTGAATTATAAAATCTCCTTCTTTCTGTAAGCGATAACTTTCCATGTCAATGTTGTCCAAAATACCTTGTGCCAAATCTTCGTCACGCTGTCTCCCTAATTTATTTTGCAAATGATTTAAGAAAAGATAAAGACGTTCTAAATATGGATTTACAAACGGAACTATCTGTGCAAGGAAAACATACAAGCGAACATACGATTTGCATTTGCCTCTAAAATCTTCTTGCTGCTTTTCATCAAGTGTATTTCTAAAAACTTCTGCTGCTGCGTCCAATATGATGTGCAATTGGTCAACTGGAACACTGGTAACAATACTTTGTGAAAACTCTTGCACCTGTTCGGGAGTGTAAACTTGAAAAGCATCTAAGGCACTTTGCAAGTCAAACAATTTATTTGGGTCGGTAGCTTCGCCTAAAATTGTTGTTTCAAAAAACGGGTCAAAAGATTTTTTTATTTCTTCTGAACTGTTTGCAAAGTCCAAAACAAAAGTGTCTTTCTTTCCTGCTGCTGTTCTGTTTAATCGTGAAAGTGTTTGCACTGCATTTACTCCACCTAATTTTTTGTCAACATACATCGTATGCAAAAGCGGTTGGTCAAAACCTGTTTGAAATTTACTGGCAACAATTAAAAAACGGTGTTCCGATTTTTTAAACTCGTCTGGAATTGCAGCACTTGAAAAATGATTTAATGCTGATTCACTTTGTCCGTCAATCTCTCCCGAAAACGCAACTATCGCTTTGTATGGAATGCCTTTATCAGAAAGGTATTTGTCAAATGCTTTTTTATACTTTACTGCGTTTCTGCGACTGCTTGTAACAATCATTGCCTTTGCCAAACCATTTATTTTTTTCTTGCGAATTACATTGTCCATAAAATGTTCAATAATAAGTTCGGTTTTTTTAGCAATGGCAAATGTGTTACTCTCTACAAAAATTTTGAGCTTCTTCTGTGCTTTATTTTTGTCAAACTGAGGGTCGTCTTCAATTTTCTTTAGCAGTGAATAGTAGCTTTGGTAGGTGGTGTAATTGAGCAACACATCTAAAATAAAATTTTCTTCTATGGCTTGCTTCATTGAATACAAATGAAATGCTCTGAACTTTTCTTTTCCGTTGTCACTGTATTTCTCTCCGAATAATTCAAGCGTTTTGTTTTTCGGTGTTGCTGTAAAAGCAAAATAGCTGGCGTTGGTCAGCATCTTTCTACCTTTCACAATGTCCACTACCAAATCTTCCGAAGTCAATTCATCATACTCGTCTTTGTCAACAAAAATAAATTCATCATCATCCACTTGCACTTTCTCAAAATCTTTTGCAAGTGTTTCATTTAGTTTCCCTGCTGCATTTCCGCTTTGGCTGCTGTGTGCTTCATCAATTATGATTGCGAATTTGTTTCCTGGCAATTCTCCAATTTCGTTTACGATGTATGGAAACTTCTGAATAGTTGTGATGATAATTTTCTTGCCTTCTTCCAATGCGGTTTTCAATTGCTTGCTGCCTTCGGTGATTGCTTCCACAACTCCTTTCACTTGCTCAAACTGTTTAATGTTGTTTCGGATTTGAGTATCTAAAACTTTTCTATCGGTAACTACAATAACCGTATCAAAAATTGTGTTGGTATTTGAGTTATCAAATAAACCGACTAATTGATGTGCCAACCAACTGATAGAATTACTTTTTCCCGAACCTGCCGAATGTTGAATCAAATATCTTTTACCTGCTCCGTTTTGTTTTGCATCATTCAGCATTTTACCTACTGAATCTAATTGGTGGTATCGTGGGAAGATTAGCTTCTT
>CAXYYO010000030.1:0-38882 GCA_964293305.1 uncultured bacterium | reverse complement strand
CCCGCAGGGGCAGGCCCTAAACTGTTCCTTAAATTTTTCACTTTAGCCCAAAATGTGCAATTAATATTGAAACTAAAAGTTAAAGTGCTGGAAATAGCTGTAGGGAATTGCTTTTATAGCAAAAAAATAGTGAACGATTGTAACCTTAAAATAGGACTCAAACGCTTATATAGGCATTGCTTTGGGCTTGTGAAAAAACTTCAACGGCAAAACCCGGATAGAAGGTGAAAAAATAAAATACCCTAGTCAAGGTATGTGCTTCTTGTTGATTTTCACCAAATTTGCCATCATAATATATTTAAAATGAAATCATTTCAAAGCATTCAAAGGAAGGTCAAATACATTTTCTTTTACTTGCTAGTAGTAGTATTTATCAGTACAACTGTTAATGGCCAGAGAAGGTCAACCGGGGCAAATATTAACCCTGCTACTATTATGAAAACTCCTAAAAAACTGCCACTATCTTTTCGCAGTTTTAGAGGAATGCCTTCCAGTTATTCATTAGAAAAATATTGTCCAACTCCAGGCGATCAAGGTAATCATGGTACCTGTGTGGCTTTTGCAAATGCTTATGGAGTGGGTACCATACTTTATGCTAAAACGCATGATATTACAGACAAATCTGTTATAGATAAATATGCTTTTTCAGCTACTTATCTTTATGAGCAAATAAAGAATGTAGGGGATAATGATTGCCAAAATGGAAGCGACCCTATTACTGCATTACGCACTATGAATGAAAATGGGGATGCTTTTCAATCTGCTGTACCTTATAGCTGTAATTATACCATTACAGACGATATAAAACAAACGGCTGCATTGTATAAAATTGATGATTATTCTATCTTATTTGCCCAGCCGGGTATGCTTACTACAGATCTTTTTGTATTGAGTGAAGAAGAAGCAATATCAAGTACCAAAAAAGCACTATTAGAAGGTTCGCCTGTGTCTTGCGCATTCTTTTTGCCTGAAACATTTTTTAGGATAACCACAGAGGTATGGACTACAGATCCAGCATTAGATACACCAAGCGATTGGCAACATAGCGGCCATGCTATGACCGTTGTGGGATATGATGATGATAAATTTGGTGGCGCATTTAGGGTACTCAATAGTTGGGGTACAGACTGGGCAGATGGTGGATTTGTATGGATGCGTTATAAAGATTTTACCCAATGGTGTGCAGTTGCTTTACAGCCATTTGCTGATCCGTTTACACCGGTGCCAGAGGAAAAAAGAAATGAAGAACCTGCTCCTGATCCAAGTCCAGAGCCAGCACCCGATCCAAAACCAATACCAGACCCTGAACCCAAACCAGCACCCACACCGGAACCAGAACAAATAGATGAAGTTCGATTTTCTCTAAGTGGTAATGTTGAATTTACACTCAATACTGGTACTGCAATGCCTGTGTCAAAAATTTCAACCAGAAATCTTGTGGTGGAAAATGATAATTCAGGCGAAAAAGAAGATTTAGTGGCCTACCGCATGAATGAAACTTATACATCTGGTACTAAATTTCGTTTCTATATTTCCACTGATGAGGACTGCTATATTTATGCTTTTGCCACAGATCTTACTGGTCAAGTAAATCGAATATTACCTTTTGATGATCTTATGAGTACACATATAGGTTCTAATAGTGTTGTTGCTTTTCCATCCGATAGTAAAGTGGTAAAAATGGATGATCAAAAAGGCACAGACTATTTACTTATTTTATATTCAAAAGAAAAATTAAATGCTACTGAAATAGCCAATAAAATGAGTAACATGAATGGTGGTCTAAGTAAGAAAATTATGCAAGCACTTGGTAATAAATTGATTGATAAATCTGAAATTAATTACGATACGTATCAGGTAGGTTTTTCTGTTAATAAAACAACCACTAGAAACTTGATGGTAGCCGATGATAATGGTGATGAAAATAATACAAATTCTACGGGTACTGTTGTACCATTGATGATAGAATTATCGCACAACTAATAATCCGTTAGTAGAAAATATTTTTTCGTAAAAAGAATTATTGGTGTGTCCATAGTGCATATCAATAATTCTTTTTTTATGCAACACTTTAAAGTAATAGTTTAGCTATGATTCTGAATAAAAAAATCAGTATAGTAATTTTCTTTCTGTTAGCATGTATGCAAATACAGGCACAGCAAACAGTGCTCACCGTACCATCCGGTCACCTTAGCACACCACGTAATATTGCGGTTTCGCCCAATGGCAAATGGATGGCCAGTGCAGATTACAGTGATCTGATTATTTGGAATGCTATCAATGGATCTCAGCTCAGAAAAATAAGTACTAGTGCTGAAATTGAATCCATAAGCTGGTTCCCAGATAATAAAACAATTGCTATTCAGATTCAAGAGTACCCACAGGATACACTTATAAAATATAATATTGAAGTAGGTGAGCGAACAGGGCATGTTACTTTAAAAGATGTTTATAGGATAAGGGTAAGTAAAGATGGGAAATATATATATGCAAGTGGTGGAGATGGTGAACTTAGAATTTTGGATGCAGCTACGCTAAATGTTGTACAAACAATACTACCCGATAATAAAAAACTGCAACTCACCATATACACAAGCCCCGATGAGCAGTATTGTGCTGCAGTCAATTTTTATAAAGTAAGTGTAAATGAATTAAGACCTGGTGAAGGTGGCAGTAAGAAAGTTGGTAAAAAAATATTTGACATAAAGCCGCCCTTTGGAGAAGTAAGACGCTATCAGTTTAGCCCAGACGGTAAAAAATTAATCACTTTAGTGGGTCCCGATTTTGGCATTGTATGTTTTGATATTGCTTCACAAAATGTAGCCTGGTCTGTAAAAAGTAATGAAAGTTTTGATGATTTTGGTTTTACATCAGATGGAAAATTTTTGATTACCCTTCATGAAAATTTAATTGAACTATACAATATAACCACAGGAGAAAAAGTAGGCAAATCCATCAATATGAAAGATGGTTATGGCACAGATATGATTGTGGCGGGTGGTATGGCTTATGTGTGGGATGAATGGCGTAGTGAATTTCGTATTACAAGATTTAACCCACTAACTGCGAGTAAGGATATTACATTTACTGGAGACTATCAAGATGGCTACCATGGTGCCACCGCTGCTGCCACACCCGTTTTTGGGCAGTATGGTAGTAAATCTCCTTTGAGAATTTGGAATTTAGAAGAAGGACGTGTTATTAAATCATTTAACATGGGCACAAAATATAAAGGATTTGGCTTTAGCCCAGATGGTAATACTGTAGCTTATGGTAAACCCCTTAAAGTTGTGGATACACGTACGGGCAACGAAAAAATGACATTGCCTTACGATGAATTCTACGAGCCAGATGGAGTTAGTGTTTCTACTAATGAAAATTATATCTGCACTTGGGAAAATGGAGATTTTAATGTATTTCTCTACGACACAAGATTAAGAGCTGTAATTTGGAAAAAAGATGATACTAAACCTAATGGTAGTGCATTTTCACCCGATGAAAAATTAATAGCCATCTCCTATGAAAATGGTACCGTAATTCTATATGAATCGGAAACGGGTAATCTTATTGCTTCCATTTCCACCCCAGGAGGAAATAATTACAAGCCTGCCGGCATAGCATTCAAAAGTAATAATGAAATTATTATTGCCTCCGGCAATGAAATCAATACTTATAATATCAATGGCCAATTACAAAAAAATAATTATAAACTAAGTGGTAGCTCTAAACCATACATAAATCATTTTCAATTGAGTGCTAATGGCACAATGGCTTTAATAGAAGCTGTACGTAGTGATGCTCCGGCAAAAGTGGTTAACCTAGAAACAGGGGACTTTATTCAGAATATTGGCAATACCGATAATGGATTTTATTTTATAGGATTACTGCCTGATGGAAAATATGTGATTACGGTAGATGTACATGATATTACATCAATATGGGAAGTGCAAACTGGCAAGAAAATAGTGGATTTATACTCCTATAACGATGAATGGCTTGCAGTAACCCCTGATGGCAGATTTGATGGCTCACAGGATGCTATCAATAAACTATATTTTACAAAAGGCACAGACATCATTCCGCTACAAAACTTATATGAGCATTATTATACCCCTGATTTGATTACAAGATTACTCAGTGGAGAAATATTGGAAGCGGTTGATGATATTGATAAATTAAGTAGTGCACCCACCGTAAAAATTATCTATGAACAGGCTACAAGAAATCTTTTAGTATCTGATGATATACAAAGTTATGATAATACGAATGGCACTGCCGAATTTGTGGTGAAGGCAAGCAGCATTGGTAGTAAAATTGATGAAATACGCTTATATCAAAATGGCAAAGCATTGAGTGTAAGCAATAGAAACCTTGCCGTGGCTGATGATGTAGCTAGTAACACATTCCAAACTGAAAAAAAATACACCGTAAGCCTGCTGCCAGGCGAAAATATATTTAGAGCTATTGCCCTTAATGAACAACGTACGGAAAGTAATCCGGATTTGATGTCAATTGTATATAAGAAGACCAACGAAAGTAACCCACCAAACAATACCATCTATGAAGCTACTGTAGCACCTGTTGATAGGAATGCCACAGTTCACTTGCTGGTTGTTGGTATCAATGAATATGACAATAAAAAATTACATTTGGATTATGCCCTAGCAGATGCATCTTCTTTTAAAGAAGAAATTCAAAAAGACGCACAACAATTAGTAAGCAAAGTGGATACCTATTTTATAACAGATCAAAAAGCCGACAGATCTGCAATAGCTAAGGCATTTGATGACATTAGCAGTAATGCAAAACCACAAGATGTATTTATTTTTTACTATGCCGGTCATGGTGTTATTGGTACAGATCAAGCATTTTATTTAGTGCCCAAAGATATTAGTGATTTAAAAAATGTACAAGCTGAGTTAGAAGCAAAAGGGATATCTGCGGCACAGCTACAGCAGTATGCTATTGATATTGCTGCGCAAAAGCAGGTCTTCATTTTAGATGCCTGTCAAAGTGCAGGAGCTTTTGATAATCTATTGCAGGCGGAAGCAGGGCAGCAGCGGAGTATTGCCCTCTTAGCCCGAAGTACAGGTACGCATTGGATGGCAGCAAGTGGTAGTAAACAATTTGCCAATGAATTTGAAGCATTGGGTCATGGTGCATTTACTTATGTTTTATTGGAGGCATTAAAAGGGGCTGCATCTCAGAACAATATGATTACTGTAAATGGTTTAAAAAACTATTTACAAAACGCTATGCCAGAGCTAATGAAAAAATACAGAGGCACTGCACAATATCCTGCCAGTTTTGGTTTCGGTAGCGATTTTCCTGTAAAACAATAACTGCATTAACTTGAAGAATTATATGATAAAGTTTCTCATATAAAAAGTATAAATAAAAATATTATACGAATGAAATTAGATTTCAATCCAAATGTTTTATACAACATTTTTTGTGCTCAACATTAAATTGAATTTTAAGATATAAAACTCCTACTCACAGATTAAGATTTTTACAAAACTCAAAATATGTAAATGTCTGGTTATCTTTTATTATATGTTGTAATCAAAAATTAGCAGAATTTTTATTTCATTCAAAAAAGCCAAATATCTTATTCACCCCAAATCTCATCTTTACCTTCTAGCCATAGTTTTACGGATTCTGTGGTTACACTTTTTGGCCGCTCCAATGGGAATGCCAATGCTCTGTCCCAAATCAAACTTGCCATTACACCAAGTGCACGACTTACTGCAAAAAGAACAGTATAAAACTCATATTCTACGATTCCATAATGAACTAATAACGATCCGCTATGCGCATCTACATTTGGCCAGGGGTTTTTTATTTTGCCTAAGCTCTGTAGTATAGGAGGTACTGTAGCATATATATTCCAAACTGTATTTACTAATTTATCATCTGGCATATGCTTCTTTCCAAACTCCATCTGCGCTTCAAAGCGTGGGTCCGTTTTACGAAGCACTGCATGGCCATATCCCGGTACTACTTTTCCTTTGCTGAGCGTCTGCTGCACATAGTTTGCAATTTGCTCACTACTTGGCTCATCGGTTCCAATTTCAGCCTGCATTTCGTAGATCCATTTTATTACTTCTTGATTTGCCAAGCCATGCAATGGGCCTGCAAGTCCATTCATTCCTGCTGCATAAGCAAGATATGGATCACTCAGTGCACTACCTACAAGATGAGTAGTATGTGCAGATACATTTCCACCCTCATGATCGGCGTGTATAGTCATATACAATCGCATCAGTTCCCTTACTCCATGATCATCATAACCCATCATATGGGCCAAATTACCCGCCCAATCAAGCATTCCATTGGGTTGAATATGTTCACCATTTTTGTACTTTCTACGATAGATATATGCTGCAATTCTTGGTAATCGACTTATTAGAATGATAGCATCATCAAAAGTAGGCTCCCAATAATCTTTTTTATTGATTCCTTCCGCATATGCTATTGTAAAATAACTTTCTGTTTGCAAAGCCATGATTGCTACAACAAACATTGTCATGGGGTGTGCAGTTATTGGCAAAGCTTCAATTGCATCAAACACATGGTTGGGTACATGGCTGCGGCGTTGCAACACATTTGTAACATGCTCTACTTCCTCCTTATTGGGCATTTCACCTAAGAGCATTAAATAAAATAACCCTTCGGGCAATGGTTCAGTACCATTGTTACTCGTGGGTAATTTTTCTTTCAATTCAGGAATGCTATAACCCCTAAATCTTATACCCTCTTGTGGATCTAGCAAACTGGTTTCGGTAACCAAACCAGTAATGCCCCGCATTCCCTGATATATTTGTGACAATTTTACCTCACCAATTTTCTTATTGCCATGTTCCTTTAATAATTCTTTAATTTCAATACTACTTTGCTCTGCTTTAACCTTGAATCTATCTTTTAGGATACCCATGTTTTTATATTGATTTTTATTTGATGCTTTTTATTTACTTATTCAATGGTCAAAAATATACCATTAGTCTATAATAACCGAATACTTTGCATTATGTTTTTCAATTACAGCTTCAAATGGTTGATATGTGTTAATACTGATCAACTGATAGATAAGTAGAATAAAAAAGGCACGTAAGACGCATGAAAGCTATTTTTTAGATATGTAACATTTTCCACACTTAGTCTGTCCATAAGAATGGGAAAAGAATTAAAGATAAAATAATTGTCAATACATCTAGGAAAACTAATAACAGAATCATTGTCCAATATCCATCTTGTACAACTGGTGCAAAGGAAACGGTAGCCAATTTACTCAACACTATCAACTGAGGTATTACTACAGGAAAACCCATAATAGCCATAAGAGCACCTTGCTGTTTGGTTTGGGAAGCTATAGCAGCAAGAAAAGTGAATATTAATGAAAGACCAATGCCGCCGAGAAGGCTAATAGAAATAAAACTGATGATATTGTACAACGGATTACCCAAAAGTAAACAAAATAAAGCAAGTGAAAGCAGCACCATCACAGCCATTAGCAATGCATTATATAGGAGCTTTGAAATGATATAATCCTGTGGACCTGCAAGGGTATAATAGTATAGCATTCTAGTACGGCCTTCTTGCGTAAAACTCTTTGCCACAGCATTTATACATACAAAAAGTTGTACCATCCAGAATAAAGCATTCCAAGTATGTTCCTCCGGCTTTCCAGCTGTCAGATAAATTACAAAAGTGGTACTTGTAACATAAAGTAAGATACCATAAAAAGTATATTGTTGTCTTGTTTCCAGTAGGATATCTTTTTTTGTCAACGCTACAATATACTTTAAAGCCATGAAGCAAAAATATATGAAGCAACTTGAACCTGAGATAAGATTTGGAAGAATCAAAACAAGATATATATTTGCAACGGAACAAAATTAAAGAAGGGGACGAAATCGTTCCCTTCTCTTTTTCCTATATGCAAGCAGATACAATTATACAAACACTAGAAAAACTGGCAAACCAGGTATTAACAGTCAGGCCAGATTTATTTCTTGTGCGTATGAGAATAAAACCTACCAACAACATTAGAGTATATATTGATGGAGACAATGGTATAAGCATTGATGACTGTATCAAAATCAACAAATCAATGTATAAGCTTATTGAGGAAAATGCTTATTACCCAGATGGAAATTATTCCCTAGAAGTATCATCCCCGGGCATTGATGAGCCGTTAATTTTACTCCGACAATATCTAAAAAATATAAGCAGGAAGGTAGAAGTACTGCTCACAGAGGATACAAAACTGGAAGGAATACTTACAAACGTGCTTGAAACAGCTATTGAAGTTGAGGTAAAACAAGGTAAAGGCAAAAAATTAGTAATAGAGAAAGTTGTAATTCCATTTTCGAACATAAAAAGCACAACCGTACAGGTTATTTTTTAAAACCCGGATAGCATCCGGCTAAAATTTATGCTATGGCAAGTATTAATTTGATTGAAGCGTTTCAGGATTTCAAAGATGCTGAAAACATTGACCGCCCCACTATGATGAAGGTCGTGGAGGATGTATTCAAAACCCTGCTGCGCAAAAAGTATGGCACTGATGATAATTTTGACGTTATTGTAAACGCCGAAAAAGGTGACCTTGAAATTATACGTAGAAGAGTGATTGTGGAAGATGGGGAAGTAATGGACCCACTTTCAGAAATAAGCTATACAGAAGCTATAAAGATTGAACCTGACTTTGAGATAGACGAAGAAGTGTATCAAGAAGTTGATATGCTAGACTTTGGACGCAGAGCCATATTAGCTGCTAAGCAAACATTAGCCAGTAGAATTGGCGACCTCAAAAAGAATGTACTCCTCAAAAAATATTCTGACCGCATAGGAGAAATCATCTCCGCAGAGGTTTATCAAGTTTGGAAAAAAGAAGTGCTTTTACTTGATGAAGATGGCAATGAACTTATACTTCCGAAAACGGAGCAGATACCACAAGATTTTTTCAAAAAAGGAGAGAATATACGTGCTGTAGTAGAGCGTGTTGATATAAAAAATGGTTCGCCTGTTATTATCCTCAGCCGCACCAGTCAGAAATTTCTAGCAAAACTTTTAGAAATAGAAGTTCCGGAAATTTTTGATGGCCTCATTACTATCAAAAAAATAGTAAGAGAACCTGGCGAAAGAGCGAAAGTAGCTGTAGAAAGTTATGATGATAGGATAGACCCTGTAGGCGCATGTGTAGGTATGAAGGGCAGTAGAATTCATGGGATTGTAAGAGAATTAAAAAATGAGAATATAGATATCATCAATTATACAGCCAATATACAATTACTCATTCAGCGTTCGCTTACACCGGCACGCATCAGTTATATGGACATAGATAGTGATCAAAAACATGTAGATGCATATCTGCGTGCAGACCAAGTTTCATTGGCCATAGGCAGAAAAGGGGTAAACATAAAATTGGCTTGTTCACTCACCGGATATGATATAGATGTATTTAGAGAAGATGCAGATCAGGAAGAAGAATTTGATATAGACTTGGATGAATTTTCAGATGAAATAGAAGCATGGATAATTGATGAATTAAAACGCATTGGATGTGATACTGCACGCAGTGTGTTGAATACTCCTGCTGAAGAACTAAGTCGTAGAGCAGACTTAGAACTAGAAACTGTAAATGAGGTTCGTCGTATTCTAAAGGCCGAGTTTGAAAAAGAATAGCTGATCAATTTTGTACGCTACGCTCAATGAGCAGGTTACATTTTGAACAAGCTGAAATATATGTGATGGTGGAGTAAGGTTAAACATTCAATGTAAATCAAGCTTCGCTAAATATTTATAACTTACTTTTGACCGTTTTCAAATCGGTTTGAAAGCAGATTTACAATATGTCAGAAATAAAATTACCACGGCTATTAGCAGCCGCTAAAGAGTTTAACATTGGGCAGGATACGCTCATGGACTTTTTAGTGGGTAAAGGATTTAGTAAAGATGAGCTTAAGCCAACAGCAAAGCTGACGGAAGCCATGTATTATTCGCTTCAGAATGAATTTCAAAGCGATAAGGCAAATAAAAGCAAGGCCGATCAATTGGAAATGCCTAAAACGCATGCTGAGAAAAAGCAAAGGCAAGAAGAGGAAGCTCAAGTCCACAAACCAAAAGAAGAACCCAAACCTGTTGTTAAAGAAGAACCCATTGTTGCAGTTGAAGAACCGGTTGTGGTGCAAGCTACTGTGCCCATAGTTGTAGTGCCTGCGCCTATAGTTGAAGTGCCTACACCTGTGGTGGATATACCTGCACCAGTAGTTGAAGTGTCTGCACCTGCAGTACCTGAGCCTGTAGTTGAAGAAAAACCTGTTGAAATAGTTGAAGCAATACAGCCTGTTTCGGAGCCGGAAACTATAAAAATAAGTGCACCGGAACTTGAAGCACCAAGAGTTATAAAGAAAATAGATTTAAGCGAAATAGATCCATCCACAAGACCGAAGAAAGTTGCTAAAAAGAAAGAAGAAAAGCCCGTAGAAACAAAGCAACCGGTAGAAGAAGTTAAAGTGCCAGTGCAGGAAATTGAAGTAAAAGTGGCACCACCACCACAAACACCAATAGATGCACCGCCCATCATTGAAAACATAAAAGCAGAAAGGCTGGAAGGCCCCAGAATATTGGGCAAGATAGAACTACCTGTAGATAATGATACCAGACCAAAAAACAACAGTCAGGATGAAAGGCGGAAACGCAAACGCATTCCTGTTGACAAAAAAGGCACTGATACACCGCCACCAGCACAAGGTGGAGGTCCTACTGGAAATGTACAACGTTTTCATGGAAATAATCAGCAAGGAGGCGGCAGACCGGGTGGTGGATATCAAAATCAAGGCGGCAGACCGGGTGGTGGATACCAAAATCAAGGCAATAGGCCTGGCGGCGGACCACAACAGGGTGGAAACAGAGGTCGTACCAATAATAGATTTGACAATAGAAACAACCGCAATCAGCCACAACAACCGGCAGATAGGGAAATTAATCAAAAGCAAATACAGGATAAAATCCGGGAAACACAGGCAAAATTGGCCGGTGCTACCGGAAGAGGTAAAGGCCTCAAAGCAAAATATAGGAGAGATAAAAGACAGGAAATTGCAGATTCTGATCAGTCTGGAGAAAACAGTAAGCTACAGGTTACAGAATTTGTAACAGTAAGCGAATTGGCCGGTCTTATGGATGTAAGTTTTGCTGAAATTATTGGTAAATGTATGAGCTTAGGCATTATGGCTTCTATCAACCAAAGATTAGATGCAGAGGTGATAGAGCTTGTATGTGGTGAGTTTGGATATGAAGTAGAATTTATTGGTGTGGAAGATTCTAATGAAGAGGGAGATGATGAAGATATTGATAGCGCCGTAGACTTAGAATCCCGCCCGCCAATCGTTACCATTATGGGTCATGTGGATCATGGTAAAACATCTTTGTTAGACTATATTAGAAATGCCAATGTAGTATCTGGGGAGGCCGGAGGTATAACCCAGCATATTGGTGCTTATGAAGTAACCACTAAGGATGGAAGAAATATTACATTCTTAGATACACCGGGCCACGAAGCATTTACTGCCATGCGTGCCAGAGGTGCTAAGGTTACAGATATTGCAGTAATTGTTGTAGCTGCTGATGATGCGGTAATGCCACAAACTAGAGAGGCTATCAGCCACGCACAGGCAGCAGGTGTACCCATGGTTTTTGCTGTGAATAAGATTGATAAAGATGGAGCCAACCCCACTAAGATTTACGAACAATTGTCTCAAATGAATATTCTCGTAGAGGCATGGGGCGGTAAGTTTCAAAACCAGGAAATAGCAGCAAAGTCAGGTCTTAATGTAGATCTGCTTATGGAGAAAATATTATTAGAAGCAGATTTATTAGATCTAAAAGCAAATCCTAATAAGAATGCAGTAGGTACAGTTATTGAAGCTTCTTTGGATAAAGGGCGAGGATATGTGGCTACGGTACTAGTACAAAGTGGCACGCTTTCTCAGGGAGACATCATGGTTTCCGGACAACATTTTGGTCGTATTAAAGCAATGGTAGATGAGCGGAATCAACGAATTGAAGATGCCCCGCCAAGTACAGCTGTTCAGATTTTAGGACTAAATGGTGCACCTCAGGCAGGAGAAAAATTCAAAGTGTATGATGAAGAAAGTGAAGCAAAAGAAGTAGCAAATCGAAGAGCACAGTTACTGCGTGAGCAAGGTTTAAGAGCAAGAAAACATATTACTTTAGATGAAATAGGTAGAAGACTTGCATTAGGTAATTTTAAAGAACTTAAACTCATTATTAAAGGTGATGTAGATGGTTCAGTCGAAGCACTTAGTGATTCTTTACAAAAACTTTCTACTGAAGAAATTGCAATTGCTATTGTTCATAAAGCAGTGGGTCAGATTTCTGAAAGTGATGTATTGCTCGCAACAGCATCTGATGCGATAATTGTAGGATTTAATGTAAGACCTTCCAGTCAGGCAAATAAACTTGCTATGAATGAGGGAGTTCAAATAAAATCATACTCCATCATCTACAATGCAATCGAAGAAATAAAGAGTGCAATGGAAGGATTGCTCGAGCCAAAAGTAGAAGAGAAAGAAGTAGCTACTGTAGAAATAAGAGAGGTATTCAAATTTGATAAAGCAACTGTAGCAGGATGTTATGTAACAGATGGTAAAGTAAGACGGGATAGTAAAATGCGTTTATTCCGTGATGGTATTCTTATTTATCCACGTACAGAAGGTGCTTATGCAGAGCTGGGTAGTTTAAAGCGTTTTAAAGATGATGCAAAAGAAGTAGCCACAGGATATGAGTGTGGACTTACTATGAAGAATTTTACCGATATACAAGTAGGTGATACCCTTGTAGCTTATGAACAGGAAGAAGTAAAGAGAACCTTATAAGTATTCCGATATTAAATTTTTAGGCTCCCCAAAAGGAGCCTTTTTTTATAAACCCAAGTGATGCAGTTGACTTTGTACAGAAAAATTGAAATGCAAATAGATAAGTGTATAGGGTAAGTTTTTATTGAAGAAATAGTAACCTATTTAAAAGTAAACAATTATTTTCCACAGAATAGGTATACAATGTTTCTACTTTGTAATAAAATTAAACTAGATCATCTTGGATAAATAGCTCAACGCTTATCCGAGGATATCCTTTATAATTTGTAGATGATGATGAGTATGTATCCGCATAAAGCGCATCGTCTCTTTTTTATTTAAAATACCAAATACCGGATGATTCATAAATCCATTTTCATGGGCATTTTCCATTTCATGCAATGCTTTTTTAGCACTAGCTATTCTATCAGTTATAATTTCAAGTGTTATTGTTTCTATCGGACTCACAATAGCCGGAGCTTTGCCCCTGCCTCTTGGTATACGGCCTGAGAACATGACCAACGATTTTATAAAACTGAATGAAGATTTTTTATACTGTGCAGGGTCACTTTGTGCCAGGGTCATACTCATTCGCTCCAATACCATAAAACTATGTGATATATGCCATCCTATACATGCTTTGGAAACAGATCTATTTTCTTTTTCGTATTTAGGAACAATGCCCTCTAACTCTTCCATTAATGCTTCCAATGTTTTCATGCTTCTGAAGATTTTATGCTGTAATATTTTCTTGTTTTTTTATAAACTGTAAATGAGCGGATACCATTCTTAATTCTCCATAATTAATATCCGCAGATAGCTCAGCTTTTGTAGCTGCAATATCGATTCCGCTTTCTGTACTATTTGCCAATAAACGCTTTGCAACTAACTCATATTTTTCTTTTGAAATTAATTTAAAAACATCCAGTTTACCATCAGCAATAAATGTACTGAGATGCCCTTCTATTGTACTGATGACTAAGTTTCTAGCGGATGCAATTTCTGCAATTGTTTTTCCCTCCTGAAATAAATTAAAACTTTGCTGTTTTGTATTTATTTGTGGTTCTTGCTCCGCATTTATATTGTTGCTTTGTTTTTTGATTTTTATACTAATTTTTTCATGTATTCTGCTTTGCAGCTGGTGTTTATCACAATACGCTTTCATAACGGAAAGAAAATCATCCCCATAATTTTCTAAAGTATAATTACCCATACCATGAATCCTTGACAACTCCAATAAATTTTGGGGGAGGTAGGTTTCCATTTCACTAATCGTTTGGTTGCTGCAAATACGATAAGGCGGTAGTGATTGCTTAGAAGCAATTTCATTGCGTTTCGTTTTCAATAATTCTGCAAGACTTTCTGAAGCATTAATTTCTTTTGAAGGAGATATTTTTGGAATAATTGGATTTGGCGAAGCCGGAATAAATTTCTCCTTACATTTTTTCATCCATTTTATTTCTCCATAAATAGCGGCCAATGCTGTTCTTGATTTTTTTTCTAACAATATCATTTTTGCAATGTCATTCAATGGAGTTAGGGCTTTTGCCAGAAATATTTTTCCAAACCACTCATCTGCTTTTTCGCATCTCGCTTTTAATTCATTTAATATCTTTTCATTTATACCATTATCCAAAATTTGTTTTATTTGTTGTCTAAATTTTTCTGCTGTTTTTTCGATTTCATTTAGGGAATCAACAATTTGTAAAATGAAGGCAACTACTTCTGCACTGTTTTTTAGTTGTCTTTGCAGCATATAATCTTGTAGTTGGAGCATTCTTCTTATTGGCTGTTTAAAATCATATTTATGCTGTGTTGTATTTACAAAAAAGGCTTGTTTTTTTTGTTTTAGCATTTCAGGTAAATGGTCCGTAGTCTGATTTTGCATATAGTCTACAATCAAAGGGTTTGTAGATATGGCGGCTTGAGTAATTTTACTCAGTAGTATAACGCCGTCTAAGGATACGCACCTGCTGAGTGCCACATAAACCTGGCCTGCGGCAAATGCCCGAGCAGCATCAATAATTACTTTTTCAAATGTAAGACCCTGACTTTTATGTATGGTTATGGCCCATGCAAGTCTTACAGGATATTGTGTAAAACTACCAAGCTCTTCTTCATCAATACTATCCTCATTTTCATTATAAAAATATTTTGTATTACTCCATACTTCTTTTTCTAAAATGATGGGATATATCGCTTCATCAGGTTGTACTTTTATGAGGTTTGTGTCTAATTCTTCATCAAAAAATATCTCTAAAACCGTTGCCATTTTTCCATTGTGCCAGCGTTTGCTTTGTGCATCATTTTTGATGAACATCAGTCTTGCACCTACCTTAATGGTAAGTGTAGGATCAACTGGATACATTTTTTCTGGAAAATCTCCTTTTACAATTGCTTCAAAACTGTAAGACGCTCCTTTTGTTTTTTGCAATTCTGCATAGTTGATATTATCTGCAATTGCATTGTGGGTAGTAAGGGTTACATAATCCAAATGATTTGCTGGTAATGCATTGCACACTTTATCATTCAACAAATCATAATCTGTTGATCTTAGTTCGTTATTTCTAATGCGATTGAGCAATCCAATAAATGCCTCATTGGTTTGTCTGTATATTTTTTCTAAACTAAGGCATACTGGTAGCATAGTTTTCAATGCCAAGGCATCAAAGAAAAATGGACTATCATAATATTCTTTCAAAAACTCCCATTCATCATTTTTTACTACAGGGGGTAATTGATAGAGGTCACCAATAAAAAGCACCTGTACACCACCAAAAGCTTCCATTGGTCTTTTTCTGAAATGGCGTAATAGTAGATCGACAGCATCCAACATATCTGCACGCAGCATACTCACTTCATCAATGATGAGCAATTCCAATCTATTAAATAATTCTCTTTTGTCTTTACCCAAACGTGAATTTTTAAAGAGAGAATGCTTGTCTGTAATTGTGGTATTGGTATCTGAAAAACCTCTTAATGTGCCGGGAATAAATGCACCAAAGGGGAGCTGAAAAACTGAATGTAATGTGGCACCTGCACAATTGATAGCAGCCACAGCAGTAGGAGCTGTAACCACAAACTCTTTCTTACATATTGAAGTGATATGTTTGAGGAATGTGGTTTTTCCTGTACCTGCCTTACCAGTTAAAAAAACGGACTGATCTGTATGCAGCACAAACTCTGCGGCCATTTCAAACCCTTCATTGATAATAATTTCCGGAGGCATTTGCTGATATCATTTGTTTTGCACTGGCAAAGTATATAAAAATGCCCATTATTTTTGCTTCAACATTTATAAAGATAATTATACGAATACATAGCATGCAAATCATACCACTTAATGAAGGTGTTTATACAATTGATAAAACAAAAATATTTGTACCATTTAATCTCGAAAAAGATCAACTTCAGCAGCGTCCTGTAGGTAGCATACTGGTTGAAGTACAGCCATTTCTTATCATCACCAAAAATGATGTATTGCTATTAGATACAGGACTTGGCTTTGCTGAAAAAGGGGAGTTAATTATTCACAACAATATGCTAAAACATGGAATAGAGCCATCCCATATTACAAAAGTGCTGCTATCACATTTGCATAAAGATCATGCAGGTGGTATAAGCAAAAGAAATAATCTTGGCCACTATCAGTCTGCATTTCCAAATGCAGTTTACTATGTGCAGCATGAGGAACTTGAATTTGCCTTTGAAAAAGGCTTCCCTTCTTATATGCCAGATGAATTAGATGTATTGCAAGGCAACTCACAGGTGGTACAGTTAAATGGCAATGGCAGTATTGATAACTATATTCACTACGAAATAACAGGAGCTCACAGCATGCATCATCAAACCTATAGAATAGTGGAGGATGGGCAAACGATTTTTTTTGGTGGAGACGATGCTCCGCAACTACAGCAAATGAAAAACCGATTTGTAGCTAAGTATGACTATGATGGCAGAAAGGCTATGGAACTAAGACAGCAATGGTGGGAACAGGGCAAAAATGAAAAATGGACTTTTTTATTTTATCACGATATAAAACAGCCTGTTTTTACATTTTAATCATACACATCAACATTGATGAAAACAATGTATTATTTACTCATATTTCTTACGCCACTGAGTTAAATTTTTGCCGATTATTTGCTCAAGTTTTGCCACATCATCTTTAAAAATGTCCCAGGCAAATTTCTTATCGGCATCAGTTATTTCTGGCTTTTTTACTTCGGTACGCAGTATGGGCTTCAGTAAGTTTGCTAATGGTGCAGGTAAAAAGTTTTTTACATTTTTTACTTTATCCTTTCCAAACAAATTGAATAAAAACTTTAGCCTTACTTTTTTATGCTTATTTACTTCTTCTGTTTTTATTTGATCAAATTTTTCATCAACTCCAAGAAAAGCAAACATCTTTTGTAAGGTTGGTATCAAATCTTTTCGAAGATCATCCATAAAGAGATAATGAATTTGCTCAGGTTTGAACTTATTGAGGTAATATTCCATTTGCTCTGCATACATACTACCTTCCACGTAAGTGCGGCAAAGAATTTGATTTTTATCGCCTAATGCATTTTGATCTTCCATCCAGAAAGCAATACCATCATCACCATGAAGAGTATGCTTGCTTCGCTGCTCCATATTTAGGCGGAGTGCTTCTTGAAAGCTATTTTTTTCATTGCCTTTGGCACAACGCATCAGCCATCCACTAAAAGCACGGTCCACCGGATCTCTAAAACAAATAATAAGTTTAATAGCTGGAAAATGTTTTTGAATGCGCTCAGCCACAAAGGGTAAAAAACTATAAGTAGGCGTACCATCACCAATGGCTTTCTGCCCCTTTGCATGCGCAAAATATTTTGAATAACCTGCTAAATCTTCCCTGTATTGGTTGTCCATATAGCGGGTTTCTTTGGGCTCGCTCATACAGATATCTGGATGCTGAGAAAGATAGTAGTGTAAGGAAGTGGAGGCCGTTTTTGGAGGGCCGATAATCATGAAATTTGGCAATACGTTATCAGCCATAAATTTGTTGATGATTAATTGTGATATAATTTGTCATACTGTGCCATACAACTATCCATGCTGAATTTTTGCTGGTACAGCAATTTATTGTTTTGTTGTAAAACGGCTACATCTGATGCTGACAGTTTGAGGTATTGCTTCACCGATTTTGTAAAAGATTGTACACTCACTTCGTCAGATAAGAATCCCATATCGTTTGTAACAATATTTTTTAAGCCACCCACCGGTGTGCATATTGGGATGATACCCGCACTCATAGCTTCCAAAGAACTGATTGGCAAACCTTCAAATATGGAAGTAAGTACAAAGGCATCACTTTGTAAATAATAATCTCCCACCTCCTGTATTTTCCCCATGAAGTGCACATTGTCGGGTTTGTTTGCCATGAGTTGATCATACAAACCTTTATCATCCGGAAGGTAGTGCCCGAGTATGATGGCAATAATATTTTCATCCTGCATCTGCTTCATGCTTTCTAATAAAAGGAGCTGATTTTTTTGCTTGCAAATGCGGGCTACATTCAGTAATACTTTTGTATCGCTATTTTTTTTCAGCGCATTTATTTTTTCTTTTACTGCATCAAAATCCTTAGAAGCCTTTACTGGATAGCTACCATTCAGTATTAATATTTTGGCACTACCATCATAAGCTTTTTGTGCACTGAGCAATACTTCTTCAGAAATACTTACTGGCGTAATGATGTGGCGTTTGAAGAAAAAATTATAAGCTAATCTACCATGTAATGGACTCTCTTTTTGAGCCAGATTATGAAGGGTATGAATTTTTTTAAAGGGAAATTCAGTAACATTTAAAAATGCATCAAAACAATAATAGCCAGCGTGCAAATGTGTGTGTACTACATCTGGCTTTTCTTCCCTTATCATTCTTTTAATAGCCCCAAACATCCTAAAATCAAAACCTTTTTGCTTACCCAAACTTCTGAATTTGATGCGTGGGTTTAATTGTGATGTTGGCAAATGGGCTTCTGTATGATGATACATAGATACCAATGTAATATCATAGTCCGGATTTTTAATGAGTTCATTGCAGAGCTGGATGGCAAAAACCTGTGCGCCACCCCAGCCTAATGCCGGCAACATTTGTACTATTTTAAATTTGCTCATTACGGTTTATCATAGGTTTAATCCTGGTTTTTTACAGGATGCCAAATTTTAAAAAAGTTAGTATGCAATAATTCATCCAAAAGAAGAGTGTCAGTTGCATATAATGGCAAAAGATTTTCCTTTATTGACAATCTTACTTCCTTACTTATATTTTGGGAGGCATTGTTTACTGATTCCTTATTTCTATTTTGATTGGTATTCCATTCAAAAATTTTTTTCTTGAATGCCTTTCTTTTTGTAACGGGAAATATTGGGTCTATGATATGATCAACCACCCATTTTCTGTATTTATTATGACTTAAAACAGTTTGCTGCAAAGCCTGACTTTTTACAGTACCTGTTACATTTTTTGGTGAAAAATCAGGAACAAAATTTTTATCAATCTGAAGAAAATTTGCAATTTGTTCCATCAGATATTGAGGCCTACTGCGCAGGTCATCATAGTCCAAAACAAATAATTGCTCTCTTCGAAAATATTTCAGAACTGACTGCACTTGCTTGCCATAGAATCCATGTTCTATATAGGAAAAATCGCTGTTGTCAGGATTGAAGCTTGTGCAATCTTTTGGTTGGTAGGTAAGTGCAGATTCAATAGGTCTTGTTTCCCTATTCATCTTACAGAAATATTGATAGGCTGAAATTGCTCTATCAGCTGGATTGCGCAATATCAATAAAAGTTTTGCCTGCGGCGAATGAGTTTGTATGCCCTGTAGCATTGATTCATAAAACACATAGTTTACTGCACTTTGCAAGATGATTTTTTCACCTTTATATGCAGGTGTTTCCAACACCATACGCTTTTCCATTTCTTCCTTTGTTTTAAAACGATAGAAGAGATGAACATCCTTTAAAGAATCATAACAATAAATATCCGGGTGCTGACTCAACCAGTCATCAAGTGTAGTAGTACCGGCTTTTTGTACTCCTATTAAAAATGTATTTGGAAAAGCAACAGGCATTATAGATTTGATTAATTACGTTCTACAACAAACCAAGGGTTTAATAAGTTTTCTTTATTATAAGCTAATTCATTGCCAGTTTCAAACTGATATACTTTACAACCTGCATATTTTGCTACAGCATGTCCTGCGGCGGTATCCCACTCCATTGTAGGTGCCAAACGGGGATATACATTAGCATTACCCTCAGCTACTAGGCAAAGCTTTATACTACTGCCGCTACTCACAATACTTACTTCACCATATTGTTTCTTTTTCTCTTCTATGAAAGATTCTGTTTCTGGACTGTTATGGCTACGACTGGCTACTACACTATATACATTTGTATTGGCTGATGGAAGTGTATAAGCACCTTCCATTTGTGCTACCACATCCTGCGAGGCATCTACTGTAAATGCAAAACTTCCCGCACCTTCATAACCATAATACATGGTTCCTTTTACGGGCACATATACAACGCCTCCTTTTGGAATACCATTTTCAACTAATGCAATATTTACGGTAAACTCTCCATTTTTCTTAATGAATTCTTTTGTACCATCCAATGGATCAACTAACCAAAACTGATTCCAATCTTTTCTTTCATCATATTCCATTTTTTTTCCTTCCTCACTTAGCATGGGAATATTCGTATCTGCTAGTAATGCTTTTATCACTAAATGTGCTGCCTTATCTGCTTCTGTTAATGGAGATTTGTCTTCTTTTGTTTCTATAGCAAAATCCCTGGCATAAACTTCTAAGATTTTATTACCTGCCTCATAGGCTGCTTTTACTGCTGTTTGCATCAAATGCTTCATGCTTTATTTTTTTATAGTTTATTTAAAATACCACCGGTAATCCAGGACAACTTATCGGCTCGATAGGCATCCTTCCAGGTGGGATCATATTGTATAGGTTTTTTTGTAAATCTTCCCGGAGTACCTGCTACAGTATGGTCTTCAATTAATTCCATATATGCTGGGGCATCATAATTTTCCAACGAAAAATGTTTACAAATATTATCTAATGATGATTGCAAATTTGTAGCCAGCGTTTCATAATCTAATACTAACACATCTGCTGGTTTTGCCATTTTTATGACAGTGGCGCATACTTGCTTGTAATAAAAAATATCCCACAATAGTCTAAATAGGGATTTCTCTCTTTTTTTATTTAATTCTTTCCACTTTCTTTTTGAAGTGGCAATGGCTCTTATATCTCTTTTCAGCCAAATTATTTTTACATCAATATCCTTACAATTTTCATAAACCGTAAAAGCTTGTACAGGATTTTTAGAACTGTCAACAATAAACTTCTTATTACTGTGCTTACTGATTATAGGATATAATTTAGTAAGGGTATTTGTTACTTTAATGCTTGCCTGTTTTTTACTAATATTTTTCAACCAACCTTTCAACAAAAATGGCAGAAAACTATAAACAACGAGCAGCTTAGATTTGAAGGCCCAAGTAACATTTGTGAGAAATTCAGCGTCATTTTTTATTTGAGCTTCGCTCAATACAGGGCTCCAAAAACTACAGTCAGTAAAAGATTTGCCACAACTACAATTCCAGTTCCATCTTTCGCCAGGGCCTTGCTTCAGTAAATGTCCTTTAAGCATTGCAAGCTCACCCACAGAAAAACATTCCTTGCTTTTACTCAAAATATTTTCCAGCAGTGTGCTGCCAGATCTATTGTCGGACATTATGTAAATTACAGTAGTTTTTCTAGAGTTATCCATCAGGCGTTATATAATTTGTTATATTCAGATGCACACAGTGCCATGCTGTATTCCTCTTCAAAAAGTTTGTTACCTGTTATCTGCATTTGTAATAGCTGATCCTTGGACAGGTGTATAAATTTCATGAGTACGGTATAGTAGGCATCAATACTTAAATCCTGACTAATAAATCCTACTGATTCATCCACCACATTTACTATACCACCTGCCGGTGTACATACTGGAATCACTTTTGCACTCATAGCCTCCAAGAGGCTTATTGGAAGACCTTCAAAAGTGGAAGTGAGCACAAATGCATCACTATTCAAAAGATAATCGGCTACATTTTTTACCTTACCTAGAAAATGCACATTCCCCGGTTTCATTGCTAACAGATGTTCATATAGAGGCTTGTCCACTTCGGCATGATCACCAAGTATCAAACAAACAGCGTTTACATTTTCTTTTTCTAATCGGGCCATTGTTTCCATGAGCAATACCTGATTTTTTTCCTTGCAGATACGTGCCACATTGAGTAAAATCTTTGTGTCGGCATCTTTTTTATAAGTTGCCAATTTCTCTTTGACTTCATCAAAGAGAGGTGTAGGTTTTACGGGTGATGTACCATTTTTTATCAATATTCTGATACAATTTCCATATTCCTCTACAGCGCTTTTATATACTTCTTCTGAAATACTAATAGGCCGAATAATGTCTTTTTTGAAAAAATATTTATATGCTTCTCTTCCATGCCAAGGGCTATCAATTTTGACCATACTATGAAAAGTATGAAATTTCTTTTCCGGTTTTTTTAGGGTCATATAAGATAGAAAGCAATAATAACTGCTGTGCAAATGGGTATTAACTATATCAGGCTGTAGTTCTTTAAGAAGTGCTTGTACCTTAAAAAACATTTTTGTATCAAATCCACGGCTTTTACCAAGGGTAATGAATTTGATACGCTTGTCTAGCATCTCAAGCGGTAAATGATCTTTTGTGTGGTTATAGAGAGAAACCAGTGTAACCTCATGGTTATATGTACGCACTAACTCATTGCAAAGTTGAATGCAAAAAACTTGTGCACCTCCCCAGCCCAATGCGGGCACCATTTGTACTATTTTTAGCATATTGCTTGGTAAATATTCTTTAATAGTAATTTAAAGTGCCGCAAGATAGCGTTTTTGAGGCAGATGAAGGGTAAGCCAAAACAGAAAATATTTAGGACAGATGATCTAAATTGTGGTATTTATATAGCCTATAATTGTTGATACTGTATTCAGATTTTAATTGTAACGCTAGGTATGCAGGTTACTGTATGAGAAAAATTTTTGCCTTGCGCTGTCCGCTTTCTATAAATTCAAGTAGGTACTGGTATTATATTCCTTTGGAAGAAGGGTGTAATGCTTTTAATGCTTTCTGCAGACGATATTAGATAACATAATATATCAGATCCAATATATCTTTTACCTATATCCATAAACATTCACGGTGTACTATAAGCGTAGAATCTCTACCTCAAATAAAATGAAAACATGAGTGCCGTTAATTTTCACTGCTACAGAACTTTGTATTAAAGTACTTGCCCATGATTAAAAAATAACAAATAGTTAATGCTTCATGAAATAGCAATATTTGATATAAAAATAAATTTTAAATGTAGCCCCTACTTTCGCAGCAAACTGCAAGTATGCTAATAACTGAGGTAAATAATAAAATAACAGTTAAAGATTTTATAATGGTGCATGTGTATTGTAACCAATCAAACCCATGCTTTATAAGACCCTTGGACCATGAGGTGAATGATGTTTTTGATCCTGCAAAGAATAGGAACTTTAAATACGGAAATATAAAAAGATGGGTATTATATGATGACAATAAAGTAATTGGGCGAATTGCAGCATTTACTCATGAAAAATATCAAAACCGCGGAACTGAATTTCCTGTTGGAGGCATTGGTTTTTTTGATTGTATTAATAATCAGCAGGCTGCTAATTTACTTTTTGACACAGCTGCTGCCTGGTTGAAAGAAGCGGGTATGCAGGCAATGGATGGTCCAATTAATTTTTTAGATAGAGATAAATGGTGGGGTTTATTGGTTGAAGGATTTGATAAGGAGCCTGTCTATGGTTTGAGTTTTAATCCTTCCTATTATAAAATATTATTCGAAGCATATGGATTTCAAGATTATTACAACCAGTTCTTTTATCGTATTATAGTAAAAGAACCGCTACCTCCTCGCTTTGAAGAAAGGCATACGAAATTTAAAAATAAACCTGATTATACTGCCCGTCATATTGATAAAAATAATTTAGAAAAACATGCGGCTGAGTTTGCCACTGTTTACAACGCAGCCTGGGCGCAGCATGGCGAAGCTAAAGAAGTTACTAAGGAGCAAGCCATCAAATTATTTCAAAAAGTGAAACCCATTATTGATGAAAGAATAATTTGGTTTGCTTATTACAAAGAGGAGCCAATTGCTATGTGGATTAATCTTCCAGACCTTAATCAATACTTTAAACATTTTAACGGAAAATTTGGAGGGCTTCAAAAAATTTATTTGATGTGGCTTAAATACACTGGAGCATGCAAACAGTTTGCAGGATTTGCTTTTGGGGTGGTGCCAAAATATCAAGCTTTGGGTGTAGATAGTTTCATGATTCAGGAGTCTACTTTTGTCATTCAGAAAAATCATATCTACGAAACACTCGAAATGGGCTGGGCAGGAGAATGGAATCCAAAAATGATTTCCATTTATAAAAACCTTGGAGGAAAAGAAAGCCGGAAATTGATAACTTTTAGAAAAATGCTTAACCCTGATATTCCTTTCGAAAGACATCCTATATTGGATTATTCCCCAAACAAGTAATGATTAATCCATCCAATTCTTTTCCTATTTATATTTGATGAAATTTTTGATGATATGCGATTCATTTTAATACTCATTAGCATCAGTAGTTTTTTCTTTTTATCCTGCAATGATGAGCAGCAAAATGGAAATGAGCAATCCATCACAGTTCCTACAGATACTTTAAAATACACCTATCAATCTGTAAAGAGCTTAGCAAAAGATTCATCAGTAAAAGATGAAAAAAATTTGGCATCAGCAAGTTTGGAATACCCCGTATTATCAGGCTCCATGCTTGCAGATAGTTTGAATATGCATCTTCAGTTGTTGGCATTTGAAGGTCAGGCAAATGCTCAGCTTGCTGTAGATTCCTTTACTCATTATGCTACCAATGAAAGATCTAAGCTCATGTCTGATGCAGATAAAAAAGCCGCCTCAATGAACAGTTGGTACAAAACAACCACCGTTCGTATTAATTATCAAACCTTAAGGCTGTTATCTGCTGTAGTTCATACCGAATCTTATGCGGGAGGGGCTCATCCTTTGCATCTTACACACATTGTAAATTTAGACTACACGGGAAAAATCTTAACCTGGAATAATATTCTCGACACCGGAAAAAATCAGGACATGGTTCGTTTAAATGAAACCGTTCTAAAATCAATTAAGCAAATTTCTCCAGGCCGTACTTGGCTACAAGAAGGGTTTTTAATTGAAAGCGATAGTTTGCCTCTGCCTCAAAATTTTGCATTTACAAAAGATGGATTATTGATTTTTTATAATGAGTATGAAATTGCTCCTTATGCTATGGGTCCTTTATCATATACTATTTCTTATCAGCAGTTAACGGGTATTTTGAGAGAAGGAATACTGGATTAGAAGCTATAATCAACCACAGCTGTAAGCCATTGCATCCATATTGACAATACGTGGAGCAAATTCAAAATCCATATATTTTTTTTCAATTTCTACAAGTAGCTCGTTTATGATTTCATACTCGGAAATGGTAACCAACCTATTTCTATATTCCTTAATACCTGGTAGCCCTTTTAAATAGTTGGTATAATGGCGGCGCATTTCTAATATTCCCAGTTTAGCACCTTTCCATTCCATACTTTTTTGTAAGTGTATGCGTATGGCAGCTACTCTTTCAATGATACTCGGAGCTGCCAAATGATTTCCGGTATTCATAAAATGTTTTATCTCTCTAAAAATCCACGGATAACCAATTGCAGCCCGGCCTATCATGATGCCATCTACACCATATCTGTTTTTATATAACAGTGCTTTTTCGGGATTATCAATATCTCCATTTCCAAAAATGGGTATATGTATTCTTGGATTATTTTTTATTTTTCCAATCAAAGTCCAGTCTGCTTCTCCTTTATATAACTGGCTTCTGGTGCGCCCATGTATAGACAGTGCTTTAATGCCTATATCTTGTAATCGCTCAGCTACTTCTTCTATATTTTTGGAATCATCATCCCATCCCAATCTCGTTTTAACTGTAACTGGTAGTTGAGTACTATTAACACATGCCTTAGTAAGCCGCACCATTGCATCAATATCTTTCAATACCCCAGCACCTGCTCCTTTAGATACTACCTTCTTTACAGGGCATCCAAAATTAATGTCCAGTAAATCAGGATTTACAGCTTCTACAATGCGGGCACTTAGTGCCATAGCTTCTTCATCTCCTCCAAAAATCTGGATACCCACAGGTCTTTCTTCCTCGTATATGTCTAATTTTTGACGGCTTTTAATAGCGTCTCTTATCAAACCTTCACTACTGATAAATTCGGTGTACATCATATCTGCACCGTTTTGTTTACACACTGCTCTAAAAGGCGGATCACTCACATCCTCCATGGGTGCAAGTAAAAGTGGAAATGCCGGTAATGAAACTTTGCCTATTTGAACCATCTTTAAAATATACTTCTTTGAGGGTAGCCCTAGAAACAAATGGCCACCTACTTTTGTGCAAAAATAGTAACTCCTCCTATAATGACATCTACCGAAAAATATTCACCCTCTATGCAGCTTGCATTGCTACTCCTATTTATTGGGTTAGGTATCATTGCAGGCAGTGCCTGCACTATGTTATTTGCGAATCTTTATTTAGGGGCTACGCCCAATGATTTTGCAGCAGTTATTGCCTCTAGTAAAGACCCTCTAGTATATAGGGTTTTACAAGTAATTAATGTAATATTTGTAATGATTTTGCCTGCTGCTTTTTTTGCACGTATCAATCAATCTGATGCGCCAGGGTTTCTTCGTTTTACAAAAGCCATAAGTGGTAAGCAGGCGTTTTTACTAGTATCCATTGTATTGACAGCTTTAATGGTAGGAGGAAGTTTAGGAGCTATTAATGAAATGATTCCGATACCGGATAACTGGGCAAAATATTTTCAGGAATTGGAAGATGAATACAATAACCAAGTTCTTATCATCACCTCCATGAAAAATGTGCAGGACTATATTGCCGGACTCTTCATATTGGGATTATTGCCTGCCATAGCAGAGGAAATGATTTTTAGGGCATGTATTCAAAAAGTTTTTATAAGTATCAGTAGAAATGCATGGACGGGTATTATCATCACCGCTGTATTATTTAGCATGATGCACCTTTCTTTTTATGGGTTTTTGCCACGGCTATTTCTTGGTATTCTCTTGGGTTATGTTTTTTATAAGGGTGATAATATTTGGCTTACCATTATCATACATTTTCTAAATAATGCATTTGCGCTTACACAAATGTATGCCATAAGCCTGCACGGCGACACACCCGCTGCTGCACTGGAAGAAGACTTGCCCTTAATTTATGGTGCAGCTGGCGCTATTTTATTTTTTTTCTTGCTACGCATTTTCAAACGGGAATCAGAATTTGTTTTAAGCATGTACAGAACCAAAAAAATATCCTAATAACATACCACCACGAATGATAACTAATACCATTAAAATTTACGCTACACCAGATTATATACAAGCCACTACCATCAGCAGCCTGCTGGAATGCCATGGTATCAAGGTGTTTCAGCTTAATAAAACTGATAGCAGTTATCCATGTTTTGCCATGATTGAATTATTCATACCCTTGGAAGATGAACAGGAGGCAATAGAGTTATTGGCAAATGAATGCTGCCATGAATAATGTGTTAAGGAAATTATAATATCATAAGTATATACACAACCTTAAATGAAATTAATGTTGATTTTAGTAGTATCGGAGCATTGAACATTACATTAAAAACAGCCCGCTTCAAAAAATAAATCTGCGGCAATACCATCTGCAAAAAATTTGCCCGTAGGGCTCAAAAAAATATGATTTTCTGAAATAATCAAATGATCATTTCTATGTAAGTTTAAAGCTGTTTTTACAAGTAATTCTTTTGCAGCATATCCAAATTTATATTCAAAATCCATTAGATCAATTCCCTCCAAAAGTCTTAACCGAATCATGATGTATTCATTCATTTGCTGTACTACAGAAAGCTGCTCAAGTTCTATCTGTTGATTGCCCTCAAGTATTCCATCTATATAGTTTTTATTGTGGGCAATATTCCATTGTCTGCTTATGCCATTGTAAGAATGTGCAGAGGGGCCAATACCTGTATATGCAATACCCTTCCAATAGCTGCTGTTATGTTTGCTCATGCAGCCAGGTTTGCAAAAATTTGAAATTTCATAATGAACATAACCGGCCGTATCCAAAGCTTTCTGCATCATTTCAAAATGCCTGCTTTGTTTTTCAGGGTCAGTATCTGGGGTTTTATGTTGAGTAATGCTATGATGCAGGGCTGTACGATTTTCCACAGTAAGTGCATAGCAGGAAAGATGTGGCACTTGTAAATCAATAGCTGTTTGTAAATGCTTTATCCATTGTACATCAGTAAGTAAAGGAGAGCCATAAATTAAATCAATACTAATGTTCTCAATACCCGCTTGCTGTGCAAAAGTTATACTCTTCAATGCTTCTGATGCATTGTGTGCCCGGTTCATCCATTGTAATTCGGTATCATCAAAACTTTGTATACCAATGCTTAAACGGTTTATTCCAACCGACTTCCAGGTTTGTAAGGATACAGTATTTATATCATCAGGGTTGGCTTCAAGCGTGATTTCTACATTATCTTTAATAATATAATTTTTATAGATAGTATCCATCAGTTTTTGCAAGCCATCATGGGATAATATACTTGGTGTACCTCCTCCAAAATAAATTGTATCAATACCTTCCGTTATATAATCTTTGCGTAGCAATAACTCCTGCTGCATGGCGTTTATCATGTCCTGTTGCAAATGCAGAGTGGTGCTAAAGTGAAAATTACAATAATGACATGCTTGTTTACAAAAAGGAATATGCAGATATATGCCGGCCATTGCTGAAAAATATAGATGTTATTGTGAAATGCTGTGGGCAAAGTTAATCCGCTCCTTTCTATTTCTTTTTTTTATTGTAATTAGCGTATCACACCAAGTTTCTGCTCAACCCATTAGTATCAAGTATCAATCAGTATCTGCGGATGAAATACCGAGTGATATTACATTAGAAACAAATTTTCCAAATAGTCTTTCTGCAAAGGCATACCTCGCTCAGTTACCAGCTAAACTGCAATTAAAAGGATATATGGCTGCATCCATTGACAGCATAGCTGAAATCGAAGATCAACTCTTTGTACAACTATATATTGGATACTCATACAAATGGAATTCTATAATAATAGCAGATGCTGATGAGGCCATACTAAGGAGCATTGGATATGACAGCCATAGTTTTTCAGGTAAAATATTTACACCAACTTCTATTGAAAAATTGTATGAAAATATTTTGAATAAGCAAGCAGCAAATGGCCATCCTTTTGCAGCTGTGCGTTTAGATAGTTTTTCATTTAATGGTTCTTCCATTTCAGCAAAGCTGAATATAAATTCCGGTGAAGCATATACAATTGATAGCATTATTGTAACCGGCGATATAAAACTTAATGCTACCTTTTTATACAGGCACCTTGGTATTGCACCACACAGCACTTACAATGAAGAAAAAATCAATGCCATCAATAGCAGGTTGTTATTATTACCCTATTTACAACAATCTGCGCCTTGGCAAATTGATTTATTGAACACTGGTGCTGTGCTGCGTCTTTATTTAAACAGCACAAGGAGTAATCAAGTAAATATTTTAGTTGGGCTATTGCCAAATAATGATCAACTCAATGGTAAATTATTATTTACTGGAGAAGCCAATATTGCACTACAAAATGCACTGGCATTGGGAGAAACAATTGGTGTGGTTTGGCAGCAATTACAACCCTCATCTCCCAGGCTCAATATGCAATATATACATCCCTATTTTTTAGGAATGGCTGCCGGCATAACGGGTCAATTTGAACTTTATAAAAGAGATTCACTTTATTTAAATCTTCGTTCTCAATTGGGTATTCAATACGAAATAAATAGCAAGCAATCCGGTACTGTATATTTTCAGAATCAACGCACCAATGTATTGTATGTAGATACTCAATTTATAAAGTCGTCTGGGGTATTGCCATTGCTGTCGGATCTAAGTACAACCGGGCTTGGAGCCATGTATCAATATTATAATACAGATTATCGTTTTAACCCCAGAAGTGGAAATGATGTTTGGGTAAATATGGCTGTCGGCAAAAGGTTGCTTAGGAGAAATAATGCTATTACTCAAATTGCAGACCCTGCATTTGATGTCAACAAATTATATGATTCATTAGAAAGCAATACATACTCGATAAAAATACAAGCCGCTTTATCACATTTTTTTCCTTTGGGTAGGCAATCAACAATAAAAATTGGAGCCCAAGCTGGGTGGCTGGAAGCTGCCAGTTATTTCCAGAATGAATTGTTTCTGGTAGGGGGCTTTAAGCTACTTAGAGGTTTTGATGAAGAAGCAGTATTTGCCAATCGGTATTTAGTAGGTACCATTGAATATAGACTTTTGATTGATCGCAACTCTCGGCTCTTTGCATTTACAGATTTGGGCACTACCTATAATCAGGCCATTCGTGGCAAACAGTACAATAGTTATTTGGGAATAGGTGCCGGCGTAAGTGTGGAAACCAATACAGGTATTCTTAGTTTTTCATTAGCCGCAGGCAAACAAAATGATAACCCATTTGACACCAGACAACTTAAACTACATTTTGGTTTTGTGAGTTTGTTTTAAACCAGATGATGCAGTGAATTTTATTGCTACGCAAAATGGTTTAGAGCACGTCATTCACAATTTGATTTGCGACGGGTATCAATGATATATTGAATTTTCCACACACCATCCAATCTTACTAGTTGAAAAGAGTTAACGCCACAATGTATAAAGTTGCCATTAAAAAAGAATTGATATGGAGTCCAAACTGTAGCTAGAGGCCCATCAATATGTATAGCGCCAATGCTGATGCGCTCATCTAAACTTCCCGGTAGGTAAGAACTTATTGAAGTAGCAAATGCATCTACTGTTTCATTAACCACTTCTATTTGTTCAACCTTGTTTTTTATAATTGTTTGAAGTACTGCAGATGGCGTGAAGCATTGGCGCAGTAGTGTTGTATCACTTGTACGCATTGCTGTAAACAAAAGTTCAACTGCTTTTTTTACACTGTCTTCTGTAGTTTGTGCAGATAAATGCAGAGAAGAAAAAACAAGCATTGTTATGGTAATTATTTTCATCATGTACTTCTATTGCTTCAAAAATATATTTTAAAAAAGGGTATTAAATTTTTTTTGATAGACGGTGTGTAAGTTTTTAATAGTCCTTAATATTGCTACAACTTGTAATTTTAAAATTATGTATTATGGGGCTTCTTTATTGTATCTATCAATAGTTTTATTTTTTATCTATGAATGCATCTGCACAGTTTTCGTCAAATGATTTACAGAGGTATGCACAGCAATTACTTTATGCTGTAAAAACGAATGAGCCAACTGATTCAATGATTAGTTTGATTGATCAATACAACTATCAATCTTTGGATACTATGTTGACTGATGATAGTAAGAAAAAAGCGTTTTGGTTGAATGTATATAATGCCTATACCCAAATTCTGCTAACGGCCGATGAAACAACATACACAAATCGTAATCATTTTTTTTCGCAGAAAAAGATTCTTGTAGCAGGACAGAAAATCAGCTTAGATTTGATAGAACATGGATTGCTGCGTAAATCAAAAATCAAACTAAGTCTAGGTTATTTAAATAAACCATTTGTATCAGGATTTGAAAAAAAATGGCGTATTGATAGTTTAGATGCCCGCATTCATTTTGCATTAAATTGTGGTGCTACTAGTTGCCCGCCTATTGCTTTCTACGGTGATACAAAAATTGATGCACAATTAGAGGCGGCAACAATGAATTTTTTAAACCATGATGTGGGGTATGATTCACTAAAAAATACAGTTACCATCTCAAAAATATTCAGTTGGTTCAGAGGAGATTTTGGTGGTAAAAAAGGAACAATAAAATTCTTGAAAGCACATAATATGCTACCTGTGTATGCTGAGCCAAACATTATTTATAAAAAATATGATTGGACTTTATTGCTAAAGAATTTCATCAATGAGTGAGTTACAACCACAAACTATACTACAATATCTAAGGTAATTGCCGCCTACTTTTTCCCACTAATAAATGATGATTTAATTTCTTTTTTTATACCAGAAATAAAACGGTTGCATGAGTTAATAACCACAGTGGGCAAAGACGGACTAGTACAATTGGCAACTGTAACTTCAACAGTATAAGATCCCGCTTCTTTAGCTACATATCCAAATGAAGTGGCTCCAGGTATGACAATATTATTTTTATACCATTGATATTTAAAACGTCCAAATTGTGTGGTAAAAAGATACACAGAATCTGTATGACAAATATCTAATATGCCTATCTTTGAAATGATGGGCACTTTTTTATTTTCATCAATCTGTACATTACAGTTGTCATCAATCCCGTTGCACATTTTCTCTTTTGCACCCGGGAAAATATGGTTATTGGAATCATTGCAATCGGAATTGTTAGCAGCAAAATCCGTTGGCATAAAATATTTTATAACTGAATCTGTTTTATTACCAAAACCATCATTGTCAGCATCTCTAAACCAGGTACTTTTTTGATACTCAGGTGGTTTTGCAGCTATCCATCCGCCTACTTGTAAATTGCGCATTTTATTCAAAGTATCTTGCCAAACAGGATTTGTAGCAAGATTAGTATATTCAAAAGGATCATTTGTTAAATCAAACAACTCCTCTCCATTTCCTGGCCACAAGTTATAATGAAAGCCCTCTGTACGGACAGCACGCCCAGTAATGTTATATCCTTTTTTGCGAAGTATCTGTGAAAAAATTGCAGATTTCCAAATTGCATCTGGTTTTTCTAATAGTGGTACAAGACTACTCCCTTCCATGCTATCCGCTTGTGGAATATTACATAATTCGGTTAGTGTAGGAAAAATATCTACTAATTCCACTGGTCTATTAGAAACTCCTGATGAATAACCGGGTGCACAGATAATAAATGGAACTCGAAGGCATTCTTCAAAAATGGTAAGTTTTAACCACAAACCTTGATGCTCTCCCATGTGCAATCCATGATCACTCCAAAATACAACAATAGCATTTTCCCAGGTATTTAAACTATCCATGGCATCTAAGAGCCTACCAAGCTGCTGATCTGTTTGTATTACTTCAGCATAGAATGCATGTTTGATATTTCTTGATTCCTCATCAGAAAAAATACGTGTAGAAGTACGTGCCGGCGCCGGCATATCCAAAGTGTCATCAATTGGAGTGTTTGGAAATGAAATATTTGAAGAACCATTACCAAATACATTATCAAATCCACCATATATGTCAACCTGCAAGGGTATGGATACATTGCTATCTCCAATCAAGTTCCAAGCATCTAATGTTGGTGTAAAAGGTGCATGTGTTGATAGCCCTAGTCCAATAAAATAAGGTTCCTGAGGTCCTTCTATAAGCTTATTAATCACTGCGGTTGTGGAAAGTCCAGGCCTTGTTTCTGTCTCATTGGCATTTACCGTATCTATACACCAATAAGGTGCATTTGGTGGTGCCTCATAAGCATAGCCATTGTTGTCAAAATTATAATCCCAACTTATTTCACGCTCATGTTCACAGGGGCCTACTTTGCCATAGTTTTCTGTTCTATATCCAAACGAATTAAAGTATTCCGGTAAGAACTTATAGTCTTCGCCGAGAGTAGTGCGTATATCCACTAAATTATCAAAAATATTGGTGGCATCGGGACGTTTACCGCTTAATACAGATGTGCGGCTTGGGCTACATAAAGTGAATTGACAATATGCATTTGTAAATAACACGCCATGCTGTGCTAGTCTTGTAATGTTTGGAGTGGGAACTTCCGTATTACCATAAGTGTCAGATGCAATACTCATGTCATCTACGCTTATAAAAATTACATTTTTGGTAGATTGCGATAGTAGGACATTCGATAGAAACATCGTCAAGATTAGCGTATAATACTTCCTCATACAGTAAGTGTTTTGATAATGCAATTATAGGGGATTATTTTTTTGATAAGTTTTTTTGCAACTATTTATGGTTCCCCGCTGTTTTTGAAATAAGCTAGTTTTTGACTAAACAATACGCGGCTGCCGCATTTGGGGTATAGTTCGGATGCTAAGAATCAATAATTTATTAGTGCCAATGTAAATAGAAGAAAGCTGTAAAATTATTGCTTATTAAATGATGTATGAGCTACAATATCAAAGGAGTAAAGCTATTTTCTGGCCTATTACATATTCAACCAATAATTCAATTTAAATACCAATGATCGATTTTGGCTTTTTAAAAATGGATCAGCAAAATAGTTGTCTGTATAAACCAAAAATAAATCACTCATAGGTTTGTAGCGCCATTGCAGCCTGCTGTTGATATTGAAATTATTATTTTGTGTATTGTATTGTATAAATGTTGTCCAGAATATAGAAGTACTAAAATTGATTTCTATTCGCGGTGCCAATAAGAATAAATCTGTACTTCCAAATGGCTCCGGAAATTTCAATCTGTTATATTCCGCATTAAAATCAATAGTAAGCCAGGGTTGTTTTCTCAGTGTAATACCCGCACTCATTTGCTGGTATGTTCCATTGTAAAACCCACCTACCAACCCCTCCACATACCAAGAAATATTTTTTCGTGAATCACTTTCATAACCTATACCATATTGATTAAATTCATATCTGCCAGCCGGCAAAGGATCTTCATCTGTAAAGCCTATGGGAAAAAGAATTTGCTGCTCCTGATTGCTATAACTAAAACCTAATTCACTACTGTTTTTAAATCCAAATGAATATTCAAATTCATTGCTGCGTTCACTAAAGCTATTATCTGCATTCCATGCAAAATAATTTGTAATACTTATGCCATGTGTTTGCAGAGGGCCAGATTTAGGTCTGAATGTATATTCAAGTTCATTAAAAATATGTTTGAATCCTACTCTGATTATTGTATCCCTTACCTGATCATAGTTTTCAACCCGATTTACAAATCCCATATCAGCATAATAATTTACGCCCACGTCTGTATAATCTATTAGACTTGAAAAATTTCTACCCTCATATCCCACACCCGTATTCCAGAAATTGTTTTTACTATCTATGCCACTTTTAAAGCTTTTATGTATTGCTCCCCATGCATTCCAGCTGCCATCTTCACTAGTAAAGTTTAATTCGGTGCCAGCATTTCTGCCGTACTTATCCAAAGGGCTAGCTTTGGCAAGTTGCTCCTCATTCATAAAAGCCTGTCTACTTATGCCATATACTTTGATTGTACTTCTTTTCAACACTTGTTGATGTATGCTTAGTGCAGAATAATTCTGCGAAGCAGTTTCCCCCTTTTCTCCGGTTTGCATACTCATTATTCCAATCCTTGTTTTCTCTGCGAGATTTCCCGTAACACGGGCTCCAAGTAATATTGGAATTTTTTGTCCATCATCATCTAGCCCAATACGCCTGCTATAAAATGGTTGTACGGGAGGAATGCCATAAGCTGAAAAGATATCATTATTCTCTAAAAAAAAGGTTCGTCTTTCAGGAAAAAAAATACTGAATCTTGAAAGATTTGTAACCTGCCTATCCACTTCTATTTGTGAAAAGTCTGGATTTACTGTGAGGTCTAAATTCAGATTTGAATTAAGCGCAATCTTGCTGTCAAAACCTGCATTTGGACTGCCTTCTATTGTATTTTTCCCAGATTCCTTATCCTGTGCGGCCTGTCCGGTTATATAAGGTATTAGGGCAATATTACTCCCTGCTGAAGGTGGTGGTGCATCCCATTTTAGAGCACCCAAATAACCTAAGTCAACACCGGGAAAATTAACCGGTATGCGTGTCCAAGTATGAAATTCATTCCCTTTTCTATAACTACGTATAAAGTTAATACCCCATGTTGTATTGTTTTTATCATACCTAATTGTTTTGAAAGGAATAGCCATTTCAATCGTAAAAAAATGTGCATACTGTTTAGTAGCACTATACCATTTATTGTCCCAACTAAAATCTAGATCTCCGCCTTTGCTTGCACTAAGTTGGTCATCGGCCTGCACATTGAATGCAGTTACCGAAAAATAAAATCCATTTGTCTTTTTATTTACAGGGTCAAGCACCACACCCAGACCATCATTTTCTCTAATCCTACTATCTCGTTTTAGTGATACGCCTATAAATGGTGCTTCCTCAAAAAGTACTGCGCCTACATATAAAAAATCTTGATCGTATGTCAATTTTATTACACTACTCAGACTACTATCAGCATATACATCATCTCTTGGAAATTTCAACCAGAAGTATTTGGTGGAATCAGCCGTTTTCCACACACCTTCATCCAAAAGTCCATCCACTTTCATCACTTCATTGGATTTGCTAATATGTAGTTGATATTGCTCCTGATAGCTTGACGGGTCAGCATCCTGTGCATACATATGGCAAACGAATAGTGTGCTACAAATAATTAAACATAACTTTTTACTGTAATGTTGATGATATTTTGATTTTAAAAAATCTGCCAAATTTATACACATAATAAGATGAGCAAAGATGTAAAAATTTGTGATAAACCTTTACAACTACATATGAATAGACATATGCAATGATGAGCGGCAGCTATAAACAAGAAAATAAAAAGAGGCTTTAAAAAGCCTCTTTCCGATTTGCCTATATAAATATGGCATAAACTATTATCTGAGTTACCATTATAAAACCTACTCTTTTACAAATGTTTGAGTGAATAGACTAACCTTATCTGCACTTATCAGTTTAATGATATAACTACCTTGTACTAAATTACTCAAATTCAGTTGTACTTTATTGGCCCCCGAAAAAGCAACACCACTATTTGATTGAATTAAACGACCACTTAGATCAAATATTTGAATGTTGTAGTTTGAAGCCTCTATCATATCAAACTGAATGGTAGTCATGTTTTTTACTGGATTTGGATACATACTCAATCCCTTATTTCCCTGTTTTGTTGCAATGGCCAATGGCGCTGATAAAGTTATAAATTTCTTTCTCAATATAGATTGACCACATTCATTTGAAGCTATTACTGTTATATATCCACTGGAGAAAGTATAGTTTACTTTAATAGCAGATTTTCCCTGTCCCCTTGCTATTGTTGCATCCTGTGGCACAGCCCAAGTATAAACCAAGCCAGGCATATTTTCCACACGATATATTACACCTTGTTGTCCTTCGGTTACATTGGATGGGCCTTTGATTGCAGATGGGCGTTCCGGTATAGTAATCATATTTTTTACTGTAGATTCAGCCGTACAATCTCCTATCAGCTTAGCTGTATAATTACCCGTTTGATAAACATCCAAGTTTACATCACAAACTGCTGATGTGCTGTATTTATCAACTTTGTCATCAAATAAAGCTGGTACAAAAATATTTTCATTGACATCCACATACAATCCAAAACCCCAAGTAAGCGTATTGGAAGATCCAAAACCGCCGGCTACTGTTGTACCATACAGGGCACCGGGAGTATATTTTTGAATACGATAATTTGCCTGGTCTCTCACATAAAAATCTCCATTAGGCATTACATGAAGCGCAGTGGTAAAATTAAATTTATTAGCCGTATTGCCAGATCCGCCTCCACCGGCCACCGTTACCCCTGTTGATGCACCGGGTGCCCATTTAGAAATACGGTTATTAAAGTAGTCTGCTACATATACATTTCCCATAGCGTCTACACCCACGTCCATAGATTCAGATATTTGATTTTCGGCTATGCCATTACCATTGCCACCGGCCACAGTTACGCCAACAGATGCACCCGGAGCCCATTTCTGTATGCGATGATTAAATCTATCTGCAATAAATAAATTGCCATCAGCATCAATACAAATATTTTTAGGAGCCGATAATAAATTTGCTGCACTGCCATATGCACCAGTATTACTACCAGCCACGGTTATTCCTTCTGTGGATCCTGGAGTCCATTTTGTAACCCTGTTCATCAGGGCATCGCTCACATAAAGATTGCCCTCAGCATCCACTGCCACACTTTGTGGTGAGGCAAATTGGTTCAGTGCAGAGCCCTTGCCATTACCACCTGCCACTATTATACCCGTGCTGCTCCCGGCAGCTATTTTTACTACACTATTCGATACACCATCCACCACATATAAATTACCCGAATTATCCCCGCACATATCTTGCGGCTCTGCCAATGGCCAACCGGATGAAACGGTTTCTGCTACAGGATTGTACTTGCCACGTATTTGGTACAAAGCACCATCTTTATACCATTCTATGGTATTTGCATTGCTTACATTATGATTTACAGAAAGCACAGTGGGAATACAATTTGCTCCAGTAATAGTTGCCGTGCATTGTGCCTTTGTGCGGGCTGAGGGTAGCATCAAAAATATGGATGCAACCAGAAAAGTAGAAATTTGCTTCATACATCAAGGTTTTAAATATTAATGCAAATATCTGTTCTTTATAGATCTTATGGATTATGAAATTGATATTGTTTATTAGCCCTACGGGCAATTATGATTGGCCCTTAGTTATTACGAGTCAAACAAAGCAAACCCAAATCAAGTAAATCAATTAATCCCTTAAATAATTGTTCAGATATTTTCGCCCTACGGGCAATGATGATGCACGCTCCATCAAAGCGAATAAAAGAAGTAATCTACTTTATTGGGAGGAAGCTCAACCCCACTGCGTCATTGCAAGGAGGCACGAAGAAGCAATCTATGTCAAAAATCAGAAAGACATTGACTCAGAGTGTAAGCAGATAAAAGTAGAACAAGGCAAAGGTAAAAAAGACCGTT
>CAXYYO010000029.1:0-40147 GCA_964293305.1 uncultured bacterium | reverse complement strand
GAAGATGTGCTGAAAATGATTCGAAAAAGTACATCATGGATACCAGCCCCAAAAAATGGGATCGATGTAGATTTTACCTCAAAACTGCAACTAACCTATATGGCTGATGAAGAATACTAATCTTTTTTATGTATTGCGTGCATTCTCATTTAAAATTTGGATGCAAATAATTCCTACACCAACCCCTCTCTCATGGCTTTTGATACAGCCTCTGTAAGTGAAGCCACATGGAGCTTTTCATATATTTTTTTTACATGACTTCTTACTGTTTCATAGCTGATAAATAGGTTGGCAGCTATCATTTTATAGGCAAGTCCTTCTACAATACAGGCCAATACTTCCTTTTCCCGAGGTGTAAGTTGATAATCAGGCGTAGCTTCGGGCATAATATGCGGTGTAAGCTGCTGCATCTTACTCAATACTTTTCTGGCAATGCTGGGAGACATTGGGCTGCCTCCAAACTCCAGTTCATGTATGGCATCAATCAATTTTATATTGAGTTGATTTTTGAGGATATAACCATTTGCGCCAGCACAAATACTGTCAAAGACCCTATCATCATCTTCAAAAACAGTTTGCATTAAAATAGCAATTTTTGGATAGAATTTACGAATGAGTTTTACGGCCTCAATTCCTGTCATACCGGGCATTTCAATATCCATCAGTATTACATCCGGTTTCATTTCCTCAATATCTTCCACACAGGTAAACACGTTGCTAAATGAGCCTACAAGCTCAAATGACGGCTCCGTTTGTATGAGTAGCGATATACTATCCCGTAGGTTTTTATTATCATCAAAAAGTATAATTCGAACTGGCATAATATTACAAATATGAGGAAGAAATTATTGTATCATATCCCCAAATTAGGGGATAGTCATTGTAAACTCAACCTTAGTCCCTGTACCTATGGCGGACACTATTTCAAATGATGCCTGCACAGCATGAGCACGCTCTCTCATATTGCGCAATCCATTGCCTGTAAGGCTATTATTATGCATGACTGCATCTGCATTAAATCCTGACCCATTATCAATTATTACTATTGAAAGTTGATGGTGGGTTTGAGTCAATTTTACCAGCAGTTCTGTACAGGAAGAATACTTTGCAGCATTGTTTACAGCTTCTTTAAACACCAGGTAAAAATTTTTTCTTTTTTCCATGCTAAGTGGCGCATTACTATCCGCTACTTTATAATCAAAATCGAATCGAATATTCTTTGCTTGAAGCAAAGGTTTTGCAAATGATTCCATACGTTGAATGATGGTTTGCAAACTGTCATTCTTTGGTTGAATGGCCCATACTATATCGCTCATTTCACCAATCATTTCACTACTGGTGCTACCAATTTTTTCAAGCATTTTTTTTAGATCAACTGTTTTATCCTTCTCTTGATAGATAGCTGCTACCTGGCTGTAAACTGAAATGCTACTAAGGGTGCTTCCCATATTATCATGCAGATCCTGCGCAATTTTATTTCTAATGGCTTCACGCTTTTTAAACTCATTAAGCCGATACCTATATATCAAATAAATGACTCCAGACACTACCAAGGCTACTAGGGCATAAAACCACCACTGTGTCCAAAATGGAGGTATGATTTTTAATTGGAGTGTGGCAATATTAGTACCCCATTTACCCCGCACATTACTAGCCCTTACTTCAAAACTATAATTGCCTCCTGGCAGATTACTATAGCTTACAAAATTTCTACCACCTGCCTCTATCCAATGATCATCAAAACCCTTTAGCCGATAGGCATATTCTACAGATGCACCACTAAAATCTGGGGCTGCGTATTCTATCGAAAAATAATTTTGTCCGGGCTTTAAACTGATCAAAGCTGTTTGCAATAACTCCGGTGCCAGCTTATTGAAGATACTAAAACCCGTAAATAAAACATTGGGTTGTACAGCAGATGCAGCCGTGTTTTCAGGCTTGAAACTAATATAATAATTGCTTCCCGTTACATACATATTCCCATGAGTATCCGAAAAAATCTTTCCCCTTACACCACCTTTGTTTTCCAGATCAGGTAGCTGTATAAGCTGGTGCATTTTTGTAAATGGATTATAGCATTCAAGCTGACCATTTGCTATCATCCATACTGCATTATTTTTATCAAGGGCTATTCCTTCTCCCAGATTGCCGGTTGGTTTTATATGCGTAAAAATGCCAGTTTTTGTATTGAAATAATTCAGTCCACCACCATAGGTACTTAACCATAAATTGTGGAGCCGATCCTCTGCTATATCAAACACATGATTGTTGGAAATTGAATGCTCATTGTTTGGATTATTGATATAATACTGAAACTTTTTTTGCTTATCCCACTGTATCAAACCCCATTTGTCTGTGGCCATAAATAAATGCCCCGATTGGGTTTTATAAAACCCTGATATGAGGTTATCCCTAATATCATATTTCGCAATTATATTTTCCGAAACTGAACTTCTCGAAAACCATTTTTCATCCACAACATCATAGTAGGCAATAAAATGTCCATAAGGTGCTGATATAAAAACAGAATGATGGTTGATGGTATCCCGAATGATATCTTTTATCGTACTACTTATAATACCATTCATCACTTCATCCTCATTAGTGCCGGGCAATAAACTGATACGATTTGTATATGGGTTATATCTGAACAATGAATAGTTTGTGCCAAGTAGCCATTCCGTTTTTGTTAAGGGCTCAATGCTGCTAATGCTAAGTGTTTGTTGCTCCCATTTTAACTGCTGATATCTATAAGTACTTCCTGATTTTATATACAAACCTGCATTGGTTGCAAACCAAATCTGCTCTTCATCATCCACATAAATATCCTGAATGTTTAATCCTTCAAAAGTATTTGGCAGAAACTGCTGTTGCATATTTTGCATGGAAGGTTTGTAGATAGAAACGCCATCATCTGTGCCAACCCAAATATTCTGATGCCTATCTTTATACATGCAATAAATGGTATTGCCAGATAGGCTACCGCCTTGGGCGGGTTCATGCTTTATATGTTGAAATGTTTTATCTGCTTGATTATAAATAAACAGCCCTTTGGTTTTGCCACCAATCCAAAGTTGACCTTGCTGATCTTCGCAAAAAGAAAGTATTTCATCCCCCGGAAAACCTGCTTCTTCGGTATTTGTGGCATTAATAATTTGAAGTGGCGTTTTAAAATGATAAAGTTTTTTATCCCATGAGCCCATCCACACATCCTGATGTGCATCTTTATACATTGCAGTAATGCTTACATGTGGCAATGGAGCATATAGATTATCATATTTCTTATCCTTTGTGGTTTGAAGATTTTTTGTATTGATTTGAATGATGCCTCCTCCCTGACCTCCTGCCCAAATATTTTCCTTTGATACTGCACATACTGCAAGTGCTGTTTTACGAACTGTGTTTGCACCAGTCCAAAATTGCTGAGTATTTTTATCAAACCTTATTACACTTTTGCCACTTGTGGCCAACCATAAAAATCCAAGTTCATCTTCTTCAATGGCATTAATAATATTTACAGGTATAGAACTGCTGTCATTGTCCTTATGTTTAAATTGGGTAAACTGTTTATCTGCTGACAACTTATAGTTATAACAGGTAAGCCCTCCATCTGAAGTACCAATCCAAAGCAGTGCATTTTTATCTTCATGTAATGCAGTTATTACATTGCCAGAGAGTGAAGCCGTATTTCCCGGTATATTTCTAAAGATGATAAAATTTTTTCCATCATATCTATTAAGTCCATCATTTGTGCCAATCCAAATAAAGCTTCTACTATCCTGTATAATGCAGTTTACTTTTCTGTGGGAAAGCCCTTGATTGGTATTGATCTGTGTAAAAAAATAATTTGTTTCCTGCCCATTGGTTTGCAGGAATAAATAGTAGAACAGCAATGATGAAAAAAATTTTTTCAACTGAAAATTTAGATGGCAATATAATATTATCCATCGGAAAACGAGGAACACATCTATGAATGGTTATGATTGGCAATGAAACTGCCCCCAAAAGAAATCAAGCAGTTTACGCTTCCATCATGGGGCTAGTCTGCACTTGCTCCATTGCTGATCCTGTGTATTATCTAATTTATATACAATTCTATCGTGTAGCCTATTGGGCCTTCCCTGCCAAAATTCAATGCGGGCTGGTTGCACGATATAGCCACCCCAGTGTGGTGGTCTTGGTATCTGATCCCCAAATTGTTGTTGGTATTTTATTTCATTATCTTCTAACACCTGTCTGCTCTCAATTCGGGTACTTTGATTGCTGGCCCAAGCGCCAATTCTACTACCAGCAGGCCTGCTATAAAAATAAGCATCACTTGCTTCATCAGATATTTTTGAAACTGCACCCTGTATGCGTACTTGGCGTTCTAATTCTTTCCAGAAAAAAAGCAGAGCAGCATGCCCGTTTGAGGCTAATTGTTTGCCTTTACTGCTATTATAATTTGTAAAAAAAACAAAACCTTCGGTTGTATATCCTTTGAGTAAAACTATGCGGGCATCTGCACCATCATTATTTACAGTAGCCAATGTCATAGCATTTACCTCATCTATATCACTGTTTACAGCTGCCTTCCACCAGTCATCAAACAGGTCAAAAGGATTTGCCGGCGTATCTTTTTCTTCCAAAGATTTAAGTTTGTAGTCCCGGCGTATATCAGCAATTACATTTTCCATACTCCATCATTTAAGAAACCAGCGTACCTATGTGATGTCCTTTTATTACTTCCATAAGATTGCCCGGTTTATTCATATCAAACACAATGATGGGCATTTTGTTTTCCATACAAAGTGTAAAAGCTGTCATATCCATTACTTTTAAATTTTTGGATAAACATTCTTGGTAAGTGATGGTATCATAGCGTGTAGCTGTGGCATCTTTTTCAGGATCTGCCGTATAAATTCCATCCACCCGAGTGCCTTTTAAAATAACTTCCGCTTTTATTTCTATGGCCCTCAGCGATCCTGCTGTATCTGTCGTAAAATATGGGTTTCCTGTACCTGCACCAAATATGACTACCCTGTTTTTTTCCAAATGTCTTATGGCCCTTCTACGCACATAAGGTTCTGCTATTTGCTCCATTTTAATGGCACTTTGCAAACGGGTAATTACCCCAATTTTTTCTAGCATTGCCTGCATAGCCATTCCATTAATCATAGTAGCCAGCATACCCATATAATCTCCATGTGCTCGCTCTATTCCTGTTTCACTTTCATTCATGCCTCTATAAATATTTCCTCCACCTATTACCAATGACACCTGTACACCCAGGTCCGTAATGGCTTTAATATCATCTGCATATTGTTGCATTACAATTGGGTCAAATGGATCATTGGCATCTGTATTATTTCCCATAAAAGATTCCCCGGAAAGCTTGAGTAATACTCTTTTGTATTTTGGAAGCATAATTATTTTTTCTGAGCGCAAATAACAAGAAAAAAATGGAAGAAACAGCGGTATGATGCGGAGTGATGATAAAATTGTGTACTTGATACCAACAGTTTGCTCATCAAAACCTTTTGAATCAAACTGATCTGCCAGTTTTTAATTAGGGAAGAGAAATTTTCACTTTAATATTTTTTCCCAAGTTTAAAATGGCTTTCCCGATTTTCGCCTATATCAAATTATTTTTATGCAAAGAATAGCTGAAAGTGAACTCATCATCAATGCCAGAGGGGCTGTATATCATCTTGATGTGCATCCGGACGAATTGGCTCCGATTGTTATTACGGTGGGCGATCCAGATAGGGTGCAGGAGGTTAGCAAACATTTTGATGCCATAGAAGTAAAATGCAAGCATAGAGAGTTTGTAACACATACCGGAAGGCTTGGTCACAAAAGAATTTCAGTGGTATCTACCGGCATAGGGCCAGATAATATTGATATTGTGCTGAATGAATTGGATGCATTGGCCAATATTGATTTTGGAAGTAGGATGATAAAGCCTGATCTGCAATCTTTACAAATTATAAGGTTGGGTACCAGTGGAGCTTTGCAGGATTATATTGCTGTGGATAGTTTTGTGGCATCTACCCATGCCATTGGTTTAGATAACTTGATGCATTATTACTACCTTGAAAATAATAGTGAGGAAAAAGATATACTTCAACATTTTATTACACATAGTCACTTAGATGGTGCTCAGTCTATGCCCTATATAACCAGTGCTGCCACAAATATGCTAAAGTATTTTGCAAGTGGCTACCATCATGGTATCACGGTAACCTGTCCCGGGTTTTATGGTCCACAGGGTAGAATACTGCGTTTGGGATTGAAGCATGTAGGACTTATAGACAGACTAAGTGATTTTAGATTTGGTAATCATTTGATAACAAACTTTGAAATGGAAACCAGTGCTATATATGGTCTTGGCACTTTAACGGGTCATCGCTGCCTCAGCCTAAGTGCTATTGTAGCCAACAGGGTTAGAAAGGAATTTTCGAAGGATGGCAATGCTGCTGTGGCAATGCTTATTGAAAAGAGTCTATCAATTATTGAACAGATATAGGCACTATCAATCTTATTCTACTAATATAACCTGATTGGTATTTTTTAATTTAAAGCTGTGTAGCAATGATCTAATTACTTCATTCTCTGGATAAGGTGTAAGATGGGTTTTTATTTTTTTTATTTGCTTTAACGGTAAATTTTTTGGTACTACTCCAAAGCCATAAAAAATGCCCTTTTCTACTAACACACAGGCTTTGGATTTTCCTATTAAACTATCTTCTATAATGATGTAGGAGTCTGCTTCCTGCTCCAATGCTTTTATGGCCATTTTCACTTTTTCATTATAGTCATTCACATCTATCTGCTCGGGATATATCCCTTTAGTTTTTTCAAGAAAACATAAAACCGGGTGCAAATCATAGGTCTTAACCAGCTGCCATAAATGTCTGTGTGCATCTGTCAATAAAGTAAATGTGGCGAGGGGTGTACTATTTTTTCGTTTACGGTCTATACCCATTCTTATAACGCCTTTTGCATCTTCATAAGTATAAATGCCATATAAATTACTGTAGTGTTTTTGGCTTTTGTTGTGCAGGGGCCAATGCTTTTTTATTTCTACACTCTCCAATAATAAAGCGGTAAATTCTGTAGGACAAATCTGGCAGCTTACTGAATAGATATTGCGGAGCAGCTCCTGCCTTTTTTTACCTGTATTGAGCCCCATAAAATGGCTGAGTACCCGCTTCCTGATATTCTTTGCTTTGCCTACATATAGGATTTTATCTTTTTTATCTTTGAAATAATAAACACCCGGATTCAAAGAAAGTGCTTTAACCTGCTCCGATGGAAGATTGGGTGGCAAGAGCTGATCATGATCATTCTTTTTTAGAAATTCTTTTATCTGTTTTTCTCCACCGGATTGAATGATTATTTCTAACAATTTTGCTGTTGCTTTTGCATCGCCTCCGGCACGATGTCTTGCTTCATTTTCAATATTAAAATTCTTTGTTAGTGCACCTAGGCCATATTTGGGCAATCCGGGAAAAACCTTGCGACTAAGCCGAAGGGTACATAGTTTTTTTGGCTGCCAATGATAGCCCTGCTCCTGCAAATAATGCTTTATAAATGAGTAGTCAAAATTTACATTGTGTGCCACAAAAATCCTTTGCTGTAGGAGGTTAAAAATCTGTTCGGCCACATCTGCAAAAACAGGCGCTGATGCTACCATTGCATTGCTGATGCCGGTAAGCTGTACAATAAAAGGAGGAATGGGTTCCTTTGGATTAATGAGCGTTTGATAAAAGCCTTCCTGCTCCTTACCATCATGCAGTACAATAGCAATTTCCAAAATGCCCGAAGCAGCAGGATAGCTTCCGGTCGTTTCTATATCAACAATGGCATACATGAAATAGTGAAAAGATTTTTAATTGGTTTTTTAATACTTTGGGTAATAAGAAATTATTGCTTAGTTGTGCATACTGATTTATCCATTTTTTGAATCATATTTTTTGAAGTGCTGTTTTTGTAAACTCACTTACAATGTTTCCGGTATTGATAGTGCCCGCAGGCTCAAATAGCATAACAGCAACCTCTTCATCAGCTACCGGTCGATGCTCAACTCCTCTTGGTACAATAAAAAATTCATGCGCATGCAGGGTAACGGTTTTATCCCTTAACTCCATATTAAAACTACCCTTTAATACATAAAACATTTCATCTGCTTCATCATGTTTATGCCAAACAAAGGCACCTTTAAACTTTACAAGTTTTACATGCTGTCCATTGAGTTCACCTGCTATTGCAGGATGCCAATACTCATTTATTTGAGATAACTTGTCATTGATATTTACGACCTGCACTTTTTATTTTTTTTCAAAATTAGGTAATTGTTATTTTCTATTCGGTATAAATAGTGAAATAGATTTCCTTCTAATTGAGTTCTATATTTCGGCTTACATTTGCCTCATGTACGGTTTGGGAATTGGATATAATCGGGTTAAGAAAGTATTAGTACCACAGGAGCAGAAAAAATTTTGGCTGCTAGTGGTACTGCATGTTGTGATGAATACATTAGATATTCTAGCACTGGCTGCAGTTATTTATATCATAAATATTTACACCAGAGAGAAGCCAATTTTAAGAAAAGATCTTATACCGGATTGGCTGCTGCATAGAAATATTTTAACCCCATTTCTTTTATTAGTAATCTTTTTTATCATCAAGAGCATTGCAGGATTTTTGATACTTCGTTTTCAAAATAAATACCTGTATCGCGTAGCTACCAGATTGAGCATGGAGCGATATCAACACATGGTAAACGATCATGAAAAATATTTACATGAAGCAGAAGCCATAAGAGCTGTAAGCCAAGTGCCAGTTGAATTTACTGAACATGTATTGCTGAGTATAAAGCAGGTGTATTCGGAAATATTTTTGATTAGTATGGCCGGTATAGCTTTAATCATTTTTAAAACAAAACTATTTTTACTCATTCTGTTGATTGTATTGCCTGTAACCGCAATTATTTATTTTTCTACCACCAGATTGTTGAAGAAATTGCGCAGTAGCATACAGCAGAATAGTTTAAAAACAATACAATATATACAGCAGGCCATACAGAAAAAATCTATAGATGATAGCAATACACTGCAAGCCGCATATTTACAAAGCCAGCTATCGTTAAATATGAGCCGGGCCACATTTCATACTTTGCAGGCATTGCCCAATCGTTTTTTTGATGCCGCATTAGTAGCATCATTATTTTTATTGGTATTTCTTACAAAGCAATTGGAGCATATTAGGTATATAGATGTAATTACTATTGGCTCCTTCATGGCAGCTGCTGCTAAAGTAATACCCGGTATGATCAGGTTAATCAATCTGAATGCAGAAATACAATCATACGCTTACACCATTGATGTGCTACAGGATACTACTATTGATGAAGATATATTTTTAAAAGCATAAATATGCAATTGCTTTAATTTAAAAAACACCTGCATTTGCAAGTGTTTCAATTTCAAAATAGTAGTTTTTAAACCCTACTCCACCACAAGTTATTTCACCAACTCGCTACTTCCATCTACCCGCAAATAAACCAAATAAACCCCTTTGGCATAGCCACTAAGGTCAATAGATATGGCTTTGCCTGCGGCAATGTTTGAAAGGGATTTTGATTGAATGGTTTCCTTCCTATATAAACCCGACTAACAAAATCAGAAAGCACCAGCAATTCAGAAAAATTAACAAACCTTATCGGTCATTGCGAGGAGCCATACCCATCTCCGCCATTGCGAGGAGGCACGAAGAAGCAATCTCTATCAAAAATCAGAGAGATAAGATTCACTACATGGCATTGTACAAACAAAAAAGAAAAGACCTGTTGTTCAAATTCAAAAAATTGACAGAGAAATAAATTTATTCTCACTTGTTATATTTGCATCCACTTTTATAAAAAGCTATGCAAGACCTTGTATCATTTGATATCTTTAAAAAAAATATTGACTCCACATGGACCCTTTTTCTGGATAGAGATGGTGTATTGAATCATGAAAAAAAAGGAGATTATATCAGAAATAGAAATGAATTTTATTTTTATGATGGTATTAAAAATGCATTGGGTCAACTTGCACCTGTATTTAATAAAATCGTAATTGTTACCAACCAACGAGGCGTGGGCAGGGGTTGGATGACGGTAGAAGATCTATTAGACATTCATTCGTATATGGTTCAGGAAATGCACAATGCAAATGGTAGAATAGATGGTATTTATTACTGCACCGATGTAAACAGCGATAGCCCTAATCGCAAACCCAATCCCGGTATGGCTTTGCAGGCAAAGCAGGATTTTCCGACTATTAATTTTTCAACAAGTATCATGGTGGGAAATAAAATGAGTGATATGCTTTTTGGCAAAGCCGCTGGCATGCATACCATTTTTGTAGCTACTACAAACCCTGAAACAGAATACCCACATGAAGCCATTGATTTTCGCTTTAATTCCTTACCCTCATTTGCAGATGCACTATTAACAAATGTTTCTTAGAAATAATACTAAGGTTGCAGCGTTTTATAAGCGTTTCCTATCAATATGAAGTATTTCAAAAACAGTTATCAACGTCATTTTTTCAGTACACTTCGTGCTTGCATGCTGATGTTATTTTGTTTTTTTTCTGTAGCTCAAATGCAAGCGCAGCAGCTATCTACGGCGGACGAGGCTTTATTGCAGGAGCGTGAATCGGCCATGAAGATACAGGCCATGAACATGATAACAGCCATGCTGCCCATGGATAGGTTTGCAGCAGATAGTATTTTTATAAAGCAATTGGTAGTGGCTTTAAAAACGCCTTACTCTTTTTATTATCCATTTGATTCTATACGATCTGTTTCAAAAATTTATGCACAAGATAGCAGCTTTAGAATTTTTACATGGCAAATACAAAGAGATGAATCTTACTTCAGACAATATGGTGCCATCCAAATAAATACTAGCAATGGGAGTTTGAAATTATTTCCTTTATTAGATGTAAGCGATTTTGTATCAATACCTGTGGATTCTGTAAGGACTAATAAAAATTGGATTGGTGCCATCTACTACAATATGGTGGAAAAGGAATTTGATGGTAAGAAATATTACACTCTATTGGGATATGATGATAATGATTTTACAAGCACCAGAAAGTGGATTGAAGTATTAACTTTTGATGGAAAAGGGGAACCTGTTTTTGGTGGAAATTATTTTGAATATCCTGCTGATGGTTTAAAACCTGACCCGCCTGTAAGCCGCATGCTGATTGAATATAAAAAAGATGCCGGTGTACGTGTGGTGTATGATGGAGAGCTTGATCTTATTATGATGGAGCATTTGGTCAGTTTAGAAAATGATGCTGACAAAAAATATACTTTAGTGCCTGACGGCGATTTTGAAGCGTTTGAATGGAAGATGGGAAAATGGCACTATGTTGAAAAAGTATTTCAGGATAAATTAGATGATGGGGAAGCACCTGCACCTGTACCTATATTTGATGATCAACAATAGATTTATCCTATTTTATTCTTTTCTATTGTCTTCTTCTTTTTTGAAATAATGGAAAGTATTTTTTCGCCAATCAATGTTGCTTTTTCTAAAATCATAAGATGTGTGCCACCTTCAATAATATCATCAGCTTCCACAAAAAAGTGAGGTAGTATTAGATCTTTGTTGCCATGTATATGCACAAGGTTTTTTGGTATTGCTTTATTCTCCCAGTGTAGTACCGCACCCATGGCCCATCGGATAAATGAAGCATCAGTATCCTGCATGATTCCCTTCATTATTTTTTTTACGGGTATTGTGGCTGCGCCAAATAAATAATAGAAAACTGCATTTGAATGATGCATTAAAGTTCCGGGTAATATTTTATACAAAGGAATCCATTTGAATACCCGCAGATAAAAAGGAATTTCTTGAATTGTTTTTGCACTGCTACAAATAATAACCTGAGCAGCAGGATACAGTTTTGCAATTTCTGTAGCAATCATGCCACCAAATGATACGCCAACAAGCATAAAATTTTCTTCTTCTATATCCAATGCTAATCTTTTTGCATAAGCCTGCAAACCTTCACCTGCATTGGGTTTAATCCAATCAATATGCACCAACTCCATATTGGGTATATTGAGATACTGAAAGATTCTTTCATCTGCTCCAATACCACTTATGCAATAAATTTTTTCGACGCTCATGAAAATAATTTGTACGCCAAATAAAAATTTCTCATCAATAAAATTTTAGCTTAATCTGCATATATTATTTAAAAAATAAAACAAATCATACCTTTTTTAAACTATTTCTACTAAGTAATACTGCTTTTTCCCCCTTTGTACCAGCATATATTTTTGATGAAGCAAAAATGTGGTGTCAAGCACTAGTTGCAGGTTTTCCATTTTTTTTCTATTGATACTTACACCCCCATTTTGGAGCATTTTTCTTGCCTCGCCCTTACTTGGAAAAATATTGGTAGCTGACAGAAAACTGATGATGTCAATACCAGATTCCATTTGTTCTTTTGCAAATTGATAACGTTGTACACCCTGCATGTTTTCCAAATCTTCAATGGAAAGATTTTCAGCAGGTGCTGCTTGCTGCGCAAATAATTTTTCAGTTGTTGCTAAAGCTTCTGTAAGTCCGGCATCGCCATGTACAAAAAGGGTAAGCGATTCTGCAAGTTTGCGTTGAAGTATTCGCTTGGATGCAGCATTGGTGTGTGTTTCAATCAATGCTTCAATTTCTGCTTTGGGTAAAAAAGTAAAAATATTTATCCATTTTTCTGCATCTGCATCTGCGGCATTAAACCAGAATTGGTAAAATTCATAAGCTGATGTTTTTGTAGTATCTAGCCAAATATTTCCTTTCTCTGTTTTACCAAATTTTCCCCCATCAGATTTTGTAAGCAAAGGGCATGTAAAGGCAAATGCATTGCCACCATCCATTCGGCGTATGAGCTCAGTACCGGTGGTAATATTGCCCCATTGATCACTACCTCCCATTTGTAGTTTACAATTTTTATGTTTATACAACCAATAAAAATCATAGCCCTGTATTAACTGATAGGTAAACTCTGTAAAACTGATACCATTATCTCCTTCGATTCTTTTTTTCACACTGTCTTTAGCCATCATATAATTTACAGTGATGTGCTTACCCACATCTCTTATAAATTGTAGGAATTGCATTTCTTTAAACCAATCATAATTGTTTACAATTTCCGCACCATTTGGCATATTATCATCAAACTGAAGAAAGCGACTGAGTTGGTTTTTTACCCCCTCCAGGTTTTTTTTCAATACTTCTTCACTCAGTAAATTTCGCTCCTCACTTTTGCCACTTGGGTCACCAACCATACCCGTGGCACCTCCAATGAGAGCAATAGGTTTATGTCCTGCTTTTTGTAAATGCACCAATAAGATGATTGGTACTAAGCTACCTATATGAAGGCTATCTGCCGTGGGGTCAAATCCTATATAAGCATGCGTAAGTTCCTTTTGTAATTGTTCTTCTGTCCCGGGCATAATATCTTGTATAAGGCCCCTCCATTTTAGTTCTTCAATCAAGTTTGACATACAAAAATTTGTGCAAATGTAAGTGCCTCGGTATATGCCCCACAGTTGTTTTAATGATACGATGATATCACAAGTTTGCACTTGAATTTTATTTCAAAGCAAAAACTTCCTTACTTTAGGTATTTGAGCAATTTTTTGATTTTACAACAGTTCAGTTTTTCTTCATCAAAAATTAATCCCGAAACAGTTATCAATCTTGGCTTACCATTTTTCCATATAAAGTAAACCACAAAATCAGTATTCAAAGAATCCATCCTGATTCTATATTTGCCTGCACTGAATGAATGTGATAAGATATATACAGGCCCTAAGCGAATTATGGAAAGATATTCAAACCCAAAGACGCTATAATGCAGCATTTCTTGCACCGTATATAGAAACCCTCGAAAAAAAGTATGATGGCCAATTTCACGAAGGTCAGAAAGAAAAAATTTTGAATTACTATGGCCTTTTTATACCAGCTGTACTTGCAGCCTCTTACAAAAGATTGTACAAAATAGCACTTTCTGAAGATGAAAGAAAAAGAGTAAGCCTATTTGGAATACTTACACCAGTGGGTGATGATCTTTTTGATATTGATAAACTTGATATAGCATCTATACGAACTATTACATACACTCCCCATCTGTACAAAGCCACACATTTTACAGCACAGGTAGCATGTGAAATACAAGATTTTCTCCTGCACCATGTACCAGATGTGGCGGCATATACATTGGCAGCAAAAAATGTATTTGAAATACAGATTGAAACTTTAAAACAACTTGATGGGGACATTCCTGATGAGGAAATTGCACAGATTACTTTTTGTAAAGGCGGCTACAGTGTTATCATTTATCATGAGGTTATGCATGCTGCTGATGATGCGCTCCGTGCTGCTTTATTTGACGTAGGAAGCCTAATGCAGTTTGCTAATGATTTGTTTGACTTGCATAAAGATTTGCCGGATGGCATACAGACATTGCCTGCTAGGTGTAGTAATTTTTCTGCACTAAAAAAATCGTACTACAACCTATGTTTACAATGCAATAAAAAAATAAGAGACCTACATTTTAATAAAAAAGAAAAAGACATTTTTATTATTAAAATGCAATTTATCATATCTCGTGGATTGGTAGCTTTGGACCATTTTATACAGATGGAAAAGGAAAAAGGCAATGCATTAAAAATGGATACACTTACTCGTAAAGAGCTGATTACAGACATGCAAAAACCTTTAAATATTATCAAATGGTTGCGTTATGTTTTTAAAATGTCTGCAAGCTGATGCTTAAAAATCTTTTCACCTTTATTGGTTTGTTGATATGCAATATTGCATCATCCCAGCATGATTCATTGATACATGCATTGTTGGAGGATATTGCTTCCATGCAAATTCAATCAACAGATGATAAAGATTTTTTGAAAGGGTTATTTCCCTCTTTCAGAGAATGTGGTGGTGCCCCACATAACTATAGTGCAGACAACAATGTTTTCTTTACATCAATAGCTGCATTTGCCTTGCAAAATTTGCAAAGCGGATTGCCATCAGCTGATCAAAAAATAGTGGACAGCATATTGAAAAATGCTAGGCAATCTTATCCGTATTACCAGAATAAATATGGTGAGCCCTACTATGGATTTTGGCCTACTGATGCGCCCATTATGCCACATACTATTATATTCAAATATTTAAAGTCAGTATTTGGACAGGGAGAAGATGCAGATGATAGTGTAATGATTTTGATGTCTGATAGTAGCAATAAAGCTAAAGCAATACAGCTAAAGAAAAGATTAGAAATACTTGCCAATGGTTCACCAGGCAGAAGCATACACTCTGTACCAAAAGCATATAGTCAATATGCCGCTTACAGCACCTATCTCGGCAGTCAAATGCCTGTTGATTTTGATTTTGGGGTGCAGTGTAATTTGTTATATTTTGTTTTTAAGAATGAGCTGCCACTTACCTTACAGGATAGTGCCACTATTGATGTATTGGCACAAATGGTGAAGGAGAAATTGTATCTGAAAACGCCCCTGTTTATTTCTCCATACTATGTAAAATCATCTATTCTCATCTATCACATCAGTAGGTTAATGGGTGCATTCACCATTCCAAAACTAGAGCAATATAAGCAACAATTGATTGTAGATGCCCAAGCAGCATTACAACACACCACTAACTTAATGGATAAGATTTTACTATGTACTGCATTAATGCGGCTAGGAGCACAGGCCCCTGAAATTGACCTACATGATATAACTGAATTTGAAAAAAGTAATCAGCAAAACTTTATTTTTTTTCAAGCTAGGGCTGCATTTCCTTATCCCGTACCATTAAAGAAAATATTTTTACATTGGAGTTATATCAGTTACTATTTCTATTGCCCTGCTTATAATAAAGTATTGTGGTTGGAATATTTAGTAGAGAAAAAGAGGAGGAAGTAATACCAAGAAATCTTAGAAATTTTTATATACTCTTTGTATTATGATCACAAATACGTTTTACAGATGCTTCAATTGGCGTATATCTAAATGCTGGAATTGCCTTCAGTAGTTTTGAATTATCAAAATAGCTTTTTGCCTGTGCTGTTTTTGCGGTTTCACGGGTTAGAAGAGGTTTTTTGCCTGTAATTTTATATTTTATAGATTCCCATCTCCAGATTAGATTGGCCAAGAATGGACTTACTTTTTTATGGGGAACTTTTTTATTAAAAGCATTTGCAATCTTGGTAAATAACTCTAAATAAGAAAAATTGCCAGCGCTTAATATAAAACGCTCACCAGTAATACCTGCTTCATCTATTGCTATTAGAGCTTTTACAACATCATATACGTCTACAAAGCCTGTTACTCCCTCTGTGTACCAGGGAAATTCATTATACACAGATTTGAAGATTGCACTGGAGCCACTATTCCAATCTGATTCACCCAGTATGATTGTTGGATTTACAATGGCAATAGCTATTCCCTCCGCCATTCCACGCCATACTTCCTGCTCGGCTAAAAATTTAGATTCACCATAAAGGCTATTACTCGTTTCGGCAGTCCAATACATCGTTTCGTTAATGTTTTGACCTGCCCTTATTCTTCCTAAAGCAGCTACAGAGCTAACATGTATTAATTTCTTAACACCATTTTCAAGACATGCATTTACTACATTGGCAGTGCCTGCAACATTGGTCTTAAACAGTTTTCTTTTTTCATCTGGAAGAAAAGATACGGAAGCTGCGCAATGAAAAACAGTATCTACTCCTTGCATCAATTCAGCTAGCTCTACCACATCTAAAATATCACAATGTTTCCATTCTACTCCTAATAGATTGTCTGTGATATGCTGTGAATGATAGCCCGCAATTATATCATGATTATTTTTTGATAATGCATGTATGAGGTGTTTTCCCACAAGGCCTGAAGCTCCGGTAACTAAAATTTTTCTTGTCATACTCATTTAGGAATACTGATAAAAACCGCTGCCTGTTTTTCGACCCAATTGGCCCATATCTACTTTTTCTTTTTGAATGGGTGATGGTTTTAATCTGTCAGGATGATTGAGTGCTTGCCAAACTATATTACTTACGGCATAATTGATGTCCATCCCAATTAAATCCATCAGCCTGAATGGCCCCATTTTAAACCCAAATGATTCCATTACGTTATCGATATCAGAAACATTATTTATTAAGCCTTTTTCAACTAAGTGCATGGCTTCTAAATAGTATGGTCGGGCTACCCTGTTTACAATAAATCCTGGCACATCTTTGCAAAGTACAGGTACTTTTTTCATGGTAGTAGCCAGACTCATCAAGGTTTGAATTGTATTGCTATCAGTAGAATCTACTTTCACTATTTCTACTAACTTCATCAAAGGCGCAGGATTGAAGAAATGCATGCCAGCTAACTTTTCCGGATATTTCATTTGCTGCGCAATGGTCTTTACGGACAAACTGGATGTATTTGTTGCAAAAATGGTTGTAGGCTTATTGATGGATTGTAGGTCCTGAAAAAGTTTTGTTTTAATTTCTAACTTCTCAATAATGGCTTCTATAATTACATCACCCACACAATCGTTTAAATTGTTTGTAAAAAGTATCTTATTAAGCATTGTTTCTTTACTATCATTGCTCAATAGGTCTTTTTGCACCAGCTTGCCTAATTGATTATTAATTGACTGCCTACTTTTTTCTAACATTTCCAATTGTAGGTCATACTGTACCACTTCATATCCGCTTTGCGCAGCCACCTGTGTAATGCCACTGCCCATTGTGCCTGCACCACATACTACAATTTTATTTACCTGCATAAAAGGATTTTTGCAAACATAGGGTTTTGGATGTGGCGGATAATTCTTAGCCTTTTTTATCTGACCATATTTCGTTATGGGTAGATAAGTATTAATTTGCAATTGATTAATCAGGGCCTACAAAACTAAATGGCACTATTTCATCATTTTTATATGAAAAATATACTCATTGCAGATAGTGGTGGTACAAAATGCGAGTGGTGTTTTATTGCCGAAGGCAAACAAAAAAAAATTATTACTGAAGGCCTTAGTCCTTTCTTCCTTTCAGCTGATGCCATCAAGACAGTTATTCAAAAAAAAGTACTACCAAAATTAAAAAATATAAGTCCTGAGTGTATCTATTTTTATGGTACAGGATTGGGTTTAAAAGAAAACAAATCATTACTCAAGAAAATTTTAAAAGCGGTATTTCCACAGGCGATTGTTGAGGCCGATACAGATATTTTAGGCGCTGCAAGATCATTATGTGGCAATGAAAAAGGCAATGTTTGTATCTTAGGTACCGGGTCAAATTGTTGCTTTTATAATGGCAAAAAAATTACGGTAAACTTTCCAGGGTTGGGCTATGTTTTAGGTGATGAAGGTAGTGGTGCATACATGGGGAAAAAAGTGATACAATATTATTTGAACAATATATTTGACCCATCACTTAAAGCAGCTTTTGATCAACAATTCGCCCTGTCCAAGCAGGATATTTTACAGGGGGTGTATACACTTGAAAAACCAAATCATTTTCTTGCAGGGTTTGCCTATTTTTTATTAGAACATAGGGGTCATTATCTCATTGAAAATATTATTGAAGATGCACTGAATGATTTCTTTTCACAGCACCTAAGTAAGATGAAAGAGAGTACAAAATATCCAATCCATTTTACGGGTAGTGTGGCCTATTTTTTTAGAGACGCTATAAAAGAAATTGCTTACAATTATAGCATGCTTCCCGAGAAGATAATACAAAAACCGATGGATGGATTAATACAATTTCATATAAATAATCCAGTATCATGAAACCAACAGAACAGGCCTCTTTTTATAATGATTTAGACAAAATGAGCACCCTGGACTTGGTTGAATCTATCAATAAAGAAGACGAAAAAGTAGCGGCTGCCGTTCGGCGAGCTATACCACAAATTACACAATTAATTGATGCCGCATTTAACTGTATGCAGCAGGGTGGAAGGCTTGTATATATTGGAGCGGGTACCAGTGGGCGGCTGGGAATATTGGATGCCAGTGAATGTCCTCCCACTTTTGGTGTTCAACCGGATTCCGTAATAGGCATCATCGCCGGTGGAGATGCTGCAATAAAAAACCCAGTAGAAAATGCAGAGGATGATAAACTTGCTGGTATTGAAGCATTAAAAAAAATCAATATTTGCTCCAATGATTTTGTGCTGGGCATCACCGCAGGGGGGCATAATAATTTTGTGTATGAAGCCATACAATATTGCAAAAATCAAGGTTTTATTACAGGATGTATAACGGCTAATATGGATACGCCAATCAGTAAAATTGCATCATTCCCCATAGAAATATCCACAGGGCCTGAATTTGTAACAGGTAGTACGAGAATGAAAGCTGGCACCGCTCAGAAAATGGTTCTACATACAATTTCCACCAGTTTAATGATAAAACTTGGTCATGTAGAAGGCAATAAAATGATCCACCTTATGCCAGTTAATGAGAAGTTAAGAGAACGGAGTATCAATATCATTATTGAGAAAACTGGCTATATGGACCGCAATCTGATAAAAGATTTATTGATACAACATGGTAGTATACCCGCTGTATTAAAACTCCTTTTATAAAACAAAATTTTTTTTCAAACCGTTATTTGTATATTGCAATTGTGATAATGTATATCACAGGTTTAAGTTTTAATTTTATATCATAAAATCTTAGCAGATGAAACAAAAAATTTTACTCCTATCTGTAGTAACACTACTCTCTCAAATTAGTATCCACGCTCAAAGTAGAAAAGCTTATGCCATTACAGGGGAAAGACCTGAAAGCGTTAACTGGGTTGCTTTTAGAGAAATCGATCTCAACTCCGGCAATACAATACAAACCATTTATTCTCCTACACAAAATGATATTAGATATGATGCCCTCACGGGCAATGCTATTGCCGTTACAGACAATATCAACACAGGCACCAAGCTTGAATCACTTTACAATCTGAATGAAGAGATGGTAGCTGCTGCTGCATTTGATGAAAGAAACAGCAGGCTATACTATACTACAATGAAAGGAAGTCAGCTGGCCTATTTTCAAATAAAAAATGGAGTGGCCAAGAATTATATTGTGAGAGATCAGGTTTTAAGGAATTTTGAACCTCAAAGCGGTGAGGGATCAGTTTTTACAAGAATGACCATGAGTGCCAATGGATTTGGTTATGCGCTTACAAATGATGGTGAGCACTTGGTACGTTTTACTACCGGAGAAAAAATAGCTATCAAAGATTTAGGCAGTTTAAAAGATGGTGAAAACAATACAAATAATTCCGTACACAATGCAAGTTTCGGATGGGGCGGTGACATGATAAGTGATGCAAATGGCACACTCTATCTTTTTACAATGAAGGGCAAGGTATATCAAATCAACCCTGCTACAATGGTTACAAATTATTTAGGTACCATCAAGAACTTGCCTGCATCTTTCAGCGTAAATGCCACAGCTGTAAATGAAAATGGAAAAGTAGTATTGGCATGTGCCAACGCATCACAAGGTTTATATACTGTTAACCTAAATACTTTTGAAGCAACAAAAATTAATGCTGAGAAAATAGTTGAACAGTATAATATGTCGGACCTTGCCAGTAGTAATTTTTTAAATGCAAATAATAACAGAGATAATCAATACATCGTATCAGAAGAATCATCTACAAAGGGAAATGCCTTGATTAATGTGTGGCCAAATCCTGTTCAAAACAGAATTTTCACAATAGAGTTTAACAATATATCTGGAGAAAATTTTATTGTTCAACTTACTGATATGAATGGCAGATCATTGATGGAAAAAAGAATGAATATAGTTCCGCATCAAACAGAAAGTATTGCGCTTACCAGTAATATTTTAAACGGTAATTATGTTTTAAAAGTGATTGGAAGTAACAGTGAAATTGTTTATACAGGAAAGATAGTAGTAGATTAAAAGATATTTGCCATAGAAAAGGTCCGGGTGTAATGCCCGGATTTTTTTTGCGCTGCACCCAAGATGTACAAATGTTTTATGTACAGGCTTATTGTATTAATGCTGCCTATACATTTGCCCAGCAATTAATTACCGTTTACACAATTTTTTCAATTATGATTTTACCATGTTTAACTATTGCACCATCTGGGCAGAAAGGGAGAGGCGTATTTTCAACTGCAGATTTATCTTCAGGAACTATCATTGAAATATCTCCGGTAATTGAATTTTCAGTAAAAGATCGCAAATCAATTGAAGGCACTAAGCTGCATGATTATATATTTGAATGGGGTTCATCCCATCGCAAAGGGTGCTTGGCCTTAGGATATATTTCATTATACAATCATTCATACAATAGCAACTGTGAATATGAAATGGATTTTGAACACCAACTGATTACAATTACCACCGTAAAAGATATAAAAGTTGGTGAAGAACTTTCCATTAATTACAATGCATCACCTGATGATAAAACCAAAGTGTGGTTTGATGTACATGATTAATTTTTGTCTGTAGCTTTCAGATAAGCATCTACTAATTGTATGGTTTCAACTGCTTCAGCCACATCATGCACCCTTAAAATGTTGGCACCATTCAATAGGGAAATGGTATGTAAAACGGTGCTGCCATTTAATGCTTTGTCCGCTGATTTATTTAAGGTTTTATAGATAAATGATTTTCTTGAAAGGCCCGCCAGTATTGGTCTATTTAAGATACTTAAAGCAGCAAATTGTTTGAGTAAATAAAAATTTTGTTCTATATTTTTTGCAAAACCAAAACCCGGATCAATGATTACATCTGTAATGCCCGCAGCCTTACACAATGCTAACCTGTTGATGAAGTAATCTGTTATTTCAGTTAGCATATCATCATAGCTTGCATGTGCTTGCATAGTTTGGGGAGTACCCTTTGTATGCATGCAGATATAAGGAACTTTTTCGGCTGCTACTGTCTGTAGCATAGTACTATCAAACTGTCCACCACTGATATCATTTACCATGGAAGCACCCACTGAAATTGCATTTGCAGCCACTGAGCCATAAAAGGTATCTACTGAAATAATTGCCTCCGGCAATGCTTTATGTACTGCTTCTATAGCCGGCACTACACGCTCCATTTCCTCTTCCGCAGACAGGTATATGCTTCCCGGCCTTGTACTTTGACCACCCAAATCCAATATGCCTGCTCCAGCTTGAAGCATTGCATTTGCTTTACTCACAATTGCAGCAGTATCAAGCACCCTGCTTTCTGCATAAAAACTATCAGGAGTACAATTGATAATTCCCATTACAATTGGCCTATCTAAGCAGATGAGTGTGCCCTTACAATTCAATGTATAAACCATGATTTAATTGCGCATCAATTTATTAATTGTCTTTTCAATTATTTTTGATGCGCTGTGCAAAATATACAAGCAGCAACAAATAAATATCAGGAACAAGCAATATTCTTTATTAAATATGAAAAAAGCACTTGTTGTCATACGTTGGATAGTAGGTTTATTATTTATCTTTTCTGGGCTTATAAAAGCAAATGACCCATCTGGTTTGAGTTATAAAATGCAAGAGTTCTTTGATGTGTGGGGCTGGCATTTTATGGACGACTATACGCTTGCTTTTTCACTCATCATGAATGTATTTGAAGTAGTGGCTGGCATTGCAGTTATAATTGGATGGCGCATGCCACTTTTTAGTTGGTTGCTCTTATTACTTATCATCTTTTTTAGTTTCTTAACCGGGTATGCATTGCTTAGCGGCAAAATTAAAACATGTGGATGCTTTGGAGATTGTATTCCACTTACAGCTGCTCAGTCTTTTACAAAGGATATTATACTCTTATTGCTCATACTCATCATTTGGGCTTATAGAAAAAAGGTAAAATCAAATTTACAGGCAGGCATATCCATATTTATCATCATCATATCACTTGTAGGTACCACATACCTTCAGTATTATGTATTAAAAAATCTTCCTATAAAAGATTGTCTTCCTTATGCCAAAGGCAAAAATATAAAAGAGCAAATGCTACCTCCGGCAAATGCCATTCCTGATAGTACGGTCATGGTTTTTATTTATGAGAAAAATGGCATGCAAACTGAATATATTAATGATGTACCGGAAGAGGTTATGAATGATAGTACCTATATTTTTATAGATCGGAAGGATAAAATAGTGAGGGAGGGGAATGCTACACCTGCTATTACTGATTTAGCTTTTTATACATTGGATGGTATGGATACAACAGGTTCAATATTATCCGAACAAGAACATAGTATATGGATGTTTGTAAAATCCTTTCAAAAATTTTCTGTGCTACCTGCGGAAGTAGATGATTTAATAAAGATCTGTAAAGAAAAAAATGTTTCCTTCTACCTGGTTACACCTGATAAAAATGGTGTGGAAAAATTTGTAGGAAATAGGAGTGATATAAATATTTTAATTGCTGATGCTGTCGTAGTAAAAACTGCTGCTAGAGCTATTCCTACTTTTTTTATGGTACAAAATGGAACCATTCATGAAAAGACATCATTGATGGGTCTGGAAAACTTAACGGCTGTAGTACAACAATTGAAATAATCAGTTTTTAAAGAATCAATTGCAGTGTAAAAACACATATATCATGCACTACTAATCACATTGTATGTTGGACTATTAGCCCTAAATCATTAATTGTTTTAATTATTATATCGAATACATACATTTTTTGATTCAGTAAAAAATCTTAACGCTTCCCAACCACCTTCTCGGCCAAGCCCACTATTTTTTACTCCCCCAAATGGGGTTCTTAAATCACGCATCAGCCAACAGTTTATCCATACAATACCACATTGTAGCTTAGCTGCTACTTGATGTGCGGTTGAAAGATTTGTTGTAAATACTGATGCGGCAAGTCCGTACTGTGTGGCATTAGCAAGGCTTAACGCTTCTTCAATATTATTGAATGGTTGTAAGGTTATTACTGGACCAAATATTTCCTCTTGATTGGTTATACAATTTGGCCCTAAATTTTCAATGATTGTGGGGGATATAAACAATCCATTTTTGCAGCGACCTTCTTCCTGTATAGCATTGCCACCTACTAAAATATTTCCCCCTTCCTGTTTTGCAGTTTCAATACAATTTAAAATTTTCTGATAATGTATCTGGCTCACAATAGCTCCTTGTTTGGTATGGGCTTCTAAAGGATCACCAACACTAAGTTGCCTTGTTTTTTCAATTAACCCAGCTTTAAATTTTTCATAAATAGAAGCTTCTATCAATACCCTACTTCCACAAAGGCAAATTTGACCTTGATTCGCAAATGAAGCACGCATCACTTCTTTTAAAGTTAATTCCCAATCACAATCGGCAAATACTATCGTTGGATTTTTTCCTCCTAATTCCAATGATAATTTTTTAAAAACCGGACTAGCCAAAGATGCTATTCTACTACCAGCTTTTGTACTACCTGTAAAACTTATGGCCTTAATGTCAGGATGTTTTATAATTGCTTCTCCTGTGCTATTACCTGCACCATGCACAATGTTTAGCACACCATCTGGCAAACCGGCTTCTTTACAAATTTTACTTAATAAAAATGCTGTAACTGGAGTAACTTCTGATGGCTTTGCCACAACACAATTTCCCGCTGCTAGTGCAGGTGCTATCTTCCAAGTAAATAAATATAATGGCAAATTCCAGGGTGAAATACAACCTACGATTCCTATTGGCTGACGCAATGTATAATTTACTGCATCTTTTTCCATTTGATGACTTTCAGATGCATAGTGCATTTGTGCAGTGGCAAAAAATCTGAAGTTGGATGAAGCCCTTGGTATATCTACCGTTTTACTTAACCAAAGCGGCTTACCATTATCATTGGTTTCCGCTAAGGCTAATTCGTCCAAATGAGCATCAATCAATTCTGCAACACGATTTAGTATAATAAATTTTTTCTCTGAAGCAGTAGATGACCATTCAGGAAAAGCTTTGTGTGCTGCATTTACAGCAAGCTCAATATCTTTCTCATTGCTATCTGGCACTTGATAATACTGCTCACCGGTGGCTGGATTGATGCCTGCCAAATATTGCCCACTAAGTGGGCCAATAAAATATCCTCCAATATAATTTTCAAGATAAAATGGTACTTCTAAATTCATAACACAATTATGTGGCATAATTATGCAATTATATCATAAGTTTTTCAACCACTTAGCTAATGGACTTTATAATTTTTCGATTCCATCACATAATGCTTTAATGAAAATAGAAGATGTTATAAATTGTAGTTGACCTTGTTTTAATGTTATGAAAAAGTTAAATGCATTATTGATAATTATTTGATGTTAAGTTTGTGATGAAAAATTAGTAAGCTATTTAAATGTAAAAATAGAACTACGATTTATAGGTATCTATCATTTAAACTTTGAAAGAAAATTCATTTGTGTCATCTGGGTTAAAGAATTTTATTCTGAAATATTGTTCTAGGCCTGTATGGAAAATTTGTATGATAAAATGATTATAATCTTTCGCACATAATGTGTATATTTATAAAACTTTTTTATCTAATAAAAAATATATTTGATTCGTTATAATCTGTATTCATCTTTTCATTTTATAAAAATTAAACTTTGACAGAAACAATCATCAGCTTAGACACACTCAATCCAATTGAGTTTTTTGGAGTTAACAATAAGAAATTAGATCTGCTTCGCAAAAAATTCCCTTTACTCCGAATTTTATCCAGGGGCACACAAATAAAGCTAAGTGGAGCACCAGATCAAGTTACAAATGCTTCAGAAAAAATTAATCTTATCATCAGTTATATGGAACGAAATGGTGATTTGAGTGAAAACTATCTTGAGCAAATTCTGGGCGGTGATGATGCTGCTGCCATAGATAATTTTATAGAGCGTAATCCCAACGATGTGTTAGTGTTTGGACCCAATGGTAAATCAGTAAGGGCGAGAACTGCCAACCAGAAAAAAATGGTAACAGCAAGTGATAAAAATGATGTTGTATTTGCAGTAGGCCCTGCGGGCACAGGTAAAACCTATACCGCTGTGGCACTTGCTGTAAGGGCATTAAAAAATAAATTAGTAAAGAAGATTATACTCACCAGGCCAGCAGTAGAAGCCGGAGAAAGTTTAGGTTTTCTTCCGGGTGATTTAAAAGAAAAAATTGACCCTTATTTGCGCCCACTTTATGATGCATTGGATGATATGATACCTGCTGATAAATTGGGATATTATATGAGCACCCGTGCTATTGAAATAGCTCCTCTTGCCTATATGCGTGGCCGAACACTAGATCATGCTTTTATTATTTTGGATGAAGCACAAAATGCAAATGACCTTCAAATCAAAATGTTCTTAACACGTATAGGTCCCAATGCAAAAGCTATTATAACGGGTGACCCTACTCAGGTTGATTTACCAAAAAATCAGCATAGTGGACTAAATAAAGCTACCAGAATTTTAAAAAATATTGAGGGTATTGCACATGTTGAATTGGATGAAGACGATGTGGTACGTCACAGACTTGTAAAAGCTATTATAAGAGCTTATGACAAGGACGCACATGAGTATATTGGAAAATAAAGATTGAAAAACCCCCGCAAACCTATACCCGTCTAATTCAATGACGGGTTTTTTATTTCAAAGTTTTAATCATGTATTATTTATTTTTACACACATGAAATTGATTGTTTTATTATTTTATATCTGCTCTTTTTTATTTTTAGAGTCATGTAGCCATACATGCCCTCCCCCGGCCGATGATCCTTTAGTAGCTGCAAGTCTTTTTTTAGACAATTGTCTAAAAGGTGAATTTGAAACAGCCTCCTGCTATATGCTCCAAGATACTGCGAATAAAAGATTACTAATTGATGAAGAAAAAATTTATAAAAGCAAAAGTACTAAGGAGCAAAATGAATATGCTACTGCATCTATTCATATAGATAATGATGAAGTATTGGATGAAAAAACACATATCATTTTTTATAAAAATTCTTACGATAAAATAGCTAGAAAGATAAAGCTACTTCAACAAAATAATGGATGGCTTGCGGATTTCAGTTATACCTATAATGGTGATTAATATCTCTATTTTTTGGTGGGCTGCTGCTTTAGAAACAATTTTATTTCTTCCACAGTTTTTCTATCATTTGAAAGCCGCGGCACTTTGTGTTGCCCGCCCAGCTTGCCTTTACTTTTTAACCAATCTCTAAATAAACCTACAGGAAGTATTTGTATAATAGGCATACGAAGCGCAATATTTTTATATCTCTTGGCCTCATAATCGCTATTGAGTTTTTGCAGTTCATTGTCTAAGGATGCAGTAAACAAGGGAATATCAGCTGGCATTTTTTCAAATTCAATCAGCCACTCATGAGCACCATTCCCTTCTGCAGAAAAATATACCGGTGCCGCTGTATAATCATTCACAATTGCTCCGGTAAGTGTACATGCCATAGCTATTGCTTTATCTGAATTATCTATAATGATTTCTTCACCAAATGCATTAATAAAATGCTTGAGTCTACCACTTACTTTTATTCGCCATGGGCGTAGTGTTACAAATTCAATTGTATCTCCTGTTATATATCGCCACAATCCACCATTGGTGGAAATAACGGGTGCATATATTTGATTGCAGACTACTTCTTCAAGACCAACGGTTTGAGGATTTGGTTTACCATATTCTGCCACTGGCATAAATTCATAAAAAATCCCATGCCCCAAAAATAAAAGCATGCCGGGTGAATGCGGTCCATCTTGCGCAGCAAAAAAACCTTCACTGGCATTATACATTTCCATGTACATCATACCGGGACCACATATCTGATTAAACTGTTCTCTATAAGGTGTAAAGGAAACTCCTCCATGTAGATAAACTTGAAGATTTGGCCATACTTCTTTGAGATGGGCTTTACCTGTAATTTCAAGAATTCGTTTGGCCAAAATCATAGTCCAGGTGGGCACTCCGGATAATGAGGTTACATTTTCCTTTATCGTACTTTGGGCTATTGCTTCAATTTTATTTTCCCATTCGTCTAACAATGCAATTGATAAATCCGGTGTTCTAATCCAATGCCCCCAAAAAGGAGAATTTTGCATCAGTACTGCACTCAAATCACCATAATAAATTTCCTCAGTTATCTGGCTTACCTGATGGCTACCACCCACCACAAGACCCTTGCCTGTTAGCAAATTACTGTCTGGAAAATCATGATAAAAAAAAGTGATAACATCCTTTGATGCCTGGTAATGATTTTTTTCTAAACTTTCTTGGGTTACAGGTATAAACTTACTCTTATCGCTTGTGGTACCACTACTTTTTGCAAACCAGTTTACTGATGTATTCCACAAAAGGTTTTGCTCACCTTGCATAAGCCTATGTATGTATTGCTTCAGATCATCATACTCCTGTATGGGTACTTGTTCTTTAAAGTTGTGCAGGGTAAATGTATTTGAGAAATTATGCTTTCTGCCAAACTCAGTGTGCTGACCATGTGTAAGCAATTCTTGCAATAATTCTCTTTGTGAAGCAATAGGATCTTCTAACCAATGTGTTATTTTGCGATAACGCAACCTGGCAAGTCTTGATATGGCCGATGCAATAATACCCATAACTTAGCGGCAATATAAATGCATTCACAAATGCACATAAAAAAAATTTTTCAACAATAGTATTAATATACTTTTTGACCAATCACAATTACGTTTAAAGCCCGTCATTAGCGGGCTTCAAAATTCAAGTATTTTTTAAATTGTTCATCCTTTCTTTTTTACCGGACCAAACTTAATCCAACAGATGAGGGCAATACCTGTAAGTGTAATTGGCCAAATACTAATGATGAATAAAAGAATATTTCCGAGCACTGTACTGCCTGTATGAAAAGCTTTGACAATCTTTTGAGAGAATGCAGCATTTTTTCCTGAGCCTGTATATCCATTTTCATATTGAAAACAGGATAAATTGATAGTACTAAAAGAGCTAGTATGCTGTAGTTGATTGAGTCTGGCAGTTGCACTTTCAATAGATTCTTGTATCTCATTGATTTCGCTCTGCACAGCAAGCACGTCCTCTATTTTAGATGACTGCTTTAACAATACAAGATACTTTTCCCTCACCTCTTTTTTTGATTGAAGTCTTGCTTTGGTATCAATATATTCAGTTGTTACATCTTCTGTACGAATGGTTTTACTGATCATATTTGAACCCGGCTCCTGTAAACTATTTATAAAATCAGTAAATCCAGCTGTTGGAATTTTTATCACCAGATTATTGCCTGTACGATAGTTTGTTTGTTCCATTTGCTCTTGAGCTATATAGCCTCCTGCTTCTCGTATATGGGCTGAGAGTTTTTTGCTGTAATTAGGATAGTTATCTACTAATAATTCTATGTCTGCTGTTTTTACAATCTTTTTATCCCAGTCCGGTGTAGATATTGGAACCGGTGTTTTATCTTTTTTTTCTGTGCTATTTGCGGGTACATTATCATTTTGTATCTCAGCAGAGTCAGCTGTGCCAATTGGTATTTGTTCATCTGGCAAAGGGGATAGTTCATTCGCAGCTACTTCTGCATCTGCTACAATATTTTCTGATTCAGCACCACAAGCAGACAGCATGAGGGCGATATAGCATAGCGTAGCCATTTTTTTAAGTTGCATATAATTGATTTTATAAAATGAAAAGACAAGCAATCGTTTTACTATTCTCTAAAAAATGTATAAGTTTTACCTACATCACCAATAATCAAACTGCTGTCTGATGACCAGAATATTGAGTAGGTATGTAAACTACTATCCAATTTTACATAAAGACTATCAGCACTGCTGTTTTGATAATATTTTATTTGTATATATGTACTATCATTTTTTTTAACAATCATTACACTGTCAGTCTGGAATATAAGATGCAGCATTCCTATACTATCCATAAGCGATGTATTAAAAATAGAATCATCGGAATGGCTATCTGTTTGCGCTATCCAGCCTCCTGTAAGAGTTTCAATTGGTTCTTCTTTCATGCCCTTACCAAAAATAAGGTCACAAGATGATACAAAGATTCCACATACTGCCAATACGCAGGCAGCAACAAATTTACGTTGCATAATTTTAATTTTTTAAATATGAATGAAATGAAATAAGAGCAGGCCTGTAATCATTAATACATGCAATATTCAGTATGTAACCTTAAAAAATGTTAAAGGTTTTTATTTTACTTACGGATTTTAGTTGTAGTGTAATTGCACAGATTCGTTTGTAATGATGAGTTGGTGTTTTCTTCCACATTGCATTGGAAAATTTTCAGTTGCATGCCCTACAGGAAATCCAAAACAGACAGGATATGAATACTTAGAAATATGCTCTGCAACACAATCATACACATCTTTTCCAAAAGGAATTACTGTATCTTTCATATCAGTAAAACTACCCACAATTAAACCAGCAAGATTTTCAAAAACGCCTGCACGTTTCAATTGCAATATCATACGATCAATACCATAAATATACTCACCCACATCTTCTATAAAAAGAATTTTGCCATTTGTATTCACAAAGCTTGGTGTGCCTATACTATGCGCCAGCATGGCCAGATTGCCACCAGTTAAAATGCCAGATGCTGTTCCTGCTTTATTGAATGGATGAGTAGGAATTATATATTTCACTTCCTCTCCTGAAATAATTTTTCTGATGGATTGTACATAGATATTTTCCGCACCTCCATCATTAAAAGCAGCGGCCATAGGAGCATGTAGGGAAATAATATTATACCGAGCACTAAGGTGATTGTGTAGTAGCGTAATATCGCTATAACCTATCAGCCATTTAGGGTTTTTTATAAACCGGCTAAAATCAATTTTGTCAATGATGCGGCTAAGCCCATATCCGCCTCTGCCAAATAAAATAGCTTGTATGGCTGTATCATCCAGCATCTGTTGAAAGTCAGCAAGCCTTTCTTCATCATTACCAGAAAAATAATGATACTTGCCACCTGCAGTTTTGCCCAACTTCACCTCAAAACCCCATGCACTAAGGGTTTGAATACAGGAATGCATATTTTCAAAAGGCATGTAGCCGGATGGGCATACGATACCTATTACATCACCTGGCTGTAAATTTGGAGGTAAAATCATGGCACAAATTTGCATTTGTTAATCGTAATTGAAGTATGGAATTATTATTTCTAATATGATAATACCCATTTTTAGTACCTGAATATTTGTTTTCTGTTTTTTTGGAGTACTATTTCACGTTATTCCAGCATATCTATCAATAAAACTTTCATTTTTTGGACTATAAATTGTTGGATGCTCAAAAGATAGGCTCATACATTCCTTTTCCACATTCCTAAACATTTCCATAGCATCACCCTTTACTTTGCAGCATGCAGGATTATTTAACCGGATTGAATGAATCTCAAAAACAAGCAGTAGAGCATATTAATGGCCCTTTGATGATTGTAGCAGGTGCAGGTAGTGGCAAAACAAAAGTCCTTACCACACGCATTGCGCATTTGATGAATCATGGGGTAGATGCTTTTCATATACTGGCCTTGACATTTACAAATAAGGCAGCCAAAGAAATGAAAGAACGCATTGAGCATATTCTGGGCAATAATGAATCACGCAATCTTTATATAGGCACATTTCACTCTGTATTTGCACGTATTTTGCGATTAGAAGCTACACGCCTTGGGTATCCTGCAAACTTTACAATCTATGATACAGATGATGCAAAAAGTGTGATAAAAACAGTTGTGCAAGAACTCGGTTTGGATGATAAACATTACAAACCCAATTTGGTATACAATCGAATATCGGCAGCAAAAAATGCACTAATAGATGCAGAAGCATATCGGTCTGATTATAATCTGATGCAAGAAGATGCACATGCCAATCGACCTGCATTTTCAAAAATCTATGAAGCTTATGCAAAGCGATGCTTCAAAAATGGGGCTATGGACTTTGACGATTTGTTATTGAATTTTTACAAGGTATTAAAATTTTTTGCAGAAGCACTTATCAAGTATCAGAGCAAGTTTAGGTATATTATGATTGATGAGTATCAGGATACTAATGCAGCACAATATGAAATTATAAAACTACTCGCCGCACAGCATGAAAATATATGTGTAGTTGGTGATGATGCTCAAAGTATTTATAGCTTTAGAGGGGCCACTATTCAAAATATTTTACAATTTAAAAATGATTATGATGATGTAGCCATTATAAAACTGGAGCAAAATTACAGGAGCACAAAAAGTATTTTGGAGAGTGCCAATGAACTCATAAAAAATAATGTTGGTCAAATTCCAAAAGATTTATGGACTGATAATCAGCAGGGCGAAAAAATAAAAATTGTACGTAGTTTCTCAGACAATGATGAAGGGAAGTTTGCAGCAGATACCATCAAAGAGCAGAAACTAAGGAATCATTTTCACAATAAAGATTTTGCCATTCTCTATCGTACAAATGCACAAAGCCGATCTTATGAAGAAAGCTTACGACGCATGGGCATAGAGTACATTATATACGGAGGTATTAGTTTTTATCAACGCAAAGAAATCAAAGATTTTATAGCCTATCTGAGGGTGGTAGTAAATCCGCAGGATGAAGAAGCATTAAAGCGTATTATCAATTACCCCATGCGGGGAATAGGAAAGACTTCTCTTGATAAATTAATTCTTACCGCAAATAATTTAGGAGTGCCTGTATGGGAAGTATTACAAAACCCAACTGCAACAGGCATTAGAGGCGGTGCTGAAGATGCTGTAGAAGCTTTTGTGGTGATGATAAAGAGTTTTCAAAGTATGCTTTCAAAGCAAAATGCCTATGATGTGGCCATACATGTAGGTAAGCAAACAGGAATAGTAAAAGAACATTTTAGTGATAAGTCGTCCGAAGGGGTGGCCCGCTATGAAAATATCCAGGAATTACTAAATAGTATTAAAGAATGGATGGAAACTCCATTGGATGAAGAAAGCGGTGAAGCAGGTGATAAAAGTCTGGGGAGTTATCTTCAGCAAATAACTTTACTCACAGACCAAGATAAAAAAGACCCCGATGCAGATGTTGTAAAATTAATGACCATACATGCTGCCAAAGGATTAGAGTTTGATTGTGTATTTGTAGGTGGCTTGGAGGAACAATTGTTTCCCAACGCCATGAGTATTAATAATCGGGATGATCTTGAAGAAGAACGAAGACTATTTTATGTAGCCATTACTAGGGCAAGAAAAAAACTCTGGATTAGCTATGCGCAAAATAGGTACAAGTTTGGCAGCTTAGTAAGTAATGATCCCAGCAGATTTCTGGGAGAACTGCCCTCAAACTTAGTAGATACAACACTTTCGGCTGGGCCTGCTCAAAGACAAACTAGTTTAGGATTTGGTGGTGCATCTGCATTTGATCGCATGCATGGCGGTTGGAATAATACCAAAAGTGCAGAAAATAAATATGGCCCACCACCCGGAAAAACTACACCAAGTACACCTGGATATTTACCTCCAAAAGCCCCTGCACAAAAGCCAACCGTACATACTCCTTCCGAAAATTTTTCTGCTAGTAATATTACGCAATTAAAGGCAGGACAGCGGATAGAACACCAGCGTTTTGGTTTTGGCCTCATTCAAAATATGGAGGGTAGTAGTCATAATCCTATTGCTACTATTTTGTTTGATACAAATGGAGAAAAGAAAATCATGTTACAGTATGCAAAAATCCGTGTCGTAGAATGATTTTTAATATTTATGGTGTTGATGAGCACATCGCTATGTTATCATCAATATCAATATTTTTTCTTTTTATATTTTTACATGTATTCGTCAGTTTTTTGTGCATAAATCCTAAGTCTGAATCCTTATTTTTGCCCGCTTTAAATCATATCTGGCATTAATACGCATTTTTTATGAAAAAAATACTCGTAACAGGTGGTTGTGGTTTTATAGGCTCACACACCATCGTTGATTTATTTGAAAATGGATTTGACGTAATCTGTGTAGATGACAATTCAAGGTCAAATGCCTATATCTTAAATGGTATTGAAAAAATAACAGGGAAGAAAATTCATTTTTACAAAGTTGATTTGAAAAATTTTGATGATACCCGTGCCATTTTCGAAGAGAATAATGATCTAGCTGGTATCATTCATTTTGCTGCCTACAAAGCTGTAGGGGAGTCGGTAGAAAAACCGTTGGATTATTATGAAAACAATATGTTTTCTTTAGTAAATCTGATGCGTTGTGCTGCTGAATTTAAAGTGCCCAATTTTGTATTTTCATCCTCCTGCACTGTTTATGGAAACCCGGATAGTATTCCCGTTACTGAGCTTACACCGCAGAAGAAAGCTGAATCACCATACGGTGCCACTAAGCAGATGGGTGAGCAGGTGGTTCAAGATGTGGCAAAAGCACACCATATACCATCTATCTTATTAAGATATTTTAATCCTGTGGGAGCACATCCTTCCACAAATATTGGTGAATTGCCCGTAGGGCGCCCTCAAAATCTTGTTCCCGCCATTACGCAAACTGCTATTGGCAAACTGCCTCAAATGCAGGTACATGGTAGCGATTATGATACCAGAGATGGAAGTTGCGTAAGAGACTATATACATGTATGTGATATAGCACATGCGCATACACTGGCTTTGCAATATTTATTGGAAGGAAAAAATAAAACCATTTGCGATATTTTCAATTTAGGAAGTGGAAATGGTGTTACCGTTTTAGAAGCAATACAAGCATTTGAAAAAGTAAGTGGCACAAAACTAAATTATGCTGTAGGGCCACGCCGTGTAGGAGATGTAATTGCTATTTATGCCAACAACGACGCTGCTGTACAAGCATTAAACTGGCAGATTAAATACAATTTGGATGATATGATGCTTACTGCCTGGCAATGGGAGCTTCGCATTAAAGAAGATGAACAATTACTAAATCGTCAAAACTCAGTTTTAAACTAAAAAAAATCATCAAATCAATGATAAAAGATATTCTAGTATTGAATGAAAAAGAAACCAGAGGCGGATTTGGAGAAGGGGTACATGAGGCTGGAAAAAGAAATGAAAATGTAGTTGTTCTTACGGCAGATCTTGCTGGTTCATTAAAGTTAGGTCCTTTTATGAAAGACTTTCCTGACAGATATGTGCAATGTGGCATATCAGAAGCAAATATGATGGGAGTAGCTGCGGGAATGACTATTGGAGGTAAAATTCCATATACAACCACTTTTGCAAATTTTAGTACAGGCAGGGTATATGATCAGATAAGACAAAGCATTGCTTATAGTGGTAAGAATGTAAAAATATGTGCCAGCCATGCTGGTCTTACTTTGGGTGAAGATGGTGCCACACATCAGATATTAGAAGATATTGGTTTGATGAAAATGCTGCCAGGCATGACCGTTATTGTGCCTTGCGATTTTAATCAGACAAAGGCTGCAGCTATTGCCATTGCCGAATATGAGGGCCCGGTATATCTGCGTTTTGGCAGACCTAAATGGCCAAACTTTACATCCGAAGATGGATCTGATTTTCACATAGGTAAAGCACAAGTTTTAAATGAAGGCAATGACATCACCATTTTTGCTTGTGGTCATTTGGTTTGGAAGGCTGTAGAAGCTGGAAGAATTTTAGAAGAACAAGGGCTTAGCGTTGAACTTATAAATATACATACCATAAAGCCATTGGATACAGCAGCAATTATTCAATCCATTCAAAAGACAAAATGTGCTGTAACCTGCGAAGAGCATAATATTTTAGGTGGTTTGGGTGATAGCATTGCACAAGTAGCCTCCCGCCACTTCCCAATACCCATAGAATACATTGGCACCAATGATACGTTTGGCGAAAGCGGAAAACCTGTGGAACTACTCAAGAAATATGGCTTAGATACACCTAATATTGTACAAGCTGCACAAAAGGCTTTGGCAAGAAAAGCTAAATAAAGTTGGATAAATGTGAACCTTGTAATGGCTCATCACATGGGCACTCAAAATAAAAAAAGCTGCTTATAGGGCAGCTTTTTTATTAATTTTTTGTGCTATTAAAATCTTTGTTTGTTCTTTTTGCAACCAAAGTTTTTTGAAATTCCAATATTTACTGTTTGGCCAAAATTGAAATCAAAAATAGAACCACTTTCAGAAGCTCCATCAAATTTCAAAGTTTCGTAGCTCAATCCGCCGAAAGAAAAATTTAAGCCAAAGCTTTTATTTACATTTATAAAAACTGCCGGGAATAAACCTGCATTGAAGCCATTGGTTTTTAAATCAGGTTGGCCTTCATTTTCAAACTTACCTGATATAATGCCACTTTGCAATTGCATATAAATGGCGAAGGTATTGCTAAGTGATTCTGTATACCGTACAAATGGACCGGCACTTAGTGATGTAAATTTGTCACTTCCTTGGGATAATGATGTAATACCCAGATTGGCACCTACTGTCCAATTATCATCAAACTGATAACCCACTCCAGGATTAAAACTAAGGCTGTTGGTGGCATCTTCACCCGCTGGTTTTGTAGAATTGTAGCCAACATTTCCATAAACTAAAATGGTGCCTTCCTGAGCTTGGCTATACTCACAAAGTGCAGCTACAGTGATTAATGACCATAAAATCTTTCTCATAATTATTAAGTTTTGTTTGTGCAAAGAAAGTATTTGTGTTATAATCAATTTAAGAAAATATATTTTGAACAAACAATTTAAGTATTCATTAGTATCTCTTTTTTAATCATTTCTAGACTTCCTTTTGCACCCTCACACAAAACCTATTTAGTGGTTTTAGTATCTTTTATCAATAAAATTATGCTCAATCTATATTTTAAATGGTTATTCCCAAATGCCACCTACACCTGCATCCCAAAGTAATTTATTGAGTGCGGGTATTTCGGTATTTAATAAATTTTCACCTCTATTTTTCAGTTCTGCCCATTGCATATTCATGCTTTGCATTAAATCAATATTTGGCTGATTCACACGTGGTAAATCACTTTCTGTTTGGTTGATGAGATAGAGATAATCTGATGAGAACTTATTGGGAAAATTTTCTACATCATCGTAAGCTTTTGATTTACGTTGTACCATTTCTTCATCCCAGGTTTTCATTTTTTTCACTATGGAATCACCCATCGATTTTACTGATTTATATTTTTCATCATCCCCCAGTTTTTCAAGCAGGCTATTGAGTTGTTGCTGTTTTTTATACAGGCTATTGATCATATTATGCATGGCTGTAAATTCAATTTCCATGCTGTGCATCATTTTGTCATAAGCTGTGTAGTCAGCAACCGAGGTACTATAAAGTGGATTTTTTTCAATTTTTGCTGTGGTACTTTTTATAAGATCACCTTTTTTTAATGTTACTGTATATGTGCCCGGTATAGCTTTATGACCTCTATAACTTCCTTCTATGTACACATTTGGTACGCCAGGCATAATGGCATGTCGTAAATCCCATACAAACCTATTCAGTCCTTTGTTTTTACTGAGTGTAGGAGAGGATGGAGGGCCACCATCGTAGTAGGTAAAATCTTCATCCCGCTTGCTTGAAATATTCCTTATTACATTTCCTGCGGCATCTTTTATTTCTATGCTAAGTTGTTCGTCATCCTTCATTTCAGGAAGTATATAATATAAAACCATACCGGTGGCGGGGTTTATACCAGAGTTGCTTCCCAAGCCTGTAAAAGATGCATTTGTGCTATTAAGTTCACTTCCTCCATTGGAAATATAAGTAGGGGTAATATCAAGTACGGAAAGGCTGCTATCACCTTTTTTGTATTGTTCTAAAACGGATAAATCATCCAAAATCCAAAAAGATCTACCACTTGTAGCTGCAATCAAATTACCCATGTGAACTTTTAAATCTGTAATGGGAGTAATAGGTAAGTTGAGTTGAAATGAAGACCAGTTTGCGCCACCATCCCATGAAAGGTATAATCCTAATTCAGTGCCTGCAAAAAGTAGGTCTTTTCTCTTGGCGTCTTCTCTTACCACACGTGTAAAAGCATTGGCTGGAATGCCATTGTTTATGGCCTTCCATGTTTTGCCATAATCCGTGGTTTTATATAAACCCGGTGTATGGTCATTAAATTTATAACGTGTGGTAGCAATATATGCGGTGCCTTTATCAAAAGGGGATATTTCAATAGCATTGATGAGGCATTCCTTTAGCCAATTGGGTGTTACATTTTGCCAGTTAGCTCCATTGTCTTTAGTTAGATACACGTAACCGTCATCACTGCCAGTCCAAATTACTCCTTTTTCATGTGGAGATTCAACAATATAACTGAGTGTGCCATAATTTTCAGCACCCACTGCTTCATTCGTAAAGGGTACTCCTGGCCTTCCTTGTTTACTTTTTTCATTGCGAGTAAGGTCTGGACTAGCCTCTGTCCATGTGCGGCCCATATCTTTTGTACGTAGCAAAAACTGGCTTCCGTGATAGAAAGTGCCCGGCTCATGTTTGCTCCATATTATTGGCGCATTCCAGTTGAAACGATATTTATCATCTTTAGCATCTCTGCCAAGATATTGAATGGGCGCAGCCATCACGTTTGTACTAGCTTTTGAAGCATAATCTAAAATTTCCACAGTTCCTTCATAGCTACCGCCCATTACATATCGTGGATCGTCAGGATCAAAAGCCAAGAAAGCACTTTCGCCTCCGGCGGAATAAGTCCAATCAGTTGTAGAAATATCATAACCTCCTAACGATCTACTGGATATCTTAATAGAACTATTGTCCTGTTGTCCACCATAAATATTATAGGGAAATAAGTTATCTGTATTTATTCTGTAAATCTGTGCTGTGGGCTGATTGTCCTGACTACTCCAACTCCTTCCACCATTAAATGTAATAGCAGAGCCACCATCATCAGATATAATCATATTGGAAGAATTTTTTGGGTTGATCCATAAATTATGATAATCACCGTGGGTTGAAGATACATCTTCCCAACTATTGCCTCCGTCAATAGAACGCATTGCAGGAGCACTCAGTATATATACTTTTTCTTCATTAAGTGGATCAGGAAATAATTCTATATAATACCATGCCCTTTGTATAAGACGATGATCGGTACTTACCTGACTCCAACTCTTACCCGCATCATTACTTACATACACACCACCTTCATCCTTATCCCAATTGCTTTCTATCAAAGCATATACTTTTTCACTATTACTACGGCATACTGCAATGGCCATTTTGCCCATATCTTTTGGTAGGCCGTCTTCTAGTCTTTCCCAAGTAGCACCCGCATCGGTTGATTTATATAAACCACTCCCTTTGCCACCACTTATTACCTGCCAAGGTTTACGACCATGGTGCCACATAGACGCATAAATAATTTCAGGATTGTTCATATCCATACTCAGTTCATTACAACCGGTGCTATCATCCACATACAATATTTTATTCCAAGTTTTACCCCCATCAACACTCTTATAGATGCCTCTTTCTTTGGAGGAACTATAGAGCGGTCCTTGTGCAGCTACATACACTACGTCGGGATTTTTTGGATGTATAAGAATACGTGCAATATGTTGAGTAGGTTCAAGCCCAATATGCTTCCATGTTTTACCCGCATCTGTACTTTTATACATTCCATCACCACCACTGGTCATTACCCCTCTTATGGCGTGCTCTCCCATGCCCACATAAACCACATTGGCATCACTTTCAGCCACTGCCACTGCGCCTACTGAACCTGTTTTAAAAAAACCATCTGACACATTAGACCAGTTAATACCCATATCGGTAGTTTTCCAAACTCCACCACCCGTAGTTCCCATATAATAGGTTGTAGGGTCATTTACAACACCCGTGGCACAAACACTACGCCCACCTCTAAAAGGTCCAATACACCTCCATTTAAGTGGTTTGAAATCATCATTAATGTCTTTGTTAGTTTGTGCAGATATTTGTATTGAAATGAAACTGAATAATAAAATTGTAATTCTTTTAAACATGTGCAAATTCTTTTGCCGCAATGTAGGTGGTTTGGTACTTTTATAAAAATCTCATTAAAAGATTTGGGTTGTTGGTTTTGAATGAAAAATAATTGATATAAAATTTAGGTTTAGGTATTTAGATTGCAAGGTATTGTTAAATCGCTGTATTGCTTAGGTA